>CAZTMZ010000015.1:0-46028 GCA_964615315.1 uncultured Eubacteriales bacterium | reverse complement strand
GGGTTATCGTGCAAAAGGATTTATTGACCAAAACTTTATTGCAAAAAATGCTAAGCAAATTCACATTTATCCAACTGATTAGCATAGTTTCACTTTCTGTTAGAGAGTTTCGCTTTGAAATTGAAACCCTGTGTAACCTTTTGGAACCGTATCATTTTTATCAACTGTTGCCAAAATAAGCAAGTCCGAACTTTTTAGGTTCGGACTCGTTTTCAATTAGTTCGGATATTAAAAGTTTCGCTCGACCGAAATTTTGACCGAGAGCAGAGGAAAACTCCGCTTTCGGTCATTTTTATTGCATTAGTGTTTGTGCTTTGAAAAGTTACATCGTTCGCAACCGTATAATCAATTTGTCCGAAAAAATTATCTGTACTGCAGATATTCAATAAATCGTTTCACCGCAAGTGAGACGGATCCCTTATCACGTAGTGCGAGGCCGATATTACGGTACGCCGGAACGTCAAGCTCTTTTGCGATGATTTTGTACGGTAATCTCTTTAATATGAGCTTCGGAAGTATAGCAATTCCGAGACCGCTTTCCACCATAGACATTACTGCGTAATCATCCCAAGTTGTAAATTTCACATTGGGAGTTAGATTGTTACGCTCAAATATTTCGGATATTTCTGACTTTGCACCTTTTTCAAGAAGCATAAAAGGCTCATTGCAAAGAGCAGTTATAGGAAATTTATTGCAATCTTTTAGCGGATGGTTTTCGGGAATTATTGCCATCAGTTTATCTTCCTCTAAAAATATAGTTTCAAATTCGGCGTGTGTAGGCAATCGCAAAAAGCCGCAATCTACTCTGCCTATGTGTATCCATTCTTCTATCTCGGTATAGTCTCCAAGCAGAAGTTCATAATCTATGTTCGGGAAGTCTTTTTGAAATTCTTTTATAATATTCGGCAACCAATGAGTCGCAACACTTGAAAATGTACCGATGCGGATCAGTCCCGATTGCAGCCCGTTTAATTCATCAACTTGCATTTTCAGCCTGCCAAAATCGGCACAAAGGCTTTGAGCGTATGGCAACAGTTTCATACCGTCACTTGTAGGTTTTACACCGTATTTGCTTCGTTCAAGGAGCGTTATGCCCCATTCTTTTTCAAGATCGGCTATCATTCTGCTGACACCCGATTGTGTATAGTTTAATATTTCCGCCGCTTTTGTAAAACTGCCATATTCCACCGCTTTTACAAATGTAAGATATTTTTGCAAATTCATATCCATAAAAAGCACCTATTCTAAAATGTGATTTTAATTATTACAAACATTTGATTTTGTTATGACTGATATTATGATATACTGTTTTTAATTTAAAAACAAGGGGTATCGTATGAATAATAAAGCTTTTTTTAAATATATATTAGCCTTGTTACTGTTCGGTTCGAACGGTATTGTGGCGAGTTTTATTGACTTGAACAGTCAAAATATCGTGCTGCTTCGCACATTTTTAGGTAGCCTTCTGCTGATTTCAATATTCTTTATCAGCGGTGAAAAATTGACTTTTTACAAGCATAAAAAACAGTTTCTGTTCCTTACAGTTTCGGGTATTGCAATGGGTACAAGTTGGATGTTTCTATACGAAGCATACGCTCGTATAGGTGTCAGCATTGCTTCACTTTTATATTATTGCGGTCCTGTTATTGTAATGGCTTTATCTCCGATACTGTTCAAGGAGAAACTTACAGCTAATAAAGTTGTCGGCTTTCTTTCGGTAATTATCGGTGTTATATTTATAAACGGAAACGCATTTGACGGAAAAGGCGATTTGTTTGGCATTAACTGCGGTCTGCTCTCCGCCGTTATGTATGCTTTTATGGTTATTGGCAATAAAAAAGCTAAAGACATAGTCGGACTTGAAAACTCCGCTTTGCAACTTATCATTGCATTTTTAACGGTTGCTGTATTTGTAGGCTTAAAGCAAGGTTACACTATGCAAATTGCATCGACGAGTATAGCGCCGATTTTTATACTCGGTCTGCTGAATACGGGCATCGGTTGTTATTTTTACTTTTCGTCTATCGGGAAATTAAAGGTACAGACAGTTGCTGTTTTCGGATATTTAGAACCTTTGTCTGCTGTACTCTTTTCGGTAATCTTCTTGAAAGAAACAATGTTGCCGTTACAAATTGTCGGTGCGATGCTTATCATCGGCGGTGCAATGTACAGCGAAAAAAATAGGATTTAGGCAGATAAAAATGCAAAAGCGACTGTAAATGTATTTGGACACATTTGCAGTCGCTTTTTTTGTTTTGGTACGGTAATTGCTTTTTACGTGTTTGTGTCAAAGAAATCTTCTAAAACAGAGTCCAAATGAACAAGTTCGACTTTGCCGGCATTTAACCTATTGACAAGGGACAGCACGGCATCGTGGCTTTCGGACACGTCAAAAACGGTTCTTTCCGTTTTGTCTCCGTTTCGCACAACTATGCCGTAGGTTTCAATCTGTTTTTCTTCAATTTCGATTATGTGTTTAAAAATGTCGTAAATCACAATTATCCCCACCGTCAAGGATATTGTATAACAACAGTGTCACTTTGTCAACTTTTTCTTTCGAAATTACAGGAAAATAAACATTAATGGTATATACCGAAAGTCGTTTGTTACATCGTGGCGGCTTTAATTGACACGGTTATTGAATTGGTATAAAATATAGGCAAACGGCAGACAAAAAAATAACTTTAGTTATGAGTCGTCGGCAAACGAAATCGAAAGTTTGAAGATAAGAAAAACAAGCTTTATAGGTGGTATTATGCAAGATTATCCGAATCCTTTTATACTCGAACGTGCGGATCCTTACATTGTAAAGGGGCCGGACGGAAGCTATTATTTTACAGCCTCATATCCCGCTTATCTGAATGCGGATAACGGCTATGACAGAATAATTCTGAGAAAAAGCGAAACCGTCACGGGTCTCGCAACGGCTTTTGAAAAGACGATATGGACGGCTCACAAAGAGGGCGTAATGTCACGGCATATATGGGCTCCCGAAATTCATTTTATTGTCGGCAAGTGGTATATTTTCTTTGCCGCCGGAGAAAAAGAGGCAATTTGGAACATTCGTCCGTTTGTACTTGTATGTGACGGGGAAAACCCTATGAACGATAATTGGACAGAACTCGGACAAATGCAGGCTTGTTGTGACGACACATCTTCTTTTTCTTCGTTTTCACTCGATATGACATACTTTGAAAACAACGGAAAACATTATGTGATATGGGCTGAAAAACTCAAGGATTCGTCATTGTTTATGGCGGAAATCAACCCTTTAATGCCAAACAGACTCACGTCAAAGCCGATTGTTTTGACAGAGCCGGAATACGACTGGGAAACCGTTCGACATCGCGTTAACGAAGGGCCGAGTGTTTTAAAAACGGAGGATAAGATATACGTTTTCTTTTCGGCGTCGGGTACGGGTGCCGAGTACTGTATGGGAATGGTATATGCCGATCGCAACGACGATTTAATGAATAAAAGCAGCTGGACAAAATGCGACAAACCCGTACTTCAAACGTCGGACTTAACCGACGAGGCGGGACCGGGACACAACAGTTTTGTTATAGACGAAAACGGAGATTTGCTTATCGTTTATCACGCACGTCCCGATTCTCATTTTGAAAAAAAGTGCGGAACGTACTGCGAAGAACCTCTTTATGACCCTTGCCGTCATGCGAGAATCAGAAAAGTACGGTTCGACGAACAAGGGACTCCCGTTTTGAAATAAAAATGGCCTCACAGGGATTTAAACCTTGTGAGGCTTTGTTTTATTCCGTTAAGTACTTTTGAAATCTGTCGGAAATCTTTGTTGAAATTGTTACCTTGAGCAGCGTTCCGTCCGGTGTGTATTCTTCGCTTAAAATTTGCGCGTTTGTCCTTAAAAAGTTAACTTCGGAACCGTCGGAAAAGGGAATAAGCAAATTCAAAGTTATTTGCTTAAGTTCAAGATTTTGCTCGATTTCTTTTAAAAGCAAGTCGAGATTTGTGCCGTTTAACGCGCTTATCATAACGGTTTTTCCGAACGTTAGCAAGTCAAATATGTTCTCCGCTTTGTCACACTTGTTCATAACGGTTATTACGTTGTCGCCCTTACAACCTAAATCTTTTAAAATATCACGTGTGATTTGAATATGCTCACCGCATTTTTCGTCGGAGGCATCACAAACATTTAAAACCACGTCGGCTGTTGCGGCTTCTTCAAGTGTTGATTTAAACGCCTTGACTAAGTCGTGGGGGAGGCGGCTTATAAATCCGACGGTGTCGATGAGCATAACCTCTTGTCCGTTCGGCAGTTCAAGACGCCGTGCAGTAGGGTCGAGCGTTGCGAAAAGCTTGTCCTCGGCAAGAACGCCGGCATCGGTCAACGCATTCATAAGTGTGGACTTTCCGGCATTTGTATAACCGACAAGCGCTACGGTGATAATGTCATTTTTCTCACGTCGGCGGCGAAGAACGGCACGCCTTTTTTCAACTTCGTCCAACTGTTCTTGAAGAGATTGGACTCTGCGCATAATGTGACGGCGGTCACTTTCGAGTTTACTTTCACCGGGACCGCGTGTACCGATGCCGCCTCCGAGACGGGAAAGCTCTTTGCCCTTACCTGTAAGACGCGGCAGAGCGTACTTCATTTGAGCAAGCTCGACTTGAAGTTTACCTTCTTTTGTTTTGGCACGGAGTGCAAATATGTCAAGTATCAGCTGTGTGCGGTCAACAACACGCACATGCGTAAAATTTTCTATGTTTCGTATCTGCGACGGAGTCAGTTCACCGTCACAGATAATAAGGTCAATTTCCGAGTTTTGACAAAAATCACGCGCTTCAATAAGTCTGCCTTTGCCTATAAACGTCGCACCGTCCGGAGACACACGGCGCTGTATAATGATACCGTGAACTTCGGCACCGGCACTTTCGGCTAAAAGCTTCAGCTCCAGTGTCGATGCTTCGGCGTCAAAATCTCCGGTATCAATGCAGATAAGCAATGCCTTTTCGGGTGAGTTGTCAATTTCGTAAAAGCTCATATAATCACCAAATAAAAGCGGGTAACGGAAATCCATTACCCGCCGAAATCATTTGTTTTTCACATTAGCAGCAGCCGCAGTCATTGTTGCAGCCGTTGTTGCAGCAACCGTTATTACCATCAGTAAGAAGAATTAAGATGATAATTACAATCAACCAAGAGTTGTTACCGAAGAAGTTACACATTCTCATTTCCCCCTTCCGTTTTAACTTACATTACATTCTATGGAGAAGGGAAAAATGTGTTACATCGGCAATTTGAAGATCAGCGGCGGATTTTTATACGGTAACTTTATATATTGTTGTTGTTTTAACTGTTTCGTCTTTGTCGAAAACGCAGTTGATAAACGACGGGGTGTTTGTTGCGTTCGGATAATACTGTGTTTCAAGGCAGAAACCGGAACGGAATTCCATGGGAACACCGGCTTTACCGATTTTACCTTCAAGGAAATTGCCGACGTAGAGCTGAACGCCCGGTAAATCCGTCAAGCAGTCAAGTCGAACACCGTTTTCGGCGGTGGCGGTGGCAACAAGACGAACGTCTTTGTTATAATCGTTAAGGCAGAAATTGTGGTCATAGCCGTTGCCTGCCTTTAACTGTTCGTCATCGAGATTTATATCTCTGCCGATGAGCTTAGGCTCTCTGAAATCAAACGGAGTTCCCGTTACATCTCTAATTTCGCCGGTGGGAACAAGACCTTCACCCATAGGGGTAAAACTGTCGGCGTTAACGTAAAGAGTATGGTCGAGAATTGTTCCGCCGTCATAACCTTTAAGATTAAAATATGCGTGGTTTGTAATGTTGAATGCTGTTTTCTTGTCGGAAACGGCAGTGTAATCAATAATGATTTCATTTTTGTCGGTAAGGGTATATCTTACCGTAATCTTTTTGTTTCCGGGGAATCCTTCGGTGCCGTCGGCACTGAAATATGAAAACTCAACGGCATCGCTGTCTACGATAATCGCATCCCAGACGGCAGTTGAAAATTCACCGTTGCTGTGAAGCGTTACGTCACCGTGAGTAGTTGTCACGGGAAATCTTTTACCGTCGATGGTAAGTCCGCCTTTTGAAATTCTGTTTGCAACGGGGCCGACAATCATACCTTGATAATCGTGACGTTCCTCAAAGCCTTCGATATCGTCAAAGCCCAAAAGAATATCAATTTCTTTACCGGTCTTGTCGGTTACGAGGACACTTTGAAGAGTCGCACCGTATGTAATAAGGTTTATCTTCATATTGTTGTTGTTTTCAATAAGAAAAGCGTCGACTTTTCTGCCGTCGGCTGTTGTGCCGAAAAATGATTTTGTAATACCCATATAGCTCACTCCCGTGTAAGAGATTATTAAAATAATTATATATCTTTAGTCCCGTAAAGTCAACAATTTACCCGAAACGAAGACGGATGTAAAAATAAACGGCGAATTAGTGATTGCAAAAGCATAAAAAATATGATATACTTATTCCCCATAATTAAACTGTGAAAGGAGAGAAGTTATGTTTGCCATTGAGCCTAAAGTTTATTCTTCAATGTTTTCTTTGCCGACGGAAATTGCCGATAAGGCACTTAAATTCGCAAGTGGTGAACAGCTTAAGGTTATAATTGCGATTTTCAAAAATCCGCAAATTACCGTTGATGAGTTAACCGCAACAACAAATCTCTCAAAAGCCGCAGTTGAGGAGTCGGTCGAATTTTGGCAAGACTTCGGCATTCTTTCGACACAATCACAAGACAAATTCGAAAAGACCGAAGCACAGCGTGAAGAATTAAAGCAAAAAGTAAAAATGCCTTTGCCGGAAATTCAGTTTACAAACCCGACTCAAGAAGAAATAGGAAAAATTCTGAAGAAAAACGGTTCAATCAGACGGCTTTTCAACGAAGCACAGGAAATTTTGGGCTGTACCATCGGATACAGTATGCAATGCACCGTTTATGCTGTCGTATACAGATACGGAATAAAGCCCGACGTTGCAAACTGTCTTTTGTATTTTGCGAAAAGTATTGAAAAAACATCTCAAAACGATATACTTAAAATTGCGAAATATTGGGCTGAAAACGATATTTTAACTCTGTCGCACGCCGACGATTACATAAGAGAAACGGAAAAAGCGGTTGCACTGTTCAAAGAACTTGCCGCACGCACGAATAACGACGTGTCCGTTCCGTCGTTTGCGGTTTTAGACGTGTTTTGCGAGTGGCTGAGATGGGGCTACGGCATTGATGAGGTTGAAAAAGCCTTTAACATAATGAAAAAAGAGAAGCAGACGGGCAGAATAGTCTGGAACACTGTTTGTCACATGAACGGCACAATCAAAAAATGGCATTCACAAGGTATGCACACCGTTGCCGAGATAGAAAAAGGTACAGATAAATTTGCACCTAAAAAGAAGAAAAACACGGAAAAGAAAACATCCTTTGACGTCGAACTTGCCGAAAAGCAAGCACGTGAGGACACAAAGGATTTCGGAGCTATGAAAAACAAAAAGAGAAGGAGGGCGTAAGATGGCATATTCATCCGAGGTCTATGAAAAAGCCATAGACATTATCAAAAAAAGAAGGCTTGATGCCGAATATACGGCACAAGAGCATAAAAGAGAACTGAGTATAAAATATCCGGAGTTTCAGTTTATAGAAGAAGAACTCGCAAAAACGGGTATGGCAATTATTTCCGTCTTTTCGCTTCCCGAAGACAGCGCCGAAAAAGAGCTTTCGGAGATATGCGAAAAAAACAGAATGCTTCGCAGCGAAAGAGGAAAACTTTTAAGCTCTTTAAATCTTCCCGCCGATTATTGCGACGTGAAATATACTTGCGAAAAATGTAAGGATACAGGTTTCATCGAAAACCGTGACAACGGACTGAATATTTCTTACGGCACAAACCTTTGCTCGTGCTATAAAGAAATTTTAAAGGATTTGTCGATTAACAGCCTTTTAAATTCTACGCCGTTGGAACTTTCGTGCTTTGAGGATTTTGACCTTGATTATTATTCGAAAAAGAAGACGGACGGCATTGTTCCTTACAACAAGATGAGTATGGTTTATACAAGCTGTACGAAGTACGCACAGACCTTTGACCTTGATTCCGTCAGCCTTTATTTTTACGGACGTACGGGGTTGGGAAAAACGCACCTTTCTCTTGCAATCGCAAATGAGGTAATTAAAAAGGGTTATACCGTTCTCTACGGCTCCGTTATAAATTTTCTCAATAAAATCGAGAAGGAAAAGTTCGGAAGAACAGAGGATTTGGACACGGAAAACGTGCTTATAGATGTCGATTTGCTTATTCTCGATGATTTGGGGGCGGAGTTTACGACGTCGCTGACCACTTCGGTTCTTTATAACATAATCAACAGCAGAATTTGTCGCGGCGTACCTACGATTATCAGTTCGAACCTTGATTTTCACGACTTGCGTGACCGTTATCCCGAAAGCGTTGCGTCGCGAATTATAGGCACATACAAAGCGGTGAATTTCGTAGGCGACGACGTGCGCCAGCTTATGAATAACGAATAAAATTTAAAGCGACGGTTGGGCAAGACACGTAAAACGGCTGTCTTGAAAAGCCGAAAACTGTACAGTTTTTTAACGGGCGGTGTGACTTTTGTCACACCGCCCGTTTTTGTATTGCCGATTCGGTGAAATGCGGATAATCTTTCGCGTTTGCCGTATTACCGTTCAGCCGTCATATATTTGTATTTTTAACTTTCATTATGCCGTTTGTTCAAACTGGCTGTTATAAAGAGATTTATAAAATCCGTCTTGTGCCATAAGCTCCTCATGGTTGCCGCTTTCAATTACATCACCGTCTTTCATAACGAGAATAAGGTCTGAATTACGAATGGTGGAAAGTCTGTGCGCAATCACGAAACTTGTTCTGCCTTTTGTCAGTTCATCCATGGCTCTCTGAATAATAACCTCGGTTCTCGTATCAACAGAGGACGTTGCCTCGTCCAAAATCAGCATCGGTGCATCTTGAAGCATGGCGCGGGCAATGGTAAGAAGCTGTTTCTGTCCCGCAGAAATCGTCGTGCTTTCCGAAAGAACGGTGTCAAGTCCGTGCGGCAAAGAACGGATAAATTTATCAATGCCGCAAACTTCCGCCACACGCATAATGTCCGCGTCGGTAACATTTTCAAGGTTATAAGCGAGGTTTTCACGCACGGTACCTTCAAAGAGCCAAGTGTCTTGCAAAACCATACCGAACATATTGTGCACATCCTCACGGCGAATGTCGTGAATCGGTGTTCCGTCCACGGTGATACTTCCGCCGTCTAATTCAAAGAAACGCATAAGCAGATTCACCATCGTGGTTTTGCCCGCACCGGTGGGACCTACGATTGCGACTTTTTGACCGGGTTTTACTTTTGCGGAGAAATCCTTGATAATCACCTTATCGGGATTTTCTGGATAAGCAAACCGAACACGGTCGAATTCCACGGCACCGACAACAGCTTCTGTTTTGTGGGCACATTTATTGCTTTCGTCTTCAAATTCTTCAGCTTCTAAAAAGTCAAAGATACGGTTTGCACCTGCCATTGCGGTCTGCAAATTTGTCATACCTTGCGCAATTTGAGTCAAAGGCGAGGTGAACAGCCGCACATAGAGAATAAAGGAAACAATTACGCCGAATTTGATAGTGCCGTTTATGGCAAGTGCAGCACCGATTACGCAGACGGCAACGTAAGCGAGGTTGCCGATTACATTCATAAGCGGCTGCATCATACCGGAAAGAAACTGAGATTTCCAGTTGGCTTCATAGACTTTTTGATTAAGTTTTCCGAAGTGGGACAAAACGTCTTTCTCCGCACGGGAGATACGAACAACGTCGTGTCCCGAATACATTTCCTCAATATAACCGTTCAGTTCGCCGAGAGATACCTGCCTTGCGGTGAAATGCTTCTGCGAACGGCTCATAATGAGCAAAATCAGTACCAAGCCGACCGAAGTGATCAAAACAGACGTTAATGCCAGATGCCATTCGGTAACAAACATCATTATAAGACAGCCGACAAACTGTGTAACGGCACTGATGATGGTAGGCAGACTGTTAGTCATACCTTGTTGCAGTGTGGAAACATCGTTTGTGATGCGGCTGAGAATATCGCCGGTAGATGTTTCGCCGAATTGTTTTTGAGGGACTTTGTTGATTTTTACCGTCAAATCATGACGCATTCTTTTCGATGCTTTCAGCGTAACCGTTGCCATAATATAATGCTGAATAAAGCTTGCCAAAGCACCGATTAAATAAAACGCAATCAGTAAAAAACCGATTTTCGCAATCGCCGACATATCAATTCCGCCGACAAGACCGTCGGAGATAATGTTCGTAATTTCGCCTATTTTATCCGGTGCAATGATGGTCATAACCGCCGATACCGCCGCAAGAATCAGAGCAACAATGACAAACGGGAAATTTCCCATATACTTAAAAATTTTAGATAAAGTCTTTTTCATTGTATTGCCTCCTTATGACAGTTCTGCCGCGGTAAGCTGAGATTGAGCAATTTCACGGTAAACGGAACAATTCTTCATCAGTTCATCGTGCGTGCCGATTCCCACTGCCTCACCGCGTTCAAGAACAATAATTTGATCTGCGTCTTTGATTGTGCTTATCCGTTGGGCAACGATTACTTTTGTCGTGTCCTTCAGATTTTTTCCGAGTCCTTGACGGAGCAGAGCGTCTGTTTTATAGTCAAGTGCGGAGAAAGAGTCGTCGAAAATGAGAATTTCGGGTTTGCGGGCAAGGGCACGAGCAATGGAAAGCCGCTGCTTCTGACCGCCGGACACGTTTTTGCCGAGTTGCAGAATTTTGTGTTCTTTGCCATCTTCTGTTTTGCTTACAAATTCTTCGGACTGCGAAACGGCGAGAGCCATATCTACGGTGTCTTCGTCAAATCCGTTTTGCGACTGCCCGAAGGTAATGTTATCACGAATGGTTCCGGCGAACAAAACCGCTTTCTGCGTAATATATCCGAGTTTGTTATAAAGACCTTCAAATGTGTAGTCTTTGATATTGATACCGTCAATCAAAACTTCGCCGGCGGTGGCATCGTAAAATCTTGCCATCAAGGAGATGAGAGTGGTTTTTCCGCAACCGGTTGCGCCTATAATCGCAAGAGTTTGTCCTTGTTCGACACGGAAAGAAAGGTTGCTGAGTGCATCTTCATTTGCTTTAGGATAAGAAAAAGATACGTTCTTAAATTCCACAGTGCCGACTTCCTTGCCGGAAACCGCATTTCCCTCTTTTATTGTAACTGTTTTATCAAGTACTTCGTTGATACGTTCGGCGGATACTTGTGCCGCGGGCAACATCATAAATACCATAATCAGCATCATAAAGGACATAACTACATACGTCGCGTAAGTACTGAAAACAACCACATCGCTGAACATGGAGATTCTTGCCGCCACATCGGTAAGCGTGATTTGATTGATCAGTGCCGCGCCGAGCCAGTAAATCGCAAGAGAGAGTCCGTTCATACAAGTACTCATAACAGGCATCATAAGTGAAAACAGCCGTTGATTTTTGAGCTGTATGTTCATCATTTCGTTGTTGGGAACGTCAAATTTTTCGGTTTGATATTCTTCCGCGTTAAACGCATGGACTACGTTGATACCGGTCAGATTTTCTCTTGCAATACGGTTTTGCGTATCGGTGAGCTTTTGTACCTTGCGGAAACGCGGTATGCAGACACCCATAATTGACAGAACGGTAACACATATAATTACGACAGCGGATGCGGTAACGGCGGAAAGCTCCCAACTCTTACCGAGAATTTTAATAATTGCCCACACCGCCATAATGGGTGCCTTAACCAAAGCTTGCAGCCCCATGGATACTATCATCTGAAGCTGAGTTATATCATTGGTAGTACGGGTAATCAAACTGGGAATAGAAAAATTTTCGGTTTCGGCTTTGCCCAATGTAATAACATGGGTAAACAGTTTTTCACGAACCGCAAAGCTGTATCCGGATGCTATTTTTGAAGTCAAAAAGCCGCAAGCGACGGCAAGCACCGCACTTGCAAGCGTACAGCCCAACATTTTCATTCCGATGTTGATAATGTCCGCCATTTGCCCTTCGGTGTTTATAAGTAATGTCAATTCACTCATATAATCGGGCATTGTCAGTTCAAAATATATCTGACCGACGATAAGTATAATTGCAATGAGGACCATACCCCGTTCTCTTTTTTGCATATTTTTCAGTAATTTTATCATTCGGTATTTCCTCCTTTTGCGTTAATAGGATTTAATCAGTTTATCAATATTTCCGTTCATAACCTTAAAACAGTGTTCCAAGACCGTGAATTCTTCTTCGGTCAATCCGCAAATGACCGATTTCGTAAATTGTTCTTGTGCTTTTCTGCCTGCTTCAATAAGCGGTTGTGCCTTTTGCGTGCAAACAAGAATATCTTTTCGTCTGTCACCGGGGTAAGCCTTACGTTCCAGCAGCCCTTCGTTGACCAGCCTTTCAACATGGGCAGATACGTTCGCACGTTTGAAACCTCTGCATTCACATATATCTCTTGCGGTTGCCAAATCGGGATTATTGGCAAAAAACAAAAGAATTCCGATTGCGGTATGCGAAATGCCCGTTTCCTTGCTTAACGGCAACAACGCATGCGTATAAGCTAAGCCGAGCTTTTTTGCGTATCCGTTCATTTCTTGAAGTGTAATCATTTGTTAAACCTCCTTATATAGTACATTCTCAAACTGTTTGTTATTGTACAATATTAAAACGGGCGATACAATAAACGTGAAATGAATAATATGTAAAAAAACTGTTAATTCGGGAAGCTTCTTTATCGAAAAGATATATCTAAAATGTTCGAAGTCCTTTGCTGTTTTTATAAAAATGAACAAATTGTAAATATTTAAAATTTGACCTTGTTTGACCTTGACAAAGCGAAAAACAGGGTTATAATAATAAATGAAAGGTCAAAGAAGGTCAAAGTCAAACTTGAATTTAAAGTTAAACTCAGACCGAAACTTTGGCTTATATACAGTGAAAGGCAGGAGAGAAAGTTGAATATAAGCAATATAATCGCCTCTATGATTCAAGATATGCTTGAAGATGAGGGATACACGGAAATTCAGCGTAACGAACTTGCACAGAAGGTCGGCTGCGTACCGAGTCAAATAAATTATGTTATCTCCTCAAGATTTACTCCCGAACACGGATACATTGTGGAAAGCCGTCGAGGAGGCGGAGGATACATCAGAATAACAAGAGCCGAATACGATATGAATTCATTAAAACTGCGGCTTGTCAATGATATAGGTCAAAGTCTTGACGAAAATATCTGCCGTGCCCATTTGAAGAATTTGTATGAGCGTGAAATTATAGATGAAAAAACGGTCAAAATATTCTTATCGGCACTTACGGGAAACGCTTACCGTGAAATACCGCGTGAATACGGCGATATTCTTCGTGCATCAATCTTTAAACAAATGATTTTAAACATACTTTAAATAAGGAGTGAAAGTATATGTTATGTCAAAATTGCGGTAAATATGAAGCAACAACACACGTTAAAAGAATTATAAACGGCGAGGCGGCGGAAGCCCATCTTTGTTCGTCTTGTGCCCACGCACTCGGATACGGAGACGTTTTCGGCGGTTTCGGAAATACTTTCAGTGAACTTTTGGGCGGAATTTTCGGTGAACCGAACACGGTAAATCTTCGCTCACATTCAATCCGTTGTGAAAAATGCGGAAACACATTCAACGACATTGTAAACAGCGGAAAAATCGGATGTGCCGATTGCTATAAGACGTTCTACGATAAACTTTTGCCGTCTTTACAGCGAATTCACGGAAAAACTCGTCATGAGGGTAAAAAGCCCGTGATTTTCGAGGGAAAAGAAACGGCGGTCAACAAACTTCATAAGCTTGAAGCGGAGTTGCAAAGTGCCGTTGAACGTCAGGATTTTGAAAGAGCCGCAGAGCTCAGAGATGAAATAAACGCGGTGAAGGGAGAGGAAAACAAATGAGTAAGTGGTATATCGGCGTCGGCGAACAGAGTGACATTGTCGTAAGTACACGCATTCGACTTGCGAGAAATATGGCGGAATATCCGTTCCCTAACAAATTAAATACTAAAAGCCGTATTGAACTTAATAATATAATTAAGAATGCCGTTGAAAACGACAACAAGTACAATCTTCGCTTTACGGAAATGAGAGGTCTTGCGAGATTTGAAGCGGCATCAATGGCGGAACGCCACATAATAAGTCCCGAATTCGCGTCCGATGCGGACGGCAGAGCACTTTTCTTATCTCCGGAGGAGGACATAAGCATAATGCTCAACGAGGAAGACCATATTCGTATTCAAGTAATGAAATCGGGATTCGCATTAGATGAGGCGTATAAAATCGCAGATGATATTGACGATTCGTTGAACGAAAAGTTTAATTTTGCTTTTGACGAGCGTATAGGTTATCTTACGCAATGCCCCACGAATTTAGGCACGGGAATGAGAGCCTCCGTAATGCTTCATCTTCCCGCACTTACCATGAGCGGTCAAATTCATAAACTTATCAACACTGTTTCAAAGCTGGGACTGACTTTCAGAGGAGCTTTCGGCGAAGGTACAAGTGCGGTGGGCGATATGTATCAGCTGAGCAATCAAATTACACTCGGCATTTCCGAAGAATTTGCCATTAAAAATTTAAAATCAATAACATTGCAAATTTGTGAGAAAGAAAGAACCGCCCGTGCGGAACTGTTAGAAGACGTGCAGACGGAAGACCGTATTTTCAGAGCATACGGCACTCTCACATGGGCAAGACTTCTCTCTACAAAAGAGTTAATGGAGAATCTTTCTCTTGTAAGACTTGGCTCGGTGACAGGCAAAATCAACGTGCCTATCGAAACCGTAAACGAGCTTATGATTTCAATGCAACCGGCAACAATAAGCGCAAGAGCCGGTCAGCGCATTGAAGAACGTGAGCGAGATATGATAAGAGCCAAAGAAGTAAGAGCAAAGCTGTCATAACGAAAAGTGGGAGAAAATCTCCCACTTTATTTTTAAAACGTTACTAAATATGAGGTGATTATATGTACAATTTTACCGGATTTACGGAAAAAGCGAATATGGCACTTAATAAAGCAGTTGAAATAGCGGAAGATTTGGGACACACCTACATCGGAAGCGAGCATATACTGTTGGGACTTTTGTCTGTGACGGACAGCGTTGCGGAAAAAATTCTCACGGGTAAGGGCGTTACCTATAAAAAGATATTCGATTTATTAAGAGCGTCTGTCGGCGCGGGACTTCCGACGGAACTTACACCGTCCGACTTTACACCTCGCAGTAAGCATATTATCGAAAGCGCCTTGATGTTGAGTAATTCAATGCACCAAAGTCTTGCGGGTACAGAACATATTCTGATTTCCATTTGCCGTGAAACAGGCGGTTATGCGGGCGAACTTTTGAATAATATCGGTGTGCCGTGTCAGTCGCTTTTAAAAGATTTGGCAAATGCGGTCAGCGGCGGCAAAGGTGCATCGGGAAAGGCAAAAAACGACAAAGACGGTAAATCGTCCGTTGCAAAGTTTACACGTGATTTAACGGAGTTGGCAAAAGAAAATAAAATTGATCCCGTTATCGGCCGTGAAGACGAAATACAAAGGGTTATTCAAATTTTATCAAGACGCACCAAGAACAATCCGTGTCTTATCGGTGAGCCGGGCGTCGGCAAAACGGCGATTGCCGAAGGACTCGCCTTGAGAATAGCAAAGGGACAAGTGCCGGAACTTTTGGCAGATAAAAGAATTCTGTCGCTTGACCTTACCGGAATGGTAGCCGGTACGAAATATCGCGGTGACTTTGAAGAAAGAATAAAAGATGTAATCGAAGATGTTAAAAATTCGTCGGACATTATTCTTTTTATAGATGAGGTTCATACGCTTATGGGTACGGGCAGTGCCGAGGGTGCCGTTGATGCGGCAAACATTATGAAGCCCGCTTTGGCCCGCGGAGAGATGCAGGTAATCGGTGCCACAACCATCGACGAATACAGAAAGAACATTGAAAAGGATGCTGCTCTCGAAAGACGTTTTCAGCCCGTTACGGTAGGTGAACCGTCTGCGGAGGACTCCGTTGAAATATTAAAGGGTATTCGTGATAAATACGAGGCTCATCACAAGGTAAAAATAACGGATGAAGCTATCAAGAGTGCCGTTAAACTGTCAATGAGATATATCGGTGACAGATTTTTGCCCGATAAAGCGATTGATTTAGTCGACGAGGCGGCATCGCGTTTAAGACTTAAATCTTTTACGGCACCTCCGGAAATTAAAGAAATGGAAGCAAGACTTAACCAAATTTCAGCCGAAAAAGATATGGCTGTGAATCAGCAGGACTTTGAGCGTGCGGCAGAACTTCGTGACGAAGAAAAAGAACTTACGCAAAAATACAACAGTGAAAAAGCACGTTGGCAAGCCGAGGACAAAAGCCGTGACTTAGCGGTAACGGAAAAAGAAATTGCCGAAATTGTGTCAAGCTGGACGGGTGTTCCCGTTTCGCAAATGACCGAAGAAGAAAGCGAACGCTTGCTTAAAATGGAAGATGAACTTCACAAAAGAATTATCGGTCAAGATGCGGCTGTTTCGGCTATCGCAAGAGCCATTCGACGCGGCCGTGCCGGACTTAAAGACCCAAGACGTCCTATCGGTTCGTTTATATTCAGCGGCCCGACGGGTGTAGGTAAAACGGAACTGACAAAAGCGTTGGCGGCAGCACTTTTCGGCGATGAAAACGCAATGGTAAGACTTGATATGTCGGAATATATGGAAAAGCACACTGTGTCGAAACTCATAGGCTCGCCTCCGGGATACGTAGGCTTTGACGAGGGCGGACAGCTTACGGAAAAAATCAGAAGAAAACCGTATTCGGTAATTCTTTTCGACGAAATCGAAAAAGCGCACCCCGATGTTTTCAATATGCTTTTACAAATTCTCGACGACGGCATTTTAACCGATTCGCAAGGCAGAAAGGTCGACTTTAAAAACTGTGTAATTATTATGACGTCAAATGTCGGTGCAAGAGCGATTGTCGAAGAAAAAGCCGCATTCGGCTTTACGGGAAACACCGAAACGACCGAAGCCGGCATTAAAGAGGCTGTAATGTCGGAGCTTAAAAACACTTTCCGTCCCGAATTCTTGAACAGAGTTGACGACATAATCGTTTTCAACAGACTTACCGAAGACGACATAAAGAGAATTGCCGAAAATCTTCTTGCAAATCTTGAAAAGAGAATGGCCGACATTGAAATAAGTATGACCTTTGACGACACAGTCAAAAATTTCGTGGCAAAGGCGGGGTACGATAAGGCTTACGGTGCAAGACCGTTGAAACGGGTTATTCAGACAAGAATAGAAGATGTTTTGTCGGAAAAAATTCTTGATAAAACCGTTGAAAAAGGCAAGAGCTATACGTGTTCGGCAGATGAAAACGGCGAAATTACCGTAAATGAATTATAAAAAGAACGGAAGGCAGTGAAAATTGCCTTCCGTTTTCGCATATACTTCAAAAGATTTATTGTCAGCTGTTTTTTGAACATTATGCAATGCTTTTAATAAGAATTATCGTTAAATATTTCCCCTTGTAAAATTGTTTTTTAAATGATAGAATGAATTAAAGTGATTAGCTTTAAGGAAGTGAAAATATGGATTTAAAAAAATACATTAACGGGGCTCTTTGCAAACCCGAACAAGGAGACAAAATCGAATATTTAACTCTCAAAGGCAGAGCATCGAGTAATATCTTGACAAACGCCGCCGACATTCCCGCGGGCGCTTATCATTACGAAGCGGATATTACAAAGTTTTGGGAGGAGTTTAACAAGCTTAAAAAAGAGGTTGATTATCCGCTTTCCTTTAACACAATTATGTTAAGGGTGTTTGCGGAAGGTCTTAAAGCGGCTCCGAGACTCAATTCTCATATGGTATACAAACACGATGCGAGTTGCGGACACCTTGTTGTAAAAAAACATATTGATGTTGCGGTACCGATTTTTATGGACGACGGTTCAACGTTCCCCGTAAAAATCTGCCGTCTTGAAGAAAGAAGTCTTAGGGGAATTTACGAGGAAATGGACCGTCTTACGAAAATGCTTGAAAAAACAGACGTTGACCGTGTCCTTTTGGATCTTTCCGCTCAGCGTATGATAGGATACGCTCTCAAAGGTAAATTCGTAACGGTGGCCAAGCATTTGTATCACGCCTATGTCGGACAGTATAAAATCACAAAGCCGTCGGAAATTTTCAAGCACGCCGACCGTAATCCTGAAAATTCATTGCAACCTTATGAACTTAACGAAGCTACGGTTTGTATGTCGAATTTAGGTTCGATAAGTAGGGGACTCACCGGCAACGTTACTTATGCGCCGCTTCTTTATCCGCAAGTATTTCTTATGGCTTTGGGTGCCGTTATGGATCAAGAATACGCTTTCAAGAACGAAAAAGGCGAGGTTGACATTGCAACGAAAAAGGTTCTGCCGATAAACGTTATGTTCGATCACAGAATAGGAGCTTTCGGTGATGTTGTACCGTTTATCAGAAGAATTGAGGAAATTTTCAAAAACCCCGAAATTATTCGTGAATGGTAAAAAAACAGTGCTACACGAAAACCGTGTAACACTGTCGTAAGGCGGATTTATTCCGCCTTTATTTTTTTATTTAATTGTGCCGTCCGGATTGAAAACGGGAAGCTCATTAAGGAAAATAAGGTCATCACGCTTGGCGGCGTCGCCCTCTGCAAGAATACAAGCTTTTCCGCAGACAATTCCGCCGGCGGCGAGAACAAGCGTTTCTACGGCTTTGAGTGACTCACCGGTTGAAATAACGTCGTCGACAATAAGAATTTTTTTGCCTTTCATAAGCTCGGCGTCGGCGATATCAAGGTAAAGTTTTTGTTCACCTTCGGTTGTAATCGAGTTGACAACCGTTTCGAAAACGCCCGTCATATAAAGCTTTGCTTTCTTTCTTGCAACAAAATACTTTTCGTTGTCTTGAAGTCTTGCCATTTCGTGAGCCAAAGGAATTCCCTTTGCTTCGGCTGTTATTATGTAGTCGTATTCGGGAGCTTTTGCAAGCAATTCTTTCGCACAAGCGGTGGTAAGTTCGGGGTCACCGAAAATGACAAAAGCACCGATGTAAAGGTCGTCTGTTACAGGGCAAAGAGGCAAGTTTCTGTCAAGCCCCGCAATGTTCATTGTGTAAAACATATTCATTTTCCTCTCATTCAACAGAAAACGGCGGATAATCCCATCCACCGTTCCTTTTTTGTTAATTAGTTAGCCAATGCGCGTGATAACCAGATTTCCGCAATATCCATAGCTGCATAAAGGCCTTTTTTCTCACTTGACTTAACAATTCTTTCACGGGCACTGACGTTAGGATCGGTATTCAAAAGCTGAATAGATACTTTTGAAGCAACTTCAATATCACCGACAGGTTTAGTGGCGATAATTTGCATCATAATAACGTACGGATCCGACGCGTTTCCGTAATAAAGAGTGTTACCGCTGCGAACTAACGGTTTGCCCTTATAAGTGAGGAATTTGTCTTTTGATGACATAAAAACACCTCATTCGATTATTTTGAATTTTTAAGATATTCTTTTACAAGGTCTTGTAAAAGCTCATCTCTGTCAAGACGGCGAATAAGACTTCTTGCATTGTTGTGCGTGGTGATGTAAGTAGGATCTTCGGAGAGAATATATCCTACGATCTGGTTAATGGGATTGTAACCCTTTTCCACCAATGCGTTGTACACGGTAACAAGAGTCTGACGTGTAGTTTCCTCACGTTCATCCTTGAGTGAAAACTGTATAGTCTTGTTTGGGTCGAGCATATTCGCCACCTCCGATATTTCAATAAAAATATTATATACTAATTTTTTCAAAAAAACAATAGTAATTAAAAATAAAAGCAAATAAAAATGCGGAAGCCGTTTTCAAGTCGGTTTCCGCATTCTTTCATTATGATTTAAGTGCTATATTCTCTTTGGCAAGAGCGTCTATAATGGCGTTTGCGACATCCATAACCTCATCTCTTGTGAGCGTCTTTTCCGGATGTGAGAATGTGATTCTTGTTGTGATTGACTTGCCCGTTTCGTCACGGTAAGTGTCGACAACCTGAACGTTTTTAATAAGCGGACAGTTTGCGTTCTTTATTGCTTCACCGATCGGTGCGAATGTTTCGCTTACAAATGAAAGGTCAACGTCGATAGCGGGGAACCGTGACGGTTCTTCGTAGTGAATTCCGGCATCGGCTATTTCGCTGAAAGCTCGAACGTCGATTTCGGCAAATACGACGGAAGCCTTTTTGTCAATCTTTTTGCATACCGTCGGATGAACAATACCGATTTTACCGAGTACCGCACCGTCACAGCTGATTTCGTTTAAATTTCTCGGATGTTCATAACTGTGAACAGCTGTGATTGTCTTGAATGAAAGAGGCTTATGTTTAATGTCGTCGGTAACAACCGAAAGCATTGTCGAAAGCTCAACATAAAGTGATTCAAGTGACTTTGTCTTGCTGAAAAGTGTAATACAAAGCTTTTTGTGTTCATCGCAAAGTCCGTCGCTGTTTAAACCGTTAACGGTTCTGCCGATTTCGAAAACGCCGAAATCCGCGGCGAAATTCGTGTTTGTCTTAACTTGACAAAGCTGTGTCGGAATAATTGATTTTCTGATGGTTTCGATATTGGGATTAGTTGCGTTTTGAAGTTTGACGTTGTCCTCGACTTCAATTCCCAATGCCTTATATTCATCATAATACTGCCAAACGTAAGAATGAAGCTCATGAAGTGAATAGCGGTGAACGAGAATGTCCTTGATTTTGTCCTCAACCGTTTTTTCGACAGATGCGCGAACGGGGTAAAGGGGAGCGTTTGCGGTGTGAATGTCAAAATTGTCATAACCGTAAATTCTTGTGATTTCTTCAACTATGTCCGCTTTAATTGTAACGTCCTTTGTCGCTCTCCAACTCGGAACCTCAACCTTGAATTTGTCGCCGTCGACAGTTGCCTTAAAGCCCAAAGAATTAAGTGTGTTGACGATTGTGTCGTTGGAAATTTCAATTCCGGTGTAACGGTCGATGAAAGCTTTGTCGAAATCAAGAGTAACTTGCGGATATTTATAAGCATATTCATCGGTAAGTGCGGAAACAATTTTTGCGTCTTTGTCCGTGTCGGTGAGAAGCTTAACGAATCTTGCAATGGCGGGAACGGTCATTTCGGGATCAAGACATTTTTCGTATCTCATCGAAGCGTCTGTTCTGTGTGCAAGGCGAACCGTTGATTTTCGAACGGAAGCAGCATCAAACGTAGCGGATTCAAGCGTAAGCGTTGTTGTGTCGTCAACAATTTCGGAGTCGAGACCGCCCATAATTCCGGCGATGGCAACGGGGTTGTCACCGTTACAAATCATAAGTGTGTTTTCGTCGATATTTCTTTCAACGCCGTCAAGCGTTTGGAACTTGAAAGGAGTATCAAAACGCTTAATTCTGATTTTTTCAACCTTTCTTGAGTCAAAAGCGTGCATCGGTTGGCCCATTTCAAGCATAAGGTAGTTTGTAAGGTCTGCCAAGAAATTTATGCCGCGCATACCGCAGTAATAAAGACGGATTCTCATATTAACCGGACTGACGGTTGTGTGAATGTCCTCAATTTGAAGACAGGAATATCTTTGACAAAGCGGATCTTCGATTTTCATATCAACTTTCGGAAGACCGTCGTATTTCGTTAAATCGGCTACGTCAAGAGGCTTTAATTCTCTGCCCGCAAGGGAGGCGAATTCACGTGCGATGCCGTAATGTCCCCAAAGGTCAGGACGGTTTGTAAGCGATTTATTGTCAACTTCGAAAATTATGTCGTCGATTTGCCATAAATCTTTAACGGAAGTACCGTTTGCGACATCTTCGGTAATGTCCATAATGCCTGAATTGTCGTCGCTGATGCCGATTTCTTTTTCGGAGCAGCACATACCGTTTGACATAAAGCCGGCAAGTGAGCGAGGTGCAATTTCGATTTCTCCGATATGAGCACCGAGTTTTGCGAAAGCGGTTTTCATACCGACACGAACGTTCGGAGCGCCGCAAACAACGTCGACGAGCTCAGCTTCACCTATATCGACTTTTAAAAGGTGGAGTTTGTCCGATTTAGGATGATTTTCAACGGATTTAATTTCGGCAACGACAATTCCGTCAATGTCCGAACCTTTAAAGAAAATTTCGTTTTCCACTTCGGCGGTGGAAAGTGAAAATCTGTGGATTAAATCAAGCTTGTCAAGACCCGTAAGGTCAACAAAATCGCTAATCCAGTTCATTGATAAAAACATAATTTACTCCTCCTTTTATTATTTGTCGTCGGTGAATTGCGACAGTGACTTAAGATTGCCGCTGTTCAAATCACGAATGTCTTTAACGCCGTAGGTCATCATTGCAAGTCTTGTAAGACCGAGACCGAAGGCAAAACCTGTATATTCTTCGGGGTCGATTCCGCCTGCCTTAAGCACTTCGGGGTGAATCATACCGCAAGGGCAAAGTTCGAGCCAGCCGCTGTGCTTACATGACGGACAACCTTCGCCGCCGCAGATAAGACAGCTTATGTCAAGTTCAAAGCCGGGTTCAACGAACGGGAAAAATCCCGGACGGAGACGAACGTTAATGTCCTTTTGGAAAACCTCGGAAAGCATTGTCTTCATAAAGTAAATAAGATTTGAAATCGAGATGTTTTTGTCAACCATAACACCTTCCATTTGGAAGAACGTGTTTTCGTGACAAGCATCGGTTGCTTCGTTTCTGAAACAACGGCCGGGGAAAATCGCCTTAATCGGAACGCCGTCGTTGACAAGCGCATCTCTGTATTTTTTATAAATGGCGTTTTGCGCGGCAGATGTCTGCGATTTTAAAAGCTGACCGTTTTCAAGGTAATATGTGTCCTGCATATCACGTGCGGGGTGATGCTTCGGAATGTTGAGCGATTCAAAACACTCGTAGTCGGAAACAACTTCGGCATAATCCTCAACTGTGAAGCCCATTGACTTAAATATAGTTTCACATTGACGTTGTACAAGCGTAATGGGGTGATAAGAACCTCTTGTCAACGTTGCGGGAACGGAAATGTCGAAAACGGGAACGCTTTCGATTTCCTTTTTCATTTCCGCTTCTTTTAATTCCAAAGCTTTGGCGTTGAGCTTTTCTTCAATGTAAGCTCTGACTTCGTTGGCAAGCTGTCCCATAACAGGTCTTTCTTCAGCCGAAAGAGAACCCATCATTTTGAGAATAGAGGTAAGCTCACCCTTTTTGCCGAGAACGGCAATTCTGAAATTTTCAAGCTCGGCTTGCTCGGTAACGGCGTTGATCTGTTCTTCGGCCTTTACTCGAATAGCTTCAAGTTTTTCTTTCATTTTTCTTCCTCACTTTATATTTATTCGGAAATAGGGAAATAAAAAATCCCATACGAAAATCTCGTATGGGACGAATAAAATCCGCGGTACCACCCAAATTTTTGCAAAAAGCAAACACTTCCGTATTCTTTAACGGGAATAAGCCGTCACCACCTACTGTAAGTTCAATGATGCCACTCCAAAGGGAACTTCAATTAAGCTTTCGGCTTTTGTGCTTTCAGCCGCGGCACAACTCTCTGTTAAGATTACTCACTTAATCTACTGTCTTTTTCACTGTGTTTTATATCTAAAACAGTATAACAAAAGAAAACGTTTTCGTCAAGTGCAAATTATCCTTTTTCATTGTCGGCTGTATGTTGTCGTCAAAATCGGGTTGGAAATTTCTTTAGCTATTGCTTTGTGTCTGATTATTTTCGCCTCTTGAACTTGAAAGCAAACACAAGCCCGAATATAAGAATTGCCATAGTTATGCCGATTAAAATCAAATAGGATACGGGACTTTGTCCTTGAGGCTGTATTTGACCGTTGTCGTTTGAACGGCTGTTTCCATCGGGATTTTGCATTTGAACGTCGTCGAAAAATTCCTTGTTTCCGTTATCTCCGTCAGCGTTGTCCGACGGTATCTCTTTTTGCGTTTGTCCGACGTCAAATCTGCCTTGAATACCGTTTGGCATTTGACCTTTTTGCATATCTCCTTCGGGCATTTGCGGTTTTGAACCGTCATCATCTCCGCCGTTTTCGGAGCTGTCGGGTATGGCTGTGGAAAAATCAGCGGTTTTGTCTTTATTTTCATTACCGTTCGAAAGTGCGGGAACTTCGTCGGTATTTGTTTCACCTTGCGGTTTCTGTATATCTCCGATCATAGTGTTGTTCATGGACCCCATATCGCTAATCAGTATATCGCCTGCGTCAATAAGAGTATCGCTCGTTTGTGTGTCGGAAGTCGAACCGATTGTACCGTCAAGCTGACCGCTTATACTTTCCGCACGAAGCAAACAGAATTCTTTGAGAGTTGAAATACCCGTTTTAAATTCTTCGTAAGTGCAGAATTTTGTAGGGTCTTTTTCAACATACGGTGAAATCATCGAATTAACCTCGTCAATCATTTCGGAAAAATAGCCGCTGTCAAAATAATCGGATATGAATTCGGCAAAATATTGATGATACAGCTCCGTATATTCTTCGTTTTCAAAGATCCACGCAATCATCGGTCTGTCGGCTATGTCGCCTTCGGATACGGGAGAATCAATGGGATAGTTCACAAGACTTGCGGCATCTCCCATAGACTGAAAACCACCGAAAGCAAGGTTGTAATCCCACGGTATCATTTGCATTTGTCCGTCATTTTCGTAAAGATAATAATTGTGAATCATCGAACCGGTATAACTGTCGAAATTCAAAACAAAGTTATGGACTACGAAATAGCGAATTACTTTGTCGATATCAACTGTGTTTTCAAGGTCTTCACCGTTACTGAGATTTTTCAAAGCATTGATTAAACGGGTTTTATCTGCTTCGGTAATATCTGTTTTTGCGTTGTCGAAGATATTTGAATAACTGTCCGTATTGTCATCAATATATTTAAGAAGAACGTCGTCACTGCCGTTTGTCATACCGCCACCCATATTGCCTAGCATATTGTCGGGCATCTCTGTTCCGTTCGGAAGTTCAAAATCATCGGGCGGTGTCATTTTGTCGGGCATTTGACCGCCTTGCATACCGCCGGGTATCTGTCCGCCTTGATTGATATCGGGCATTCGAATATTTTTGTCGGTAACTTCGCTTGCACTGTTACTCGGCATTTGCGGGAAGGGACTGCTGTTGTTATTGTCGTTCTGCGTACCGTCCGTGTTCTCAAACTCAAAACCGTCGAAAAACTCATCCATATCGAATTTTTCGCCGTTACCTCGGCCACCGCCCATACTCTGACTGTCGGGTTTATAAAGCTCGCCGTAATCTTTACCGTAATTACGCTGAAGGAAAGACTCCTCCACACCTTCTACCGCAAGATATAATCCCCAATCTTCACCGTTAACGGTGATGTACACATAACTGCAAAGGGGAGAAGCCACACCCATTTCGTTCATCATCCGATAAGTCAGGTAATCTTTCATATATGTGTTGTCTTGAATGATGTTGTTCAAACATAATTTATCAAGTCCGTAGTAGGTGTTAGTGCTGTCGTAGTGGTCAAACTCGATTTTGTAGCTGTAACGGTCGTTACTCACTTGACTGAGTGAAGTGTTCCCCTTACCGCGAATTGCAACGTTTTTATATGCTTCATTGTCAATCACAACAGTGCAGGCATAGTATTCCTCACTTTTACAGTTAGCCGTAAATTCATCCCAATCATCCATAATAATGTCGATGGTATGAACCTTAGACGTATCAAACAGTGTTTTTTGATATCCCATTACGGCAGATGCTTTTTGAATACCGAAATGTTCTGCGTTCATAAAAAGCACGCACAAAATCAGCGTTAGGGCAAGGACAACACAGCAAATTTTATCAATATGCTTATGTGTCGACATAGTGTACCTCCTTAGCCCATATATTCGCCGTTATAACTTACGAGAACCGCACTGTTTATTCCGTCCATAGTGCCGAGAGTATTGATGAAATCGGTATTGTCACTTGTCATACGAATTTCAAGATTAAGTTCAATAAGATCTTTACTTGCGGTTTTGCTCTTAACAACGCACTTTTGAACATTGCTCATAAGAAAATCAACGGCTTTCTTTTCTGCAACATCATTTGCACAAGAAAGTACAACGATATACGGATTGCAATGGGACTTTCTGTTAACGAATACAAGAAGAATTACACCTATAATAACGCTGCCGATTACCGCGAGAGGAATCATACCGGCGGCAAGCACAATGCCGACTGCAATGGACCAAAAAAGAAACGCTATATCGAGAGGCTCTTTGATAGCGGTACGGAAACGAACGATAGACAGCGCACCGACCATACCGAGAGAAAGAACTACGTTGGAGGTTACCGCTAAAATAACCACGGTGGTAATCATCGTAAGGGCAACGAGAGTTGTTCCGAAACTCGACGAATACATTACGCCCTGATAGGTCTTTTTATATACAAGAAAAATAAACATACCTATGCCGAAAGCAAGAACCAAGGCAATCGCCATATCAAGAATACTCACGCTTGCGATATTCTCCAAAAAACTTGATTTGAAAATGTCATTGAAAGTCATATTATTTACTCCTTATAAATTTGATTTTTAACCGTATATTCTGCATACGGCATATTTGGAAAAAGCACACGATCTGCAATTCGGAAGTTGTACGGCATCGCGGATAATATCGGGAAGATATTCATCCCATTTCACTTCGAGAATAATAGGGGAGTCCCCGGCAAGAATCGTAACACAGTCGGGATTTAAGAAGTCCGTACAATTCATTCCCGTGCGAATATTATAGTCGATGGTAACTCTGACATTGCCGGGTGCAAATACAAAGGGTTCCCTTAAATAATCCACAATGGTTTTAGGACGTAATCCCTGACTCATCATTTTGCTGTATAACTCCTGAATCAAGGGAACACCGCTGTTTACCATCCAAGCATAGTCGCCCTTCGAAATCGCTTCTGCCTGTTCTTTTGTCAGCATTGCACTGTCTTTTAAGCATAAACCGTTCACCTTGCTTTTCTTTTCCAAGTGAATGAGTGACGTGTCGTTGTTATAGTATCGAATGCGAAATTTTTCACGGACATTCACACCGTCGATTTTTTCTCTCAGTGCTTTATCGGAAGCGTTATCGAAATATAAACTGCGAATCAGATATTTTCCGTCAATTGTGTGAGCGTCTCGCTTCATAACGGCAGATAAACGCTGTCGAAGAACAAGCATATCTCCGTAGCCGATTTCGTGCTTCCATTCGTGTCGGTATTTCATGTTTTTCACTCCTTTCCGATTTGCTTTTGCATAAAAAAGCCTCCTACACTTTGAACGGTATCATTGTATAGGAGGAAGATTGAAGTAATATTGAATTTTTTTAAAATTTTCAGACTGTCGGAATTAGCACTTTGAATTCGACAAGTCCGTCGAAACACTGTACTTCAATGTGACCTTTATGCGAGGTAACAATAGCTTTTGCAATGGCAAGACCGAGTCCGTAATGCTTGTCCTCACCGTTACGGGCTGTATCTACACGGTAAAATCTTTCAAAGATTTGTGCACGCTGTTCTGTGGGAATCTCATCACCGCTGTTAATAACCGAAAGTTTGGCGAATTTCTGTTCCTTCGTTAAGGACAAATACACTTCGCCGTTCTCTTTACTGTGGCGAATTGCATTGTCAAGTAATATGGAAACGAGTTGTTTAAGCTGAGTGCCGTTACCTTGGACATCAATGCTTTTGGCAATATTACTGTTCAGCACAAGCCCTTTTTCGAAAGCAACACTTTCAAACGGAAGGGTTTCGCCGGCAACTAAACGGCTGAAATCAAGATGCTCCGGCTGTAGAGTGACATTTTCCGTTCGGGCAAGGTCAAGAAGCTGACCTACAAGAATACCCATTCGCTCGTTTTCATACTGAATGTTTTGAAGCCATTGATTATCACCTATTTCACGGGATAAAAGTTCGGCATTCGCACTGACAACCGATACGGGCGTTTTCAACTCGTGACCCGCGTCGGATATAAACTGCTTTTGCTTTTGGTAGCTTTCCTCAAGCGGATGTACGATTTTCTTCGCAAGGAACACCGATAAAAAGAAGAACAGCACAAGTGCCGCACCGCCGAAAATCAGCGTGTATCGGAACAAAGTCAAAGCACTTTCGTTGATTACGGTGTTATCCATAAAAGTGACGAGCGTATATCCGCCTTTGTCGGTTTTATAAAAAGCGAGATTATCTTGAGTGCCGTTACTTTTGTTGCCCTCGATAATGCTTTGTGCCAATTTTTTCAGTTCGTCATCGGTATGTACCGTCGGAGGTTCGTTTTTTATTTCAAGAACGTCACCGTCATACGATACAGCAACGGTGTAAAAAGTTGACAGCCGAAATGTCGGAGACTGCTGAACAAAGCTGTGAACATTGTTTTGATTTCCGCCGGGCAGATGTATTTCGGGCGGAATGACTTCTTGAAATGATTGAGGAAGCACATACATTTCGGCGTGGGCTTGAAGCATCTGCTTGTTTTCTCTTGCCATTTCAAAATAACTTGACGCATAAATAATGCCGAGTGTCCCAACCCACAAAACTACAAGTACGGACATAATTGCGGCAACTATTTTTCGCCTTGACTTTTTAAACATCGTCACACCTCAATTCATAGCCGATTCCTCGCACAGCCTTGATTTCGGTTTTTGCTTCGACAAACGCAAGCTTTTTACGGGTAAAGGACATATAAACCTCTACGTTGTTGTATTCGGCGTCGCTTTCGATTCCCCATATCTTTACCGCGAGCTGTTCGCGAGTCAAAATTTGACCGCTGTTTGACATTAAGTATTCGAGAATTCTGTATTCTTTTTCACTCAGCCGTACACTTTGACCGTTGACGGTGCAGGTGAGTGTAAGTGTATTTGTATCAAGGACAATGTCTGCAAATGACAGCGTTCCGTCGGTCGTACCGAGCGTTCGTCTGCCGAGCGCACGAAGTCGGGCAAGCAATTCTTTAGTCATAAAAGGCTTGGTTAGATAATCGTCAGCTCCGCTGTCGAGTCCCGTTACCTTATCGTCAAGTTCCGCCTTTGCGGTAAGCATTAAAATCGGTGTTGAAATTCCTTTGTCACGGACACGTTTTGCAATTTCATATCCGTTCATTCCGGGTAACATTACATCAAGAATAACAATATCGTAAATGTTGCTTTCAATCGCCGTCAACCCGTCAATACCGTTTGCATAATGGTCAACTTCATATTTTTCAAGACGCAGAATTTCGCACAAAGCCTGTGCCATTCTTCTTTCATCTTCAACAAGTAAAAGCCGCATATCGACACCTCCGCTTGAATCTATTATAGCACAGAACATTGAAAAATGATTGAAGAAAATAAAAAAATCCGACCGTCTTTATGATGATCGGATTTTTTGTATGATCTTCGGCTTTTTACCGAGAGTTTTTAAACATCAAAGATATACGCCTTAAAAATATTTAAGCGATGTTTTCTTCTGATTCGCGGCGTTTAATCATGATAAGAGATGTTGCGATACCCGCTACAACGATAACGGCAACAAGAATTGTTGAAGTATAAATAAGAAGTCTGTTTGCGAATGCCGTGTCGGAAATGTCTCCCGAAACGTTGCCGCCCATATTGTTATCCGTGATAATGTTACCGCCGTTTGTTCCGTCAATAACCGTACCGTCGGAAAGTGTAACAACCTTTGAAATAGCGAATTGGTCGATTCTTGTTTCAACACCGTTTTCAACGCTGTATGAGTCGAAGTAAAGGTTTCCGCCGTCAATTTGAATGTATGAATAAGACGGAATATCGAGAGAAACAACTGCTTCTGCTGTCGGGAAGTATTGAGTTGTTTCGCTGTCTTGTTTCGGTTCATAGTGCTTGCTGCCGGAGGTACCGTTGATTGAGTAAACCGTACCGTCGGGATTGATTTTCGACGTGTAAGTAAGTCCGTTGTATGCAAGTGTTTGCGTTTCGGTATTAACAACGGCATTGTTATTCATAACGCCTGTTCTCATATAAACGTGGTCATGTCCTTGAAGAACAAGGTCGATTTCAAGTTCCGGCATAAGAGTCGAAAGTTGTTCACGGAGAGCTACAACGTCGTCATCGTCAATATGAGAGCCGTTTGAGTACGGTGCTTTATGGAGAGCAACTATTTTCCACGGTTGAGTTGAAAGTGCCATATCTTCATTAAGCCAAGCTAATTGCTCATCGGAAAGCGTTCCGTCGTCGTTGAGGTCGTTTGTGTTGAGAACGGCAACGTGTAATGTGTTGTAATCGAATGAATAATAAACACCCGCTGTAGTATCTTGCTTTGGAAGATTCGAATAAACGAAGTTGTTGACAGCGGCATTATCGCCTTTTTCTTCGTGATTTCCCGAAGCTGTCATAAGTGCGGAATTCATAAGAGAATCGGAAGCCGAGTTGAACATTCTCTGCCATTCTCTGAAGTCGCCGCCTTGGTCAACCATATCACCGGTTGAAATGATAAAGTCGGCATCGTGCTTTGAGAAAGCCGTTGTCAAAAGCATTGCCCAGTTGTCTTCGTACTGCTTTTCCGTAACCGACTGCGGATCGGAAACGTGGAAGAAACTCAATGCGCTCGAATTGTCTGCGGTTTGAATAACTCCCGTGTCACTCCACCAACCGCGTGAAGCATCACCGATACGGTAGCAATACTTTGTACCGGCTTTAAGACCGCTAACCGAAATTGTGTGACGGTTGATGTGAATGTCATGGCTGATAATTCCGATAAATCCTAAGTCGATAGCCGAATATGAACGCGTTACCGCTTCGCAGTTTGCCTTAACTTTGGCGCTGACTGTCGAACCTTTTGAAAAATCGGGGTTAGTTGAATACGGAACAATTTGAATGTCTGTATTTGTAACGCTGTATTTTGTAAAGTAGCTGATGTTTACAGATGATGAAGCATCCTCACCGAATGTAACTGCAATGTTTGACGGAAGACGAAGGTTGTCTTGAGTAGTAACTACCGCCTTTTTGTCGGTAACGACAATAGAACCGTCGAAGTCCATACACTCACCGGGGTTTGTGTCGTGAGTCAAGTCTTTCATAATTCTGTAAAATTCGCCGTCGATGATGTCGTACTGGCTCTTTGTGAGATACTCGTCAAGTGCGGAATAAACAACGTCGCTGAGAGAATCTCCGCCGAGAACACCCGTCATAAGTATGATTGAAATAATATCGCCGGCACCGATACCGGTCCAGTCGCCCGCACCGATAATGTCGTTGATTGAGTCAACGATTGATTGAATCAATTCACCGTTTTCACTGTGGATACCGAATGAAATCGGGTCAATTTTAATGTCTTTGAGAATTGTTCCTTGAAGAAGGTCGTCGAGAACAACCTCAAGGAGAGTGTCGACAATCGGTTCTGCGTTTTCACAGTTGTAGAAACGCTCAAGCGCACTCATAAGGAAACGGTCGTTTTTAGGATTCTCGTTATTTTGATAGTGATATGCAAGTACCGTTGAAGCAAGGTCACCGAGTGTGCCTTTTTCACCCGTACTGCCGAAACCGAGCGTGTCCTTGAACACCGTGCAAGGATAGTCGGAAATTTCAACACCGAGAAGCTTATCGAGTAACGGATCAACTACGCTGAGAGTGTAGTCGATATCCTGAAGATAAGTTTTGTCGACTTGAGAACAAATAGAGAACAAAAGAGCTCTGATAGCGGTCTCACCCAATGTGCCGAGAATTTCACTGTCGGCAAGGTCGGTGATAAGTCCCTTAAAGTCAATAGTGTCGTTAAGGTAATAGTAAAGTCCGCCTGCGTCCTCAACGTCTTTACCGAAACCGTATGTAAGCTCGTATTCGAGAAGATTCATAACGAAGCTCTTGATTCCGCCCTCACCGTAATTTACGCCGAATGTGTAATTCTTGAGAGGTGACGGTTGAACGGTACCGTTGTAAATAACGGGGAACACTTCGTCAATGTCGTGTGACTCATAGTCAACCGTAACTTTGCCGTCGGCAGCTGTTGTCATTGTAACCGTTCTGTATTGGTTCGGATAGCTCAAAAGAGAGTCTGTTGTAATGTCGACAATTTGGTTGCCGTTGTCTGTTACGTAAGAAGCAACGTCTTGCATATGAACGTGACCTGTGAATACCGTGTTCATACCGGCATCGGCAAATTCGTCACAACGCTTTTCCCAATCACGAAGAACGAAGTTGTCAAAAAGGTCAACCTCGGTGTCAAAGTGAGGAACAAGGTTAGTGTGGTTCATAGCGATGATTGTTTTGCCGTCTTCTTTTGCTTTTTCGCATTCCGCAATTACCCAAGCGGCAAGTCTGTCGGAAATTTGACCGGCTGTTTCTTGCTCGTCAAGACCGGAATCGGTATTGTCGGCAGAATACATTTGCGAGTCAATGGCAATAAGACGGTAATTACCGGGAAGATCTGCGGTGTACGAAAGATATCCTTCGTAATTTCCGGCTTCGGGAGTGTAAACGGAAAGAGCCTCGTTGTAACCGAATTCAGCGTAGATAGATCTGAACTGTTCGGGTGTGCAAGAAGCGGCTGTAACGAATTCGGTGCCGTTGAAAGATGCGGCTCTGTCATTGTTGATGTCGTGGTTGCCGTTAATAACGTAAACCGGAATACCCGTTACCGTTTCAAAGTTCTTCAACTTTTTCGCAAGTTCTTGGTGAGCCGCAACTTCGGCGTTTCTCGATAAGTCACCGGGAAGAAGAACAAAGTCAATTTCGCCTTTCAGCGCCATCGCCGTGTAAGTCTGTAAAAGTGTGTCTACAAGACTCGGTGCGAGATAGCTGGTCGAGTTGTTCAACTTGCAAAATTCTTCGAAATTTTTAAGGTAGCTTGAATTCGTGCTTGTTGTGGCAAAGTAGTGAATATCACTGAAAACAGCGAAATTAACTTCACTCGGAGTTGCCGCAAGAGCCGTAAACGGAATTGTAACCGCAAAAACGGCGACTGCAAGAATTAAGCAAAGAAGTTTTTTCATAACCCTTTTTTTCATAAATTCTTTCTCCTTTTGTAGTTGTAAATAATTATACAAATAATATAGTAACATAAAAAAAAAGAAAATTCTACTTATTTCAGTAAAATTTTCTTATAATTTTTAATTTGGTTGTAACGATTACGCAAAACGGCGTATTCAATCAGTAGTTTGTTATGTCCGAAACAATTTGACCGTCACTTATTCTTATGACTCTGCGAGCTTCGTCCGCTATGCCGTTGTCGTGGGTAATAAGTATAACCGTGCGTCCTTCCTCATGTAATTCGTGCAGTATTTTCATAACCTCGACACCGGAATGGCTGTCAAGGTTACCGGTCGGTTCGTCGGCAAGAATAATCGGCGGACGTGCCGCAACCGCACGTGCAATGGCAACACGCTGCTGTTGACCGCCCGACATTTGCTTCGGCAGATGGTCGAGTCTGTGCGAAAGTCCGACTCTGTCAAGTGCGTCGAGTGCCAATTTATTGCGTTTTTCCTTTTTCATTCCGCGGTATACAAGAGGTAATTCGACATTTTCGACGGCACTGAGGCTCGGAATCAAGTTAAAGCCCTGAAAAATGAAGCCGATTTGCTGATTTCGAATGTCGGAAAGTTCGTCGTCGGTCATGTGCGAAACGTCGACACCGTTTAATTTGTATTCACCGCTTGTCGGCACGTCAAGAAGACCGAGCATATTCATAAGAGTCGATTTTCCCGAACCCGACTGACCGACTATTGCGAGAAATTCGCCGTGCTCAACCGTAAGCGAAATGCCGTCAAGTGCTCTGACTTCGTTTTCGCCGGGGTTGTAAATTTTATACATATCTTTAATTTCAATAAGGCTCATTGCCACACCGCCCGAAAAAATTGTTACTGATATTTTAAAACATCGAAAATGTTAAGTCAATGTATAAATTGTTAACAATCTTTAACATTAAATTTAATTTTCTTCGACAATAACCTTTTCGATTTCACCGATATATACGCGGTGAAAATCACCGGCCTTGTAATTGTCTATGATGCTTTCGTCGATAAAGCCGGCGGGGGATATGTCCTGATATGCGAGCTTTTTCAAAATAACGGTAACTTTTGCCTCTTTAAAAGTCACCGTGTTATCGGTGTAAACGGGAGTAAAGCCGGTTTGTTCCGTTTTGTCAATGTCTTTACCCGACTTGCTTCCGCAAATGCCCAATTCCTTTTTGTACTCTCCACCGAAGAAAGCGAGAGAAAAGTGCGAATTGCGTTCCATAAACTGATATGTGTATCTTTGCGGACGAACAAATACAAATGCAACGTCTTTGCCCCAAAGTTCTCCGATACCGCCCCAGCTTACCGTCATCGTGTTAAACGCTTTTTCGTTGCCCGATGTCAAAAGCGCCCAATCTTCACTAATCATTTTTACAAAGTTGCCGGAAAATTCTTTTACGGATATTTCTTTAGCCATTAAAATCAGTCCTCACTGTATTTTGATTTAAATTGTAGTTTATATAATTATATACCGTTTTAAACTAAAATACAACCTTTTGCGAAAAGTTCTTAAACAGTGAATAGTTAAAACTCGTCTATGCACAAATTGTCGAAAACCTTTGTAAATCTAACCAAAAATTTATTTAAAAGTTTGTATAGTTATTTTTATTCTATATCTTTTTTATTTTTCCGTTTTGTGCTAATATAATAGCACTGTTTTTTTAAAAAATGTAGCACCGTGTAAAAATGCGGTGATGTGAGGGTGTAGTTTTAAATGGAATTTAATGAAAGACTTAAATATTTGCGTTGTGCGAAAATTCCGACAATAACACAGAAAGATTTGGCAAATGCGTTGGGCATTACTCAACGTAAGGTTTCTTTTTTGGAAACGGGAACAACGTCGCCGTCCGTAAAGGACATTAAGGCTATTTGCAGATATTTCAATGTGTCTGCCGATTATCTTTTGGGACTTCCCAAGAATATGAACTTTCCGGAGTAATTTATGACAAAAAAGGAACGTGCAAAACTTTTGGTCGAGGGACTTAAAAAAGAATATCCCGATGCGATTTGTTCGCTTGTCGCGGAAAGTCCCTTTGAACTTCTTGTTGCGACGAGGCTGTCGGCACAGTGCACGGACGCACGTGTCAATACGGTAACGCCCGCACTTTTCGAAAAGTACAAAACGCTTGACGACTACGCAAACGCCGACGTGGAGGATGTTGAAAACATTATCCATTCTTGCGGATTTTATCACGGAAAAGCACGTGATATAATCGAAATGGCGAGGGGAGTGCGTGACCGTTTTTCAGGTGTTGTGCCCGACACGGTTGAAGATTTGATAACCTTGCAGGGCGTCGGCAGAAAAACGGCAAATTTAATCGTCGGCGATGTTTACGGCAAACCCGCGGTGGTCGCCGACACTCATTTAATAAGGCTTGCGGGCAGAATGGGGCTCGTTGACACAAAAGACCCAAAAAAAGTCGAGTCGGAGCTTAAAAAAATATTGCCGCCCGAAGAAAGTAACGATTTTTGCCATCGCTGTGTGCTTCACGGCAGAGCCGTTTGTACCGCGCGAAAGGCGTACTGTGAAAAATGCTCTTTGAATGAAATCTGTAAAAAAGCAATAAAATGAAAGTAAGGCTGTAAAAACGCGTCCCGCTTTGTGCAGCCTTGTTTTTTTGAAATAATTCAATATTTAATGTTGTATTACGCAGATAAAATATGGTACAATATTAAAGGTAAAGGAAAATATTAACAAAAACGGAAAAGAGGTAAAACTTATGGAACCTATCAAGGTTGATTTCGGCGGTGAAAAGGGAAAACGTGTTACGGCACAGACTCCTGAGGGCAGTACCGCTAAAAAGCTTATTATAAGCGGTGTGATTACTGCGGTTCTCGCTGCTGTGCTTTATTATTTTATGTTGCCCGCCATAAATCCAAAGGCCATTGATTTCTATGTTTATATAGGAGCGATAATCGTTATTTTCATCGGCGTATTCGGATTGATTACAAAGGCATATTTCAGACCCGAATATATGGAATATGCGAAGAATAAGGTGAAAGTGCCGGTAATTCTTTTGGGCGTTTTGGTTTTGATTGTTGCTGTCGGATACGTAACGGGTGCTACGTTCTTCCGTGCAAACGATTATAAAAAACTGTTGACGGTTGAAGAAGGCGATTTCGCAAAGGATATTACGGAAATTGACTTTTCGAGTGTTCCGCGTATTGACAGAGAAACTTCAAACGCTATTGCAACGAGAGCGTTGGGTGAGCTTTCCGATTATGTTTCGCAGTTTGTAATCAATACTACTTACTCGACACAGATAAATTACAGAGGAACTCCCGTGCGTGTTCAAACGCTTGATTACGGAGATATTTTCAAATGGTTTAAGAACACAAAGGAAGGCATACCGGCATACATCATTGTCGATATGACTACACAAGATGCGGAAACGGTACGTCTTGAAAATGCGATGAAATATTCACCCGCCGAGCATTTCAGCGAGTATCTTATGCGTCACGTAAGATTTAAGTATCCGACACTTATGTTCGACACTCCGTCGTTTGAAATCGACGACAATAAAAATCCTTATTGGATTGTACCGGTGCTTGACAAAACAATAGGACTTTTCGGCGGAACCGACGTTATAGGCGCCGTTCTTGTCGATGCCGTAACGGGCGAAACAACGCTTATCTCGACAAGTCTTGACGGTGAAACGAAGCTTGATACCACCGAGTTCGTAACAGATCAAAAATACCAATGGATTGATCATATCTATTCCGCTTCGATTCTCAATGAACAGTATAACTACTACGGCAGATATATAAACGGCTTCTGGAACTCGATTATCGGTCAAAGCGACGTAAAAATTACAAGTGACGGATACAATTATCTTGCACTTAACGACGACGTCTATATGTATACGGGCGTAACGTCGATAAGCTCCGACGAGTCGATTATAGGATTTGTTCTTATAAATCAAAGAACAAAAGAGGCTGTTTATTATCAGCAACCCGGTGCCTTGGAAGAAACGGCGAGAACGTCGGCACAGGGAAAACTTCAGCAGTACGGATATACGGCTACATTCCCGCTTCTTCTCAATGTCAGCGGCGAGCCAACATACTTTATGGCTATGAAGGATGCAAGTACAATGGTAAAGATGTACACCATGGTTAACGTCGAACAGTCTACCATTGTCGGTGCTGGCTCAAGCCTTACTGAATGTATGGAAAATTACGCTCTCGAACTTGAAAAGAACGGAGTAAAGGTTGAAATCGACGTTGACGGTTTCGGCGACGATACCTCGAAAGACGAGCCGACAACGGAAACGGTAGACGTGACGGGACAGGTTGAAGAAATCCGAAGTGTAATAACGGGCGGAGAAACTTATTTCTATATTAAGATTGCCGAAAATCCGACGTATTACAAGGTTGCCGTGAGCCAAGCGGAAAAAATCGTTATACTCAATGTGGGCGACACGGTGACATTTACGGTTGAAAAATCAGCCGAAGGTGAAATCGTACCCGTAAAATCGGTAAAATAATTTAAATATAATTTGAGAAGCGGCTGCATTTTGCGGCCGCTTTTTCGTGTGAAAATCCGTGTATTCGAAAATATAAATGATTTTGTTGTAAAGTTGCATAAATACAGAATAAAAATTCATAAATTATGTGAATAAATGTATAAAAATACATATTTTTCAAAAAAATATGCAAAAAATACTTGATTTTCGAATAAATGTGTGTATAATAGGCATTGTTAAAAAGAAAGGCAAGATAATTTGCCGTGTTCGGAGGAAACAGAAATGAAAAAAGAAGACATTAAAAAAGTAGTTTTAGCTTATTCAGGCGGACTTGATACATCAATCATCATTCCTTGGTTAAAGGAAAATTACAACAACTGTGAGGTTATCGCCGTGTCCGGTGACGTAGGACAGGGAACGGAACTTGACGGACTTGAAGAAAAAGCTCTTGCAACGGGCGCTTCAAAGCTTTACGTTCTCGACCTTAAGGATGAATACGTAGAAGATTATATTTGGCCTTGTCTTAAAGCGGGTGCCGATTATGAACAATATCTTCTCGGAACATCGCACGCACGTCCGTGTATTGCAAAGGGACTTGCCGAAATCGCCATTAAAGAAGGTGCCGACGCTATTTGCCACGGCTGTACGGGTAAGGGTAATGACCAAGTGCGTTTTGAATTGACTCTTAAGGCTTTCGCACCGGAAATGGCAATCATAGCTCCGTGGCGTGAGTGGGATATTAAATCACGTGAAGAAGAAATAGAGTATGCCGAAGCGCACAATATCCCTCTTAAAATTAACCGTGAAACAAACTATTCGAAAGATAAAAACGTTTGGCACTTGTCACACGAAGGTCTTGACCTTGAGGATCCGGCAAACGAACCGCAATACAGTAAAGAAGGCTTTCTTGAATTGGGCGTTGCTCCGGAACAGGCTCCGGACGTTCCAACGTACGTTACAATTCATTTTGAAAATGGCGTTCCGACAGCCGTTGACGGAGAGCAAATGAAAGCTCTCGCAATTGTTGAAAAGCTCAACGAACTCGGCGGCGCAAACGGAATCGGACTTCTTGATATTGTCGAAAACCGTCTTGTAGGTATGAAATCACGCGGTGTTTATGAAACTCCCGGCGGAGCCATTCTTTACAAGGCACACGAATTGCTTGAAATGATTACACTTGACCGCGAAACATCTCACTACAAGAAGCTTATAGCTCAAAAATTCGGTGAGGTAGTTTATAACGGACTTTGGTTTACACCTTTGCGTGAAGCTCTTTCGGCTTTCGTTGACGAAACTCAAAAGACGGTTACCGGCGACGTTAAACTTAAACTTTACAAGGGTAACATTATAAATGCCGGCATTACGTCACCGTATTCACTCTATGATGAAAACGTTGCATCGTTCGGTGATGACGGCGGCGCTTATGACCAAAAGGATTCTGCGGGCTTTATAAACCTTTTCGGACTTTCGATTAAGGTTAAAGCTCTCCTTGACAAACAACGTTCGGAAAACAACTGATATTTATCAACATAATCATAATACAGACGGCAAAGGGATTTCTCTCTTTGTCGTATTGTGCTAATATAGGAGAATACTTATGCAACTTTGGAAAGGTAGATTTTCAAAAGAAATCGACCCAAAAACCAACGACTTCAATTCATCGATTAAAATTGACAGCCGTATGTATAAAGAAGATATTGACGGCAGCCTTGCCCATGCGGCAATGCTCTGCGCTCGTGGAATTATATCCGCGGAAGATTTGGCTGCGATTACAGACGGACTTAACGAAATTCGTGCGGAAATCGAAAGCGGCAAACTGGAAATCGACGCAAACGCCGAAGATATTCATACCTTTGTCGAGGGAGAATTGACGGCACGTGTCGGTTCGGCGGGAAAGCGTTTACACACGGCTCGCAGCCGTAATGATCAAGTTGCGGTTGACATTCGCCTTTACTTGAGAAAAGAATGTGATTTTCTTTATAATCAACTTACCGAGCTTGTCAACGTGCTTTGTAAAAAAGCAGAGCAGTATTCCGACTGCGTAATGCCGGGATATACTCACCTTCAACGTGCGCAGCCGATTACTTTCGGACATCATTTGATGGCTTACACCGAAATGTTCCTTCGCGACAAGGAAAGACTTTCGCAGGCGGCAGACAGAATGAATGTGTCGCCGTTAGGTGCGTGTGCACTTGCGGGTACGACGTATAATACAGACCGTGAAATGACGGCAAAATCTTTGGGATTTAACGGTGCTATGCAAAATTCACTCGACTGTGTTTCCGACCGTGATTTTTGTATGGAGCTTGCATCCGTAATTTCAATAATTATGGTGCATCTTTCACGTTTTTCCGAAGAAATTGTTCTTTGGTGCTCATGGGAGTTCAAATTCATTGAGCTTGACGATGCTTTTTCAACGGGCTCGTCGATTATGCCGCAAAAGAAAAACCCCGACATTACAGAGCTTATAAGGGGAAAATCGGGCAGAGTTTTCGGCGATTTGACAACACTTCTTACAATGATGAAGGGGTTGCCGCTTGCCTACAACAAGGATATGCAAGAAGATAAGGAAGCGATTTTCGATGCTTTCGACACGGTTAAAATGTGCCTTACCGCGTTTATCCCCATGCTTGATACCATGACGGCTCTCCCCGAAAATATGAGAAAAGCGGCGGCGGGCGGCTTTATAAACGCAACCGACTGTGCCGATTATCTTGTCGGTTTGGGAATCCCTTTCCGTGACGCTTACAAGGTAACGGGTGAGCTTGTTGCGATTTGCATTAAAAAAGGTCTCACTCTCGAAACGCTGCCTTTGGAGGAATATAAAGCGGTTTGCGATGCTTTTGACGAGGGCGTTTACGCTGCAATCAATCTCGATAAGTGCGTTAACGATCGTACATCTCTCGGCGGACCTGCTCCGAAGAACGTAATCGAACAAATAAAAAGAGTAAAAGAACTCAATAAGTAAGGAATATATTATGACTAAGATTTTTATTGACGGCTCTCAGGGAACAACGGGGCTTAAAATTTTCGACCGACTTTCAAAAAGAGAGGATATAGAGCTTATCACACTTGAGGAAAGCTTGAGAAAAGACATAAACGCAAGAAAAAAAGCGTTGAACAGTGCCGACATCGTTTTTCTCTGCCTTCCCGATGACGCCGCTGTTGAGGCGGTAAGTCTTATCGAAAACGAAAACACGGTTGTTATTGATACATCTACCGCCCACAGAACAGCTGACGGTTGGGCTTACGGATTTCCGGAGCTTTCAAAGGAATTTGAAAACAAACTGAAAATGTCAAAAAGAATTGCCGTCCCCGGCTGTTACGCAAGCGGTTTTGCGGCACTTGTCAAGCCTTTGACGGATAACGGCTTTGTCGACAAGTCCCACGGTTTTATTTGCCATGCGGTGTCCGGTTACAGCGGTGCGGGTAAAAAGGGAATAGCACAGTATGAGGACGCCGAAAGGGATTACCTTTTGGATTCCCCACGTGAGTACGCACTCACTCAGCAACACAAACATCTGAAAGAGATGAAGGCGATTTCCGGATTGGACGTTACTCCGATTTTCTGTCCGTATATCTGCGACTATTTCAGCGGTATGATGGTGACCGTTCCGATTTTCGCAAAGGACTTAAAAAATAAAACGGCAGACGATATAAAGGCTCTTTACAAGTCGATTTACAATACCGAAATAGTATCGTATAAAGAAAGTTTTGATGAAAACGGCTTTGCTGCCGGTAATAAAATGAGCGAAAGCGACGGTATGGAAATTACCGTTTGCGGAAACGAAGACAGAATTCTTCTTATCGCACGTTATGACAATTTGGGCAAGGGCGCTTCCGGTGCCGCAATTCAATGCCTGAATATAAAAATGGGGAAAAACCCGAATTTTCAACTTGATTTACAGTGGTGACAAAAATGAAATGTGATTTTATCGACGGCGGTGTTACCGCACCTAAGGGCTTTAAGGCAAGCGGTATTCATTGCGGTATTCGTAAAAATAAAACAAAAAAAGATTTAGCGCTTATTCTTTGTGAAAAAGAATGTGATGCGGCGGCGGTTTATACACAAAACCTTGTCTACGGTGCTCCGATTACGGTTACTAAAAAGAATATCTCCGACGGCAAGGCTTACGGCGTTATTTGTAACAGCGGTATAGCGAATACGTGTAATGCGGACGGTGTGGAAAAAGCCGAAACAATGTGCAAACTTGTCGCAAAACAAACCGGACTTAAACCGACCGACTTCGTAGTCGCTTCAACGGGCGTTATAGGACAACCCATTGACATTGAACCCATCGAAAAGGGTATGCCTCGGCTTGTAGACGAGCTGAGTGAGAACGGCTCCGATTCGGCGGCACAGGCGATTATGACAACCGACACGGTGAAAAAAGAATTTGCGGTGTCATTTACATTGGGCGGAAAAGAATGTAAAATCGGTGCCGTTTCAAAGGGCAGCGGTATGATTCATCCGAATATGGCGACAATGCTCGGCTTTATTACAACCGATGCGAACATTTCGGGTGAAATGTTGAAAAAAGCACTTCTTGAGGTCGTCAAAGACAGCTTTAATATGTTGTCTGTCGACGGCGATACATCGACAAACGACACTGTTGCGGTTTTGGCATCGGGACTTTGCGAAAACGAAAGAATTGTTTCCGAAAGCGATGACTATTTCACGTTTGTTTCGGCACTCGGTACGATTTGCGAAAAATTAGTCAAACTTATGGCAAAAGACGGCGAGGGCGCGACAAAGCTTGTCGAGTGTTATGTAAGCGGTGCGAAAACTAAGGAAACGGCAAAAATTTGTGCCAAAAGTGTTATTTGCTCGTCACTTGTAAAAGCGGCAATGTTCGGTGCCGATGCAAACTGGGGCAGAATTCTCTGTGCACTCGGCTATTCGGGTGCGGATATCGACGTAAACAAGGTGGACGTTTCGTTCAAGTCCGAAGGCGGAGAAATTGCCGTTTGCAAAAACGGTGCCGGAATTGAATTTTCCGAAGAAATCGCAAAGCAAGTCCTTGTAAAAGACGAAATTTATGTTATAGTTTCTTTGAATGACGGTGAATTCGACGCAACCGCCTACGGCTGTGACCTTACTTACGAATATGTAAAAATCAACGGCGATTACAGAACATAATGTTTTTTCGACAGATTAAACTCGGAGGAATTTAAACTATGGATATTTCAAAACTTTCCGACGCTGACCGCAGCGAAGTGCTTGTACAGGCTCTTCCTTACATTCAGCAGTATCACAACAAAACAGTTGTTATAAAATACGGCGGCAACGCAATGATAAACAAAGATTTGCAAGATGCCGTTATGACCGACATTGTTCTTCTGCGTTCGGTCGGTATAAATGTTGTGCTTGTTCACGGCGGCGGCCCCGAAATCAACGAGATGCTCGGCAAAATCGGTAAAGAGTCGAAGTTTGTCGACGGACTGCGTTATACAGACGAAGAAACGGTGGACGTTGTTCAAATGGTGCTTGCGGGCAAGGTGAACAAAAGACTTGTTCATCTGCTTCATCATCACGGCGGACACGCCATCGGTATTTGCGGCCTTGACGACGGTATGATAAAGGCCAAAAAGGTTGATAAAGACATCGGCTTTGTCGGTGACATTGTCGACGTTGACACTACACTTATCGAGGGAATTCTGGAACAGCATTATATTCCGGTCATTTCAACGGTGGGCGGCGGTGAAAACGGTGAGGTGTTCAACATAAACGCCGATATTGCGGCGGCTAAAATAGCGGCTGCTCTCAATGCGGAAAAGCTTCTTCTTATGACAGATATACGCGGACTTTTAAAGGATAAAAACGACGAGGACACCTTAATCCGTGTCGTAAACGTCAGCGAAGTTCCGCAACTTAAAAGTCAGGGAATAATCAGCGGCGGTATGATACCGAAAATCGACTGTTGCGTTGAGGCTGTTCGACGCGGCGTTAAGCGTACGCATATTATCGACGGCAGAATTCCTCATTCGATTCTCATTGAAATGCTGACGGATTCCGGTATCGGTACCATGTTTTTATAATTCGGGTGATATGAATGAATTTGGAAAATATTAAGAAACAAGCCGACGAAAACTTAATGCCGACTTATGCACACTTCCCCGTTTCTCTTGAAAAGGGTAACGGTGCTACTCTCACTGACAGCGAGGGAAATGAAATTATTGATTTCGGTTCGGGCATCGGCGTTAACTCTTTGGGCTTTAACAACGAAAAATGGGTTGCGGCTGTAACCGAACAGTTGAAAAAGGTTCAGCACACCTCAAATCTTTATTACAATTCGACAGTTGCGAAATTTTCACAAATGCTTTGCGAAAAAACGGGATTTTCGAAAGTTTTTCTTTGCAATTCCGGTGCGGAGGCAAACGAGTGTGCGATAAAGCTTGCAAGAAAATACAGCTATGACAAATACGGCGAAAACAGATACAATATAATAACACTTGTAAATTCCTTCCACGGCAGAACAATGGCGACAATTACCGCAACGGGACAGGAGCATTATCACAAGTACTTCGACCCGTTTGTCCAAGGTTTTAAATATGTCGAATCCGGTGATACGGAAGCTCTTTTGAAAGCCGCCGACGATACTGTTTGCGCGATAATGACGGAAATTGTTCAAGGTGAGGGCGGCGTTGTGCCGACCGACGTTGAATTTCTCAAGACAGCGGAAAAAATCTGTAAAGAAAAAGACATTCTTTTGATTGTCGACGAAGTACAGACGGGCATAGGCAGAACGGGTAAATTTTTCGCTTTCGAACACAGCAAAATTAAGCCCGACGTTGTTACAAGTGCAAAGGGTATCGGTAACGGTCTTCCGATGGGTGCTTGCCTTTGTAACGAAAAATGCGGCAATGTGCTTACGGCGGGTACTCACGGTACAACATTCGGCGGAAATCCCGTTGCATGTGCAGGTGCCGTTTGCGTGCTTGAAACAATTACGGACACCTTTTTAAAGAATGTCGGCGAAAAAGGGGAGTACATAAAGAAAAAACTTCTCGAAATCAATGAAGTTAAGTCTGTCAGCGGCTTGGGAATGATGCTCGGCATTGAGCTTAAAACAAAGTCGGCAGGCGAAATCGCAAAAAAATGCAGTGAAAACGGTCTGCTTATTCTCACCGCTAAAAATAAATTAAGAATGTTACCGCCGCTTGTCATTACAAAAGAAGAAATTGACAAAGGCTTGGCAATATTGAAAAAAATCTTGGAGGATTAAAAATGAAACACCTTTTAAGTATGCTTTCGCTTTCAACTGAAGAAATTACGGAAATTCTCAATCTTGCGGACCAGTTGAAATATGAAAATAAGAATCACATTAAGCATCACCGTCTCGAAGGTCAAACACTCGGTATGATTTTCCAAAAATCATCGACAAGAACACGCGTTTCTTTTGAAACGGGTATGTATCAGTTGGGCGGTCAGGCGCTTTTCCTTTCTAACAGAGATTTACAAATCGGACGCGGCGAGCCGATACAAGATACCGCAAGAGTTCTTTCACGTTACCTTGACGGTATTATGATAAGAACCTTTGAACAAAGCGAAGTTGAAAAGCTTGCGAAATACGGTTCTATTCCGATTATCAACGGCCTTACGGATTTTTGCCATCCGTGTCAAGTCCTTGCGGACCTTATGACAGTACGCGAACACAAGGGACACCTTGACGGACTGAAAATGACATATATCGGTGACGGTAACAATATGGCGAATTCGCTTATCGTGGGCGGTATAAAGATGGGAATGGATGTGACCGTTGCATGCCCCGAAAATTTTGATCCGGATCAAAAAGTTCTCGATTTCGCAAATGCAAGCGGTCATTTCGGCATCTACCGTGACCCCGTTGAAGCGTGTGCCGGTGCCGATGTGATTTTCACGGACGTTTGGGCATCAATGGGACAAGAGGACGAAGCCGAAGAACGCAGAAAAGTGTTCGAGGGCATTTATCAAATTAACAGTAAGACGTTGGCGGCGGCAAATCCCGGCTGTATGGTACAGCACTGCCTTCCCGCTCACCGAGGCGAAGAAATTACCGAAGATGTTTTCGAGTCACACGCCGATGAAATATTCGACGAAGCGGAAAACAGACTTCACGCTCAAAAGGCGGTTATGGTAACGCTTATGGAACGCAAATAAAGTCTTTTAAGGGAATTTGACTTTGCTATGCGGTATTTTTTCAAAAACTTAAAAATATTTTGAAAAAAATGTTGACAAAAGAAAATACTTATATTATAATAACAAAGCCGTCGAACGACACGGCGGCAATATGGCGGCATAGCTTAGTTGGCTAGAGCGTCCGGTTCATACCCGGAAGGTCACAGGTTCAAGTCCCGTTGCCGCTACCAAGGGACTGAACAAGTCCCTTATATTCGGCCCGGTGGTCAAGCGGTTAAGACACCGCCCTTTCACGGCGGTAACACGAGTTCGATTCTCGTCCGGGTCACCAAGAAAAGCACACTTCGGTGTGCTTCTTTTTTTT
>CAZTMZ010000014.1:0-49430 GCA_964615315.1 uncultured Eubacteriales bacterium | reverse complement strand
TCTCGCTGCGGCTCGGTCACTTTTCGGCTCTGACAGTCCACCGGACTGTCATTCACTACCGAAAAGCCGCCTACGGCTACCCTTTAACAAGGGAGGTTAAGCTTTTGTGATTTTAACCGTAACACTTCCGACGTCGGTAAATGTTTTATAAGTGTCGCTCGGTGTACCCGAAAGAGTAAGCGTTGCCGTTACACTGTCGGCATTTAATGGGTCGTTCACAACGCCCTTTGTAAGTTTTACCGTGTCGTTTACGGCTGTTTTGCCCTCAGAGTAAGTAAAGCTTCCCGAAAGTGTGTTGCTTGTGTTCGGTGTATAAGTAAAGTTTGCGTTTACATCTGTGTTCGAGTGGTTTGTTACCTTAACCGTATTGCCGTTTTCAGTCCATCCGGCAGTTGCGTTTTTAACCGAATATTCGTGGTTTTCGGCATCCCATTCTTTTGTGCCGCTTACGGTATAAGTGAACTCCATTTCTCCCCACTCAATGTCGACGCTTACGGAATTTTCAATCGTTGTCGCATCAACATATTTTGCTTTGACATTGATGTCGTCAGTACCGTTGTTTGCGGTAATCTTTGACGATGTACCTTCCGCAAATGCCGTTAATGACAAGGCGCCAACAAGGGCGAAAGACATAAACGTTGTGAAAAATTTCTTCATTGTAATTACTCCTTTGTAATATTTTTTGTATTTTAATTTATTTATTAAAAACTATTTTATTACTGAATAACCGTGAGCGTTAATTCGCCCTTGGTGTCAATCATTGCTTTTTCGTTGGTTTCCGGATCATAAGCTCTGACTGTAATTTCGGCATTGTATCCGCCCACCTGCAATTTATTTTCGACGTCTTTTTCGATGTTCAGTTTTTCCACCTTATGACCGGGAGTGATAAGATCTGACTTTGCGACAACTAAATCGTCAACCGTAATCAAAATCGAAACATTTTGATTTGAAGCGTTTGGATTTGCGTAATAAAACGACACTGTTTTTTCGGACAAGTCAAGTGTTGCCGCCGTTTTGTAAGTTACGTTTATCGCACCGCCGCCGTCGACACTTTCAAGTTTGTCACTGTTGTCGTTGTCGATAGGCGTTTGGTTTACCTCGACGCTATGCGGTGGGTAATCTTTTTGGGTGTCGGTATCGCGGAAGAAAACCGCCCATATTGTGATTGCGATACAGATCAGCATACCGATAATAAGCAGTATTATCAAAAGTTTTCGTCTTTTTTCCTTTTTATCGGTATTATTGTTATTTGGCTTTTTGTTATTCATTGCCGTATCCTCCCTCGGTTATAGCTTTCGGATTATATTTAAAGATAAACAGCTCTAAACTTTCTTTCAGCACGTCTATCTGCGATTTAAGATAAAATTCATCGCCGAACAGTGCATAATGAACGCACGCACGAATCAGTATAAAAATCAGCGATGTCAGTTTTTGGTACGGTATGCCGAGCTTAGTTTCGAGAAGTTTTGCGTATTCGGTATACCGTTTGTCAACACCGGCAAAGAAGTTTTGACCGTATTCTCGGTATTTTGGATGAGTGTAGACCTGATACATAAGCCGATATTTCTTTCCGTGCTTTTCTTCGGTCCAATACGGAATTTCATCAATAAAACGCCATAAATCTTCGACGTTTGTCGGAGCCAACATCATAAAATCATCTTCGACCTTACTCATACAATATTCGGTAGACTGAATGATTAAGTCATCTAAATCATTAAAATATGTATAAATAACAGACGTACTGTATCCGCAACTGCTTGCCAAAGTGCGAACGCCCGTGCCGTGAAGTCCCAAATCGGATAGTGATGCAAAGCACGATTCCATTATTTCTACCTTTTTGGCGTTCCATTGTTCTTCTGTGTAATTCGCCACCAGTTAGCCTCCTCCATTTAAAACATACGTTCCAAATGAATTTTATCATACAATCTATATGATTGCAATATTTTCGACATACTTTTTTTCAAAAAAATCGGATTTTTTTTAATTTTTACAGCCCGCTTTTTCGTTAAGATTTATTATTATTTTTTTCTCTTTTTCGGCATATTCGAAAGCAAGGTGTGTTCCGCTTTTTTTCGATAAATTCGAAGCTGTTTTTTTCGGTTGTTCGGTACAATTCGGACAATAATCTTCATCATAATAAAATACACAAATATCGCTGTCACGTATCATTGCACGGTTACGTTCCGCATAAGCCGCCCTACCGGCACTTGCAACACCGTCCGGACAAATACTGTCCTCAAATCCAACCGAAAAGAAACGTCTTACACCGTTGCCGATTTCTTGATAAGCGGCTCGATAATGGACACGACGTATGTACGGATATTTTCGACGAAGTTCTGTCACCGCTTCATAACAAAGTGCATCAAATTCCGAATGATCGCCGAACAAAAAAAACAGTTACACCGCTTTCGATAATATCACAAACCGTCTGTTTAATTTTTTCCTTCAATTCGGGTGTTTCGTTTACTTTTCTGTGTCCTATAAAACTACAAGTCATAACAATTACCGCCGTTTCAAGAGAATTTTTATTTTTACCGTTCACAGTTATACTTTTCCTCTGTATTATACCGATATGTGCGGTATAAAGCAACAATAATCGGTAGTTTCAACGTGAATATTACCGCTTAAATTATTATAAAATAATTGAAAGCGAGGTAATAATTATGGATTTACAATTTATAAGAGACCGCATTTCTGTCTTGAGAACCGAAAAGAACGTTTCCGAATACAGAATGAGTACCGATTTGGGACACAGCAAAAGTTATATACAAAGCATTTCTTCGGGCAGATCGGTTCCGTCTTTGAACGAGTTTTTGTATATCTGTGAATATCTCGGTGTAACGCCGAGGGAATTTTTCGACGAGGAAATGAACGAGCCTCAACTTGCTCGCCAATTATATGAGATGACACGCAATATGTCGGAGGCAGATTTAAAAGTGCTTATCGGCATCGCACAAAGGCTCAGTGAAAAATAAAAGTATAAACAAAAAAGACTTCACAAGGTTTTGACGCCTTATGAAGTCTTATTTTTTCGGTTGTTATTTCTTTTGGCCGTAATAAGCGTTCGCACCGTGCTTTCTGAGATAATGTTTATCGAGAAGTTCGGGCTGCATCGGTTGAATATCCGGCGTCAGCATAAAGTTATGCCAAGCCATAAAGGCAAGTTCTTCCAACACTACCGCATTGTGAACGGCGTTGAACGGATCTGTACCCCACGAAAAAGGTCCGTGACTGTGAACGAGGACAGACGGAATGTCGTCGGGAGATTTTCCGTTAAATGTTTCGACAATTACGTTGCCCGTTTCAAGCTCATACTTTCCGTCGATTTCCTCCGGTGTCATTTTGCGTGTACACGGAATTTCGCCGTAGAAATAGTCGGCATGAGTTGTGCCGAGTGCCGCAATGCCCTTTCCCGACTGAGCAAACGTTGTTGCCCAACGCGAATGAGTATGAACTACACCGCCGATATTCGAAAAAGAATTGTAAAGTACGACGTGAGTATCGGTATCGGAAGACGGATTTAAATCGCCCTCAACTTTTTTGCCCGTTTTTAAATCGACGACAACCATATCCGACGGTTTTAACTCGCCGTATTCCACACCCGACGGTTTAATAACCATCAAGCCTTTTTCTCTGTCAACGCCGGAAACGTTGCCCCAAGTAAATGTTACAAGATTATATTTCGGTAAAAGCAAATTGGCTTTACAAACCTGTTCCTTTAACTCTTCAAGCATATTTTCACCTTATTTCAATTTCCACGCAAGGTCGGCAAGGAATAAGTCTTTTTCAAGTCCCGCAACCGTTGTATCTTTACCGATATGGACAAATTCGATATCCATCATATTTGCCCAATCTTTCATCTGCTCTGCCGTTACGTCATAGCTGAGCACCGTATGGTGAGCACCGCCCGCCGTAATCCAACATTCAATACCCGTTTCAAGTGACGGTTGTGCTTTCCACATTACACGTGCTACGGGAAGATTAGGCATTTCCATAATAGGCTTTACACATTCGATGTCTTGACAGATAAGACGCAGACGGCCGCCCATATCAACAAGGCTTACGACGATTGCACTGCCGGCTTTTCCCTCAAAGACAAGACGTGCGGGGTCTTTTTCATTCATACCGATACCGAGATGATGTGTTTCAATTCTCGGCTTAGCCGACGCCATCGACGGACAAACCTCAAGCATGTGAGCGCCGAGGCTGTATTCTTCGCCCTCGACAAGATGATATGTATAATCCTCCATAAATCCGGTACCGCCGTTTTTACCCTCAGCCATAGCTTTCATAATAGCGGTCATTGCGGCAACTTTCCAGTCACCCTCACCGCCGTAACCGTAGCCCTGAGCCATAAGATGCTGACTTGCAAGTCCGGGAAGTTGTTCCATTCCGTAAAGGTCTTGGAATGTGTTTGAGAACGCAAGACAGCCCTCGCTGTCAAGCATTTTTTTAATTGCGATTTCTTCACGGGCTTGATAACGAATTGCGTCAATATTGTCGGTTGCGACATCATAAGACGATGTGTAAACGTCCATAAGCGCATCAATTTCGCCGTCCGTAACATTATTCATTTCTTTTACAAGGTCGCCGACAGCCCACGTATTAACTTGCCAGCCGAGTTTTGCCTGAATTTCGACCTTATCGCCTTCTGTAACGGCAACCTCACGCATATTGTCACCGAAACGCATAACTTTGAGTTCTTTACTTACTGCGACGCCGACTGCCGAACGCATCCAGCTGCCGAGTCTTTCACGCACGCTTTCCTTTGTCCAATGGCCTGCGATAACCTTACGCGGCATACGAAGACGTGCGGCAATAAAGCCGTGTTCACGGTCGCCGTGTGCAGCTTGATTGAGGTTCATAAAGTCCATATCTATTTCGTCGTTCGGGATTTCGACGTTATACTGTGTCGCAAGATGACAGTACGGCTTTTGAAGGTCGACAAAGCCGTTAATCCACATTTTCGACGGGCTGAAAGTGTGACACCAAGTAATGATGCCGGCACATTTTTTATCATAATTCGCTTCACGGCAAACGTCGGCGATTTCCTTATTCGTCTTTGCGGTTACTTTGTAAACGATTTTGCACGGAAGTTTATCGGAACGGTTAAGTTCCTCAACCATTTCCTTTGCACGTGCTTCAACGGTTTCAAGCACCTCCGGTCCGTAAAGGAACTGACTGCCGACTACAAACCAAAACTCATAATCTTTTAAGCTCATAATTATTTCTCCTTATTTTAAATTGGCAATAGCGGATTTTTCAACCGCAACCGCCGCTTTATATCTTTCAATATATTTATTAAAGCCGTCAACATCTTTAACATCGGGTTCGATTACACTTGCTTTATAATCGGCAAACACCTTGTTTTCAAGGTAATCTTCAAGCGTTTCGCCGTCAGCTTTGCAACTCATAAAGGCGGCAAGGAGTGCAATTCCCCATGCACCGCCCTCACCCGCCGTTTCCATAACGGCGACGGGAGTATTCATGGCACCCGCCATCAGTTTTTGCCCCACAATGCGTGTTTTGAAAAGTCCGCCGTGACCGAGCAATTTTTCGATTTCAACCTTTTCTTTTTCAAAAAGGATATCCATACCCAGACGCAGTGTTGCCATTGTTCCGTAGAGTTGTGAACGCATAAAGTTGGCAAGTGTGAATTTCGTGTCGGGCATTCTTACCGTTAACGGTCTGCCCTCTGCCGTATCTGTTACGGGCTCACCCGAATAATAGTTAAAGGTGACAATTCCGTCGCAGTCCGCCTCACCCTTTAACGCCTCGGCATAAAGCATATCGTAAAGTGCGGGCTTATTTACGTCGACGCCGCTGTTACGGAGAACTTCGGCAAAAAGTTTTACGTAAGCGTCAAGGTCGGAAGTACACGTATTACAGTGAACCATTGCAACGGGCTTGCCCGTAGGTGTCGTAACCATATCAATTTCCGTATAGACGTCCGAAAGCATTTTGTCGAGAACGATCATAGCGAAAATTGAGGTACCCGCGGAAATGTTACCGGTTTTTGCCGCAACGCTGTTTGTCGCAACCATACCCGTACCCGCATCGCCCTCCGGAGCACAAAGCGGTATTCCGCTTTCAAGCTCGCCCGTAGGGTCCAAAAGTAAGGCACCCTCTTGTGTGAGAGTTCCGGCACATTCTCCGGCAACGAGAATTTTCGGAAGTATGTCGGTCAATTTCCAAGCAAAGCCTTTGTCGGCAATTTTTTTGTCAAAGGCGTCGACCATTTTTTCGTTATAAAGGTTCTTTGTGCTGTCAATAGGGAACATTCCCGCAGCTTCACCGATGCCGATTACCTTTTGTCCGGTGAGTTGCCAATGAACATAACCCTCAAGCGTAGTCAAAAAGTCAATGTTTTCGACGTGAGATTCACCGTTAAGAATGGCTTGATAAAGATGTGCTATACTCCAACGCTGAGGAATATTGAAGCCGAAAAGTTTTGTAAGTTCTAAGGCGGCTTGTTCCGTTATAGTATTTCTCCACGTTCTGAATTCGGCAAGCTGTTTTCCGTTTTTGTCAAAAGGAAGATAGCCGTGCATCATGGCGGAAAAGCCCATTGATTTAAGACGTGTGAGGCGAACGCCGTATTTTTCGAAAACGTCCGTTTTAAGATTTTTGTAAGCGTCACGAAGTCCGTCCCAAACGTCGTCAAGGTGATAAGTCCAAACGCCGTTTTCAAAACGGTTTTCCCAGTCGTGACTTCCCTGTGCTATGGGATTGTGCTTTTCGTCTATCAAAACGGCTTTAATACGCGTTGAGCCCATTTCGATGCCCATTACGGCGTTACCGCTTTCGATTGTAGATTTAACTGTCTGAATATTCAATCATTTCAACTCCTTATCGAGTAATAACCTTAAAAATTATACCATTAAATATTTTAATAATCAACAAAAACAATTAAATTGGCTGTTTATAAAAAAACGACAGCTGCGGAAAAGCTGTCGTTCTTTATAAATCATTGATCGAATACACCGATATAAACTAACTTATTTAGGTTTATTTTTCTACTGTAACTTTAATTTGGTTATATTCTTCCTGTGCTTCTAAAAAAACGGATATAATCTTATCGATTTCATCGCCTAATTTTTCGCTTGCTTTTGTTTCGGGCTTGAAAATAATTTCGATATTTACCGGAACATACATAAGTCCCGTTACGGCATCCCACAAAGCATCAAGATTAGCACCGTACCAATCGGGTAATTCCAATTCTTTTTTTATTACTTCGTGGACTTCCCCCAAATATTTACATAAAGAAAAATCCAAAACTCTGTCTTTTGGATACAAATAATCTATAGTATTCATTATATTACTCCTTAATGAATTTGAACAAATGTGAGATAATGATCATATGTAGCAAATATTAAACCATCATTGGAATATATAATTCTATGAAGATTTCTGTATCCCGAATCATAGTTAATATCCGCTTCATACCAAATTCTACCCGGTGCATAAGGCAAATGTCCATCTCTATTTCTATAAACATCTCCGCCAATAATTTTTCCAGGTGCAACAATGCCTAAATTTCCAAGATAATTTATCCAGCCTAACTTGTTTGCCTGCTGTTTGGTTATGTAGTTGCCGGGCAACCTGCCATATTTAGATATATAAACATCCGGACCGTTTATACCTTCTTTAGTTGCTGTACCAATAAAAGCAGCCATCATTTCTACTATTTTGCATCGACATCGCTCGTGTAAGGGCGGGGCTTTTTGCGGTAACTCATCAGCATAGTATATTTTACCATGCAACTTTCTACAGCTAACACAAGTTCTAAGATCCAATATTGCAATCCAATTCGTATAATCGGAACTAGTATGTATTAACGGTTTGTATAATGAATCCAACACATTTTTAAAAAAACTTTTTAATGCAAGATTATCATAACAAGAGTTACTTGGAATTTCAATGCTATTATCTTTATTGTAATTATTTGATTTGTATAACATTTATAACCTCCAAAAATAAATTAATTGCAACGAACAAATGTTCTTTATACTTATATTTTATACATTATCTTACAGTTTGTCAACAGCTTTTAATTTTTAAACAAAAAAACGACAGCTGCGGAAAAGCTGTCGTTTTTTTAATGAATACGTACGGAAGATTATTTATTTGTCGGAACAGTTACAACAGCTACAGCCGTTACAACCCGAACCCGAAGTCTTGCTTGCACATTCCTTCGCGGAAGGGCAACCGACACATTTCACTCCGCTTTTTTTGGCTTTGATAATATACGCGGCGGCACCGCCGAGTATTAAAACGAGTATTGCAATTATTATAATATTTTCCAATTTTTTCACCTTATTTTACGCCGACTTTTTGCTTCGATGAAGTTTCATATTCGGCTTTAAGCTTTTTGTTTGAACGGATGCAAAGGAAAACGATGATTGCCGCAAATATTGCCACTGCTACTCCGCCCGCAACAGCAGGGCCGACTGCGAGTGTTGAAGGAGCAGTAATAAGAGTACCGATTGTATATACAAGATAACCTACGGTAAAGCCTGTGCCGAGTTGAAGTGCGATTCCGCCCCAGAGCCATTTTGCACTCTTCATTTCGGAATTCATTGCACCGATTGCGGCAAAGCAAGGAGGTGTATAGAGGTTGAACATAAGGTATGCGAGAGCAGCAACCTTTGTGATTGCCAATATTGAACCGACAGCCTCACCTGCACCGTCCATAAGAGCAAGTTCTTCTGTATCAATAAGGTTTTCAAGTCCTACAAAGCAAACTGCCAATGTGCCGACAACGTTTTCTTTTGCGATAAAGCCCGTAACAGCCGCAGCTGCAAGTTGCCAAGAAAGAACGCCGACAACGGGAACGAGTATGTATGCGAACGGACCGGCGATTGAAGCGAGAATTGATTGGTCGGAAGATTCCGCAACCGTAAACTGCCATGTGAACGTCTGCATAATTTGAACTGCCGTATTACAAAGAAGAATAATTGTTGCCGCTTTTACGATATAAGCCCATCCGCGTTGACACATTGAAAGGAAAGCACGTTTAAACGACGGTACTTTATATTCGGGAAGTTCGATGATGAAAAATGATTTTCTTACTTTATAGCCTGTAATCTTATTAACGAGAAGTGCACCTAAAAGGATAAGAAGAATACCCACGAAATACATGAGCGGTCCTACCCAAGACGCATCTTTAAAGAACGCACCGGCGAAAAGAGAAATTACGGGGAGTTTTGCACCGCACGGCATAAACGGTGTGAGCATTGCTGTTGCTCTGCGTTCACGTTCGTTTCTGATTGTACGGCAAGCCATAACACCGGGAATTGCACAGCCGGTACCGATAACAAAAGGAATTACCGATTTACCGCTGAGTCCTACCTTTTTGAAGATGGGGTCAAGAACAACCGAGGCACGTGCCATATATCCGCAGTCCTCAAGAAGTGCGATAAGGAAATACATTACCATAACGAGAGGAAGGAAACCGACAACGGCGATAACGCCACCGATTACACCGTCAACGAGAAGTGCGGAAATCAACGGATTTGCGTTTTCGAAGAAGCCGCGGATCCACTCTTGAACGCCTTCGAGAATACCGGTGAGCCAGTCGGCAATCCAAACGCCCGGACCGGCTTGTGAAATCCAGAACACAAGGAACATTACGACTGCGAAAATCGGAAGTCCGAACCATTTATTTGTAAGAATGTCGTCGATTTTATCTTGGAAATTTCTGTCTTTTGTCAAAACTTTTCTTGTTTCAACCGTGCCGACGATGGCATTAACGAAGTCAAAACGTTTTTTGTCAGCCGCAACAACGGAAGATTTATCGGAAATGTCAACAAAGCCTTGAGTGTACGGGGCTTTTTGTCCCTTACCTTTAAGCTCCACGGCAGCGGTTACGACATTTTTAAGTCCCTCCGCAGAAGTCGAAACGGTATCGAAAACGGGACAATTAAGTGCCTTTGAAAGAGCCGCCGTATCAATTTTAGTTTCTTTCTTTTCGTTGATGTCGGCTTTATTAAGTGCTACAACTACGGGAATTCCGAGTTCGAGAAGCTGTGTTGTGAAGAAAAGGCTTCTGCTTAAATTTGTCGCATCGACAATATTTATGATTGCGTCGGGATTTTCGTTCTTAACGTAAGAGCTTGTTATACTTTCTTCCGACGTAAACGGTGACATTGAGTATGCACCGGGAAGATCGACGGCAATAAGCTCCTCTGCCCCGTCATAATAAGACTTCTTTATATGACTTGTCTTTTTGTCAACGGTAACGCCCGCCCAGTTACCGACTTTTTCGTTTCTGCCGGTCAAAGCGTTGTACATTGTGGTTTTACCGCTGTTCGGATTGCCCGCTAAAGCAATTCTCATTTTAAATACATCTCCCTTTTTATAGAAAATTTAATTATAAACAAATTTATTTTTGTTAGCCGCGACTAACACAACATTAAAAAGAAAGCAGTCCTTCGACAACTATTATATAATAATTGCCGAAGCTAACTGATTGTCAATGTTATATCTGCTGTCTTTTATCGAAACTACACAACCGCCTTTTTTGCGAGAAACGACCGTGATTGACTCACCTGCATAGCAACCCAAAGAAAAAAGGAATGCGTCCAGCTCGTCGTCATCGGTTTCAATAGCCTTAACTATATATTCAATTCCCTCTTGTGCTTGCGTTAAATCCATTTCTTCACCCCTAACGGTTTAATTGAATGTTACAGAAAAATTAGCGTGTGCTAACATTTTTGAGTTATATATGAGTTAGCTCTTGCTAACCCATATAAGAATATATACCATTTTCACTTCTTTGTCAAGCGTTTTTACAATAAAAAATCCAATTTTTACCGAAAAAATTATTTTTTCTTACAGACGAAGCAAAGCCAACCGCCGTCCTCATATTTTTCGACGATTTCAAAGCCGTTGTCGGCAAAAGCACGTGTTACCTCGGCTTCACGCGGTTCGATTATTCCCGATGTTATAAAAACACCGTCATCCTTGAGAAAGCTTCCGACTTGAGCGGAAAAAAGGATTATTATGTCGGCAACGATATTTGCGACAACGACGTCGAATTTTCCCGTTACCTTATCGACAAGATTTCCGTGAAGAATATTATACCGCGGAGCTTCAAAGCCATTGACTTTTCCGTTTTCGATTGCCGTCTTTACGGCTAATTTGTCAATATCGACGCCCGTTGTGTTTTCGGCACCCATAAGTAAAGACGCAATCGACAAAATTCCGCTGCCGCAACCGCAGTCAAGCACACTGTCACCTTTTTTTATATGCTTTTCGAGTGTTTCAAGGCAAAGGCGTGTTGTGTTATGTCCGCCCGAACCGAACGCAAGCCCCGGTTCAATGCTCAGCACCGCCCTGCCCTCTGCGTCATAATCGTCAATCCAGAGAGGTCTGATAAGCAATTTTTCACCGATTTTCATCGGCTTAAAATACTGCTTCCAATTATTTTCCCAATCCTCGTTTTTACAAGGCTTATATTCAATAGTATGCGGAATATTCTCACTTTCATAACGTTCTTTCAAAAAAGAAACGGCTTCCGTATAATTTTCTTCGGGTGAAATGTAGATATGAACACACCCCTTTGTACGATCCTTGGCAAGCAGTTCTTCGTCAATAAGGTCAATGTTGGCGATTTCCCAAGCTTCTTGTTCAAGCGTGCGGTAATCCTCAATATAAATGCCGTACGGCACCGCCATACTCGCAATATCGGCACAGCGGTCGATATTTTCGGCGTCAACCTCGATTTTAATTTCCGTCCAATCCATAATATGCTCCTTCGCCGTTCGCGGCGTTTACCTTTAAAAAGTTTAACCGATAAACAAAAAGCAGAGATTACTCTCTGCTTTGTTTGTCTGTTGTCAGATTTGTTCCTTAACTTTAGCAGCCTTACCGACTCTGTCACGAAGATAATAAAGTTTACTTCTGCGAACACGTCCGTGTCTTACAGTTTCAACCTTTGCAACGTTCGGTGAATTAACGGGGAATACTCTTTCAACACCAACACCGTATGATACACGGCGAACTGTGAAAGTTTCAGCTACGCCACTGCCTTTACGTGCAATGATTGTGCCTTCGAAAATCTGAATTCTCTCTCTTTCACCTTCACGAATCTTAACGTGAACCTTAACAACGTCTCCGACTTTGATTGCGGGGTTAGCTTCTTTAACCATACCCTCAGTCATCAATTTTAATGCGTCCATAACTTAACCTCCGATAATAAAATTTCAAGTGTTCGTACCGAAAGTGTCAGCAGAGGACCACCCGAGATAATAGTTATTTCTTTGCAGTTTCCTACAAATGCTAAGATATAATAGCACAAGTCAGTAAAAAAATCAAGAGTTTTTTGGTTTTTATTATACGAAAATCTTCATATCCTCAGTATATGACTGAATTTTGATTATGTCGACGTCTTGCCCGTCGGTTTCGGTATCCTTAACAAGCGAAGAAATCAAAAGCGTGGGATTGATATTCACCGACGGTCCCGATGACAGCAAGACTTTAAGTTTTAATTTGCCGTCGGACTCCGAGAGCGAATATTCTTTTATATGTTCTTTGATATTTACTTCTTTTGTAACCTTTTTTCTTCCCTGCTTGCCCTTCTTTTCAACGAGAATTTCGTCGGACGCCAATACCTTTTCGGCATTTTTCAAGAGGACGGCATCGGGATTGTTGAATATTATTTCGTAATCGGCAAAGCGTATGTCCGCCGCCGAAAAAACGGGCACGGAAATCGCTTTAACGGTAATGTCAGTCGGCAGTGCGCTGTTTATTCTTTCGCTAAGTTCGTCAAAGTCAACCTTTTCCGTCAAACGAAAATCGACTGTTTCGCACAAACTTTCAAATCCGAGTGACAGCGGCATTGCGAACGTCAAAAACGCATGCGGATTAAAGCCTTCCGTATACCAAATAGGCACGCCCGCCCTTTTCATTGCTCTTGTTATGCAACGGACGGTGTCAAGGTGTGAAATGAATTTTGCCATACCTGTTTTTTCGTAAAACATTCTGACATCCGTTTCCCATTTTTTAATTTCGGGCATCGCACTTACCTCCGTTAAGCTTATTCGCGCCGCAGCCCGAACACTTTATTCGGCAATGCGGCGTTGTTATACTTTCGTGAGCCTTTTTGTTTTCTTCGACGAGAAATTCCTTACGAATACCGTAATCCATAATATCCCAAGGAAGAATTTCCGAGTATTCACGTTTACGGTTTGCGTAAAATTCCGTTGAAAGTCCGCATTCGTCAAACGCTTCACGCCATTTTGAAAAGTCAAAGTATTCATCCCAGCTGTCAAATTTACAGCCTTTTTGCCAAGCCTTGAAAATGACTTCGCCGAGTCTTCTGTCGCCTCTTGCGAGAACGCCCTCAAGAACGGAAGTATCCGACTGATGATAGCTGACGGAAATTTTTCGGCTTTTTACACTTGAAAGCAAATGTTTTTGTTTTTCACGTAACATTTCGCCCGTGTCCTGAGGTTCCCACTGGAAAGGTGTAAAGGGCTTCGGGACAAACGAAGCGACGCTAATATTTACTTGCACGCCCTTACCTTTTTCACGGTTCGGATTGCGGTAAAACGTATCGACAACCTTTTGAGAAAGGTCGGCTATGCCGGCAATGTCGTCAAGTGTTTCAGTGGGAAGTCCCATCATAAAATAAAGTTTTACGCTTGTCCAACCGCCGTCGAAAGCTTTAAGAGCCGTTCTCATAACCTCGTCCTCGGTTACGTTTTTATTTATGGCGTCACGAAGTCTTTGCGTTCCGGCTTCGGGGGCAAAGGTAAGACCGCTTCGGCGTACTTTTTTCAGTTCCTCCATAAGCTCATCGGAGAAATTATCGACACGGAGTGACGGCAACGAAACGTTTATGTTTTCTTTCAAAGCCCAATCAAACAGCATCGGAATAAGTTTATCGATTTTTGTGTAGTCACTTGTGGAAAGCGAACAGAGGGAAATTTCGTCGTAACCCGTCGCGTCGCTTATCATTTTGCACTGACTGTTGATTGTTTCGGGTGATTTTTCGCGAATAGGTCGGTAAATAAATCCGGCTTGACAAAAACGGCAGCCGCGAATACAACCTCGAAAGACCTCGCCCACGGTTCTGTCTTGCACGACGTCGATAAACGGTACTACAAAATTTTTCGGATAAGAAACGGTATCAAGGTCGGAAATAATTCTCTTTTTTACTTTCGGCGGTGCCGTTTCTTTTGCCTTTATTGATTTGATTGTGCCGTCGTCGTTATAATCGACATCATAAAATTCGGGAACGTAAACGCCCTCGATTTTCGCCGCTTCACGCAAAAATTCAAGACGTGTCGAACCTTTTTCCTTATGCTTGATGAGTAAGTCGATAAGCTCGTTTGTCACTTCCTCGCCTTCGCCGAGCATAAAAAGGTCAATAAAGTCAACGATGGGTTCGGGATTACAAACACAAGGGCCGCCCGCAACGACGATGGGTGTGAGGCTTGTCCTGTCTTTTTTAAGTACGGGAATGCCGCCTAAATCAAGCATATTGAGAACGTTTGTATAACTGAGTTCATACTGCATTGTAAAGCCGACAAGGTCAAAATCGCAAAGTGCGTCACCGCTTTCGAGAGCGTAGAGCTTTATGCCGTTTTCACGCATTAACGCCTCCATATCCTCCCACGGAGCAAAACAACGCTCACACCAAGCGTCATCTCTGTCATTTACAAGGCTGTAAAGGATTTTCATACCGAGATGCGACATTCCGATTTCGTAATTGTCGGGAAAGCAAAAGGCATAGCGGCATTTTACTTCGTTTTTATTTTTAACTACGCTGTTCAGCTCGCCGCCCGTATAACGTGCCGGCTTTTGAACTTTTTTAAGTATTTTTTCTATCTCTTTTTTTACCATAGTGAACCTCACATAACAAATATGTTATATTGTACTATAAATTTTGTGTTTTTTCAATATTCATTACCGCAGAACATAGACAAAGTAAGAAAGACGGCGGCTATCAACACACTTATATTGTAATGTGTTGATGCAAGCACGAACACGCCCCAGACGTATATTGCGAAAATAAAAAAGCAAGAGGTTATTTTTAATATTTTCTCACAGATATCAATCGGGTATTTTCGGCTGAGCAAAAAGAAAAGTGCCATTCCGCCGTCGAGTCTTTTTACCGGCAAAAGATTAAACGTCATAAGTATCAAATTGACGCAAGCGACGGTAATCAAGTTTTCGCTTTCGAAAAAGCAAAGTGCGAAAAGGCAAAAAAGAAGCAAGCCCCCGTTGGCAACAGCCCCGCCCATAGCAATCGGCAATTCGTTTTTTATGCTGACTGAAGTGCTTAACGGACGCTTTATATTTATACCCGTTATTTCAAAGCGAACCGACTGCGGTACATTCCCGACGGCGCACATAACACAAAGGTGTCCCATTTCGTGCAAAAGCGAAGAAAGAACCGTTATTATTACGTTTGACGGTGCTTTTAAAGTTATTGCAAACGTAATGAATGCGACAAAGGGAAATGTAATTTCAAAATCAATACCTTTAAAGTTCAGCTTCATCGACAACCGCTTTTTCCGATTCGGATATCACTTCCGTTGCATCCGATTCCGCAAGTGTCGTTTCCGCCGTTGACGTTTCCCGCGGGATTGTCGGTGCAAAGGTCATTTGCGAAACTTTTTTAAAGACGTCAAGCATTTCAAAGACGCCGATGTCTTTTTCGCAAGCTGCCGAATACAAGGTTTTGACGTTTGCGGAAAGGTCGCCGTCACTTTTGCAAACGAGATACAAAAATCCGGTAATTAACAATGCAACCGACATTTGAATTGCGAAAATTTTAATTGACGTGTTGTTTTCCGCCTTATTTTTCTTTTTTTGTCTTGTTTTGCTTTCTCTTGCCTGCCCGTAAAAAGAACTGTCCATATTATCACCGTTTAATATTATGATGAAAATACGGACAATATGTTTAGGCGTTATTATCTTTTAAGTCATTGTTTTTAAAATATTTAACAAGACGTGAACGTTCGAATGTATTTACCGATTTTTTGCCGTCGCTCTCGGTTATATAATCAAGAAGAAGCTCTTTGTTTTCGGTGACGAACACGGGTGTTTGTGCGTCGGCTTTATACCGAAGTTTTACATTTTCGTTGACAAAGTAAACAACGGGATAAATATAAGCGCTGACGTCAAGCTCTTTGCACAGATTTTTAAACTTTCGCATTTGATTTTCCGACTGCTTAACGGGGTTTTTAACAAGTTTTTCGGCGGTTTCTCCGTTTGCAAGGTGTTTTATTTGTTTCCAATGTGTATCCGAAACGGCACCGCCAACCGTACCGCCGTAATTTTTTGTTTCGATTATAAAGACGCCTTCGCTGCCGATGACGAGAAAATCGAGTTCGAATTCTCTGCCGTTTTCTCTGATTACGGGGTTTGAAATTACGGTAAAGCCCGACGGCAGTTTTTTAAGTATTTCCAAGGTTGACGTTTCACCTTTCACGCCGGCTTTAATAATGCGATATTTTTTTGCCGAAACGGAGCTGATAACGAACAGCACGGCGGCTATTAAAAGGAATGACACGGGAAAAGCTATATGAACACCGTTTTTCACAAAGAGCAATATCGCAAAGACAAAAAAGCAAAAGCTGAAAAGCATTGAAAAAGATGTCGTTAAAAATAACGAGTTTTTGTTTTGTTTGAGTTTTGATTTGATTTTCACCGTTTTTGCCATTGCAAATTCCTCCCGCAACAATATATAAACATTTTATAACGCACACAGAAAAAAATCAACACAAAAAAAAACGACAGCCGTAACGTCACGACTGTCGCTTTATATGAAAATTATTCGTTTTCGCCGTTTTGAGTTTCGTCTTTATTTTCCGATTCTTCGGCGGCGGAAGTATCTTGTACCTCGGCATCGAAAGACTCGCCTTGAGGCAAAGCACCCGTTCCCATAAGAGAAGCGAACTGTTCTGCGTTTACCTTTTCGAGTTTAACGAGAGTTTCGGCAACCAAATGGAGTTGGTCGATATGGTCGGAAAGAATTTTTTCGGTACGTGCGTACGCATCGGTAATAATTTTGTTAACTTCTTCGTCGATTACGGCAGCCACATTTTCGGAATAATTCTTCATGTGATTGTAATCCTTACCGAGAAAGACTTCATCATTACCGGAGCCGAACGCAATAGGTCCGAGCTTGTCGCTCATACCGTATTTCGTAATCATTTTACGTGCGATTTCGCTGGCACGCTGAATGTCGTTTGAAGCACCCGTTGAAATATCGTCGAAAATAAGCTTTTCGGCAACACGTCCGCCCAAAAGCGAAACAATATCGTCGAGCATTCTCGATTTCATCATGTGCATTTCGTCTTTTTCGGGTGTGTAAAGCGTAAAGCCGCCCGCCATACCGCGAGGCACGATTGAAATATGCGTTACGGGATCTTTATTATCAAGGTAATACGATGAAATTGCGTGGCCGGCCTCATGATAAGCCGTAATCTTTTTATCCTTTTCGGTTATCTTCTTCGATTTCTTTTCGGCACCGACAACAACTTTCATTGTAGCTTCTTCGATTTCAGCCATTGTAATAGACATAAGTTTTCTCTTGGCAGCCAGAAGTGCGGCTTCGTTCAAGAGATTTTCAAGGTCGGCACCCGTAAATCCGACAGTTGTAGCGGCAATGTTGTGAAGGTCGACGTCGGGACCGAGCGGTTTATTTCTCGCATGAACACGAAGAATTTCCTCTCTGCCTTTCAAGTCCGGATAGCCGACTGTTACCTGACGGTCAAAACGTCCCGGACGGAGAAGTGCCGGATCGAGAATGTCCGGTCTGTTTGTAGCGGCAATTACGATTACGCCTTCATTTGCACCGAAGCCGTCCATTTCAACAAGGAGCTGGTTAAGAGTTTGCTCACGTTCGTCGTGACCGCCGCCCATACCGGCACCTCTGTGACGTCCTACGGCATCAATTTCATCTATAAAAATAATAGAAGGTTGATTTTTCTTTGCTTCTTTGAAAAGGTCACGCACACGTGAAGCACCGACACCGACATACATTTCGACAAAGTCGGAACCGGAAATAGAGAAGAACGGAGCGTTTGCTTCACCCGCCACGGCACGCGCAAGCAAAGTTTTACCTGTTCCGGGAGGGCCTACAAGCAGCACGCCCTTAGGTATTCTTGCACCGAGTTTTGAAAATTCCTGCGGCTTTTTAAGGAATTCGACGATTTCGGTAAGTTCTTCCTTTTCTTCGTCGGCACCTGCGACGTCGTTAAACGTAACTTTTTTCTTTTCGTCGTCGGCACGCTTTACACGTGCTTTTCCGAAATTCATGGCACGGTTGTTTTCCGTACTGATTGAGCTGTTCATTTTTCTGAACATAACGAACATCACGATAAAAAGAAGAAGTGTAATTACAGCCGACGGAATAAGGCTTACCCACCAAGAATTAGGCGTACCCGCCTTATAGTTCATTTTAATAACCGGCGTTGTTTCGTCACCGTCATTGTTTACGGCACGCACGGCATCGTGAACGTCCGCGATAAAAATGCTTACGTTCGGAACGGTATATTTATGTTCCTTGCTGTCACCTTCAAGCTTATAGGTCATGGCTCCGCTGTCAAGGTTCAGTTCGTATTCGGTAACCGTACCGTTATCAAAATATTCGAGAATTTGATAATACTGAAGGTCTTCGTCGGTAGACTTGCCCATATAGATATACAAAGCTCCGACAAACAGAACGGGTATAAGAATATACGGCAAAATAATTTTCCAATTAATTTTTTTCAATTAGCTTCCACTCCTATTTTTCGTACACTGACGGTTTTAATGCACCCACATAAGGCAAGTTTCTGTATTTTTCGTCATAGTCAAGACCGTAACCGACAACAAAGGCATCGGGTACGACAGCTCCGGCATAATCAGCCTTAATGTCGGCTTTTCTGCGTTCGGGTTTATCAAGCAATGTACAGATTTTTATGCTTTTCGGATTTCTCATTGCGAGAACGTTTCTCAAATATGAAAGAGTTACACCGCTGTCGAGAATATCCTCGACGATAAGCAAATCGGCACCCTCGACAACCTCGTTGTCAAGGTCCTTGATTATTTTTACAACGCCCGACGTTTTTGTTCCCGCACCGTAGCTTGACACGGACATAAAGTCGATGACACACGGCACCTTAATAGCTCTCATTAAATCCGCCATAAAGATTACCGAGCCTTTAAGAACGCTGACAAGAACAAGATTTTTTTCTTTATAATCCTCCGTAATTTGCGAGCCGAGACGTTCGACTATGTTCTTTAACTCCTCTTCGGAAATTAACACCTTTTCGATATCGTTATTCACTTAAATACCCCCGTTTTATGATTTCCGCAATTTTTTCGGTTTTTGCGGTTACCTTATATTTATCGCTTGTACCGAACAGTTCTGTCCATATAATACCGTCTTCGTCGGACAGAATTGCCATCTGCGAACGTCGACTTAAAGGAACTTTTTCCTCGTTGAAAAGTTTTTTCAAGCTTTTCGTAACACCGCGGTTTTTAGGGCGAAACGTGTCGCCTTCAAGCCGATTCCTCAAAACAACGTCTTTTAATATTTTATCATAATCTATCAAATTGTCTATATCTTCTTTATTAAGATTTTGTAAATCTTTTTTTAATAAAACTTTTATTTCGAAAATTCCCAGCGGAGTTTCCACTGTGCCGTTTTCGAGTGCAACTTTCACGGCAAAGTTTTCCGTCACCGTCGGCTGTCCGAAATAGAGAAAATCTCTTTCAACCGTCACCGCAACGCCGTCACCGATATGAACGGTTCCGCCGTTTTCGATTATATTATCGACGGCGACGATATGCTCACGACTTATATCTTTTGCTTTTTTCTCCTTTAAAATGAGGTGAATCGCTTTGTGTTTCAATGCGGCGGGACAGTTTTTGAAAGTGCCGCAGTTAAATCCGCCGTCGGTTTGTGCCGCTTCAACGAGTTTTTTCGCCGAGTCGGTTATAAAAGCGTCCGTATCGTTTATCGACTCAATACATTTTAAAAACGATTTGTCAAACGACGGATTCATTTCAAAAAGAACGGGCAAAACATTATGCCGAAGTTTATTTCTCGAATAGCCGTCGGAAAGGTTTGTGCTGTCCGTAACATATTCAAGATTATTATCGGAAATATATTCTTCGATATCGCGACGTGTACAGTCAAGCAACGGTCTTATAAACTTACCTCTGACACACGGTATTCCGCACAGTCCCGAAAGTGCCGTTCCGCGAATTAAATTTAAAAGTACCGTTTCGATGTTGTCGTTTAAATTGTGTGCAGTCGCAAACAAATCGCACTCAACCGTTTCAAACACGGCGTATCTCATTCGACGGGCACACTCCTCAATGCTTTCCCCCGTTTTTTCGGCTTCGGCGGGAACGTCTATATAAAACGCCGAAAATTCAACTCCGTTTTTTTCGCAAAACGATTTTGCGAATTCACAGTCACGGTCGGCTTCGCTGCCGCGTATTCCGTGGTGAATGTGAACGGCTTTCACGTCTTTTATGCCGAGAAATTCTTTATTTTTAAGTAAAATGTGAGTCAGTGCGACAGAATCGGCACCGCCCGAAAGCCCCACGCAGACGACTTTATCGGCAAGCTCTGTTTTGTGCTTTGCCACTGCTTTCAAAAGTTTATCTGTCATCTTTCATCCTCTCAAGTGTTGAGAACATTGTAAATTCCGGATTCCAGCTCACCTTTACTTTTTCGGTTGAGCCGTGTCTGTTTTTCGCAACGATTATCTCGGCAACGTTCGGTTCTTCGATGTCGACAACGCCGCCCGATTCACCGAGTTTGTAATATTCTTCACGGTGGAGCATAAGAACAATGTCGGCGTCTTGCTCGATAGAGCCCGATTCACGAAGGTCGGTAAGCTGCGGTCGGTGGTCAGCCGTTTTTGCGGTATTACGCGAAAGCTGTGAGCATGTGACAACGGGAATGTTAAGGTCCTTTGCCATAAGTTTCAAGTCACGTGTGATTTTCGTTACCTCTTGAACACGGTTGTCCTTATAACGCGGATCCGACATAAGCTGAAGATAGTCAATGATGATACAGTCGACGTCTCTCATTCTTCTGACACGCGCTTTCATTTCCGAAACGGTAATATTTGCCGTGTCGTCGAAATAAAGTTCCGCTTTAATAAGGTTTTGCATTGCAAGTCCGATGTGTTCCCAGTCGTGATCGTCAAGTTCGCCCGTTCTCAGTTTATTACTTACGACACGTGCTTCCGTCGAAATAATACGCTGTGCCAACTGCTCGTTTGACATTTCAAGCGAGAAGAACACGACTTTTTTGCCCTTGATTGCGATATTTCTCGCTACGTTGAGGGCAAAGCTCGTTTTACCCATACCGGGACGCGCACCTATTAAGATTAAGTCGGAACGGTGAAATCCGCCGCCCAAAACTCTGTCAAGATAAGAAAATCCCGTGGGGATACCCATATACTGTTCTTTTTCTCTCGGATCCGCCTTGGCAAGCTGATTAAGTCTTACAACGACGTTGTTCATAATAACGTCGCTGACCTTTGCCGGCCCCGAAGAAGTCTTTCCGCGTCGAATGTCGTAAATGTCTTGTTCGGCTTTTGCGATAAGCTCGTCCGGATCTTGTGCGCCCTCATTTGTTTGATTTAAAATGTCACGTGCAACTTCACCGAGGGAACGCAGATAATATTTATCTATAATTATTTTGATATATGACGAAACGTTTCTTGTCGACGGAACCGATTCGGCAATCTTCATAAGATATGCCTTGCCGCCTATATCGTCATAAACGCCCGCTTTTTTTAATTCTTCAAGTACAACAAGCGGATCGACACGGCCGCCCAATGTATCGACATTGAGTATTGCGTTGTAGATGGCTTTGTGCTGAGGAAGATAAAAATGCTCTGTTTTGAGCATATCGGAAACGGTGGGAAGGCAAGCCGGATCTTTTAAAATAGAACCGAGAACGGCTTGCTCCGCATCGTGACTGTAAAGTGTTTTTGAGTTTTCAGGCGATAAAAAATTACTTTCCATATCCTTTTCTCCCTAAATAGATTGTGCTTCGGTTATTCCCCTACCATTACCGTCATTTCCGCTACGATATTTGTATAAAGCTTAATCTCGATTTTATATGAACCGAAGTTCTTTATATCGCTCATTGCGATTTTTCTTTTGTCAACCTTAACGTTAAACTGTTTTGTGATTTCAGCCGCAACTTCTTTTGCCGTTACGGAACCGAAAAGTTTTCCGTTTTGACCTGCTTTGGCAATCATTTTTACGGTTTTGCCCTGAAGTTTTGACTTTGACTCGTTTGCCGCGGCAATTTCCAAATCAAGCTTATGCTGATTCGACTGTTCACGGTTACGAAGTTCCGTCATTGCCTGTGCGTTTGCTTCAACGGCAAGTCCCTTCGGGAAAAGGTAGTTTCTCGCATAGCCGTCCGACGCCTTAACTTTTTCGCCTTTTTTACCTAATCCTTTTACGTCTGCTTTTAAAATTACGTCCATATTTATTTCCTCGTTTCATTAGCTTTATCAATAGCCACGCTCAAGCGTTTCAGTGCATTTTCAAACGTTTCGCCCTCAAGCTGAGCGGCTGCCATTGTCTGATGTCCGCCGCCTCCCAAAAGCTCCATTATCACTTGCACGTTCATATCGCCGTACGAACGGGCTGAAATATTTATTGTATTTTCGGTTTTAAACAGAACGAACGACGACAAGACACCGTCTACGTTCAGCAATTCGTCGGCAGCCTGACTTGCGACAATACGTATATTGTCTATGTCGACGTCAATTACGCCGATTGCACATTTCTTGTACATAGCCGCATTTGCGACGACCTCGCTCTTGGCTTTCTGCGTTTTCATACTGTTTGAGAAAAGCTGTTTAACAGCCACCGTGTCGGCATTCATCGAGCGAAGAAAAGCCGCCGCTTCAAAAGTACGAACGCCCGTTTTCATTACAAAATTTTTCGTGTCGAGTGTTATGCCCGACAAGAGTGCTTCGGCACACGCTTGCGGTATTTCGACGTCCACATTCATATATTCGATAAGTTCGGTCACCATTTCCGAAGCGGAAGACGCGTTCGGTTCGTGATAAAACACAACCGCTTTGTTTATATGGTCAACGGTTTTTCTGTGGTGGTCGATTATTACCGTTTTTTCCACCTTATCGAAAAGTTCCGGACATTCGAGAAAGCTTTGTCGGTGAGTGTCGACGATAACAAGCAAAGTGTTGTCGTTAAGATAGTTTTCGTATTCGTCGGGCTGAATTATAAAGTCACCCATACCGCTGTTTTTCAAATGCTTGACAAGAGGCATTGCGAGAGTTGTCTTTGACGACATAACGATTTTCGCATCCTTGCCCAACGCATTACACGCGACAACGACACCCGTTGCCGAACCCAAAGAGTCAAGGTCGGCAAAGCGATGCCCCATTATAAGCACGTTACTGCTTGAGCTGATTGCTTCTTTAAATGCCGCCGCAACTTTTCGTGTGATGACCTTTGTACGTTTTTCGATGCCCTTTGACACTCCGCCGAAAAATTCATAGTCGTTCTTTTCGGTTTTTATGGCAACCTGATCACCGCCGCGTCCGAGAGCCATATCGAGTGCTTGACGTGCCGATTTTTCACATTCGGCAATATTTTTGCCCGTTCCGACACCGATTGAAAGAGTAATTCCGACTGTTTTTTCTTTATATGTATAAGAACGCACATCGGAAAGAATTGAAAATTTTTCCTCTTTCATTTTGATAAAACGGTATTTTTCGGCAAAGACAACAAATTTACCGCTGCCGATTTTTCTCAAGACGCAATTATAGTTTGTAAACCAATTTTCTATGATTGATTCGACGCCGCTCATAATTTCGGCTTGCTGACTGTCACGGAAATCTCTGAGATATTCCTCAACGGCGTCTAAATTTATAAACATAATTACGGGGCGTGTGTTTTCGTATTTTGTTCTGTACTGCTTTAAAAGTGTATCCTCGACAAAAAACAGAGCATAGCACGTATTTTTCTTATACTGCACCGAATTGTAATAAACGGTATAATGCTTTCCCGAAAAACTGCACTCGAACCGCGGATTTTGACGGATTACACTCAATCCCTTGCCGGACGTGAACTGTTTTATATCTCTACCGTCAAAAAGATTATCCGCAAAAAAGGATTCGTTAAAGCGGTTGTTATACCACACGATTTCCTCTTCGCTGTTAAAAATCACCACGGGCAAAGGAAAACTTTTTAAATTTCCGTCGTCCTCCGCCGACATATTTTTATTCAGCGTTTTTACAAGCCACTGCGTGCGGTAAATGTCAACATTATTTACCGAAAGAGCAATCAAAAGAACGACACACGTCAGCACAAGCTCCGCTATGCCGAGCTTAAAATTATAGTAAAACGTGATACAGCTTACGATTAAGCTTAAAGTCACCGACGCACTGACAACGGGATGTGCACTCAAAAAGTTTATTCTTTTTTTCGGTTTTATCCGTTTTTCGCTTTTTTCTTTTTTCACTTTAATCACCTTATACGGAAGTAATTAACGGAAGCACCATGGGACTGCGTTTTGTACGGTCGTAAAGAAGGCGGGAAATGTCGTCTCGCATTCTGTTTCGGATTGTGTTCCATTCAATTCTGCCGTCGTAAATGCACTCGTCAACTACGATTTGCGCAACAAGTTTTGCTTCTTCGATAAGTTTTTCGGAATCCTTCACGTAAACGAATCCGCGTGAAACAATGTCGGGTCCCGAAATCAGCATACCCGTTTCTTTTTCGATTACGACGTTTATTATCATAAGTCCGTCTTCGGCAAGACGTTTACGCTCACGTATAACGGCACTGCCGACGTCACCGACTCCGTAGCCGTCAACAAAAACTTTGCCGGCCGGCACGTCCTCAAGCGCAGTAAGTTTACGCTTCGACACCGATACGCATCTGCCGTTGTCCGCCATAAATATGTTCGACGGCTGTATGCCCATACTTTCGGCAAGCTGTGCGTGTTTTCTTATATGTTTCTGTTCGCCGTGAACGGGAATGAAGTATTTCGGCTTTGCAAGGCTGAGCATAAGTTTAAGTTCTTCTTGACAAGCGTGTCCCGAAACGTGAACATCATACATTTTTTCGTAAACGACCTCGGCGCCGCGTTTTAAAAGCTCATCGACAACCTTGCCGACGGTTTTTTCGTTACCCGGAATCGGCGTTGCGGAGATGATTACATAGTCACCCGTACCGATTTCAACACGTCTGTGTTCGGAAAACGCCATTCTGTAAAGTGCCGACATCGGTTCACCCTGACTGCCCGTTGTAATGATAACGAGTTTGTCGCTTGGGTATCTTGAAATCATATCTATACTCACAAGTATTCCTTCGGGAACGTTGAGATAACCGAGTTTTGAAGCTGTTTCGACAACATTTTCAAGACTTCTGCCAGACAGTGCAACCTTTCTGCCCACCGACTTCGCAACGTCGATAATCTGCTGTACTCGGTGAATGTTAGAAGCAAAAGTCGCAACTATAAGACGTTTGCCGTCTGCCTTTTGGAAAAGTCTTTCAAATGACTCGCCCACCGTTTTTTCACTTGCGGTATATCCCGGTCGCTGTGCATTTGTCGAGTCGGAAAGCAGACACAAAACACCTTTATCGCCGAGTCTTGCGATTCGCGCAAGGTCGATAACCTCGCCGTCAATGGGAGTTGTGTCTATTTTAAAGTCGCCCGTCTGCAAAACAAGGCCCGCGGGACTGTTTATTGCCAATGCCAAGGCATCGGGAATCGAGTGATTGACGTGAATTGCCTCCACCTCAAAACAGCCTACCTGAATTTTATCTTTCGGTTTTATGACGTTGAGTTCGACTTTATCGAGAATTTTATGTTCGGCAAGTTTGTTTTCTATAAGACCGATTGTCAGTTTTGTGCCGTAAACGGGAATGTTTACGCGTTTGAGCAAATAGGCAAGTCCGCCGATGTGGTCTTCGTGACCGTGTGTTATGAAAATGCCCTTGATTTTATCGGCATTTTCTTCGACATAGGTAAAGTCGGGAATTACAAGGTCGACACCGAGCATTTCGGGTTCGGGGAACGCAAGTCCGCAATCGACGATAATCATATCGTCGCGGCATTCATAGAGAGTCATATTTTTTCCGACCTCGTTGAGTCCGCCCAAAAACGATATTTTTATCGCTGTTTCCTCACGCTTTGGGCCGCGTCTGTTATTATTTCCTTTTGACTTTTGTGTGTTTTTCTGTGTGCTTTTACGGGTATTTTTTTTATCGAACGGTTTTTTCGTATCTTTTTTACTTTCTCTTTTTTTGTTTTCCGTCGGTTTATTATCGGTTTTTTTACCGTCATTTCTTTTATAATCGGTATTTTTCTTTGATGCAGTCTGTTTGCCCGATTTTGAGCCTTTGCTCTTGGCATTATGTTTAAGTTCGTTTATCTGAGCATCAACATCTTTATTTTTCATCTGCACTTCAGCCTCCTTTTATAATCTTTAATAAATATATGTACAATTACCCATAATAACTCAATATAACTGTCATTATATAATACTATTTTTAACCTTGATTGTCAAGGCATATACCGTCGTCAAGACTTTAAATAAGTGTAAGAATATGTACTGTTTTTGTTGTTAATTTCGAAAAAGTGTGATAAAATTATTTTTGTTATTTTTATTGCGTTTTATTCAGGAGTTATTATGAGTAATTTAACATTTGTCGAAATATTTACCGACGGTGCTTGTTCGGGCAACCCCGGTCCCGGTGGTTGGGGGGCTGTGCTTCGCTGCAACGGTGTTGAAAAAGAGCTTTGCGGCGGTGAGGCACAAACGACCAACAACCGAATGGAGCTTTCCGCAGTTATAAACGCACTTGAGTCCTTAAAGCGTCCGTGCAAGGTTAGAATTACCACGGATTCGTCGTACGTTGTCAACGGAATAAACAAAGGTTGGGCTGAGTCTTGGCGAAAAAACAACTGGAAGAAAGCCGACAAAAAGCCCGCACTCAACGCTGACCTTTGGGAAAGACTTCTTAACGACTTAAAGCCGCACGAATATGAATTTTTGTGGGTTAAAGGTCACGCGGGCCACCCCGAAAACGAACGCTGCGACAGATTAGCCGTAGAGTTTATCGGAAAATTAAAATAGATTTTCGTTTTCTTGTTGATTATTATTTTCGAATATGTTATATTTAATTAGTATTGCGAAATTTGAAATTCAGTAAAGGTGTGATTACGCAGTGGAAAACACAAAAACCACCGTTACCGAAGAAGTTGAAACACAGGCAGTTGCCAATGAGGTTCAAGAAGCTTCTACTTCTAACAGAAGATATTTGCGTCCGCGTGAAATAGCCGCTTACCTTTTAACGTCCTTCGGTCAAAAAAACTTAAGCCAATACGTTAATTCATTCCGTCAGTTCTTTGCCATAAGCTTTCTCGGAATGTCGGGCAGTACATACGGCTTAATTATGTTTATCGAGTCGATTTACGATGCTGTTGACGACTCTATTTCCGGTCTTATCATCGACAGAACGAGAACTCGCTGGGGACGTCTTCGTCCGTGGCTTGTCATTCCGACTCCGTTTTGGGCTATCGCCATCGTTATGCTCTTTACGGCTCCGTCGTTCCTCGTTCACGAATGGCAAAAGACAATTTGGATGGTTGTCGGCATTTTCGTTTATAACCTCGGTATGTCGTACTTCGGTGCATGGACAATTATGCTTTACAACATTACGCCCAACAACAACGAACGCGACAACCTTATCGCGACTTCTAAATTTATGGAGTTGTTCGGAACATTTCTTCCGTCAATCGCAACGGTATTCGTTACATTACTTCCCGGCAGAGTTCCCGGCGTAGGTATGCAAGACGTTTACACTTGGTTTGCGATTATCATTGCAGCCATTGCGGCATTCACCGCATTCTTCGGCTTCTCGGCAATGCGTGAACGTGTTCCGCTTGCTTCACGTGAGCAAATGCAAGAAGTCGGCGTTATTGAGTCCTTCAAGAACGTTTTCAAAAACAGACCTATGTTTGTCCTTGTTCTTTCCGGTTTCTTCAACGGATTTAAATCTGTCGGAGTTGCAAGTGAAAGTTTCTATTGGATGCACAACTCAAAGAACCTTTTGCACGGTACGATAGCAGGTCTTTTCACCGGTCTTCCGAACTACATTATGGTTCCTCTCGCTCCGAAGCTTATACGTAAATTCGGTGCAAGAAACGTTGCCGTTTGTTCGGGTATTTTTGCCGGTCTTGCTTACCTTACGACTTTCTTTATAGGTATCGGCGGAAACGGACGTCTTGTTAACTGGGAAGGCGGCAACACGGTTTTAAATCTTGTTATTATTACTTTCTGCCTTACGGTGTGCGGACTTCCGAATCAGCTTATGAACGTTGCGGGTGCCGTTCTTCAAGGCGACGTTTACGATTACAGTGAATGGAAACACGGTGTACGTAACGAGGCTCTCGTTCAAACCGTTCAAAACTATTTCGGCAAAGCCGCAAACTCCGTTACACAGCTTCTTTCCGGCGTTGTTATTTCCGCTGTCGGTTACGTTGCTCACAAGGACGAATTCGGCAACATCATTCCGGAAACAAACGAAAATACGCTTATGGGATTCTGGGCTGTTTTCTGCCTTCTTCCCGCAATCGCACGTTTCCTTTACGGTGTTACGCTTATCTTCTTTAACGTTCATGGCAAGGTTAAAGAACAAATGCTCGCAGAACTTGAAATCAAGCGTCGCGAAAGAATTCAAGAGCTTGACACAGCCGAAGTTTCGGAAAACGCATAATCACTTTCAAAGCATAAAACAAACGGATACTCGTTTTGAGTATCCGTTTTCTTTTTGTGTTTGTTTATTTTCCTTTGCAATAAAGCTCAAGCGAATCCAACGTAGCCTTAACGCGATAAGACGTAATCACGATTTTAAGTGAGGAAAGTTTCGTCTTTTTAAAACGGCAAATACGCTTTGCGCCTATCACCGTACCTTTATAAATACATTTCGGTCCGAATATTCCGTTTTTATAAAGTTCAAAGCTTTCAATCTGCTGACCCGTTGCGATATTCTCCTTGATAACAAGTTTGTCCGCAACGACGGGCTTTTCGAACTTTATCTCGATTTCGGGATTTTTGTCACCGCCACCGCACTGCCAATATCCGCCGTCGACAAAAAGGTTTTCGGCTCCCCTGCCTTCAAGACTCGAAGACGCTGTTACGCTGCAATTTTCGATAAGGTTTTCGGGGAATTCCTTTTTAAGTCTTTCACCGAAATTTTTGAGAGCTTTAACGTCGGCGTCGGCAAAAAGTCCGCGATTATCGGGCGGAATATTAAGAAGAAGCGAAGAATTTCCGCCTACACTTCCCCAATATATTTTCATAAGCTTATTAAGACTTTTGACCTTGCCGTCCTCTTTTTGATGGTAAAACCAACCCGGTCTTATTGAAACGTCGACTTCGGAAGGATACCAAATAAAATCCTTACAGCCCTCAATGGCTTTACGGCTGCCTAAATCTTGCGTAGTTTGATCTACCTTTTTGGAAAACTCGGCATTATCCTCTTGCTGTGAATGTTCGGCAACATAGTCTTGATTACTCAAGTAATGCGGAACGACACTCCACTCGGATTTTCTTGACTTACCGGCTTCGTTGCCGCACCAACGGACATCGGGGCCGCAAATATTGATTACCGCATTCGGCTGAAGTTCACGTATAAGAGAAAAATACGAATTCCAATCGTAAATCTGCTTTTTACCGTTTTTACCTTCACCGCACGCACCGTCAAACCAAAAGCAGAAAATCTCGCCGTAATTCGTCGCAAGTTCTCGCAACTGGCTTAAAAAGTAATTGTTATATTCTTCGCCCGAACCGTAAGTCGATTCGTGTCTGTCCCACGGAGACAGATACACGCCGAATTTAAGGCCGTATTCACGGCAAGCGTCGGCAACCTCTTTTACAACGTCGCCTTTGCCGTTCTTGTACGGACTGTTTTTAACGCTGTATTGCGTATATGCACTCGGCCAAAGACAAAAGCCGTCATGGTGCTTACAAGTGAGAATTATCGCTTTAAGTCCGCCGTCTTTAACGGCTTTCGCCCACTGACGTGCATCAAGCTTTTCCGGATTAAACACCGTTGTCGGTGCCGTGCCGTCGCCCCACTCACGATCTGTAAACGTATTTGTTCCGAAATGGCAAAAGGCGTACATTTCGAGTTTTTGCCATTCTAACTGACGTTGCGACGGAATTACTTCCGCCGCAATCTCATAACTTTTTTTATTCTGCATTGTTTGTTGCAACTATGTCCACCCCTGTGTTAAGAACATTTTTAATTACGACGTCACCGATTTTAACCGGTGCTTTAGCCGTAGCCTTATTTATTTCAGCCATAATGTCCATAATCATACCCTTTGGTGCGGGTGCGGAAGTTTTAACCGGCACAACGTAAGCTTTGCCGCCGTCAACCTTTACTGTACTTGTAATCATTCTTGTAGGACTTGTAACTTCGGTTCTGGCATAAGCGTCACCGCGTTTACATGTATTACCCGTAACATCTGTAACTTCACCGTTTTCAAGAGTAACGGTAATCGGGCATCCTAATGGACAAGCTACGCAAACAAGTTCTCTTTTTTCCATAATTATGCCTCCACTCTTACATTGATTACCGCATTGGCGGGCAATTTCGAAATAACGTCTTGCTTAAGAGTAACATATTCCATTTCGCCCGGACAAAGCTTAACTTTTTTCTTTGAAATTATTGTTTCACCGTTACATTCAACGACGATTTTCGCATTGCTGAAAACAGCACCGACACGGAAATAAAGTTTTACGTCGCCGTCTGTTTTGCAGTTGATTCTTTGAGGAACTATGTATCTTACACCGTCAGTACCCTTTGTAAACACACAGTCACTCTTAACTTTTTCGCCCTTTATGAACTTAGCGGCACCGACACCGGCAATTTGGCTTTCTTCCGTAACGTAGTCAACCAAATCGTGAACTTGAAGAACATTACCGCAAGCAAAAACGCCGCTGTGCTCTGTTTCACGGTATTCGTCAACCTTGGGACCGTTTGTAATTCTGTCAAGCTCAAGTCCCGAATTTTTTGAAAGCTCGTTTTCGGGGATAAGTCCGACCGACAGCATAAGCGTATCACACGGAACGTATTCCTCGGTTCCGGGAATCGCACGGAGATTTTCGTCAACCTTTGCGATTGTAACGCCCTCAAGTCTGTCCGTACCGTGTGTCGCAACAACCGTACAGCTGAGTTTAAGCGGAATACCGAAGTCGTCAAGGCACTGAACAATGTTACGTGTAAGTCCGCCCGAATATGGCATAAGCTCGCAAACCATTTTAACCTTTGCGCCCTCAAGAGTCATACGGCGTGCCATAATAAGTCCGATGTCACCGGAGCCCAAAATGACAACCTCACGTCCCGGCATATAGCCGTCGATATTTACGTATTTTTGAGCTGTACCGGCGGTCATAATGCCCGATGCACGACAACCTGCGATATTCAAAGCTCCGCGCGGTCTTTCGCGGCAGCCCATTGCAAGTACAACTGCCTTTGCTTTAATTTTTAAAAGTCCGTCTGTTTTATTCGTTGCCGTAACCGTATTGTCGTCGGCAACGTCAAGAACCATTGTATCAACCTTAACGTCAATATTCGTTTCTGCGAGAAGGTCGATAAATCTGCCCGCATATTCGGGGCCCGAAAGTTCTTCGCCGAAATAGTGAAGACCGAAGCCCGTATGGATACACTGTTCGAGAATACCGCCGAGAGTTTCGGCTCTTTCAAGAACTATAATTTTTTCAACACCGTTTTTGTGAGCCTCAAGAGCTGCTGCCATTCCGGCAGGGCCGCCGCCCACAACTGCTAAATCGTAATTTAACATCCCTTGCACCTCACTTTGTTCTCTCGTAAATAATCTTCGAGTCGCCGCCGAATTTTGTGATTTCATTCATCGGAACGCCCAATTCGCGAGCGAGAATTTCAACAACCTTACTTCCGCAGAAGCCACCTTGACAACGTCCCATTCCGGCTCTTGTTCTGCGTTTTACGCCGTCGACGTCACGCGCACCAGCCGGAGCTTTGATAGCGTCGATTATTTCGCCCTCGGTAATCGTTTCGCATCTGCAAACAATTCTGCCGTAAGCCGAATTTTTCTTAATAAGTTCTGCTCTTTGTTCATCATTGAGATGTCTGAAGCGAACGGGTTCTTCTCTTGTTTGTGTGAAGTTGTCTTTCGGCTCAAGGTTAAACTTTTCACCGAAAATTTCAGCTACGTATTCGGCAATGGCAGGTGCCGAAGAAAGTCCCGGTGACTCAATGCCGGCAACGTTGAGGAAGTTACCGCTTGCCTTAGACCAGCCGATAATGAAGTCATCGGTAACGGGATGGCAACGAATACCGGCAAATGATGTAATTGCGTTTCTCGTTGAAACGGTCGGAACTGATTTCAAAGCCTTTTCGACAACGTCGACAAGTCCCTTAGGTGTCGTTGTTGTGTCCGTTTTGCTTTCTTGGTCAATGGCGGTAGGTCCGATTAAAAGGTTGCCGTCAACCGTCGGAGTAACAAGAATTCCCTTACCCATTTCGTTGGGGCATTGGAAAATTGTACGTGTTACGAGGTTACCGACCGACTTGTCGAGAAGGTAATACTCGCCTTTTCTCGAAACCAGTGTTATCGAATCGTCGCCGACCATTTCGGCAAGTGTGTCGGAGTGATTTCCGGCGGCGTTTATAATAAACTTTGATTTGATTTCACCTACCGTTGTGTTGAGAACATAACCGTCGTCTGCCTCGGAAATTTCCTTGACCTCACAATTTCTGATAAACTCGGCACCGTTAACAACTGCGTTTTCGGTTGCCGCGATTGTAAGTTCATACGGGCAAACGATACCGGCGGAGGCACTGAAAAGAGCACCTACGGCAGCATCGCTGATATTCGGTTCCAACTCTCTGAGTTCGTCCTTGTTTAAAATCGAAAGACGCGGTACGCCGTTTGCAACGCCGCGGTCATAAAGCACTTTAATGTGTTCCATTTCCTTTTCGGAAAAAGCGACAACCAAAGAGCCGTTATTTTTATACGGAACGGAAAGCTTTTCGCAAAGCTGCGGCATAAGAGCCGTTCCTTTTACGTTAAGTTTTGCTTTCAACGTGCCTGTTTTGGCGTCAAAACCGCCGTGAACGATAGCGCTGTTTGCTTTTGTAGCACCCATAGCAACGTCATTTGCCTTTTCAAGCAAAGCGACATTGAGCTTATATTTGCTGAGTTCACGAGTAATAAGACTGCCAACTACACCGGCACCGACAACAACTACGTCGTAAGTCATAAATACACCCTTCTTTTCTTCTTTAGGGCATTATACCCTATTAAATATTACTGTTAGATTATAACACACAATGTCGATTTTTTACATAGTTTTTATTCAAATTTTTGCACAAATAAATGTGTTAATTTTTGTCATTTTGACTGTCATTTTGACAACGCCTTCATCTTGTCGCCGATTCTCTTGATTATTTTCTTTTCGAGGCGTGAAATATAGCTTTGAGAAATGCCCAATTTGTCGGCTACTTCCTTTTGAGTCAACTCTCTTTTTTCGCCCAAGCCGAACCGCATACCGACAATTTCGCGTTCTCTGTCAGGCAAGTTTTCTATCACCCTCAGCAGCACCGCTTTTTCGTCGTTTTCCTCAATTTCACGGCTGATTTCATCACCGTCGCTGCCCAACACGTCCGACAGCATAAGCTCGTTTCCGTCCCAGTCGGTATTAAGCGGTTCGTCAAGTGAAATTTCAAGTTTTTGCGATGCTATTTTGCGAAGATACATCAAAATTTCGTTTTCGATACATCTTGAAGCATACGTTGCGAGTTTTATGTTTTTATCGGGGCGGAATGTGTTTACCGATTTTATAAGCCCTATGGTTCCTATTGAAATCAAATCTTCGATATTGACTCCGGAGCTTTCGAACTTTTTTGCGATATAGACCACAAGCCGAAGATTATGTGTGATAAGTTTTTCACGTGCCTTTTCGTCGCCGTCCGCAAGTTTTTCGCTGAGCTTTTGTTCTTCTTCCTTTGACAACGGTTCCGGCAAAGACACGGGGCCGTTTATGTAATAGACACCGCCTTTGAATACTTTTAAAAAGATTTTTCTAAAAAACAGGCTGACATTTTTCATTTTGAATTTCCCCTTCGAGATTTATATTGAGTATTATTTTATATTCGTCAAGCGGCATATCGCTTTCGGCTATGTACACCTTATCCGTTTCGAAACCGCCTATTTTAAGCGAGTCGGGACGAACAGCCTTAACAAGTGCCGTGCCGTTTACGGTAGCCGTCGGAATAAGGCGTATTTTTTCGTTTTCTTCGATATCGTCAAGCGTTGTTATTTTTCCGACAAGGCGTTCAAAGACGGAACGGTCTGCCATAACGACGGGATAATCGGAAAAAGGTTCTCGCAGAGAGTTGCCTGTATCCATAAGTGCTTTACAGCTGACGACAGTATTCCCCTTTTGCACCGTCACGAAATATTCGTATTGCTTCGGGGCTTTTTTATCCGTAAGTTTTGAAATTACGGTTATTATTATGTAGGAAACGACTGCCATGGCAACGAGGAACGTCACATCGACGTCAAAATAAATTATTCCGTTTGTGTAAAGCATTATGTCGATTTTGAAAATCATATAAAGCGCAAAGGTTATTCCGCCGAAAGACATACATATAGCAAAAATCCAAAAGACGTTTTTCAAAAACTTTTTCAAAGGCTTTACACCGAACGTCACAGCCGCCATTAAAATTCCCGACAGTATTTTTAAGACGGTCATCAAGGTTCCGAGTCTGTCGAGAAAAATGAGAAGCGACGAAAATCCGCCCGTCAAAGCACCGAGGCACATACGTATGCGCCGGGTTCCGTTTCTGCCGATTTTGTTTACCGCCAAAAGCATAAAATAATTCACAAGTGTATTTAAAACGACAAGCACGTCAACGTAAATTACCAAAAAATCACCACACAAAAAAAGCTTGATACCATTATAAATGATACCAAGCATTTAATTTGTCATTGTGTGTCTAACACTATAAAGTTTTCATATAATCCTCAAGGATGAGAACCGCCGAAACGGCGTCGACAACCGCTTTTCGCTTTTTGCCGCGGACGTCGTTGGCGTTGAGAATATTATGGGCTGAAACCGTTGTGAGCCTTTCGTTTTGGAAGTCGACGGGCAACCCCGTTTTTTCGTGTAAAAGAGCCCCGAATTCCTTGCAAGCATCACAGCGAAAGCCGTAACTTCCGTCCATATTTTGCGGAAGTCCGACGCAAATACGCTCTGCCTTTTTTTCCTTTGCGAGTTCGGTGATTTTACAAGCGAGTTTTTCCCTGTCCTTCTCGGTAATGACGCACACGGGAGATGCTAAAATCTGCATTTTGTCACAGACGGCAATTCCCGTTCTTACGTCGCCGTAGTCGACGGACATTATGATCATATATCGGTTACCTCCGACTCCTCCATAACGTTATTGTTCATAAGAGCTTTCGCAAAGGCGTGGGCACTTTGAACAGATGTGAATACGGGAATTTTTCTCATTAAAGCCGCACGTCTTATTAAAACGTCCTCGGTATTTCCGCGTTCGTTTTCAAGAGTCGAAACGACATAAGAAAATTTATTTGCACCTATCATTTCAACAGCCGTTTCACAGCTTGCCGTGTTTGTCGCAATATGGTTTGAATTTAAAATTTTCGCCGTATCGCTCGTTGCGTAAATTTTAAAGCCTTGATTTAAAAAGCTGTTGGCTGTTTGTGTGACGTAAGCCTTATCAGCTTCACGAACGGACACAAGCACGGAGCCGGTACGTTTAACACGCATACCCGATGCTATCATACCCTTTAAAAGTGCGTTGTCGAACGTATCGCCGACCGCCATAACGTCACCCGTCGATTTTGCTTTTTCACCGAGCAAGATATCGGCTGCTTTGAGTTTTTCAAAGCTGAAAACGGGAACACGTACGAAATATTTATCCTTGATATCGGCAAGTCCCGTTTTCGAAAGTTTTTCGCCCAACATACAGCGGACTGCAATATCGGTAATGTCTACACCGGCAACCTTTGTTACGAACGGCACCAAGGTGGTATCCGTAACAGACGCTTTTGTGACGTAGAGATTGTTGTCGAACACAACGAACTGAATGTCGAGAGCACCTTTGAATTTAAGCTCGGAAATTATCGCTTTAACGTACTCGACAAGCGTTTCTTTCACGTCGTCGGTCACGCTGATTGTCGGCACAACGGAAATGGAGTCGCCCGAATTGATATGTGCTTTTTCGATATGCTCACACAGTGCCGGAATATAAAAATCGTCTCCGTCGGATATAACGTGTGCTTCAACGCAAGTGCCGACATACACCTTTTTGCTGTTTGTATGTTTTACGTTTGCGTCGTCGAGAATGTCGAAAAATTCGATTTTATTCGTAATTTTTTTATAGAAGTCAAAGTCGGCACCGAGAATTTCAACACCCGCATCTTCAAGGATATGCGTTTTTTTGATTGCATCCTCACCGCCGAAAAGCAAAACGGCAAAGTCGGGCTTTTCGGTATTGACAACGTTAAGCACGTCCTCGTCGCAAAGCGGATCAATGTAAACACGGTCGGCAACGTTATAATCCGTTGTTACCGAAGCCGGATTATTATTGAGAAGTACAACCTCAAAGCCTTGATTTTTAAGAGAACGGATACAGTGAACCGTACAGTAGTCACTGTCGCCGCTTCGTCCCGCAACGGTGGGGCCGCTGCCGATTACAAGCACCTTTTTCTTATCGGTTTTATGAGAATCCGTAAAAATTTGCGCTTCGTTGTCGGCACCGAAAACAGAATAAAAATACGGCTTTTGTGCATCGAATTCCGCTGAGCAGGCGTCAATACTGTTAAAGACGGCTTTAAGCTCACCGGCGGGTTTTTCGCCCGTAATTTGCTCTATGGCATAGTCGGTAAAACCAAGATTTTTCGCATAGACATAAGCTTCTTCGCCGTTATTCGTTTCAAGTCTTTTTTGTGCGTCGGCAATGTTTTTAAGCTTATAAAGGAACCATTTGTCGATATTTGTAATCGCATTTAATTCTTCGATTTCCATATCTCTGTATATCGCTTCGAAAACGGCGAAAATTCTGCGGTCGTCGGCAAGCTTGATAATTTCGACAAGTTCGCCGTCATCGATTTCGCAAAACTGTTCGATTCGCGGAAGATGATTTTTATTTACACTTCGCACGGCTTTCATAAATGCCAATTCAAAGCTTGTACCGACTGTCAACGACTCACCCGTCGCCTGCATCATTGTACCCAAGGTACGATTTGTTTCTCCGAAGTTGTCGAATGACCATTTCGGGAACTTAACGGCACAGTAATCCACGGCGGGTTCGCTGCAAGCCGTTGTGCAGCCGGTTACGTCGTTTTCGATTTCGTAAAGTGCCTTGCCGAGTGCTATTTTCGCCGAAACATAGGCGATGTTATATCCGGTTGCTTTTGATACAAGTGCCGAAGTACGACTCACACGCGGATCGACGCCCGTTACAACGTAATTTTTTCCGTCGGGACTCAAGGCGAACTGAACGTTACAACTTCCCTCGATTCCCAAACGCGAAACGATTTTGCGTGACGCTCTGCGAAGTCGTGTAAATTCGGAATCCGTAAGCGTTTGTGCCGGTGTAACGACAATGCTGTCACCCGTGTGAATACCGACGGGGTCAATGCTTTCGACACCTGCAACACTTATACAGTTGTCCTCGCTGTCACGCATAACTTCAAATTCGATTTCTTTCCAACCGGCGATTGATTTTTCAATCAGAATTTGACTTACGATTGACGTTTCAAGGCTTTTTTGTGCCTTTTCAAACAGTTTTTCTTTTGTGTAGCAGTACTGTGCACTTTCGCGGTCGGGTGTATAAGCGGGACGAACGATAACGGGATATCCCACTTTTTCCGCAAAATCACAAGCCTCTTGCGTACCGTTTACGACCATCGCTTCAACGGTCGGTTCACCCATTGAGCTGAGTGAATCGGCAAAGGAATGTCTGTTTTTAACACTGCGGATAACCTCTTGATTTATGCCGATAAGGACTGTATTTGTTTCTTCGAGATAGCCGTTTTGACTGAGTTCAAGGCTCAATTCAAGGCTGTCGTCACCGCCCGCCGTTGCAAGAAGCGCTTGCGGTTTTTCCTTTTCGAGAATTTTCTTTACGCTTTCGATGTTAAGAGGTTCAATGTACACTCTGTCGGCAAAGTTTTTATCCGTTGCCAATGCCGAAGGTGTGGAATTTGCGAAAATTACCGTGATTCCTTCTTCTTTTAACGCACGGCAAACTTGCAATGCGGAATAGTCGAATTCGAGAGATTGACCTATTTTAACGGCTCCCGCACCGAGCACCAATATTTTTTCAAATCTTTTATTCATCACGTTCACCGTCCATCATTTTATAGAATTCACGAATTATAAAACCGGTACTGCTGTCAATGTCGCCTTTCGGAGTGAACTGAACGGAAAGTCCGTTGAAGTTTTTGTACTTGACGCCTTCGACCGTACCGTCGTTTATGTTGGTCATTATGATATCGGCAATATTTTCGTCAACCGAATCTTTTTCAATGGCATAGCCGTGATTTTGATTTGTAACCATAACCTTTTTCGTGCCGTTTACGATTACGGGTTGATTTGAACCGCGATGTCCTTTTTCCATTTTTACTATTTTGAATCCGTTCGCAAGACCGAGCATTTGATGTCCCAAGCCGATGGCGAAAATCGGAATGTCTTTTTCAATAAGACTCTTTACGTTTTCCAACAGTTCGGGTTCGTCGTCGGGATCAGCCGGGCCGTCGCAGAGGACAACGCCGTCGGGATTGTATTTTAAAACCTCGTCGGCGGTTGTGAATGCCGGAACAAACTCAACGTTACAGCCGTTAAGCAAAAACGCATTAAGCTGTTTTCTCGGTGAACCGTAATCAATCGCAACGAGATTGTATTTTGCGTTTTCGCCCTTTAGTGAAACGGGCTCTTTTATTGTAATTTCACGCACCGCACCGGAAATTGTATATTCATTGACAGTTTTAAGAAGTGCGTCAAGGTTGTCAAGCGAGTCGGTAATCGCACCGTTGACGTAGCCCTTATCACGAAGGTGACGTGTAAGTTTTCGCGTATCAACACCGCAAATGCCGACAATTCCGCGTGACAAAAGGTATTCGTCAAGTGAAAGCTCTCCGTCCGTAAAATAAATGTCGCACCACTCACGTACAATGTATCCGCTTGACATAATTTCGTTTCCGTCATTTGCGGGTGTTACGCCGCGGTTTGCCGCCAACGGATACGTCTGTGCGACAATTTGACCGTAATATGTAGGGTCGGAAAGTATGTCGGTATAAGCGGAGGTACACGTATTAAAAACAACCTCGCCTACCGTCGTTCCGATTTTTCCCATTGAATAGCCTTGAAACACGGTTCCGTCGGCTAAAACGAGATATGCTTTCGTTCTTTCTTTCATAAATATCACCTGTTTTTGAGTATATAAAAAACCACAAAAGCCCATCAAAGATGGGCTGAATTTTTATGTGCCGTCTGTTTCCTGTCCGCCGCTTGCGGAAGGCTGTGTTGTCTCCTCCGGAGGAGAAGTTGAGCTTTCCTCTGTCTGCGGCGGCGTTGTTGTCTGTTCACCGTCCTGAGAAGGTGCGGTTGTCGTTTCGTCCTCGGTAGATGACGAGTCGGAACAGCCCGCACATGTACCCGGCAGCTTTGTGGCATCATACCAACCCATTGCGGTTGAAGAACAGTGCTCACCCGCAAGAAGTCCCGATGAAGTACAATAACTCTTTTGAACAACCTTATCCGTGTACGTTTCAAAATCCTTCGAGGCAAGATTTGCATGAAGTCTGTCCATTACGGTTTTGAAAATCGTACCTGCCGGATTTCCACTTGCCGTTATTTGTTTGTTATAGTCGTGACCGAACCAAACGGCAGCGACATAATAAGGTGTACCCGCAACCATCCAACGATCGTTGTTGTCTGTAGTTGTACCCGACTTTGCGAATGTTGTAAAGCCATTTACACCGTAGCCTTTACCGGTACCGGACGTAATAACGGTACGCATCATTTGATTCATAATATAAGCCGTTTCCGCGGAAATTGTCTGTTCCGCAACGGAGTTTGTTTGCAAAATAACTTCTTCACCGGTGCTGTTTGTAACCTTATAGTAGCAATACGGCTCATAATACTTACCGCCGTTACCGAAAGGTGCAAACGCAGCCGCCATTTCAAGTGTTGTTACACCGCCGTTTGTACCGCCCGTTGCAAGTGCCGACGGTGACTGTGCGTCGACAGAGTTGTTAAGCGTTGAAATGTGGAAATTGTCGGTGAGATATTTATAACTCGTATTAAAGCCCATTTGCATTAAAAGTTGTGCCGGAACGGTATTATACGAAATGGCAATGGCGTACTGTGCCGTAACGTAGGAGCTCGGTGACCCCGTGTCTCCGCCGTAGTTTGTCGGCCAAGTTTGGCCTTTCCACTGAATACCGTAATTCTTAACCTTTGTCGACCAAGTAATATAGCCCTCCTCCATTGCGGGAGCGTAAATGCTAAGCGGCTTAATCGACGAACCGGGTTGACGAATGGCGGACACGGCACGGTTGTTGGCACGGTTTTGCGTTTTTTCACCTGCTCCGCCGACAAGTGCGACAATGCGTCCGCTGTAATCCATAATCGTCATAGCCGACTGTGCCGGATTGTCCGGATCGGTTACACGCTCGCTTGGGAAATTCGTTCTGTGAACATAAACATCCTCAAGAATTTCCTGTGCTTTAAGGTCGACTGCCGAATAAATTCGAAGTCCGCCAGAATAAATCATTTTTGTCGCTTCGTAATGCGAATATCCCTGTTCTTTAAGGTCGCTGATTACGGAGTCGATAACATAGTCAACGTAATAGCTTTGAATTTCGTTGTTTACGGCTGAATCCTTTTTGTCGTCGCCGTCGTCCTTTTCGACATACTTTTCACTGTTTGTGAAAATAAGCTCATAAGCCATAGCTTCTTCATACTGCTCTTTTGTAATCATATCTTGTTCGAGCATATTTTTAAGGCAGTATTCTTGACGTGTTTTGTTTGCCTCCGGATTCCAAAGCGGGTCGAACTTACCCGGATACTGAGTAATTCCGGCCAATGCGGCACACTCGGCTATGTTAAGCTCGGAAATGTCCTTTCCGAAATACGTTTCGGCTGCCGTTTTTACGCCGTAGCAACCGTGACTCAAATATATGGTGTTAAGATAAGCTTCGAGAATAGTTTCCTTATCATAATATTTTTCCAAGTTCATGGCAGTCAGAATTTCGTTGTATTTTCTGTTGAGCGTTCTGCCGCTTTCACCCGTTAAGTTTTTAATAAGCTGTTGCGTTATGGTCGAAGCGCCGCGTTTAAATCCGGAACTCGCAACACCCAAAACGGTGCCGTACCAGTCAACGCCGTTATGGTCGTAAAAACGCTTGTCCTCAATGGCTATAAAGGCTTTTCCGATCCATTCCGACATATTTTCTTTTTCTACCCACACACGATTTTCTTCGCCGTGGAGTCGAACAAGCTCAACGGGTTTGTTTTCTTCGTCATAAGCATAAATTATAGTTGTCTGGTCTTGATTTTCCTGATAAAAAGCAAGGTCGATAAGACGGTCGCCGTTTACGGTTGTAATGACGTCTTTTAAAATATAAGAGCCTACAAAAACGCCAACCAGAGCACAAGTGAAGCCGACAACCAACAGACAAATTAAAAATTTTCTGAGGTTTTTCGGCATCGGTTTTTTATTTTTATTAGAGGTCTTTTTTCTCATATTTTTCCTCCGTAAAAGCTTTATGTCTTTTATAAAATAACATATTCTTCCAATATGTATTTTTATTATAGCACAAAAGCGGCGATTTGTTTAGTATTTTTATAAAATTTAATAATTTGTAATTATTTTAGCTATAAAAATATAAATTTATGCTTTTGATATCACTATATCGGCGGTTTTTACGTCACCCGAAAGAGTAATTTCGACCGTTCCCTTTTCACGTTCGGTAAAGTTTACGCTTTCGCCGTTCACGGTAACGGTATAGTTATATTTGTCGGAAAGTGCTGCTATTACGGAATACTTTTCGCTGTCGCCGTAATATTTCAAAGAGCAAGTCATTGAGGCTTTGTCGTCACCGAAAGAATTTTCAAGCACCATTGTATCAAGTCCCGTTGACAGCGTACCGGCTTTAAAATAAGCGTTTGTCCAGATATTTACGGGTGTTGAAAGTCCTCCGAAGTTGTGGAACCAGCCGCCGCGTCCCGAAGTAATATTAAACATTTCAAACGTGTAATAGGAATATTCAACCTCACGTTTCCACGCGTCGAGTGCCGTTTTTGCGATTCTGTACGCAAAATCCGTTTCGCCGAGGTCAAGCATTGTTTTCCAGACGAACCACTGATGCGAAAGCCAGACATTGCCGTTCCAATAGCCGTTTGTTATGTAATAAGACGCCGTTTTGTCGACGGCACTTATTCCGACGCCGCTGAACATTTCGTCATCGCTTTTCAAGTGAGAAAGTATTCTGTCTTTTTGCTTTTGTGTCACCGCGCCCGCGATTATCGGATATATTCCGTCCATCGTCTTGTTAAGGTTTTCGCCCTGTGCGTTTCTGTACTGACCGACGGCTTGTCCGTCTTCGCCGTGAATTACGTAAGAAAAATATCCGCAATCTTCGTCCCACGAATATTTTTGAAGTGCGTCCGACACCCTTTTAATATCTTCAAGATACACTGCCTTATCCGTTTCGTTACCCAACAAGTCGGCAACCATATAAAGAATTTTCGCACAACGGATTACTTGACACGAAGATATTACGGGAGTCATATATTTCTGTAAGTTTTCGGCATACATAGCCTTTTGCGGCGGTAAATCGTCCATTCCGCTGCAGTTGTAAAAATAGTCGAACGTCGTTGTCAGACCGCTTTTGAATTTCGTTGTAGTCGAATTGTTGATTTTTCCGGCAAGAAAATCGTAAAACATTTTAACTCTCGAATAGTATTTGAGCAATTCGGTCTTGTCGTTTGCCTTTTTCAGCATTTCAAGGTACTGATAAATATGAACCGGCACGGGTGAACCGTGAAGCAAAAACGCCCAGTCCTTATTGTCGGCATCGCTCAAATACGTTTCGAGGATATAGTCCGCAATCTTCGGTGCGTATTCAATCATATCAAGTCCGATAAAGCCGGAATCCCACGTATAAAACGAGTCCCAACGCTTACCGGGAGTATGGTGAACGACGTATTCACCGTGTCTGTACAACGGATAAACCGTATTTTGAAAAACGGTGGCACGAAGAATTCTGTTTGAGAATTCGTATTTTTCACCGGCTTTGTTCAAGCCGAAACTTTCAAGTGAAGAATAAGCCTTTTCGTAAATTTTTTCGTATTCTTCGACCGTTTTGTACTCTGTTTTTCCGAATGAAACGACCGCATATTCGGTGTGTGTTGTGTGCGGTTCAACGTATAAAGTATGCACAACCGTATTGTGATAAAAACCTTCGTCGCTGTGTTTTTCGGAAAAAGAGCCGGAAAACGTTTCGAGCATATTTTGAAAGCTTTCGTCGGGCTGTGAAATACGGGCTGTGGGGCTGTCCTCAAGGCAACCCGTATTAAAGTCACGGCAACGTGTGGAAGCGTTAAAGGTTTTTATGAAAAACTCACCGTCAACGCCGTCGTATTTATAAGAAACGAGCTTGCCGTTTTCGTCAACTGTTTTGATTTCGGGGTGAAAATTGTGCTTTTCCGTTTTTACGTCAACCGTTTCGCCCTTTTCGGTAATTGCGAAAAAGTCAAACTCGATTCCCCCGTTTCCGTGTGACACAAGGGTTATACCGTTTTTATCGTTTAAATCAAGCGTTACCGTTCCCATATTTTCGGCAGACGGGAACACAACCGTATCGCCGTTTAAAATCCATTTACTGTCGCCGCCCGTTGTTCTGTAACGCACGTGAAGAACGGGATTTTCAAAATCGTAGGCATCGAAAGAATATGTTATTCTGTCGCCTTTTTCTTCGCCGAGTTTTGCAAAGGTCGGCAAAATATAACGGTTGTCGTTTCTGTCACCGAGTCCGCGGTGATACGTAAAGCGGTCATCGAAAAATTCTCCTTTTGACATGGCGTCGATAACCTGTTCGTCCCACGGGCGATGCGTATTGTATTCATAAGACTCATAGTCGTTTGCTTTTATAAATAAAGCTTTCGACGGCAAAATGGGTAAAGTTTTGTAAACGTTCGGATATTCGATGGCTGAAAAAAGGTTCAAAAGACAGATTTGCGTGATATCCGTATTATTGAAGAACTTTGTACGCACAAGAACGCTGTCGCCGTCAAGCTTTGTAAAAGAAACGTCCGCATAAACTCTGTCCTTCCACTCAAGGTCGTAACGGTATGAATAAAAAGAATAGTCCGCCTTTGCCTCCCACGGATGCACGCCCACGGGGACAGTCACGTTCGGAACGCGTGAATCGGCATTTTCGACGGCTGGGCTGACAACAAGGTCAAAGCGAACGCCACCCTCTGTTTTATGGTCGACTATTCGTGAAATTCCGCTGTATTTCTTGGAATACGGCCCCCAATTTCCCAATAAATCAAACATTTTTTCAGTAACTCTGCTCATAATTTTACCTCATTATAAAAATTCATTTTATTATATCAAATGCGGCTCGTTTTTTCAATAAGATAAAGCAAGAAACAGAGAAAGAATAAAAAGAAATATGTCTTTCGGGGCGGTATTTTCATTCTTCGAAATATTTTCGCAATTCCTCAATAGCTTTTGTTTCTATCCGCGACACATACGACCGTGATATTCCGAGTTTTTTCGCGATTTCACGTTGAGTTTGCGGTTGCGTATCGTAAAGACCGTACCGCATTACGATAATCTGCTTCATTCTGGGATCTTTTATTCTTTTTATGTATTCGTACAGCTGTTCCGTTTTTATTTTCAAGTCGACGTCGTCGAACACGGTTTCTTCACTGTAAATTATGTCGGAAAACGTCAACGGATTTCCCTCGCTGTCGGTGTCGATAGGCTCATTCATGGATATTTCAACCGAGCTTTTTTTACGTGTTCTGAAATGCATAAAAATTTCGTTTTCGATACAGCGTGAGGCATACGTGGCAAGGCGTGTTCCTTTTGTGTAGTCGAACGTGTTTATCCCTTTTATAAGACCTATTGTGCCTATTGAAATTATGTCCTCTTGGTCGGCATAACTCGAATAGTATTTTTTGATGATATGCGCAACAAGACGCATATTGTGATTGACAAGCTTATTGCGTGCGTTTATGTCACCGTCACGGTGAAATTTTATAAGTTCCTCTTGTTCTTCCTTTGCCGACAAGGGTTTCGGGAATGAATTGTTTGTCGACAGATGAAGCATAAAATAAAGAATATTCGACGAAATACTTTGTAATAACGAAAGCAACATAAAAAAACACCTCCCGACAATATATGCGAGAAGTGTTTCTGTTTTGCAAGTCCCGAATTATATTATTGCGTCAAGCACCAACATTACGCAAAAGCCTATCAAAAGCGAATACGTGGCACTTTTTTCAAATCCGTGAGAATGTGTTTCGGGTATCATTTCGTCACTGATTACGTAAAGCATTGTACCGCCCGCAAAGGAAAGTGCAAACGGCAAGACCGTTACGGATACGGTTACGACAAAATAGCCTATCATTGTGCCGATTACTTCGACAAGTCCCGTACAAAGAGCGATTAAAAACGCCCGTCCTTTCTTTATGCCCGCGCTTATCATCGGTGCGATTATGACCATACCTTCGGGAATGTTTTGCAGAGCAATTCCGCCGGCAACGGTTATGGCATCGGCAATGTTTCCCGTTCCGAAGCTGACACCGGCGGCTATTCCTTCGGGGAGATTATGGATTCCGATGGCAAAAACAAAAAGCAATGCTCTGTTTATATTTGCCGCATTTTCCTTATGCGATTCCGCGTCTACACCGGTTATGTTGTGAAGGTGCGGAACAACCTTGTCCATCAAACTTAAAAACACCGAACCGCAAAGTATTCCGGCGACTGCGACAAGCAAACCGCCGAAGCTTTTTGCTTGTTCGACAGCGGGAATTATAAGTCCCAAAACAGCGGCGGCAAGCATTATCCCCGCCGCAAAGCTCAAAACAATATCGTTGAATTTATGTGGAATTCTTTTAAGTGCGAAACCGATTATGCTTCCGAAAACGGTCGCAAAACCGACACCCAAAGCTGTTAAAATTACAATTTTCATTATATCACCTACTATTTATTATATGTCATTCGTAGGTGAACGATAATTTTTTTATTTTCCGGAATAATAAGTATAATAAGTTTTTTGCGTTTCGACTAAAACGGAATTTTGATTAAGTTTTTCGATTACCTCGTCCGCAATGCTGTTTATCTGTTCCTCGGAAACGCCGTAAAAAGTGTAGACTAAAGTATTCTCACGTGTTACGATACCCGTTTCGTCCGTCCAACCGCCGTTTGCCTCGGACACGGTATAGCCTTGCGTGTATTTAAGGCAAATATCGTTGACGATTTCCGTAGCTTCTTTTGTACTTATCTCTTGCGTATAAGTATCTTTATCGTTAAGCCCGATATATAAAACATATTTTTCTTCCGTTGCGGACTGCTCGGTTTGACTGCAAGTACACTTTTCCGTTTCACGACGGCTTTCGTATATGTGACAGCCGACCAGTCCCGCGGAAATTAAAAGATTGAGTGCCAAAAGGAATACGGTAATTTGCATACCCTTGTTTGCTTTCACGTTTTTCATTTTTATTCCTCTTTCTTTTTCAAAATGCACACCGCAAGCATAAGCAATGCGGAAAGAAGTGTTATGACATCAATGAAAATGCTGTTTGACAGATGATATCCGGAATAAACCCCCACCATTATTATTAACAGCAGCACTGTTTCGACAACTAAAACGGTCGTCATTGTTTTGGCGGAAACGCAAAGGAAATTTTTCTTTTTCTTTTTTTCGTAAACGGGAAGTTTTTTCATATCGGAAGTCAGAACGATGAATATCGGCAATCCGAGTGCCAACGAAAAGCCGAAATTATTGAGAAGCACGTATTTGTATATTTTATCAATCCAAGTTCCGAAAAACAGCTCTAAGCCGAAGCCCAAGACGGTCGAGCAAGACAAAGCTCCCAAAACAGCCGCCCACACGAAAATGAAAATGTTTTTCCATGTGCGGACATTCGGTTTTTCTTTTGACACCGTATGCCAGACACGGTACGGAATAAACGCTGCCGCAAAGTTACCGACAAAGCCCAAAACAGAGGTCATATTAAGCGTTCCGAAACAGTCGGCTATTAAATTACCGACCGCACAGCCCAATGCTCCGACGGGGCCGAACAGCAAGCCGGAAACTATCGGAATAGCGTTTGCCGGACGCACCTCGGTCAATCCCTCGACCAGCACCATAACCTTAAAAGCGGCACCCAAAACGGCAAAGGGAACCATTGTTAAAAAGAACTGCTTAACAGCCATAACGGTTTTTTCCTTTTTCGACAACGGCATAGGTTCTGCATTGACGGAAATTTCGGGAATATCCGTTTTTTCTTTTGAATTTATTTTTTTGTTTTCGTTTTTTGTCGTTGAAAGGAAATTAAGCCCCGCAACAATGGCGCCGATTACAATTATCAATGCACCGACAAGAGCTTTAAGCGAAAAGCTTTCCGTTTCCCCTTGCGAATTCGGAATTAAAAGAGCCAACGCCAACGTTATTACGGGTTCGGTTGCGGATATAACCGTTACGCTTATGGCGTCGGAATGTTTTTGCGCATACATCAGCATAATGTAGGCATAAGCTTTTGAGAAAAAGGCAAGAATGAAAATCGACGACAACATTTGACGTGACCAAGTAATATTCAAAAATGTTGCCGAGTCCTCCGAAAACCACAAAACGAAGCCGATTATTGCGGAAAAGCAGTTTTGAAGCACGCTCAAAAGCAACGGGTCGGACTTTTTGGTGAACTCAGCCGAAACGACGGTGTACAAAGACATAAAGCTGCAAGAACCGAACATATATAAAAAGCCGAGAAGCGAATTGCCCGAAATCAGTTTTCCCGTCGAGACGAACACGCCCGCAAGTATTATCAAGATGCCGAGAAAATTATTCTTAGTCGGCTTTTTTCTGAAAAAAAGAAGTATAAACGGAACAATAACGACGTTTAAAGAATAAACAAAGCCGGCGGTTGACGAGGAAATATAGGAAAGTCCCATTTTTTCCAAAATCATAGTTGCCGTAATAAGCACGGACAACACCATTCCACGCAATAACGTTTTTAAATTCAGCTTTGCCAATGATTTGTGAAAAACGGCAAGCATAATAATTCCCGCAATTCCCGTTGTGATTGTCACGTAAGCGTACGTCGAAAGGTCAGCCGGAAGATCCTTAATGAAAATGTAGGCTGAAGCCCAACAGAGCGTGACGGACAGCAAGACAATATTGTTTTCCTTTTTAGTCATGAGTGTAACGCACTCCTTTTATCCACATATCTAATACGAATTATAATAAAAAAGAGGTTAAAGTGCAATAAAATTATTAAATTTTTTCTTGCTTTCAAGTTGATTTTACAATAAAAAAAGAACCGTTTTCCCATAGGACAAAGGTTCTTATGTATTGATGTTGAAGTATAAAAATTTATGCAGTTTTGTGTTAGAGATTTGAATCTCGCGTTACTTTGAACTCTTTGCCGTATTTAGTGAGGCTATCAGCATTCGCTTAATTTCTTCGGCTGTTGCAAGAAGCGTTTCAAAGTCGTATTCTATTAAATTCGTCCTATTCAGTAATGTGAGCCAATAGATGCTCTCACCCGTTTCCTTCAACGCAATGTGTAGTTTGGATATAAAAGCCGCCTTGCTGTTACCGTAGACTGCTTCGTTGATGTTTGCGCCGATGCTCGTCGCGGAACGGAGAAGTTGCTTAGCGATCGTTGTATCCTTCTTCGTTTTGGAAAAACGTTCATAGAAAAGGATGATTTCCGTCGCAAAATCAAGAGATTTTGTAAGTAAAGGACTATTCATTCTTCTCACCTCTAACCCAAGTGTAGCACGGTTTCGTTTTCAAATCAACACTTTTCGGAATAAGTTTCTAACCAAAAAGTTATTTTCGTGCTTTTGTGTTAGAAATTTGAACCTTTGCGAAGCAAAGCAACTTTTCTCCCTTCTCTTTTATTTTTTCTCCGGAAAAGTCGCGTGGAGGATTTAGAGAAAAGTGAAGAGTGAAAAGAGAAGAACGAAAAGAACAAAAAGAAAAAGCCGCTTACGCGACTTTTCTTTTTGGCTGAGCTATAAAAAGATATTTTCGTGCTTTTGTGTTAGAAATTTGAACCTTTGCGAAGCAAAGCAATTCTTCTCTCTTCTCTTTTATTTTTTCTCCGGAAAAGTCGCGTGGAGGATTTAGAGAAAAGTGA
>CAZTMZ010000013.1:0-57395 GCA_964615315.1 uncultured Eubacteriales bacterium | reverse complement strand
AATGAGGTGTTCCTCAACAAATTCTTCAAAGAAAAGGTTGAGAATATCGCCCTGCTTATGACGTTCTTCATATTCGATGTGATGCTCTTTTGCAACCTTACGAGCATCCTCAAGAGTTTTAATTTCGTTGAAATCCACACCGGAATACTTTTTAACGGCATCAAGCATTGTAATTCTTTCAAAAGGCTTACCCAAATCCATTTCGATTCCGTTATAAGTGATGGTTGTCGTGCCGAGAACCTCTTGTGCAACATAGCGGTAGAGATTTTCGGTCAAGTCCATCATACCGTGATAATCGGTATATGCTTGATAAAGCTCCATAAGTGTAAATTCGGGATTGTGACGTGTGTCAACACCTTCATTACGGAAAACACGTCCGATTTCATAGACCTTTTCCATTCCGCCGACAATAAGACGTTTCAAATAAAGCTCAAGTGAAATACGAAGTTTAATGTCCGTATCAAGTGCATTGAAATGAGTTTCAAAAGGTCTTGCCGAAGCACCGCCGGCATTGTAAACGAGCATAGGAGTTTCAACCTCCATAAAGCCCTCACCGTCAAGATATTTACGAACCGCACTTATAATTTTCGAACGGTTAATAAATGTCTGTTTTGACTCTTGGTTCATAATAAGGTCAATGTAACGCTGACGGTATCTTGTATCCGTATTCGTAAGACCGTGGAACTTTTCGGGAAGAATTTGAAGGCTTTTTGAAAGAAGTGTAACTTCACTCGCGTGAATGGATGTTTCACCCGTTTTTGTTCTAAACACTTCGCCCTTAATGCCGACAATATCACCGATATCAAGCTTTTTAAATGCTTTATATTCTTCTTCGCCGATGCTGTCACGTGCTACGTAAGACTGAATATTGCCCTTTAAATCCTGAACATTGCAAAAAGAAGCCTTACCCATAACACGCTTTGACATTAAGCGTCCTGCGACGCTTACGCTTTTGCCTTCAAGCGAATCAAAGTTTTCTTTTATATCGGCACTGTGATGTGTTTGATCGTATTTTGTAATTACAAAAGGATCTTTGCCTTCTTCTTGTAATGCTTTAAGCTTATCTTGACGAATTCTTTGCTGTTCGCCCAAATCTATTTCAGTCTGAATGTTCTTAATTTCTTCTGCCATTTCCATTCCCCTTTTATAAGGTTATCTTGTTATTTCTTTGATCTTGAATTCCAAAGTTCCGCTCGGAGTTTCAACAACAACCTTTTCGCCGACCTTGTGACCTGCAAGTGCTTTGCCGACGGGAGATTCATCGGAAATCTTTCCGAGTGCGGGATCAGCCTGAGCAAAACCTACGATTGAATATGTGAACTCTTTTTTCTTTTTATCGACTATTGTAACAGTTGAACCGATGTGAACCGTATCTGTTCCGAGCGAGTCAACGTCGAGAACCTTTGAGTTTTTAAGAATATGCTCGATTTCACTGATACGTGCTTCAAGCTTTGCTTGATCGTTCATAGCTTCATCATATTCGCTGTTTTCCGAAAGGTCGCCGTAAGATTTGGCAATCTTAATTTTTTCGGCAGCTTCTTTTCTGCCGTTAACCTTTAAATCTTCAAGTTCTGCTTCAAGTTGTTGAAGGACTTCTATTGTGAGTAATGTTTCTTGTGACATTTTTATAACTCCTTACGATTTGGAATATTTTTAGGCATAACAAAACAAGCGTTTAGATCGCCTACACACCGTTAATTATATTCAAAATTCACTTCCGTGTCAAGTAAAATGAATATCTTTAGCGGTCTTTTTTTCATTGTTTACATCTATTGTGTCGAAAATACACTCGCCTATGGAAAAAACGCCGCAAAGTTCAAAAAGTGCCGAATAAAAACTGTATTTCGGAACATTGTCGGGTAACAGTCTTCCGTAGATTTCGGGTACTGTAAAATCGCAGCCGTTTTTAATATTCAAAACTTCTTTTCCCAAATCGACCGTCATTATGTTATTATCCGTATCTATTTTTATCTTCGCATTTGACGGTTCCGCTTGTATCACCGGACAAAGTCCTGTTTTTTCCATAATTCTCTCGGCGGTTTTGTTATAAACTTTTTTATTGTCGGTCACAACGGTAAGGGCTTTCGCACAACTGCTCAGCCTTTCCGAAAAATCGGTATATCTGCTTTTCTTGTCGATTAAACAGATGTCAAAAAGGTTCCCGTTTCGCTTCAAAATATCCAAAAAAGTATTTTGACACATTAAATTATAAAGAAGTCGGCTCTTATGCTCGGCGACGGTGTTATCGTTCGGCAAAGTGACGCCTTGTGACAGTACAAGACGCTTTGAACATTTTCCTATGCACTCAACTATATAATTCCAATCAAAACCGTTGCGTCCCAAATCAGCCGTAAGGACATAAAAAGGTGCTCCCTTGAAAACGGGAACGGTTCTTATATAATATTTCGTTTTCAAAAACTTTCCGAAAATTTTCTCAAAATATGTATGCTGTTCGTTTTTTATTTCAATTACACAAAACATAAAAAAATTCCCCCTGCAAAGAATATATGCAGGGAGATGTGCTTTTAACAGCCTAAGTTAAAATCTCATAAGCTTTTTGATATTGTGCGTCTTCCGCTTGAGAAAGCATTTCAAGTCTTGCGTTTTGCTCTGCCGTCATTTCGACAACGTAGTCGGGTGTAAGTCCGACGCCGTTATAACACTCGCTTTTATAAGGGTTGAGTTTCGCAACGGTTAAGCAAATGGCACTGCCGTCACTCAATTCGAAAATTTTCTGCATTGTACCGTTACCTTCGGTTTTCACACCGACAAGCTGTGCCATTCCGAAATCTCTGAGGTCACAAGCAAAAAGTTCTGCTGCACCCGACGTTTTACCGTTTACCAAAACCGCTATATTAAAGTTTACGCTTTCCGAATCCGAAGTGAATTTTTCAACCGTTTCACCGTCTTTGTCAACGGCAGTTGCAAGTGTTCCCGTGCCTTCGGTGGCAACGGGCACTATCATATCAATACAATCAACAACATTCGGAATTGTTCCGGCATTATTGTTTCTAAGGTCGAAAATAATCGAAGTAACCGAATTATTGCTCATATATTTCAGCGCATCTTTAAGTTGCTCTGCCGTTGTATTGTAAAATGCCGTGATTTTAATATAGCCTACGGTTCCGTTTGTACTGTAAAAAACAGTCTGTTCGGAATATCCGCGTGCTACCGAAACGGTTTTGCTCTCACCCGAATGTGTGAAAGAAACCTGAACGTTTGTAAGCTTGTCGCCGTAAAGACTCGCAATCAATTCACTGTAATTGCTCTGTGTTACGGCAACGGAATCGACGGCGGTAATAACGTCGCCTTTTGCCATTCCCTGAAGTTGTGCCGGAGAGCCTTCGGCAACCTCGGAAATGTGAATATTATTGTTTTTACTGTCATATACGGCAATGACACCGATACCGCCTACATTACCCTTTTCTTTTTCAATATACTCCGAATATTCGGCAGCGGTCATATAATAGCTGTAACGGTCACCGATGCCGTTGGCGTAACCGTCCGACATCATTGACGTTAAAAGAGTTTCGTTGATTTGACCGAAATAGTTTTCTCTTACAAGGTCGTCTATTTCGGAAACAGACGAATAGAGATTCGAACGTTGTGACACGTCTTTAATCATTCCGTTATAAACGCTCATGGCAACGGTCATCGTAATCGTTATCGCCAAAGCAACGAAAATACATATAAGCGAAATCGTGAGTCCTAATGATACTTTTTTATTCAAAGGTAATCACCCTTTTTTCATTTATACTAACGGACTTGGCATATAGAGTTCGGGATTTTGACGTACACCGTTAAGTCGTACCTCGAAGTGAAGGTGTGCACCGGCACTCGGATTCGATGTAGTCGGTCCCGGAATAACATATCCCGTATTTCCGACCTTTGCAACAGCCTGTCCTTGTGCAACCTTTTGTCCCGCCGTAACCGAAATACTTTCACAGTGAGCATAAAGCGTTGTAATTCCGTTTCCGTGGTCGATTATGAAATAATTACCCGAACGTGAGTCGTATGAAACTTTATAAACGGTTCCCGTCGCAACCGCGTAAATCGTAGCACCGCGTGACACATTATGATACGTTTTTCCGTTAATCACACGTGTTCCCGGAGCACACAAGTCGATAGCGGCAGAACGACTTGTACTCATATGCGAAGAATATGATGATGAAATATAAGTCGTTCGGTCTTGAAGCGGACAAATCATACCCTTTGATGAAACTCGGAAGTTGTGGTTAACAACACCGTTATTGATGGTACCGTTACCGTTTGAACCGGAATTGCCTAATTCCTGGTCTACGCTTGCGGCAAATTCTTCTTCTTCCTTTTTGGCTTGCTCAAGAAGTTTTTGTGCGAGTTTGCTGTCCTTATCGAGAGTTGCGATAAGTTCGTTTGCCTTTCTTATTTGTGCTTCAACCTGTTTCTTTTTGCTGTCGAATGTTTGCTTTTTTGAAACAACCGTTACTTTCTTGTCTTCAAGTTCAAGACGGTCGGCATCAAGTTCCGATTTGCTTGTAACAAGATCTTCCTTGTCAGCCAAAAGCTTTTCGTTAAGGTCGTTAAGTTCCTCAATTTGTTCTTTAAGTTCACTTACAACTTGTGTGTCATGCTTTGACACCTGTCTTATAAGTTCGCTTCTTGTAAGATATTCTTGAAAGTCACTTGACGTGAGGAATATTTCCAATTCGGATGTTTCGCCCGCCATATAAACAGCTCTGAGTCTTTTTGCCAGCAAGTCATACGTTTCGTCTATTTTTACATTTTGCTCTTCGATTTTAACGTTAACATCTTCGATTTCCGTTTCAAGTGCCGAAATTTTGCTTTGATATTCGGCAATCCTCTTATCTAAAGATGATATAGATTTATTTAAATCGTCGATTTCCGCATTGATAATGTCAAGCTGGTCATCATAAGAATCAATTTGTTTGTTGAGTTCTTCGATATATTCTTCTTGCTTGTCCTTTTTATTGGCAAGTTCTTCAAGCTTTTTGTTTTGCTCGTCGATTTCGGCTTGAATATCTTCAAGCGTCTTTGCGCTCGCACCTATCGGGAACGTCATCAAGAGCATCATAATTGCCAAGACAGCGGAAATAATCCTTTTACTTATCTTCACTTATAACACTCCCTTGCTCTTTAAGATATTTTCTCATTGAAATAAGGCTTCCGAAAGTACCCGTGAATACACCTATAAACAAGAACAAAGCCAAAATAGGCAATACATATTCGCCTATTGAAACCGGTGTAAACAGTTGAAGAATATCGGTAAATACCTTTAACATACCCTGATAAAGTGCAAGAAGCAACCCGAATGAAACGATACTTGATATGACGCCCAAGAGCATACCTTCTATCATAAACGGCCAACGAACGAACCAGTTCGTCGCACCGACCGCTTTCATAATGCTGATTTCAAGTTTTCTTGAGAACATCGTGATACGAATCGTATTTGAAATAATAAAAAGTGCCACGAAGAACAGCAGTACAACAATGCCTACGGCAATTATCGTAACGGCATATCTTATATTTATAAGCTTGTCCGCAACGTCGCTGTTTTCACGCACGGTTTCGATTCCTTCAATCGTGCGAAGTTTACTTACCGTTTCATCAAAACGCGTTAAGTCCGCAACAACAATTTTATACGCATCCGGCAACGGATTTTCCATTCCCTCAAGAAGTACGGCGTCACTGCCCATACTTTCAAGATTTTCACGGAAAGCATCCTCTTTCGGCACGAAAATACATTCCTCGATATTATCTGTCGTTTTAATTTTATTTCCGACTATCGACGGCTCAACACCGTCTTCAATGTATGCCATTACAACATTTTGACTTTCGATTTTGTCAAGAAGTGCATCAATGTTAAGGTAAAGCATAGCACCCAAGCCGATTATAACCAAGCACGCCATAAGCACCGTAATCGATGCGAGAGACATAAGTCTGTTTTTCCAAATGTTTTTGACGCCTTCTTTTGTTAAGTATCTGAGACTTGATATTTTCATCACTCGCCACCTCCTACCGAACCTACATCGTCAAGATATGCCGAATAGTCAATATCGTCGGTGTCGATGCCGTAGCTTCGCATAAATGCTTCCAGCTCGCTGTCGCTGTTAGGCTGAACATAGAAAGATGAGTTCGGTTTTTCTTCGATTAAATCCGGAGATTTAACTTCCTCACGAAGTTCCTCGACCTTTTTTTGAATTTCCTTTTCCGCCGCTTCCATAAGCTCTTGCTTTGTGGCTTCGGCTTTAGGTTCGCCGTTTGCGTTCTTAGGTTCTTCATGTACGGTACGGTTAAATTTTGCACCCGTATCGGAAACAACCTCACCTTGATTTATGGTAATAACTCTGTGTGGGAATTTACGTACCAATTCGTGTTCGTGAGTAACCATAACTATCGTCGTTCCGTTTGCATTGATATGATTAAGCAAGTCGACGATTTCATAAGACATTTCGGGATCGATATTACCCGTCGGTTCGTCGGCAATAATAATACCCGCATTGTTGACAAGTGCACGTGCAAGTGCTACACGTTGCTGTTCACCGCCGGAAAGCTGAGTCGGAAGCTGTCTTGCCTTCGACGTAAGTCCGACAAGACTCAACACATAAGGTACACGTTTTCTTATGTCTTTTTCCTTAGCACCGATAACACGCATTGCAAAAGCAACGTTATCATAGACAGTCATATTCGGAATAAGTCTGAAATCCTGAAAAACAATGCCCATTGTTCTGCGGAATTTCGGAATATCTCTCTTTTTGATTTTATTTAAATTATAGTTATTTATAATAACAGTACCGCTGTTTGCGACTTGTTCTCTCATGATAATTTTAAGAAATGTACTTTTACCGGCACCGGATGAGCCTACAACAAATACGAATTCACCGTCGTTTATTGTAATTGACACATTTTTCAAGGCATTCGTGCCGCTGTCATACGTTTTGGAAACATTCTTAAATTCAATCACGCTATCACCGTTCCTTTCGACAATCTGTACGAACTACAAAAAATAGTCATAAACACACATAATATCCATTATCTTATTGATTATACCACAAAATATTGTATTTGTAATATTTTTTTGAAAAAGTTCATATTTATCGTCATATTGCACAGTTTTACGTTTAATCAATATACATAATAACTAAAAAAGCGGAACTGATACCGTCGTACCGTTCCGCTTTTATTTTATCAATATTTAACCGGGTTAGCATCGAGATATTTTTTAACCATCAATGCTACCTTAAAGACAATCGCGTCGTCAAATTCTCTGAGGTCAAGACCTGTCAGCTTCTTAATTTTCTCAAGACGGTAAACGAGCGTATTTCTGTGAACGAACAGTTTTCTTGAGGTTTCGGAAACATTCAAGTTGTTTTCGAAGAACTTTTGAATTGTAAACAACGTTTCGTGGTCAAGACTTTCAATAGAGCCGCGTTTGAAAATTTCACGAAGGAACATTTCACAAAGCGTTGTCGGTAATTGATATATAAGTCTTGCAATGCCGAGATTTTCATAGCTGACAATAGTCTTTTCGGTGTCGAAAACTTTTCCTACTTCGAGCGAAACCTGTGCTTCTCGGAAAGAACGTGCAAGGTCTTTAATGCTGTCAACCGTTGTACCTATGCCCACAAGAACGTGAGTGTAATATTCCGTACCCAACGAATCGGCAACGGAACGTGCAAGCTTTTCGAGATCCTTTGCGTCGACATTGTTCTTAACTTCTTTAACGAGTGCAATATCCGTTTCATTGATATTGATAACAAAATCTTTTGTCTTGTCCGGAAAAAGATCTTGAATAACGTCGAAAACGGAAACGTCGTTCTTTTCGGTAATTCTTACAAGAAGAACAACTCTCGTTACATCGTTATTAAAATGGAGTTCGCGGGCTTTAATATATATATCGCCGGGAAGAATATTATCAAGGATTATGTTCTTGATAAAGTTGCCGCGGTCATACTTTTCATCGTAATACTGTTTGATAGTCGAAAGTGAAACGGCAAGAATCGAAACGTATCTGCTTGCAAGCTCATCATCGCCTTCAACGAAAACCGCATATTCCGGGTGCATGTGTGAGCCGAACACTTTATACGTATATCCTTCGGAAACCGTATCACCGTTTGCCGTAAAGACATCGGCAACGGCATGTGACTGAATTTCACCGATTCTTCCAAGCTCACTACATGAAATTACGGTACCTGTTTCATCGATTATACCGAAAGTTCTGTCAATGGCATCAACCACTTGATGAACCACGCCTTGAAATAATCTATTGGACATATTTCTACCTCCATATACAAGACTGATAAAAAAGTCTTATGCAAATTCACAATATGAACACTATGTATTTTACACAATAAAACCTAATTTTGCAAGTGCATTTTTGATATTTTTTTGTTTTTTTCAAACATTTTACACAAAAAACGCCATTTATTTTTGACATTACTCGCATTTTTAGTATTTTTTTGCCGATTTTTTTATTGTTCAAAATGCCGAAACAAAATTATCCTTTCAGCAACTTTTCAAGCTCTTCATTCGTGATTTCACGGCATTCTCCCGCTTTCAGCGAAGTGTCAAGATCAAGTCCGCCCATTTTGCTTCTGTGAAGTGCCGTGACCTTATTGCCCGTTGCGGCGAACATTCTTTTCACTTGATGATATTTTCCTTCGCAAATCATTATTTTGACAAGAGGTGTCGAACCGTCCTCGACAATTTCGACTTTTGCTTCCTTAAGGGTTGTCCCATCGCCTAAAGTAATTCCGTTTTCAAGTGCAGCCGCATCTTCGTCGCTCAGAGAGTGTTCGAGCCTTGCAAGATACGTTTTGAAAATATGGTTTTTCGGTGACAGTATTCTATGTGCGAAATCTCCGTCATCGGTAATCAGTACAAACCCCGTTGTGTCCTTGTCAAGACGTCCCGCCGGAAACAGTCCTTTGCGAAAAAGTTCATCCGCCACCAAGTCGACAACCGTTGTATCCGTACTGCTGTCACTTGCGGATACAACGCCTTGCGGTTTGTTCAGCATAATATAAATGTGTTTTTTTAAAAGAAGTTCTTCACCGTCAATCGCAACCGAATCTTTTTCCTCGTCTATCTTATAATCGCTGTTTTTAATTACAGCGTTATTAACGGTCACTCTTCCTTTTTTTATCATTTCTTTTACGTCTTTTCGTGACATTGCCCCTTGCGATGCCAACAATTTATCAATTCTTTCCATAACTCACCTTACGGTTTATAAAATCCGTGCATAAAGCCGTCAAGTTCCAGCGAACATACGTCTCCGCCTATAACTATTCCGTCATAGACAAGTATATTCACACGGATAAAATCCTGATTTTCATAGTCCTCATAATTTTTTATGCAATAAGTCCAACGCTTTACTCTTTTGCCCGCATAAGCTGTTAAGTCAAACCCTTGATTCTTTTGTATTTCGTTATATGAGGTATACGTTTCGTCAAACTCGGCGGGAATGATAACTTCGCACACCTCAACGGGTTCTTCGTCAATTTCCCATCCGAATTGCGAAATAAAATTTACTCTTTCTTCTTGAGTCGATGCTTTTAAATTTATGTCAGTGTCCTTGCCCGTTTCTTTGCTTTCCTTTGCCAATACAAAAAGACAAATAACCGTCACAACGGTGAAGACTATCAAGAAAACGGCTTTAATCTGTTTAGACTTTATTGAATACACAAACATAAATTAACACCTCGAAGACATTTTATACAAATAAATATGCTACGAGGTGTTTGATATATGAGTATTACTTTTTAGTCGTCAACTCTTTTTGCTTGAGAAGCAGCTCTCAAATGCTGACGTGCACGGCGAATTTCGTTAACGGAATTCGTAAGTGTCTCATCGGCAATACCGACAATATTCTCAACGTATTCGCTTGCACTTGTACGCATATCCATAGCCCAAGTTCTTGCTTGTTCGGTAAGTTCTGCCGCAGAAGCTCTTGCTTGCTCGACGATTTCGTTTGCTTGTGCTCTTGCCTGTTGCATAATTTCAGCGGCTTGAGCTTCGGCACCTCTCGTAATTTCGTCTTCCGAAATGATTTCTTTTGCTCGAAGATGTGCTTTTTCGATAATCTTATCGGCATTATCCTGTGCACCCGCAAGAATTTCTTTTCTTTCCGATGCAATCTTTCTTGCTTGCATAAGTTCATCGGGCATATTAAGTCTAATGTCTTCGATTGCTGTTTTTATTGCCTGTGCATCAACCAAAAGGTTTGATGAGAACGGCATTGATTTTCCTTCTTCGAGTATTGCTTCGATTTCGTCAAGTAAATTTTCTATTGTCATTTACTTACACCTCTTTTAATTCTTTTTACTATATCATCACGAATTATTTCGGGAACAAAATGACTTATATCCCCGCCCAATTCGCAAATCTGCTTAACAACGCTTGAGCTCAAATACAAATTTTCGATTCGTGTGTTGATAAACACCGTTTCAAGCTCACTGTTCAATTTTTTGTTCATCTGTGCCTGTTGAAATTCATATTCAAAATCAGACATGGCACGAAGTCCTTTAACAACGGCGACAGCCTCTTTCTTCTTGGCATATTCCGCAAGAAGTCCCTCATAAATGTCAACCTCGACATTCGGAATGTCCTTCGTGCAACGGCGAATAAGTTCCGCACGTTCTTCGGGACTGAAACAAAAATTTGTTTTCGAGGGATTTTTCATTACAACAACAATAACATTATCGAAAAGTTTTGAGCTTCGTTCGATAATATCAAGGTGACCGTTTGTTACGGGATCAAAACTGCCGGGGCAAATTACGGTTCTCATAACTCTCACTTATTCTTTCTGTACACGGTAAGCTTTATCTTACCGTATTTGTACTCACGGTATTTTTCAAATTCCGATGCACTGTCCGGCATTTCTTCGTTTAATGCACTTTCGCAGACAATCACGCCGCCGTCATTCATTTTTTCGGCAACAGACGGCAAAACATCGCAAATAATATTTTTATTATAAGGCGGATCCAAAAGAGCTATATCGAATCTGTCACGGCTTAAACCGATATACATTTTCGACTCGCCGCAAAAGACACTCGCTCTTTTTTCAAAGCCGACCGACTTGAGATTTTGCTTAACGACATCTATCGAACGGTTTGACGAATCAACAAACGTACAGTGCTTTGCACCACGGCTCAACGCCTCGATACCGAGCTGGCCGGAACCGGCAAACAAGTCCAAAACACTTGCGCCTTCAAGGTCAAATTGAATAATATTAAACATTCCTTCTTTGACTCTGTCAGTTGTAGGACGAACATCCTCGCCCTCCAATGTCACAAGTTTTCTGCCTCTTGCTTCGCCTGTTATAACTCTCATAAATTTCTCCAACCGATCAATACATAGCAGTATTATCCCATTTTTACTGCGATTTGTCAAATTTTTTTTTATAATTTTGCCGAAAAGTGCTGTCACAACCGCTTCTATTTTAAAGAAATAAGCAGATTTTCAAGCTCTTTTACCGTTTCAACGATATATTCGGCGCCTTCTTTTTCTATTGTTTTTCTGTCTCTGAATCCCCAAAGCACACCTATTGACGTAAGTCCCGCATTTTTCGCCGTAAGGATATCCGTATCGGCATCGCCGACAAATATTGCGGTTTCCCTTGTGCTTTTTAATTTATCAAGGGCAAAATATACTCCGTCGGGGGCGGGCTTGTTCGGTCTGTCGTCGACACTTCCGACAACCAAATCAATCGTATCGCCGAACATTCTTTTGCACAAATCCTGTGCCGCATAATCAATCTTATTAGTTACGATTGCGGTTTTAAAGCCTGCTTTTTTCACACTTTCGAGCATATCGTTTATGTTTTCGTAAGGTGCCGTTTTGTCTTCCATGTGCAATTTATAATAATCTCCGAAATCCTTAAAGCAAACATCGAAATCTTCGGCATCCGTACCCATGGGCACCGCACGTTCAACAAGTTTTTTTATACCGTTTCCGACAAACAAACGAATTTCGTCTTTTGTCCGAAGCGGAAAATTCTGTCTGCCGAGTGCGAAATTCACGCTGTCCGTTAAATCGTCAAGTGTATTGAGTAATGTACCGTCTAAATCAAAAATAATCGTATCTATCATTGTTTTTCTCCGTTATAAAATTCATATATTTTTTCGGCAAGTTCATGATGAATGCCTTTAACCTGTTCCAATTCTTCAACCGACGCCTCACTGATAGCCTTAATTGTTTTAAAGGTTTTCAGAAGTATCTGTGCTTTTTGCGGACCGACTCCGTCAATTTTCAAAAGGGACGATTCAAGTCCGCGTTTCGTATGCTTTTTGTGATGAAAATCCACGGAAAATCTGTGCACTTCTTCTTGAATTTCGGACACCAACGTAAACACGCTGCGAACGGAATTGATTGCTATTTCTCCGCCGTCGCCCGTTATGGCACGTGTTTTGTGTTTTGAATCTTTGACCATACCGAAAACGGCGACGTCAATATTCATTTTGTCAAGCACTTCCTTAACCGCGGCAACCTGTCCTTTGCCGCCGTCAAGCAAAATAAGGTCCGGCATCTTCCCGAAGCCCTCGGTTCGATTTTCACCTTGCAGTTTTTTGTACTCGTTAAATCTTCTTTCAAGGACTTCTCGCATTGAGCCGTAGTCATCCTGTCCGACAAATGATTTAATGTTAAACGTACGGTATGCCCGTTTAAGCGGTCTTCCGTTTTTAAAGACGACCATTCCCGCTACATTATCGGCACCGCCGGTATGAGAAATATCGTAAGACTCAATGTAACGCGGAACATTTGAAAGCCCCAACAGTTCTTGCAGCTCGACAAGTACGCGTATTTCCGTTATTGTTTTGCCCTTTTTCTGTGCCAATTTTTCAAAAGCGTTTTCACGGCACATATTCACAAGTTTTAATCCGTCGGCTTTTTGAGGCACCGTTATTGTTACCTTTTTTCCACGCAAACCAGTCAAATAATCGCCTAAAAGGTCAATATCTTCAAAACCTTCGTCAAGCAGTATTTTTTGCGGTATGGAACGGAGGGAATAATATTGAATAATAAACTCACGCCGGATATTTTCATCCATCATATTTTTATCTATAAAATGCTGTTCGCTGTCACACAGTCTGCCGTTTTCGTAACGCAGCACCATCACACACGAATCGTCTTCGTTCGTTGCGACCGCAAACACATCCTTTGACTCACCCGTTTCGGTAACTACCTTTTGGCGTGTTTGCATATTTTGAATTGCACGAATTCTGTCACGGTATTTCGCAGCACTTTCAAAATCGCAGCGTTCTGCACTGTCATTCATTTTTTTCTTAAGTTCCGACACGATTTTATGAATGTCGCCCTTGAGAAAATCTATTGCTTCATTTACGATTTCGTTATATTCTTTTTCGCCGATTTTACCGTTGCAAACGCCCATACACCGTGAAATGTGATAATTAAGACACGGTCTGCCTTTTTTAAAATCAGACGGAAAAGACTTGTTGCACTGCGGCAGCATAAAAATTTTGTTTGCCTCGTCAACGGCTTGTTTTACGGAATACGAGCTTGTGTAAGGGCCTAAATATTCGGCGTTTTCGTCGTCTTTTTGCAAAACGGCGGAAATTTTAGGATACGCTTCTTTTGTGATTTTAATATAACTGTATCCTTTATCGTCCTTCAGCAAAATATTATATTTCGGTAAGTTTTGCTTAATTAAGCTTGCTTCCAAAACGAGAGCTTCAAATTCACTGTCGGTCAAAATATAGTCAAAATCGTCAACGTTTTCAACCATTTTTCGAACTTTGATGCTGTGATTGTTTTGCGAGCCGAAATATTGGCTGACACGGTTTTTAAGCTTTTTCGCTTTACCTATATATATAATTTTTCCCTGCTTGTTTTTCATTATGTAAACGCCGGGAGTCAACGGCAGTTTCATAGATTTTTCTCTGAGGACACCGAGTTTTTTATTCACAAGTCTCACCGCCTTTACCGATGCTTAATATATGATACCATATAAAAGGCAAAAAATAAAGCACACCGCAAAAAAACGGTGTGCCAAAATTTGTGTTTTAAATTATTCGGCAAAACCGGATTCAACAAGTTTAACAAGCTCATCGACAGCTTGTTCCTCATCGGCACCGCCTGCAAGAATACGGATTGTTGTGCCGCCCATAATACCAAGTGAAAGAACACCGAGAAGACTCTTTGCGTTTACTCTTCTGTCTTCTTTTTCAACCCAGATTGATGACTTGAATTCGTTTGCTTTTTGAATAAAGAATGTTGCCGGACGTGCGTGTAAGCCAACTTGATTTTTAACTTCAACTTCTTTAGTATACATAATTCATTCTCCCAAATGATAAATTTTATAAAACAATAGATTAAAACACCTTTGTTACTAATATATTATACCACAATTCTTTTCTCCGTCAACGAAAAAACCGAGCCGCAAATACAATTCAGTCAAAAAAACAAAAACGGCTTTTTCACAAGGGGCAAGTTTGTTTATTTTGACAACAAGCAAAAGTATTTTTTGTAAAAAATTCATATTTTATATGTCTAAAATATGAATAAACGTTCTGTTTTTTGAAAATTTCGCTATTTTTTTGTGTTTTTCGACAAAAGCTCTTTTTCTTTGTCGGTGAGTTGTGCTTTTTTCAACATATCGGGACGGTATTTTGCCGTCATCAATACAGACTGTTCGCGTTTCCATTTATCAATATTTTCGTGATGTCCCGAAAGCAAAATGTCCGGCACCTTCATACCGTTCCACTCATAAGGCCGTGTGTATTGAGGATATTCCAAAAGTCCGTCATAATGGCTTTCGAGTTCTTTTGCCTCATCATTTGGAAGGACTCCGGGGAGCATTCTCGCAACCGAATCGGCAAGCACCAACGCGGGCAGTTCGCCGCCCGTAAGCACATAATCGCCTATTGAAATTTGCTCGTCGACAAGTGCATCTATAACTCTTTGGTCAACGCCCTCGTAATGACCGCAAAGTAAAGTAATCTGTTCGTATTCGGCTAATTCTTTAACCTTTTTTTGTGTGAGCGTTTCACCGCACGGCGAAAGATAAATCAAATGATTTTTCATCGGATTTTTTTCGCAAATGGCTTTATAGCAGTCGGCAATCGGTTGTGCTTGCATAAGCATACCCATACCGCCGCCGTATGGCGCATCATCAACACGTTTGTGCTTATCTTTCGTGAAATCTCGGATATTCACACATTCTATTTCTACAAAGCCGTTCTCCCTTGCTCTGCCGATTATACTCTCCGAAAGGACAGCTTCGCACATTTCGGGGAAAAGAGTCATTATGTTAATCTTCATCTTCAAAAAGTCCTTTTAAGACATTTATTTTTATTGTTCCTTCTTCGACGTCAACCGACGCTATAACATCTTTTACAGCGGGGATAAGTGCCTCACTGCCTTTAGCTGTTTTAATGTGCCACACATCGTTGGCTCCCGTTTCGCTCACGTCACAAATTACGCCTAATTTTTCACCCGTAGCATTATCGAAAACAGTACAGTCAAAAAGTTCTTGTCTAAACCAGACTCCCTTTTCCAGCTTGGCGTCATCTCTTTTTATATAAAGAATTTTGTTTCTTAAAGCACGCGCTTTGTCAATGTCGTCAACGCCGTCCAACATTAAAATCACAACGTTTCCGTGCGGACGTGCCGACAGCACACCTATACTTTTTTCGCCGTTTTTATCAAAATACAAAGTTTTGAATTTTTTCACAAAATCCGGCGTATCGCACCACGGGTTAAAACGCACTTCACCCTTTATTCCGTGTGTTGATACAATTTGCCCTAACTCCAGATATTTTTTTACCATTTATAAAAATTCCTTCCGATGTTCGAAAAAGACCTTTAAGGTTGCAAAAAGGCAGACAAAAGTGTCTGCCTTTTTTGAATTCAATCAGTCAATGTCGACTTGAACCTTTTCACCTGTACGTGTTGCACCGGCTTTAACAACGGTACGGATAGCCTTAGCTATACGTCCTTGTTTACCGATAACACGGCCCATATCGTCCTCTGCAACGTGAAGATGATACACTGTTATGCCACGGTCATCGACTTCGTCAACCGTTACACTTACTGCGTCTGGATTTTGAACAAGTCCTTTAACGATAGTAATAAGAAGTTCCTTCATTTTTCAGAGACCTTTCTTATTTAATAGCACCGCTCTTCTTAAGAAGAACCTTAACAGTGTCAGTCGGTTGAGCACCGTTCTTAAGCCATTCAGCAGCCTTGTCGTTGTCGATTTTGATTTCAGCGGGATTTGTCATCGGATTGTAAGTACCGATTTCTTCGATAAATCTGCCGTCTCTCGGATAACGAGAATCTGCTACTACTACTCTGTAAAAAGGAGCTCTTTTAGCACCCATTCTGCGAAGTCTGATTTTTACTGCCATTTTGTTTTCCTCCAAAATATATAAAAAAATTTATTTAAAACACTTTTATGTGTTTGCTTACATCGGGAAGCCGCCCATACCGTTCATTCCGCCCATCTGACGCATTTTTCGTTTAAAGCCTTTGGAATTAAACTGCTTAAACATTTTCTGCATTTGGCGGTACTGATTGAGAAGTCTGTTAACGTCTTCAACCTGCATTCCGCAACCGGCCGCAATTCTGCGTTTGCGTGACGGATTGATGATATCGGGATTGCGTCTTTCTTTTATTGTCATTGACTCAATGATAGCCCTCATTCTGTCAAGCTGTCCGTCGTCAACGTCAACGTCCTTGATTTTTTTATTTATGCCGGGAAGCATCGAAAGAATGTCTTTCATACTGCCCATTTTTTTAACCTGTTGCATTTGGTCAAGCAAATCCTCAAGGTCAAACTTGTTTTTGCGAAGCTTTTGTTCAAGCTCAAGTGCTTTTTTCTCGTCAAGTGCCGTTTCCGCTTTTTCGATAAGCGAAAGCACATCACCCATTCCGAGAATTCTCGAAGCCATTCTGTCGGGATAGAAGAAATCGAGTTCGTCAAGTTTTTCGCCCGTACCGACAAATTTAATCGGCTTTCCCGTAACGGCTCTTGCCGAAAGTGCCGCACCGCCGCGAGTATCACCGTCAAGCTTTGTGAGAACCATTCCGTCAATTCCGAGTTCGTCGTTGAACGTGCTTGCAACCGTAACGGCATCTTGACCGAGCATTGAGTCGATTACGAGCAAAATTTCATGAGGATGAACCTCGCTCTTAATGTTTTTAAGCTCGTTCATAAGCTCAGTGTCGATATGCAAACGGCCCGCAGTATCAATAAACACGTAATCGTAGCCCTTATCTTTCGCAAGCTTAATAGCTTCTTTGGCTATAACCACGGGATCTGTCTGTCCCATTTCAAACACGGGAACGTCAACTTGCTCACCCACAACCTGAAGTTGCTTAATGGCAGCCGGTCGGTAAATGTCGCACGCTACCAGAAGCGGTCTGTGATTTTCACTTTTAAGTTTACGTGCGATTTTCGCACAGTGTGTTGTTTTACCCGAACCTTGAAGTCCGCACATCATAACAACTGTCGGCGGATGGCTTGCATAAGCGAGTCGTGTTTGAGTTCCGCCCATCAAATCGGTTAATTCTTCATTGACTATTTTGATAACCGTTTGTGCCGGTGTAAGACTTTTCATTACTTGAGAGCCTATTGCACGCTCAGTCACCTTTGCCGTAAAGTCCTTTGCAACTTTATAGTTAACGTCAGCCTCTAAAAGTGCAAGACGAACTTCACGCATAGCTTCTTTAACGTCGCTTTCCGTAAGACTGCCCTTACTTTTCAATCGTTGAAAAGCCGCTTCAAGTCTATCTGATAAACCTTCAAATGCCATAACGTCTCCTATTCTGTCAAGGAAAGTGCTATTGACTTTATCTTAACTGTTATATCGTTGATTTCACGTGAAAGTCCGTGAGACAGATTGTACTCGTTTATATCTTCGGCACATTGTATTATGCTGTCGAGTCCGTTTTGCATTTCGGTAATTTTTTTTGAAAAATGCAATTTTGACTCCATATCCAAAAGAAGTGTTTCCGCCCTTTTGATTGAATCGCGTACGCCCTGCCGTGTTATTCCTTCGTTTTCGGCTATTTCGGAAAGGGATAAGTCGTCATTATAATAATAGTTAAGATAGTCACGCTGTTTTGCCGTCAATGTTTCACCGTACAAGTCAAGCAACATTGTAATTTCAACACTATTTGCCATAATGACACCCCCTATCAAAAAAATAAGTCCTGTAAAGGAATTTGACTTTACAGGACGCTATTATACTAAAACATAAAACTTTTGTCAAGATATTTTTTAACAAAAATTGCGAAAATTACGCATTTTTAATGTCCGACCACTTAACAGAAGCTTGCTTCGGATCTCTGCCGACATTTACGGACTGAGAAGATGTTGTTTCCTCGGACGGTGCTGTGCTTGGGGTATCTTCGGTTTTACCGCCGTTACTTGTGCCGGTTGTGTTGCCTTTGTCCGAAGAACTTGGGGTGCTGTTCGACGTAGATTCAATCTTTTCACCAGTATTCGGATCAATAATGTCTTCACCGAAGAAGCCGTCGTCGTCCGGTCCCGTTACGATTGAAACGTGCTTTTGAGCAGTAGTCGATTCATTGGTTGTACCCGTTTCTTCGTATTCATTATTCTTACAAGCGGCAAAAGTCATAACGAGAACCATCGCAAGTACTAAAACCGCTAAAATCTTTTTATTCACAGAAATCGCTTCCTTCCTAATTTAAATTTATGATATCACACATATATTTTTTTTGCAAGTTATTATTTCAACTCCGCTATTGTCACGCCTTCTTCACCCTCACCGAACGTTCCGACGCGGAATGTTCTTATGTTCGGATGCTTACGTAAATATACGTGAATACCCTTTCTGAGCGCACCTGTCCCCTTACCGTGAATAACGGTAATTTCATTGAGTCCCGAACGAAGCACCCCATCAATAAATTTATCAAGGTCGAGCATTGCCTCCTCGACGGTCGCACCTCGCAAGTCAATACTCGAAGTCGATGCCGACGGTGTGTTTGAACCGGTATGAACCGTTTTGTACGTTTTTTTAGTTTGTGTTTGCTTTTTGGCACCGATTAGTCGAATATCGGACAGTTCTGCCTTCATCTTTATAAGTCCCGACTGAATTTGAACGGCATTCTTCTTTTCGTCAACCGAAATAACTTCCGCTTCACCGCCGAGAGATTTCACAAACACACGATCTCCCGTTTTAAGCGGCCTCGGAAGTGTATATTCTCCGTCATCGTCTTGCAGCCCGTTTGTAATTTCGTCCATTTTGTCCATTTGGCGTCCCATTGCCGCCTTTGCCTTACGTGCTATTTCCTGAAGATTTTTTTCTTTTGCCTGTTCTTTTTTCAACTGTTCGATTTCAAGCAACAGAGAATTTCCGGCACGGCGAGCCGTTTCGACAATTCTTTCCGCCTCTTTTTTCGCACGTTCGATTTCTTTTTCGCTTTGAGCCTTTGCCTTTTCCACCGATTTTTCTGCATTTTCTTTTTGTCTTAGAATTTCTTCTTTTTCTTTTTCAAGGCGTTCACGGTCATCTTCAAGAGTTTTACGAGCATTTTCGAGAGTATCGACAGCGTCCTCAAACCGAGTATCTTCTTCGGAAATCAAGGCTTTCGCATAGTCGATTATGCTCTCGTCGATTCCGAGTCTTCCGGCGATAGCCAAAGCGTTGGAACGTCCGGGCATACCTATTAAAAGTCTGTATGTAGGACGAAGCGACGACACGTCAAATTCACAGCAGCCGTTTTCAACACCCTTTGTTTTAAGTGCATATTCCTTGAGTTCCGAATAGTGAGTTGTCGATGCGATTTTCGCGCCTTTTTTACGCAATGTTTCGAGTATCGAAACCGCAAGAGCCGCACCTTCAACGGGATCGGTACCCGCACCGAGTTCGTCGATGAGAATAAGGCTGCTGTCATCGGCTTTGTCGAGAATATCCGCAATAGTTGTCATATGTGCGGAAAACGTTGACAGTGATTGTTCGATACTTTGTTCTTCGCCTATGTCGGCAAGCACGTTTTTGAAAACGGAAATCTTACTGTTATCGGTAACGGGGAGCATCAATCCACACTCCGCCATTAAGGTCAGAAGTCCGATTGTTTTAATCGCAACCGTTTTACCGCCCGTATTTGCACCCGTGATTACAAGAGAGTCAAAGTCGATGCCGAGATTTATATCCACGGGAACCACTTTTTTAGGGTCGATAAGAGGATGTCTTGCTTTTTTCAGCAAAATTTCGCCGTCGTTGTTGAGTATGGGACGGCTCGCCTTCATTTTGTACGCCAAATGTGCTTTTGCAAAATGAAGATCAAGCTGTGTAGCCGAATCAAAGCTTATTTTGACCGTATCCCGAAAGTCGCCCGCCATTTGAGAAAGTTCGTAGAGAATTCTTTCGATTTCCTCTTGTTCACGACTTTCGAGTACTTTTATTTCATTATTTGCTTCCACCACGGCGGCAGGCTCGATAAACACCGTAGCGCCGCTGCCCGATGTATCGTGAACCATACCGGCTATGTCGTTACGGTTTTCCGATTTAACGGGTACGACAAATCTGCCGTTTCTTTGCGTAATTATTCCGTCACGAAGATATTTCGCATAATGACTCGAATGAATCATTGAGTCGAGTTGTTCTCTGATTCTGTTTTCAAAATGACGTTTTTTACGTCGTATTTCTTTTAATTCCGATGAAGCATTATCGCTTATTTCTGTTTCGCTTATAATCGCATTAGTAATTTTATCTTCGAGATATTTATTCGGATAAAGCGAATTAAACAAATCGTCGAGTTGAGTTTCCATTCCGGCACATTTTTCATGCCATTCCGTAATTCCGCGAATAATTTTCAGCGTTAATGCAATTTTCAAAAGTTCTGCCGCCGAAAGAGAGCCGCCTGCCGCCGCACGATTTAAAGCATTGTTTACGTTTTGCAATCCCGAAAACGACGGTGCGCCGAATTTGGCAATAAGAATATAAGCCGCTTCCGTTTTATCAAGCAGTTCAAGTACCTCAAAATAATCCGTCTTAGGTTTCAGTTGCAATGCCGACTCTTTGGCATCCGTACTTGAAGCGGTATCGGACAGCATATCGAGAATTTTATCAAGTTCGAGTGAAATACAATATTTGTTCATATTTTATACCTTATATAAACTGTTATAAAAGTCTAAAGTTTTAAAGCCTTTTTGCATTTGCGAAAGCAAATATTTTTCCGTAACATACGACAAATCCGGAAGTGCGTATTCTTCCATCTTAAAAGAATAAATCTTTTCGAATTCCGAAAAGCAAATATGACGGATAGCCTTAACAAGACCTATATCAAGTCCGAGAAGAGCGTTTGAGGATACGCAGTTTTCACAATACAAAAGTCCGCCGTCGATGTCGAAATACATAGTATCCGTTTCGTATTCGCCGCAATGCTCACAAGCTATAAGATTAGGCATAAAACCGGCTATACACATCAAGCGCATTTCCGTAATCGCCTTTACCTGTTCAAGCGGCAGTTTGTTTTTTGCGAGGAAGTGAAAAGAATTCAAAATGAGTCGTAAATATTCTTCTGTATCTCCGTCCTCCTGTACCAAAGACATTACAAGCTCGCAAAAATACTGAGCAAGTGAAATTTTCATAATGTCTTCACGAAGTCCGAAAAAAGTTTCCAGCGGCTCGGCTTCATCAATTATGTAACTGTCCTTTGTTTTATAAAAAGACAGCTTGGAATAGCAAAACATTCCGGTCGCACTGTTTTTTTTGTTTTTAAAGCTTTTCGCACCGTGTACAAAAGCCCTTACAAGACCGTTGTGCCTTGTCAAAACGGTAACGAGCTTATCCTTTTCACCGATACTCTGTTCTTTTAGTATCAGTCCGTCCGTATTCGTCTTCATATTCTGATTCGTCCTCATACTGTATCGTTTTATTTTGAAGAGATTTTTTGTACATCAAATAATCTTCGACCTTGCCGCTTTCAGTAAATTTGCTCCAAATTGACATATTATCCATAACAAATTACCACCTTAATTTTTATCATTAGTAATTTGTGCGGATAGCATTAAATTATAAATGGTAATATTTTAATCTAAGCCGAAATTATGAATAAGTCCTTCTCTGTTTTTCCAGCCTTCTTTAACCTTTACCCAACATTTCAAATTGATTTTGCAGCCGAAGAATTTTTCCATATCCTGACGTGCGTAAGTGGAAATCTTTTTAAGCATATTTCCGCCTTTTCCGATTATTATTCCTTTATGGCTTTCACGCTCGCAATAAATTACGGCTTCAATGTCCATAATTCCGTCACTTCTCTCACGCATTTTTTCAATGCTTACAGCCGTACCGTGAGGAATTTCTTTTTCAAGAAGTCTTAATATTTTTTCACGTATTATCTCCCCCGCCAAAACCCTTTCCGGTTGGTCGGTGAGTGTGTCGTCGGGGAAAAAGTGTTCCGACTCAAATGCGAGTTTTTTCAGTTCGTCGAGAAGTTCGTTTATTCCGCTGTTCGTCTGTGCGGAAACCGGCACGATTGCGTCAAAATCGTAATGAGAAGAAAGCTCTGCCATACGTGAAATCAGCTTTTCCTTATCCTTAACCGTGTCGATTTTATTGATTGCGAGTACGGCGGGATTTTTACCTTTTTTGATTTTTTCCAAAAGTTCAAGTTCCGACTGATTAAGTTCTCCCTCCGGTTCGACAACCAGAAGGCATGCGTCAACGCCCTCAATACTGTCGCTTACCGCTTTAACCATTTTTTCGCCGAGTTTTGTTTTCGGCTTATGAAAACCGGGTGTATCGGTAAATACAAGCTGTACGTTATCGTTTGTCGTAAGTACGCCCATTATTCTCGTCCTTGTCGTTTGTGGCTTTGACGATACAATGGCGATTTTTTGTCCTAAAAGTCTGTTGAGTATTGATGATTTGCCTACGTTGGCTTTACCTACTATTGCAATAAAAGCTGTTTTTGGTGTATTCATTTATTCTCCTTTTTTCCGTAACCGAAAAATATAAAAATGCTGAAAATAATTATTGAGACGATAAAGATTATTATGCTGACGGGGTTGTCCGAAAAATACGTGAAAAGCAATTCAAAAGCTTTAGGCTGATACATAATCGCTATTCCGCAGAGAACCGAAAAAATCGTAAAAATCAGCACGGCACCCGCCGCACAGTCTTTTGCGATTTTACCGTTTAACGTGTGTTCCTCACCGTGCATATCAACCACGGCCTCCACCGCCGTATTTATAAGTTCGGCGCCCATTACAAGACCGTTTGCGAGAAAAATTATCGCAAGCTGAGTCTTTGATATTTCGAAAAAGTCAAATGCGAAGAGAAAAAAGTACATATAAATCATACATACCGTATGTATCCTCATATTACGCTCGTTTTTTAATGCCGTAAATATTCCGTTGAAAGCATATCCGAAACTTTTGATTAAGCTTTTCATAATTATTCCTCGTCAAAATAATAACTTCCGTTGCGTTTCAGCCCTATTATCGTAAGAACCGCTTCTTCCTTTTCTCTCATTTGAACCGCTTGAAGTCCGCCGTCCTCATGGTCGTATCCCAAAAGATGAAGAAGCGAATGAACGGTTAAAAATCCGATTTCACGTTCCAACGTATGCCCGTATTTTTCGGCTTGGTCGTAAGCGTGTTCAATGGAAATAATAATGTCGCCTAAAATCTTTGCTCCCGTATCGAGATTTGTATCGTACACGCCGTTTTCACCCATGGGGAAAGAAAGCACGTCGGTACTTCTGTCAATATTTCTGTGTTTTTTATTAAGTTCGTGTATCGTTTCGTCATCGACAAACGTAACGCTTATTTCAGCCATATCGGTAAAGCCCTCATTTTGAAGAACGGCTTTACAGCAACGGCGTATAAGCATTCTTACGCCCGTAGGTATCTTCATAACATTTTGCTGATTATCAATAATCACTCTGAGTTTTTCATTCATCTTTGTTTCCTCACTTCCTGCTTTTCATAAGCCTTTATTATATCCTGTACAAGACGGTGTCTGACAACGTCTTTTTCCGTAAATGTATTTATGGCAATATCGTCAATGCCTTTTAAAATTTTCATTGCTTCAACAAGCCCCGATTTTTTACCGTCGGGTAAGTCGATTTGAGTTATGTCGCCCGTCACTACGATTTTCGAATTGAAGCCGAGACGTGTTAAGAACATTTTCATTTGCTCTCTTGTTGTGTTCTGTGCTTCATCTAAAATAATAAAGCTGTCGTCAAGTGTGCGTCCGCGCATATAAGCAAGCGGTGCCACCTCAATGCTTCCGCGTTCTTGATACCGCTGAAAACTTTCCGCACCGAGCATATCGAAAAGCGCGTCGTACAGCGGTCGAAGATAAGGATCAACCTTTTGCTGTAAATCGCCGGGTAAAAATCCGAGCTTTTCGCCGGCTTCAACGGCGGGACGTGTCAAAATAATTCTGTTTACTTCTTTGGCTCTGAAGGCGTTAACCGCCATGGCAACCGCCAAATAAGTTTTACCCGTTCCGGCAGGCCCGGCGCCCAAAGTAATAGTGTTGTTTTTTATACTTTCAAGATATTTTTTTTGCCCCAATGTTTTCGGCTTAATCGGTTTACCCTTTGCGGTAATGCAAACGCAGTCACCCGTCATTTCGGAAAGTCTGTCGTCGTTTCCTTCGTTGACAAGCGAAAATACATAACGCACGTTTTGTTCCGACAAAGCTTCACCGCGATTTATAAGCATCAAAAGTCCGTTTACGGCTCTTACCGCTTTTGCGACATTCTCCGCTTCGCCGCTGACCTTAATTTCTGAACCGCGGCTCACAATATGAACGGAATACTGAGCTTCGATCATTTTGACATTTTCATCGAAGCTGCCGAAAAGACTGACAGTCTGTTCCATTCTGTCAACATTTATAATTTGTTCAAACACTTTTTTCACGCTGCCTTTAAAATTCCTCATATTTAATATATTATAACACATTTTTTATTCCGTGTCATTATCTTTTTCAACATAAATCTCTTGTAATTTTCCGATTTCCTGCTCACATTCCGCATAAAACAAATAGCCCGTATCGGTTTTTTCGACAACACCGTTTTTTATATCACAATATTCAAGCATATTTTTACTGCTTAACGCACAGCCGAAAAGTGCCGTTTTGTTTTTCACGGAATCACTCAAATCCGTTTTCTCCGTCGAAAAGCTTGCCGAGTATTCTGTTATTATTCCCAAAGGCAACAGATTTTTGTCACTTTCCGCAAAAGATTTATGTTCCGTGCGAAAATCATATACAGCGACTTTGCCGAGCGGAATTTTTATGCCGAAAAAGAAAATGACTTTTCTCGAATCCGAGTCGGTTAAGCTATAATATGTAAAATCGTTATATGAAAAAGAGCCGTTTTTTCTCACAAGCGCTTTCACATATCCGTCTGCGTGAATAAGCGATTCGGTACCGTCACGGTGCGTCACAACGCCGCCTATCAGCAAATCACCTTTTGTTACGGCAGAGCCCGGTTTAACCTCCTCTTTGCCGTAAAGCACGTCGACACTCAAAACAACACCGTCTTCGCTTGCCACGAGATTTGTCGGCTTGCTCGCATCATACATCTGCGGTGCCTGTGTTTTTTCACGCACTTCGATTACGGCAACACTGCCTTTTTTATTAACCGCCGCCCACGAAAGAGTTTCGATTTCTTTCATTGCCATATCAACTGCGTATTCTATTTCTTCCTTTGTTATTTTCGTACCTACCTTTATTCCGTATTTCTCGAAAATTTCCAATATATATTCATTTTCGAGTGTCGTATTGCCGACAACGGAAATGCTCCAAGTAAACTGAGAAAGCATAAAGACAGCTATCAACGATGCGGCAATGCCAACAAAAAGTCCCGCACGTTTTTTATTTTGTCTTATAAAAAACGGCAAACCTCTTTTTTCAACGCACATAACTCTCATACCGGATTTTTTCGCGGCTTTGCGAATACGGAGATAATCTTTAATATACGTACACGCCGTTATTCGTCCTCCGACATTTTGAATATTCCACAGTGAAATATTCTCGCTTGTACACAAATTCAAAAATCTGTCCGCAAAGCCTCCGTACGCCCTAAAGCACACGTATCCGACAAGATTTCTCAAAAAAGTTATAACTATCATATTATCACCTATGAAGTAAAGCCGATTTCGACAATTTTGCCGCATATTACAGCCACATTGTTGTCGAAAGAACTTATAATCAACTCGGCACCCGTAATGCCTATAACAATCGTACCCGTATTAAGTTTTATAATGTTTTCGTCATATTCCACCACACCGTTACAGCCATCAACAATTATTTCACGGTTTCCGAGCATTTCGATTTTCGGCTCCGCAAAAAAAGTTTCCGGCATTGTAACCGGTCTTTTTGCTTTTCTTTTTTTACTCTTTGACATAGAACACACCTTTGTAAAAATATTTCATAAAATTATATGATTCTTCTTACAAATAATTCATTATCTTACGGCTTTTAAAATATAATTTAAGGGGTGTAAATATGATTACCGTTAAATTTAAAAAGCACTTTTTCGAATTGGCTGTCACAGTCATATTACTGTTTATTATGTTCAAAATGCCTCAAACCGTCGGCAACGGAGTAAAAAACGGACTTGAGATTTGTGTCTACACGATTATTCCCTCGCTTTTTCCGTTTTTGATATTGAGTACATATATAGTCCGTTCCGAAATGTTTTCTCCTTTTTTCAGATTTTTTTCACCCGTCAGCCGTACTTTTTTTAGGCAGCCGGAATGCACCGTTCCCGTTATATTGATGTCATTTATCGGCGGTTTTCCGATAGGTGCGAAAATGACGTCTTCACTTCTCGAAAGTGGGAAAATCACGAAAAATCAAGCGCAGAGATTGTTGCTTTTTTGTTTTAACGGCGGCCCCGCCTTTACAATTACGGCTGTTGGTATAAATATGTTGGGAAGTGTAAAAGCGGGGGTTATTATATATGTTTCCGTTTGCCTTTCTTCTTTGATTTTAGGTTTTATTTCCGCACTTTTCGACGATAAGAAAAAGGTTGAAAAGACATTATTCAAAGAGGACAAAATGACGTCACTTGTACTTTCGGCATCGGTGACCGACTCCGTCAACACAATTTTTTCCATGTGTGCTTGGATTGTGCTGTTCAGTGCTTTAACGGAATGTATAAATACATTAAATTTAAGTCACGGCGTTTTGCTTTTTACAAATTCCGTAACGGAGGTTACAAAAGGCTGCACCGTTGCTTGCAACGAATTGTCAATACCCGTAATTTCCGCAATCATCGGTTTCGGCGGATTTTGTATACACTGTCAAATATACGGTTTTATATCGCAAAGCGGACTGAAATACACACGTTTTCTCGTCGTAAGAATAATAAATTCGGCACTTTCCGCCGTAATATGCTTTGTTTTACTTTTAAAATTTCCCGTTACCGTCTCAAGCTTCGGCAGTGCCGCCGACAGCGTAATAATACCTTTTTCCGTTTCTCCGTTCGCCTTTTTCTCATTGATTATTATGTGCGTAATCTTGATTTTTGATATTGATACAAAAAGAAAAGTATGATATATTTGATATGGAAAATTTCGAAAGCCGGTCTTTCGGCTGTTTAAAAACAAAGGTGATTAAATGAAAAAGTTACTTAACGAAAAAGAAATATCCCCCTCTTGCTCATATTGTGCAAACGGTAAAGAGTCGCCGGACGGCGAAACCGTTCTTTGCAAGAAAAAGGGAATTGTCGAAAAAAATTTTGCTTGTAAAAAATTTGTTTACGACGTTTTAAAAAGGCAGCCGAGAAGACCGATTGCTTTGGAAAAATTCAATCCGGAGGATTTCTCACTGTAAAGCCCAAATCCGATAAGCACAAAAAAAATCCCTTGCCGAAAGCAAGGGATTTAATTTTGTTTATTTGTTTATCTTCTCGGCTTGAAAAGGTCGAGGATGTCGTCCATATTGTCATCATCGGCACCGAAATTGCTGTTTGAAGAAATGTCCATCGGGCCGTTAAGCGGGAACGATGCGTGCGGTTTCTTTGCCATTCCGTTTGAATCAAGGCCGAAACCTGTTGCAATAACGGTAACAACCATTTCGTCGTCGAGCTTATCGTCGAATGCAACACCGAAAATGATGTTTGCGTCTTCGTCGGCTTCCGAACGGATAATGCCGGCAGCTGTGTCAACGTCTTCGAGTGTGATGTCGGGAGATGCCGTAATGCTGATAATAACGCCCTTAGCACCCGTAATTGTTGTTTCGAGAAGCGGGCTTGAAATAGCTGAATTTGCTGCTTGTTCCGCCTTGTCTTTACCGCTTGCGCGACCGATACCCATGTGGGCGTGACCTGCGTCTTTCATTACAGCCGTAACGTCGGCAAAGTCGAGGTTAATGAACTGAGGCATTGTAATAAGCTCTGTAACGCTGTTTACACCTTGACGAAGAACATCATCGGCAATAGCGAATGCGTTAGCAAATGTAAGTTTTTGGTCGGGAAGATATTTAAGTCTTTCGTTAGGAATAATGATAAGTGAGTCAACGTGTTGTGCAAGCTCGGCAATACCGGCTTCGGCTTGCTTCATACGGCGGCTTCCTTCAAATGCGAAAGGCTTTGTTACGATTCCGACTGTAAGAATACCCTTTTCTTTAGCGATTTCGGCAATAATAGGAGCTGCGCCTGTACCCGTTCCGCCGCCCATACCGGCAGTAACGAATACCATGTGAGTACCGTTAAGAGCTTCGATAATAGCGTCACGGCTTTCTTCGGCAGCCTTTTGACCCACTTCGGGTTTAGCGCCTGCGCCTTGACCGGAAGTTACTTTTTCACCGATTTGAATTTTTTGTGTTGCCTGTGAAAAGCTGAGAACGTGCTTATCGGTATTGATAGCGATAAGTTCAACACCGTTGATACCGGCTTTTGCCATACGGTTAATAGCGTTTCCGCCGCCACCGCCGACGCCGATTACTTTAATTTTTGTAATGTCTTCATAACGATTGTCAATTTCGAATGCCATTTTAACATCCTCCTATGTATAGAAATTTTCACACCTATGCATTATAGTCATAGATAATTTTAACACTTTTAAAAAGTAAATGCAATATATATTGTATTTATTTTTTCAGAAATTTTTGCCTTTTTTTGAAAAATTTACGGTTTTTTAACATCTTTTTGTTAAGCTGCCGCACTTACGTTTTCGGTTGATTCTTCACGCGAGTTTACATTTGCCCCTTCGTCCGCGTCGGTTAATGCTTCAGACTGTGTTTCCGAAGGTAAGGTTGTAGTCGTTTGAGTTTCTTCGGAAAGACTTCCCTGGCCGTCAACGGTCAGATTTATTGTTCCGCGGAAATTCGGATATTCTTCGTTTTGAGTATTGATAATTTCTTTGCCGAACCGTATTTTTTTCTCTATATTTCCGTCTGTAACCTCGCCTAATTCAAGAATTATTCTGCCCTGATAAACAATTTTTATGTTATAGAGATCATCCAAATCCATAGTTGTAATGTCGGAAAGTCCCAAATCACAGCAATACGAATAAATTTTCAGAGATTTTTCAAGTTTTTTCGCATCTTCGGTAACGATTATGTGACCTATTTGCGATTCCGTAACCGTGCCCAAGCTCAAAAATATAATATTATCGCCGACGGTTTCGTTTCCCTTTTCGAGAACCTTGCCGTTTTTGTCGAGCAAGGTATACGTTCCGTTTTCCGTTATTGCAAACGCCGCTTCGGTTTTAATTACGGTGATTTCAAGTGATGACGGAAGTTTTCGTTTTATTTTTACACTTCCTATATACGATAATTGCGTTGTTATTCTTTCGTTGATTTTCTTTTTCGACAAAAATATCAAATTGTCGCCGAGTTCGATTTGACTTGCCGTTATTACCTCCGTGTCCGAATAGACATCGTCGCCGGCTACGGTAATTTCGTTTATGTTAAAAAACATAAGAAGTACGACGAGTACGCCTATTAAAAGCACAAACGAGCACAGTACCGAGAAAAACAGCATCTTTTTTCGCTTGTTTTTCTTTCTTCGCAAATTTGCACGGTAAATAATACGCTCATCACCCGAAAGTTGACTTTGATATTGTCTTTTATTGTTCGCTTTCGTTTTTTTCATCGTCCTTCACCCTTTTAATATCAGCACCGAGAAAAGCTAAAACTTCTTCGGGCTTTTCATATCCTCTGTCTATGTGATGTATTTGAGTTACTTCGGTGGTTCCCTTGGCACAAAGTCCTGCGATTATCAAAGCCGAACCGCCGCGTAAATCGGTTGCTCTTGCGTTTGCACCGTACAAATTACGAACGCCTTCTACGACAGCCATTCTGCCCTCTACGTTTATTTTTGCACCGAACCGTAAAAGTTCACCGATGTGTTTGAATCTGCTTTCGAAAATATTTTCGACAATTACGCTTGTGCCGTCGGCAACGGTTGTAAGTGCCATCATTTGCGCTTGAACATCCGTAGGAAACCCCGGATAAGGCATTGTACGTATCATTCTGATTCTGTTAAGTCTGGGAGGCGCACTCAAGCACACCCAACGTCCGCTTACCACAATGTCGCATCCCGCTTCACGCAAAGGCTGAATTGTCGGTCCGATATGCGACGGAATTATATCACGCAAGCATATTTTCCCGTTAGTCACCGCCGACGCTATCATATATGTCGATGCCACAATTCTGTCGGGTATAACCGTATGTTCGGCGGAATGAAGTTTTTTTACACCTTCAACAGTTATAGTGCTGTCGCCAGCACCGTGTATACGTGCACCGCAACGGTTGAGAAAATCGGCTAAATCGCTTATTTCCGGTTCACGTGCCGCATTGGTTATTATTGTCGTTCCTTTTGCCAAAACGGCGGCGAGAATAATGTTTTCGGTTGCCCCGACACTTGGGAAAGCCAACGTTATACGTGTACCGACAAGTCCCGTTTCCTCGGCAGAGCAAATAATAAAGCCGTCTTTTTCAAGCACCTTTGCTCCGAACTGTTCCATTGAAGAAAGATGTAGGTCAATAGGTCTCAGCCCTATTTCACATCCTCCCGGAGTTGAAAGAACCGCTTTTCCCATTCGTCCTAAAATGCTGCCTAAAAACACGATTGAGGAACGCATTTCGTGCATAAGACTGTCGGGCACATCATTTTTGGACACTCCCGACGAGTCAACCGTAACCGTATGCCCCTCACATTCCACCCGGCAGCCCAGGTAACGCAAAATTTTAATTGTTGCATCTACATCCGAAAGCCTCGGACAATTATGTATTACAGATTTTCCGTCGACCAACAAGGTTGCGACAAGTATTGGCAACGCACTGTTCTTTGCACCTTGAACGGTAATTTCTCCGTTCAATCTTCTTGAACCGTTAATTACTATTTTATCCAATTTTCACACGCCCTTTTCAGTATGGAAAAACTCCTTGCGTCCCATACTATGCCGGGATTCGTGAAAATGTTATTAAATCTGTGCCATTGAGCATATTATTCTGCAAATTTCGTTTAACGCATTTGTTTTTGCGTTTTTTCCCGCATTGGCAGACAGCTCGTTTAATTTTTCTCTGTTGTTTTTCAGTTCAAGCACTGTTTCGGTGAGAATGTTTTCGTTAAGATTCTTTTCTTCAATCAGTATTGCGCCGTTATGTTCGGCAAGAGCCATGGCATTATGATATTGATGATTTTCCGCCACATTAGGTGACGGGATAAGAATCGAAGGCTTTGCAAGTGCCTGAATTTCCGAAATAGAGCTTGCTCCCGCACGGCTTATTACCAAATCGCAAGCGGGAAGACAAATTTCCATATTATCTATATATTCCCGTATTTCAACGTTTGTACCCTTGCCGAAAGGAATACCTTTTTTTGTAAGACGTTCCCCTACCCAAGCGCCGTATTTTCCCGTTGCATGAAGAAAATATATATCCTTTTCATCTTTGAGTTTTTCTAACATATCGGCAACGGCATTGTTTATTGCATTGGCACCGAGCGAACCGCCCATTGAAAGAACGAGCATATCGTCGTTTTTTACGCCGAGTGTCGCACGTGCGAATTCACGGTCTGCCTTAACAATTTCACGCCGCACGGGAAGTCCCGTCACTATCGGCGGATATTTGCATTTCATATATTTTTCGGCATCTTCGACAGTAAGCATTACTTTATCGACGGTTTTTGCAAGTGCTTTGTTAGCAACACCCGGAAATGCATTTTGCTCATGAATTGCCGTTTTAATTCCCATTTTAGCGGCGGTTTTAAGCACGGGGCCCGTTACATATCCGCCGAAACCTACAACAACATCGGGGCTGAATTCTCTTATGATTTTTTCCGCCTCGGACGACGCTTTAAGTGTAAGTCCTACCGTTTTTATATTTTCGATTATGCCTTTCGGTGAAAGTTTTCTTGAAAAGCCGTTCATTTTTAAGGTTTTTATATCAAAACCGGCTTTGGGAACGATTCGTGTTTCCATTCTGCCCGCTGTTCCCACAAACAATATTTCACACGACGGATCAAGTCTTTTTAATTCTTTCGCAACGGCAACCGCCGGGTTAATGTGTCCGCCGGTGCCACCAGCTACAAGCATTATTTTCATAGCTAATCCTTCTTTCTCGCCGATCGTGAAATCGAAAGCACCATACCCATTTCACACAGTAAAATAAAAATTGACGTACCGCCTGCCGAAAAGAAAGGAAGTGAGATACCCGTATTCGGAATAAGGTCACTGACAACGGCAATGTTAAGTGCAACCTGAATACCGATTTGGAAGCTTATTCCCATACTGAGCAATGCTCCGAAACGGTCGTTTGCACGAAGGCCTATATGAATTCCTCTGTAAATGAGCGCGGCGAAAAGCAAAATAATCGCAGTTGCACCGACGAAGCCCAATTCTTCGCAAACTATTGAAAAAATGAAGTCATTTTGAGGTTCCGACACATACAAATGTTTTTGTTTCGACTGTCCGAGGCCCGTACCCAAAAAGCCTCCGGAACCGATAGCATAAAGCGAATTGTTCGTTTGCCAGCGTGCTCCCATCGGCTCATAATCTTTGTCAAGCCAAGCGGTAATTCTCTCGCCCGCATACTGTTCGAGAATTTGAGGATTTGCGATAATAAATACCGCAAGAATCGCAAGAACGCCTATTGCGGCGATAAACCATTTATATTTTACCTCGCCTAAAAACAGCATTACTATTCCGATGCCCAGCATAAGAACCGTACCGGACAAGTGATTTTCAAGATAAACAAGTCCGGCAAAAAGAATTATCAAAATTCCGTAGCCGATAACCGTGGTAAACGACTTGTAAACGACCAATCTGCCGTTAGTAATTTCTTCCGCTTTTTTGAAAATAAACATTTCACTCGGCACCTTGCCCGTGATTGTTTTATAATTTCGGTCAAGCAAAAAAGCAAGTATCAAAATCAAGCCGATTTTCGCAATTTCAGACGGTTGAAACGTAGTAAATCCCAAATTTATCCATCTTTTAAAACCGGGCTTGTATTCCGGAAGAACCAAGACTATTCCCAAAAGTGCAACCGACACAAAAGCACCGATTATGGCAACAAGCTTAAAGTATTCATATCTGATTCGTGAAATTGCGTACATTGCCGCAAGTCCCAAGACCGTAAACAACAGTTGGCGTCTGAAAATAAATGTACTGTCACCGTTTCTGTTGTAATAACTATACGTATAACTTGCCGAAAAAAGCATTATAAGACCTATTGTGACTATTGCTATAAGAAGAAGGAAAAACGTTACATCCATTCCGCCCTTAGCAACAAGTGTACCCATCATTGACTTTTTTCTTTTTTCATTGGTCACAAGTCCCACCTGCTTTCCGAAAAAATTACATTTATTTTACTATGCCCAAATAATATATCGCAAGGCCGACTGCACAGCCTATCATATTGACGAGTGAAAAAACAGTTACGATTTTTCTTTCTTTCCAGCCACTCATTTCAAAATGGTGATGAATAGGTGCCATTTTAAAAATTCTCTTTCCGTGAGTTGCTTTAAAATAACCGATTTGAAGCACATCCGACAACGCTTCGATTACATAAATTATACCGAAAAGCAAAAGAATTAACGGACAGTCTATCGCATAAGCGAGTCCTACGACCATACCGCCCAAGAACATTGAGCCGGTGTCACCCATCATAACCTTTGACGGATAATAATTCCAAATGAGATAGCCGAGACATCCGCCGGCAAGACTTGCCGCAAGAATACTTATTCCGAAGAACTTACTCATAAGCGCCGCTATGCAAAACGCAATCGCCGTAATGGAAGTTACGCCGGCGCAAAGTCCGTCGATTCCGTCCGTAAAATTGACTGCGTTTACCGCACCGTAAATTACACAGACGCCGAACAGCCAGAAGAACCACTTAAGGTCAACGGCACCCCAGAAGGGAATTTTTATAAATGTCAAGCCGTTAAAATAAAGCGTAAATAAAAATCCGAATATTATCGCAAGCTGAACAACGGTTTTTTGAATAATCGTCAATCCGAGATTTCTTTTTTTTACTACCTTTATGTAGTCGTCCGCAAATCCGACAAGCCCGAAACCGACAGCCATTAAAACACAGGCTATCAATTTTATCTTCAGTTGATTCGGCATTATGTGTTCACTGCCGAAAAGATTACCGCCCAAAAGGTGATCGGTTACGAGTACGACCGTAACCGAAACGACCGTACTGATTATGAACATCAATCCGCCCATAATGGGTGTGCCTTGCTTTGATTTATGCCAAATCGGACCTTCTTCTAAAATAGTTTGACCGAATTTAAGCTTTCTAAGCCACGGAATAAGAACAAATCCCAACAAAAACGCTGTTAAAAAACTTAAAATACCCGCCGTAGCCAATGCAATGTAAATATTCATATACGTTCTCCTTATACATCCCAGATTTTATATAAATTTTCAAATACTTCTTCCAATTTCATTCCGCGGCTTGCTTTAAAAAGGAGTGTATCTCCGTCTTTTACCGTTTTTAAAAGTTCATCGGTAAGCTGTTGCTTATCGGTAAAACTTCTCACGTTTGCAAGTCCGTGTTTTTTTGCGCTGTCCGCCATATATTTTGATTCTTCACCGTAAGTAAAGAGCATATCTATTTTGTTTTCGGCGGCATACTCACCGACGTTTCTATGTGCCGTTTCACTGTAAGAACCAAGCTCAAGCATATCGCCGAGAACCGCTATTTTCCGTCCCTTTGCGATTTTGCAAAGTGAGTTAATGCCCGCTTTTTGCGAGTCCGGACTTGCGTTGTAGCAATCTTCGATGACCGTCTTGTTTGCAATTTCACGAATTCTTTGTCGCATACCCGAAGGCACATAAGTCATAAGTCCTTTTGCGATTTTTTCCGGTGATACGCCGTATTCCGAGCCTATTGTAAATGCGGCAAGCGCGTCATAAACATTATGAATTCCAACGGTTGGAATTGTGATTTTCTGTCTTATGTTTCCCTTTACCGCAACGAATTCCGTTGAAAGTCCCGTTTCCTTTATGTCTTCCGCAATTACATCACAGTTTTTATTTTCAATACCGAAGAAGATGAGTTTATAGTCATCGTTTTTAACACTTGAAAGCAAATCGTTATCGCCGTTGAGAAACACGGGAGAGCCTTTTTTCATTCCGTCGAGAATTTCAAGTTTTGCTTTTAAAATGCCTTCACGTGAGCCGAGATTTTCAATATGAGAAACTCCGATATTGGTAATTACGGCACAGTCGGGCTTACACGACGACGAAAGCGTCGAAATTTGTCCCGCGTTATCCATTCCCATTTCTATTACGGCACATCCGTAAGTATCGTCAAGGCGGAATATTGTTTTCGGCATACCGATTTCGTTGTTAAGATTTCCCTCGGTTTTGAGAGTTTTGGTCTTTTCCGACATTACGCACGCCGTCATTTCCTTGGTAGTTGTTTTTCCAACACTGCCCGTAAGACCGACAACGAGCAAATCTTTAAATGTACATCTGTACCACGACGCAAGTTCGAGAAATGCTTTTTTTGTATCGTCGACCGTAATAATCGGCACTTCGCAGTCGGCATTTTTTTGCGAAACGACTGCACCCACGCCCTTTTCAGCTACATCCTTTATGAAATCGTGGCCGTCAAAACGGTCACCTTTTATGGCAAAGAACAGTGTATTTGCATCAACATCACGGCTGTCAATGGAAATTCTCGTTATTATATTGTCCGATTTCACATCACTGTTTAATGCTTTTGCAATCTCTGTAACCTTTAAATTCATAACTACTCCTGTTTCGTTAAAAAATCACGTACAATTTCACGCTCGTCGAAATGTACTTTTTTTGAACCTATAATTTGATATTTTTCGTGTCCTTTTCCCGCAAGTAAAACTATGTCGTTTTTCTTTGCTTTACTCAAGGCGAATTCAATGGCTTGCCTACGGTTTTCGATTACGACAAGTTTCGCTTTCGACCTTTCCATTCCGCATAAAATATCGTTTATTATCAAAATCGGATTTTCGGTTCTGGGATTATCCGACGTCACCACCGCAACATCGGAAAGTTCACCGGCAATTTTTCCCATTAAAGCACGCTTGCTTTTATCTCGGTCGCCGCCGCACCCGAACACTGTAATCAGCCGTCCCTTTTTATATTCGCAAATTGATTTCAATATATTTTCAAGTCCGTCCGGTGTATGTGCATAATCAATTATAACCGTAAAATTCGTTTGAATCCGAACGGTCTCTGCCCTGCCCGTAATGTTTTCGACATCGGCAACCGCATCGGCGGTTTTGTCAATATCGAAGCCGCATTTCATCAAAGTCGTCACAGCCATAAGCGTGTTGTAAACCGAAAACCGTCCCAAAAGTTTTGACGAAATTCTGCTTATGCAATCGACACCGACAAGTTCATACCTTATGCCGTTTTCGTTGCATACGATATTTTTCGCCGTATAATCGGCACTGTTCGACACCGTAGAAACGGTAAAGCAGTCACACGTGATTTTGCTTATACTGTTACGGATATTTTCGTCATCAATGTTGACGACTGCCGTTTTCGACATATCAAGCAGTGACAGTTTCGCATTGATATAACTATCCATATCAAGATGATAATCAAGATGTTCGGGCGTAATATTTGTTATGACCGCCACAAGAAATTCCAAACCGAATGTTCTTTTCTGTGCAAGAGCCTGTGAGGACACTTCCATAACGCAATATTCACAACCGTTATTAACCATATCGGCAAAAAGCTTTTGCAGTTCCATAGGTTCGGGTGTTGTCAAAACCGACTCTTGTTCTTTTGCGCCGACGTCGTTTTTGATCGTTCCTATCATTCCGCACTTGACACCCATTTTATCAAGAATACTCTTGATGAAAAAAGACGTTGAGGTTTTGCCGTTTGTCCCCGTAATGCCGATAAGTTTAAGCTTCTTTGACGGATTACCGTAAAAATTGGCGGCAATAACGGAATAGGCTTTTCTCGTGTTCTCTACGATTATTTGATTTTCAATTTTTAAATCTTGTTCGGTAAGCACCGCAACAGCGCCTTTTTCAACAGCTTTACTCGCTATCGTATGTCCGTCGCAACGATTTCCGTTTATACATATAAAAAGTGTATTTTTGGTGATTTCCTTGTCTTTATCCGTAACTCTTTCGATTTCCACATCCTTAAAGGTGCTACATTTAACACCGTTTAAAAGTGTAGAAAGTTTCATATATTAACCTCGCTAATCGGCCACGTTTTGACTTGACCTAAAGTATACCGTAACAACCGTACCCATCGGTGCCGTTGTATCTTTTGAAATACTTTGCTTATATGACACAACCTCGCCCGATGCTTGAGTAGTACCCGCGATTTTTATGTTGAATCCCGCATTTATCGCTACTCTGTTTGCCTCGGCAACGGAGAGATTTGTAAGATCCGGTACTACCGCCGTTTCTTTCGAAATTCCTTCTTCCGTATAAGCTACTATAATGCCGCCTTTTGGCATTGACTGATTTGCGGCGGGAATTTGCGAAAGAACTTCTTCGCCGTTACCGATAATCTTAACCGTAAATCCGTTTGCTTTTGATTTTACGGAACCGACATTTTGACCAACAAGGTTGGGAGCCGTTGTCGTTGCTTTCGCCAATTCTTCGTCGGTATACTGCGGATCTATATTTTTATAAGCGAGAATGTTTTCGAATATTCTGCCCGCGACGGGTGCTGCAACCGAACCGCCGGTTGTGAGTCCTTGCGGCTCATCAACGGCAATAAGAATTGCAATTTGCGGGTCATTTGCCGGTGCGAAGCCCGCAAACGAAGCAATGTTTTCACCCGGCACATTCAACTTTTCACTCGTACCCGTTTTACCCGCGATATGATAACCGGCGACATAGGCGTTTTTGGCTGTACCCCAAATAACAACCTGTTCCATCATACTGCACATTATATCGGCAGTTCCTTCCGAAATCACCTGACGTTTTACAACGGGTTCCGTTTCCGAAATAATATTACCGTCCTCGTCGATTATTTTATCGACTATGTAAGGTGTCATCAGTTTTCCTCCGTTACCTAACGATGCAACGGCGGTAATCATTTGAATCGGCGTGATTTGGAACGTTTGACCGAAAGATGCGGACGAAAGTTCCGCAATGCCCATTTGACTGACATCGTAGTAAGTTTGGCCCGCAACGGGTGCAGATTCCGACGGCAAGTCTATTCCCGTTTTTTCCGTAAATCCGAATGCTTCGAAATACTTGAAGAACGTTTCCTTGCCCATTTTTTGTCCCATGGTTATGAAGAAGGTGTTACAAGAATTTGGAAGCGCCTCGGCTATGGTCTGTGTGCCGTGCGCCTTGTGATTAAAACAGTGCTGATAATAATTCGCAACCTTAATCGAACCTGTGCAGTCATACGTTGTTCCGACTGTCATATATCCTTCTTCGAGAGCTGCCGCGGCAACAAACAGTTTGAAAACCGAACCGGGTTCATAGGAGTCACTTATAACTCTGTTTCTCCATTGAGCGTACTGTGCGTTAAGTGTTGCCGTTTTCTGCTCTTTCGCATCCTCGATTTCGCGAAGCTCGTTTAGAATGTCGGCATCGGCTATCGTATAAGGTGAATTTAAGTCATAATCCGGCATAGTACTCATACCGAGAATAGCACCTGTTTTTACATCCATTACTATTCCGTAAGCGTATTTTGCCTGAGTTTCTTCGACCGCCTGTGCAAGTTCTTGCTCAAGGTAATACTGTATTACCTCATCTACGGTTAAGACGAGGCTGTACCCCTCGACTGCGTCATAAGCTGTTGTATAATCATTCGGCATATCTCCGGAAAGGGCGTTTTGCGCCGTTATAATTCTTCCCGATGTGCCTGTAAGTTCCTCGTTGTACTGAAGTTCAAGTCCCGAACGTCCTATATCTTCCGAACCCGTAAACCCGATTACCGTCGACGCAAACGAGCCGAGAGGATAATATCTTTTTGTATCCGGATCAATGCCGACTATCATACTGAGTTTTTGGTCGGAATGGGCACTGATATACTCTTCAAGTTTCGCTTTTTGACTGTTATCTATTTTGCCGACGATTTTTTCGTATCCGCTTTGACTTCTGTTTACTTTTTTTGTAACGGTTTCACGGTCAAGTTCGAAAATATCGACAAAACCGTCAATAAGAAGTGTTTTCTGTTCTTCTGTCGTAATTTTCGACGGATTGATATACACAAGCCATGCAGATGCACTTTGTGCAAGGACTTTCATATTCGAATCGTAAATAGTGCCGCGATGTGCACTTACAACCGTATCACTCAGCTGATTTTTTTCAGCTTTGAGTCGGTATTCCTCACCTTTGATTACCTGTATTAAGAAAAGATTTCCGATAAGTATAAATAAGAACAAGCAAAATCCCAAAAACGCAATATAGGAACGTATTTGCATATTTTTTGTAGGTTTTTTTCTCATTTTTTACTGTTCCTTTCCGAAAGTACAACTGTCTCCAACAATAAAACAACGGAAGTCAAGATATCTCAACTCCCTTTGCTTTCATTTAATAATATATTACTTGTTTGTTTCGTTTATTACTGTGTCCACTTTTTTACCGTCGGCTACAACAACGCTGTCGTTTGAAGACAAATCTATATATACCACTTGATAATCTTGTACCTTTACCATACCGAGATTATTCGTGGCATAATCTTCAACCTTATCAATAGACACTACCGAATTTATCTGATTGTTCAGTTTGACGGTGTCGCTTTGTATAAGTTCTATTTTCTGTTCAACCGTACTTATTTCGCGGTTAATTTCGTCGAGCTGTACACGGCTGTATATTACCATTGCGAAAAAAGTGAAAACGAGTGCCGCTATTATAAATATTTTTCTTGTTTTCCTCGCGGCTTCCAAAGCCTCTTCCCGCACTTGTCTTGAAGATGGCTTTTTTCTTTTTACAAGTTCAAGCTGCGGTTTTTCTTGCTGCTTAGGTGCAATCTTGCGAGCAGCACTTACCGGAGTTCTTGTCTGAGGCTCAAAACGTTCTATATTGTAAGAATTGTATACATTATACTGTGCCATGCTTCTCTTCCTATCCTACTATATTTTCTCGATTGTGCGAAGCCTTGCACTTCGGCTTCGGTTGTTCATATCCAGTTCATCTTGCTTTGCGGAAATACCTTTATTAACAAGTTTTCCCCTTGGCGTTTTTCCGCAAACACAGACGGGAAATTCTTTCGGACAAGTACATCCTTCGGTGAATTTCTTAAACGTTTCCTTCACCGTTCTGTCTTCAAGTGAATGGAACGTTATAACCGAAAGTCTGCCTCCCGTTGCAAGAGAATCGAACATATCATTCAGTGCTTCACCGAGTCCGGCAAGTTCGTTGTTGACTTCAATTCTTATTGCCTGAAATGTTTTTCGTGCCGGATGGCCGTCACGTCTGTATTTAGCCGGAACCGACTCTTTAATAATATCGGCAAGTTCGAGAGTCGTTTCAATCGGTTTCTCGCTTCTTGCTCTTACAATGTTTCTTGCTATGCTTCTTGCGAATTTTTCCTCGCCGTAACGACTTATAACCGTTGAAAGTTCAAGTTCGCCGTAACCGTTGACGACGTCAAAAGCGCTTTTTCCGCTTTTGCTCATTCTCATATCAAGCGGTGCGTCTTTGTGAAACGAAAAGCCTCTTTCGGCATTGTCAAGCTGGAAAGAGCTGACGCCCAAATCGGCAAGAATACCGTCGGCTTTTCTGCCATTGAGAATTTCTTTTATATTGAAAAAGTTATCGTTTACGATTTCAACTTGAGGATTATCGCCTATTCTTTCGGTAATAACCTTTATTGCGTCGGGGTCACGGTCAACGGCAATAAGCTTTCCGTTCTTTAAGCCGGAGAGAATTGCCCGTGAGTGTCCCGCACCGCCGCAAGTACAGTCAACATACAAGCCGTCGGGCTTAATATTAAGTGAGTCTATCGTTTCGTCAAACAGAACCGAAATGTGTGAAAATTCCATATCAGTCACCGATTAAAAATCAAAATCATCGTAATTGATTGTTTCGCTTGTTGTTTTTTCTTTTTCCGTATACTTGTCCAACGACCAAATTTCAACTCTGCGTCCGGCACCGACTATTGCGGTTTCTTTTGAAAGTCCCGCAAAATCAACGTGCTTCGCGTCAAGAGTGACTCTGCCTTGTTTATCGGTTGTGGCTTCATAAGCATTACTGAAGAAAGCTCTTTGAGCCGCGCGGTCTCGCTTTTCGAGAACTTGAGTGCTCAATCTTTCGAATTCTTCATTTGTATAAACATAAAGGTTTTGTTCCGCACCGGGAACTATATAAAAAGTTTCGCCGAGCTGTTCACGATATTTAGCCGGAATGAAAAGACGGTTTTTCGCATCCAAGCTGTGAAAATACAAACTTACAAACGCCATCTTTTTTCATTCCTTTCTTAGTTAAAATTTGAATAATTCACCTTTTTTATGAATTAAGAGTGTAATTTTGCTCCACTTTTGTGTTTATTATAATACATCGACTATTAAAAATCAAGTTTTTTTTGAATTCTTTTGCCAAAATTTCATCTGTAAAATTGTGGAAATTCACTAATGTCAAATTTTAAAAAAGGCAAAAAAAGGCACCCTGTTTTTGTTCAAACAGAGTGCGTTTTATTTTGTAAACTATGAAATTTATTTTCCGAATTTTACTTTGTAGCCCTCGATAGCCGCATCGATAATATCAACAGCGGGCAACACGCCTTTTGCTTCGTCGATAACCGTATCTTTATTTTCAAGCATCTTATAAACCTTAAAGAAGTGTATCATTTCATCAAAAATATGTTTCGGAAGTTGGCTTATGTCCTTATACTCATTATAAGTCGGGTCTCCGAACGGTATGGCAATGATTTTATCATCCGCATGTCCGCCGTCCATCATGGAAATAACGCCTATCGGATAGCAACGGACGAGTGCCATAGGTTCGATTTTTTCCGAGCAAAGAACAAGCACGTCAAGAGGGTCGTTGTCGTCTGCAAATGTTTTCGGAATAAAGCCGTAGTTTGCCGGATAGTGAGTTGACGTATGAAGGACGCGGTCAAGTCTTAAAAGCCCCGTTTCCTTATCAAGTTCATACTTCATCTTACTGCCTTTAGAAATTTCGATAACGGCAATAAAATCTTTTCTTGTAATTCTTTCACTATCAATATCATGCCAAATATTCGTCATTATTTTTTTACTCCTTTATATTCTTCGATAAGGTTTTTTCTTATTCTCCATAAATCCTCGGACAAGTCAACGTAATACGCGTGAGGATTTTCAAAGCGTTTTACTTCTTCCCACAGATTGTCGATTTGTTCCGAACAGTAATCTCTTATTTCTTCAAGTTTGGGTTCGCGGTAAACACATTCGCCGCCGCTGAAAACAGGCACAAGCAATTTCCTTGCGACAAAATTTTCAACTTCTTTACGTTTCCAAGTGAAATCGGGGTCAAACAGTACGTAAGGCTTGCTTTCGTCGATTTCTTCGTTTTCGAGCGTCAGCACGTCGGCAATCGCCTTGCCGGTTTCACAGTCAAACAAGCGGTAAAGCATTTTCGAATGAGGCGTCGTTATCTTGCTGACGTTTTCGGAAAGGTTAATTTTCGGAACCGTTTCGCCGTTCTTTTCGATGGCGGACAGTTTGTAAACGCCGCTGAAAATAGGAGAAGATGCCGCATTTATAAGTCTTTCGCCCACGACAAAACAGTCTACCTTTGCCCCTTGCAAAATCATATCGTTGATAATGTATTCGTCAAGCGAGTTCGATGCGACTATGTTGCAATCGGGATAGCCCGACTCGTCAAGCATTTTTCTAACCTTTTTGGACAAATACGTAATGTCGCCCGAATCGATACGAACACTTTCGGGACGTTTGCCCATAGGTTTCAGCACATCGTCAAACGCCCTAATGGCATTCGGCACACCGCTTTTTAATGTATCGTAAGTATCGATGACAAAAGAACAGTTCTCCGGATAAAGTCTTGCATATTCGCAAAAAGCTTCGTATTCACTGTCAAACATTTGCACCCAGCTGTGAATCATGGTGTTCATTACGGGAATTTTAAAATCGCTGTTTTGACACACACCCGACGTACCTACGCAACCGCCGATATATGCGGCACGTGAGCCGTAATAAGCATTTTCAAAACTCGACGAACGTCTTGTACCGAATTCGGCAACTGCCGTTCCCTTTGCGGCACGCACCAATCTGTTGGCTTTCGTGGCAATAAGACTTTGATAATTCGTACAAACAAGTAAAGCCGTTTCAAGAAGCTGTGCTTGTATTATAGGTCCGCGAACCTTAATTACCGGCTCATTCGGGAAAATCGGAGTTCCCTCCGGCACAGACCAGATATCGCAAGTGAATTTAAAATTGCGAAGATAGTCTAAAAACTCATCATTGAAACCGTTTTCGGAAAGATAAGCCAAATCGTCTTCCGTAAACTTAATATTTTTTACATATTCGATTATTTGCGAAAGTCCGGCAAAAATGGCAAAGCCGCCCTTGTCGGGTACTTTTCTGAAAAACAAATCGAAACACGCAACATCCTCACGCTTTCCGTTTTTCAAAAAGCCGTTTGCCATTGTAAGCTCGTAAAACTCCGTCATTAACGAAATATTTCTTACAAAAGAAGTCTTTTCCATAATATCACCGTTTTTATTTTACCAAATATAAAAAGAAAAGTCCATAATAAATTATTGTTGAAGAAATAATATTTTCGGTGTATAATTATTTATATCATATTTAGGAGAAATTATTATGAATTTTAACGAACTTATACTTAAACGTGAAAGCTGCCGAAATTATAACGGCAAACCGATAAGCATCGATCTTATTTTAAAATGTGTCGACGCGGCAAGACTCGCACCTTCCGCATGCAATTCACAGCCTTGGAAATATTACGTTGTAAATGATGAGAAAAACGCGGAAAAAGTCAGAGCGTGTATTCAGCCGAACGGTGCAAACAAATTTGCCGACAACTGTCCTGCTTTTGCAATCGTTACGGAGCAAGAGGCAACACTGAAGCCTCAAGTTGCCGAAAGAATTAAAAACAGACAAAAATGGGCTGAAAACGATATCGGTATTTCCGTTGCTCACTACTGTTTGCAAGCCGCCGATTTAGGACTCGGCACATGTATTATAGGTTTGGTTGACGAAGAAAAGCTTAAAAGTTTTTTCCGAATTGACGGCAAAATCAGACTTGTTATTGCGACAGGCCTCTCCGATGACGATGCACCGCGAACAAAAAACAGAAAAGCTCTTGACGACGTATGTGAAATCATTAAATAAACATTCAAAAAAACGCCTTTCTCTTAAAAGAAAGGCGTTTTTGTATGAGCGTCATTCACCCGTTTTAAAGTTGTCGAACATATCAGCCAATTTCTTGGCGGCATTGTACAAATCGGCTACACCGTCGTTTGCGTTTTCGATACCGGCTTTTTCAAAATAATAGCTTGCTTCAAGAGTAAACCAACCGTCATATTGAATTTTCTTAAGTGCTTTTACTATAGGTACAAAATCTATTTTCATTGTAAATGGCGGCTGATGAGAGTCATGCAACTTATCGTTATCGTGAATATGTAACGCTTTAAGTCGCGGTCCGAGTGCCTTTATCATTTCAACGGCATTTGTTTTGCTGCCTTTCATTTCGGCATGCCCTATATCAAGACAAGCGACAAATGACTCGTCATTCACCGCATCGAGATGTGCATTGAAACTTTGCGGCGTAGCACAGGCGGCAAACGTCGAATGTCTTTTCCACGCACTCCAATTCCACATATTTTCCGTTGCGATTTTTACGTTATGTTCTTTCGCAAAAGGCAGAATTTCAAAATACATTTCGGCGTTTTCACACGGCGTCGCATTATTCATAGGATGAATTACACAAATTTCGCCTCCCGCCTCGGCTGTACATTCGATTGCACGTTTAAGATAGTACGTGCTTTTCGCAGAAGACGGGAACGGTGCGTGTGACTGGTTACATACAATTCCGTTATCAAGTCCGATTTGTTTTAACTTTCGGGCGAATTTCAAATAATCGTCTTGCGCAAGCGGATGGTCTGCCGGCACAAGCACCCCGTTTTTGTTTTTACACATTTGAAACATTGAGAAATCCCAACCGTCGAAACCCGCTTTTGCGACTGTTTCAACAGCCTTTTCTTCACCGACAAGCAAAGAAGCCGAATCAATCTCAGTTGATATTTTCATAAAATCACCGTTTTCGAAACAGATTTGATATATGCCGTTTTAATACAAGAATCGGCAAAATTATCCTTTTGTATTTTATCACATCTTTTTACCGCAATCAATTATTTGATGCGATTTATCGGGAATTAAAAAAATGTAAAAAACTTTAAAAAAAGACTTGACTAACCGACTTTGTTATGTTATTATATTCAAGCGTTGAGACGCTGGTGTAGCTCAGTTGGTAGAGCAGCTGATTTGTAATCAGCAGGTCGGGGGTTCGAGTCCGTCCACCAGCTCCATTTAATTAAATATATGGGTAGGTTCCCGAGTGGCCAAAGGGAGCAGACTGTAAATCTGCCGTCGACGACTTCGATGGTTCGAATCCATCCCTGCCCACCAAAAAATCTCGTTCTTCGGAACGAGATTTTTTTATCCATTGCGAAAGCAATGGTATATCATCAGTCCGCAAGGACTGCATATCATCAGCCTTAGGCTGTATATCATTTCGCAATGATGATATACGGAACTTCGTTTCGATGATATGCAAAGCGAAGCTTTGATGATATACAATGCTTCGCATTGATTTGTTTATAACCGTATGCTATAATTATTGCGAAGGTAGTAAGATTATGCCGAAAAATTACTTGCTGATTTACTCCGAGCAACTTGCGACAGATATTGAGTTGCTATGTCAAAATACAAGAGCACCGGCAAATACTGTTTTTCAAATTCGCAAAAGTTCAAGCAGTATTTATGCAAATATTCGAGAAGCAAATTACGGACAAAGCCGTGCCGATATGCTTTCTAAATTTGAAATAGCCTTAAAAGAATGTAACGAAACAGAAGGCTGGTTACAATTGTTATTTAATACGAATGTTATTGACGAAAACGCATTCAAAAGCAACCGTAATCTTTGCGGTCGAATTAGACTAATGTTAATATCAAGTTGCAAAACTTTGAAAGAGAAAGAATGAACATATAAATCGACTTGTAATTGAAAGGCAATTCAAAGTAGCATCTAAATGGTTAATAACAGCCACTTCGAAGCAAATTTCACTTTGCTCTTCCTTTTCGCAAAAAGCTCTTTTGCCTATACGACAAAAGAGCTTTTTTTGATGAAATGCGTTTGTTTCGATTTCAATAAAATCGATTGCTTTTTTATGTGATTAACGCCGTTATGATTTTGTAAGCTGATTATTTTTCAAATCATATTTGTAAGCGTCATTCCAGTTACGACGAACGACTACTTCCGCAGTTAAATTAGTATTATCAAAAACGATAGACCATTGAGTATTACTTGTAACTTCGGTCTCACTCGGCTCTTGCGATGCGGATTTTAAAGCATCCCAAGCCGTAGTATACGTGTAATTACCCTCTTGGACGGCGAGAACGTCTTTAATTGCTTCATATCTTTCTTTGCCGTGACCGTACATACCGTTTCTTTGATTCGGCAAGACTTTATCCGCATAGATGGTATAGAAATTTGTTACAACATCTACTGAAGTAGCGATAAGTTCACGCGTTTCGCTTTCGCAGTCCCACTCGACAACCTTACCGTTACCCGATGCATCGTTTATATAAAAATGATAATCTTTTCCGGAAGAAGCAAACATATCATATTGTTTAAGAAGCTCAATCGCCTCATCCGTTGTGGCGGCTCTGTCGAGAACCAAACGAATTGCAAGAGTTGTGAAAATGTTACTCTTTTCTGTTTGTTGAAAAACGGGTTCACTGTCAACAACAAGAACCGCAATGGAAACACCTTTTTCATTCATACCGTCCAAGCATATAAACGGTGCGGTTAAGGTTGATAATTTTTTTGAAATGCTTGAAAGCGGCTCGTCTGCTTTAACGTTGTTCAAGGCGGCAAACGCAACAGATTTATAGCCGTCTTTAGGTGAACAGTAAAGTAACATTGCCGAAGTATTCTTTTTAAAGTCATAATTACGGCCCATTAAATTATTTCCGTCGGCAGTTGTCATATTAAAAGCTGAGCATCCGAAAGACGGAGCTTCCATACTAACGGGTATTAACGGTAATGCTTCATCTAATATCGCGTCAAACATTTCCTGATTGCTTTCAATGTTATAATTTATCATATCTTCAATACTGTAATCATATTTAACTTCCATTGTGTAAAGATCAAAACCGTCTTCGTACGAAGTAATCTTTTTAATAGAGTTAATTGTACCGATACGTGTTGCGTAAACGCACGCAAATACCGAAACGAAAACTAAAATAACTCCCAGTATTCCCAAGCAAACCCACATAACGATTTTTTTAGCTTTTGACATATTCATCCCCCAAAAAAATAAAAGTATGTTTACAATAGCCAAAAATTGACTAATATATAATCAATTTTCGTCAATATTGTATCATAGTATCAACGGTATTGCAATGTTTTTTACATTAAATTTATATGCCAGACAATGCAATTACCGTATAGTATCACAAGCCGCTTACAGCATAATATGATATACACTTTTTATAAATTCCGCTGTCAACAATGTGTTCAATAAATATTGACTTGAAAATACAGATTTGATATACTTGTTATGTTACGGTATGCCTTTAAAAAACGGCTTTTACCGTACTTAATGTAAAGAAAATAAGAGGGAAATACTATGAAGAAAAACAGATACATTGGTGACTATCCGGTAATCGGTATTCGTCCTATTGTTGACGGCAGACGCGGACCTATGCAACTTCGCGAAAGCCTTGAAGATCAAGTTATGGCTATGGCAAATGCCGCCAAAAAACTTTTTGAAGAAAATCTTTTTTATTCAAACGGTGAACATGTAAAAGTAATCATTGCCGACAGTTCAATCGGCCGTGTTCCCGAAGCTGCGGCTTGTGCCGACAAATTCCGCAAAGCCGGTGTCGACATTACTCTTTCCGTTACACCTTGTTGGTGTTACGGTTCCGAAACAATGGATATGGATCCGTATACAATTAAGGGTGTTTGGGGATTTAACGGTACGGAAAGACCCGGTGCCGTTTACCTTGCAGCCGTTCTCGCGGGTCACGCTCAAAAAGGTTTGCCCGCATTTGGAATTTACGGGCATGAAGTTCAAGACAGAGACCAAATAACAGAAATCCCCGACGACGTTAAAGAAAAACTTCTCCGTTTCGGACGTGCCGCAGTCGCATGTGCTACCATGAGAGGAAAATCTTATCTTCAAATAGGTTCACAGTGTATGGGTATTGCAGGCTCGATTATCGACCAAGACTTTATGGAATCATATCTCGGTATGCGCGTTGAGTCGGTTGATGAAGTTGAAATTCTTCGTCGAATGGAAGAAGGCATTTATAACGAAGAAGAATATAAAAAAGCTCTTGCGTGGACAAAAGAACACTGTAAAGAGGGGCGTGACGACAACCCCGAATCAGTTGAATTTTTAGGTAAAGATCATCGCATCAAGTTTACGGACGAAGAAAAAGAAAAGCAGTGGGAATTCACGGTTAAAATGTACTGCATTATCAAAGATTTAATGGCGGGCAATAAAAATCTTCCGGATGCTTTTGAAGAAGAAAAAGTAGGTCATAATGCTATTGCCGGCGGTTTCCAAGGTCAAAGACAGTGGACTGACCACTGGCCGAACTGTGACTATCCCGAAGCACTTCTTTCTTCGACATTTGACTATGAAGGTGCCCGTGAGCCGTTCACACTTGCTACCGAAAACGACGTTCTTAACGGTTTGGGAATGCTCTTTATGAGATTGCTTACACACCGTGCGCAAATTTTTGCCGATGTTCGTACATATTGGTCCGGCGAAGCTACAAAAAGAGTTACGGGCTATGAATTAGAGGGCAAAGCAAAAGAATCTAACGGTATCATTCACCTTCTTAACTCCGGTGCCGCCTGTCTTGACGCTTGCGGCGAATGTACCGACGAAAACGGAAACGCCGTAATGAAAAAATGGTGGGAAGTTACCGACGAAGATATTAAGAAAATGACCGATGCAACTGTTTGGTGCGAAGCGGGATTTGACAATTTCAGAGGCGGCGGTTTCTCAAGCCACTATACAACAAAAGCCGAAATGCCCTGCACCATGATAAGACTTAATCTTGTTAAGGGATTAGGTCCCGTTCTTCAAATTGCGGAAGGTTGGACAGTAAATCTTCCCGACGAAGTTTCCGACACGCTTATGGAAAGAACTAATCCGACATGGCCTTGCACTTGGTTTGCTCCGCGCTGCGACGGCAAAGACGGCTCACCTTTCAAGACAGCTTACGAAGTAATGCAAAATTGGGGTGCCAACCACGGTGCAATATCATACGGTCATATCGGTGCAGACCTTATTACAATGTGTTCAATGCTTCGTATTCCCGTTTGTATGCATAACGTTCCGGAAGAAAAGATTTTCCGTCCTGCCGCATGGAATGCATTCGGAATGGATAAAGAGGGCGCCGATTACAGAGCTTGTCAAAACTACGGTCCCCTTTTCAAAAAATAATCAAGAGGTAAAATAAAATGGAAAACTTATCATATATGGAAATTCGTGAGCAGATTTGTGATGTCTGCCATAAAATGTGGCAACTCGGTTGGGTTGCCGCAAATGACGGTAACGTTTCCGTAAAATTACCGGACGGCAATTTTATGGCAACCCCTACGGGCATCAGCAAAAGCTTTATTACTCCCGAAAAACTTGTTGTTATCAACAGCAACGGCGAAGTTCTCGAAGGTGCTCCTTTCAAGCCGTCAAGCGAGATTAAAATGCATCTTCGCTGTTATAAAGAACGTGACGACGTTAACGCGGTCGTTCATGCTCATCCGCCGACGGCAACGGGATATGCGGTTGCCGGTTTAAGCCTTGACGAGTATTCAATGATTGAAACAGTTATCGCTATCGGTTCAATTCCGCTTACACCGTACGGTACACCGAGTACAAACGAAGTACCCGAAGCCATTGCACCTTATCTTAAAGAGCATGACGTTATGCTTCTTCAAAACCACGGTGCATTAACAGTCGGCTGCGACCTTATTACAGCATATTACAGAATGGAAACTCTTGAATTGTTTGCCAAGATTTCACTTACGGCTCACCTTCTCGGCGGAGCAAAGGAAATTTCAAAGCCGAACATTGACAAACTTTTATATTTACGTGACAATTACTACGGTGTTACGGGTAAACACCCCGGTTACAAACACTACAATAAGGAAGATGAATAATGCTTAAAAACATACCGAAAATTCTTTCTCCCGAAATGCTTAAAGTTCTTTGCGAAATGGGACACAGTGACCGAATTGTTATTGCCGACGGCAACTTTCCCGCAGAAAGCATCGGCAAAAACGCAATAGTTCTTCGTGCGGACGGACATTCTGCGACAGAGCTTCTTGATGCAATACTTACTGTATTTCCGCTTGACACTTATGTTGACACTCCCGTTTCTTTGATGCAGGTTATGCCCGGCGACAACGTGGATACTCCGATTTGGGACGAGTACAAAAACATAGTGGCAAAGCACGACAGCAGAGGTGCCGAAGTATTCGGTGAAATTGAACGTTTTGCTTTTTATGAAGAAGCCGAAAAGTGCTATGCGATTATCGCGACGGGCGAATCGGCACTTTACGCCAACCTCATTCTTCAAAAGGGTGTTATCTGATTATGAAATACTGTTTAGCTATTGATATGGGTGCTTCAAGCGGTCGACATATTCTCGGCTGTATTGAGGACGGCAAAATTAAGCTTCGGGAAATTTACCGTTTTGAAAACGAAATAGTCGATATTAACGGCACTCTTTGTTGGGATATCGAAAAGCTTTTTTCGGAGGTAAAAAACGGTATTAAGGAGTGTAACAAGCTCGGAATTCGTCCCGACACAGTTGCAATCGACACTTGGGGCGTTGACTATGTTCTTCTCGATAAAAACAAAAAGGAAATTATGCCTGCGGTTTCATACCGTGACGGCAGAACTTTAAATATACCCGAAGAAGTTGACAAGCTTATTCCCCGTGACGAGCTGTATAAATTAACCGGCATTCAAGCTACCAACTACAATTCGATTTATCAACTGTATTGCGATAAAAAAAGCGGAAAGCTTGATAATGCGGAATACTTTTTAATGATGCCAGAATACTTTTCATTTAAGCTCACGGGCAAAATCAGAAACGAATACACGCTTTCTACGACGGGCGGACTTGTAAACGCCAAGACGTTTGAACGTGATGAAGAACTACTCGGTAAATTGGGCATTGACAAAAAAATCTTCGCTCCCCTTTCGCTTCCGAAAACGGTTGTAGGCAATTTAAGTGACGAAGTCAAGGCGGAAATCGGTTTTGACACAACGGTAATTCTTTGTGCCTCACACGACACCGCATCTGCCGTTGCCGCTTGCTCGGTCGGTGATAACGGAATCTACGTTTCATCGGGTACATGGAGCTTAATCGGCACGGAAAACCTTGAACCCGTAACTTGCGAAGAAGCTATGAATTCCGGATTTACAAACGAGGGCGGTATTGAGCATCGTTTCCGTTTTCTTGAAAACATTATGGGTATGTGGCTTTTCCAAAACATCAGAAAAAATCTCGATAAAAAGTACACATACGATGAAATGATGCAAATGGCTATGGCGAGCGATTTTACGGAATATATCAATCCCAATGCCGAAGGATTTATTGCTCCCGACAATATGATTGAAGCAATAAGAAGTTATCTTAATCGTCCCGCCTTGCCCGTCGGCGACGTGCTGAATTCGGTTTATCATTCACTTGCGAAAACATACGCCGAAGCGGTTAAGGTTATAGAAAAAATCAGTAACAAAAATATTGATGTTATCAATATTGTCGGCGGCGGCTGTAAAGACACTTATCTCAACGCTCTTACCGAAAAATATACCGGTAAAAAGGTTGTTGCCGGTCCCGTTGAGGCTACTGCCGCGGGAAACATTATGGTACAGTTAATGTATCTTGACGATAATCTCGATTTAAGTTCGGCAAGAAAGCTTATTAAAAACTCTTTCGGCACAAATTGACAATAAAATACATACTCATTGACTTTTTAATCAAAGTCCGTTATAATGAAGTTGCACTCAAACAAGTGGTGGAGTCTGTCATAGAAAATTTATTTTCTATTTGTTTAGTGAAGCGATATTTGTGTTTTACGGATTCCTCTTTGTTGAGGAGTCCGTTTTTTTATCGGGGGTTGATTTTATGAGTTCTGTTACAATTACGGCTTTGATTATTTTTGCGATCACGTACATACTGATGCTTGCTTTTCAAAAAATCAGACCGTACATTACCGTGACGTCGGCAATTATTTTCGTTTTGCTCGGCATTTTAGCATCTGTAAATCCGAACATTTTCGGAGAAGGCTTTTTCAATGTCGGTAACGGTGTTTATTCATACGGAATTTCGGAAGCATTGCGTGAAATCGACTGGAATGTTATTATGATGATTGCCGGCACTATGGGTACCGTGTACCTTTTTATTGAGTCGAAAATGCCTCAGCTTATGTCGGATATTCTTATTTCCAAGATGCCCAACATTAAATGGACGGTTGTTGCGCTGTCGCTTTTTGCCGGAATTGTTTCCGCTTTTGTCGACAACGTTGCAACGGTACTTATGATTGCTCCCGTAGCACTTGCGTTTTGTAAGAAAATCAATATATCACCCGTTCCCTCAATTATATGTATTGCTATTTCTTCAAATCTTCAAGGTGCGGCAACGCTTGTAGGCGATACCACGTCGATTCTTCTTGCAAAGCATGCCGGACTTGACTTTTCTGACTTTTTCGTTCACGACGGTCACGTAGGTATGTTTTGGGTTGTTCAAGCAGGTGCCGTTGCAAGCGCTTTGATAATACTTTTTATGTTCCGCAAAGAAAATGCGAAAATCGAGTTTACTTCACGGACAACAGTTGAAGATAAATTTCCGACGTTTTTACTTGTGGGAACCGTTGTCACACTTATTGCCGTTTCGTTTATTCCTTATAAGGATACCGCGGCAGACGGACAATTTTACAAGCCCGACATAACAAACGGCGTTATTTGTATCGCGTTTTTCCTTATCGGTCTTATCCGTGAAGCATTCATCAAGAAAAACAAGGATATTTTAAAAGCAGCTCTTAAAGAAATCGACTGGTTCACGATTATTCTTCTTTCGGGACTTTTTGTTGTAATCGGAGGCATTAAAAGTGCCGGCGTTATTGATATAATCGGCTCCGCTATTGCAAGCATAGGTGCCGGTTCGCCCTTCCTTATTTTCACCGTCATTGTTTGGATGTCGGTTATTCTCTCGGCATTTATCGACAATATTCCTTACACGGCTACAATGCTCTCTATCGTACCCGTTATTGCAAATGAAATCGGAATGAATCCGACACTGCTTTATTACGGACTTCTTTGCGGTGCTACTCTCGGCGGCAACCTTACACCTATCGGAGCAAGCGCCAACATAGCCGGTATCGGTATTCTTCGTAAAGAAGGATATGAAGTTAAAAGCACAACCTTTATGAAATACGGTGTGCCTTTCACACTGGCGGCGGTTATTACGGGATACGTTCTTCTTTGGATAATTTGGGGTTAAAAACACAAAAAGGCTGTTAGGATTTCAAAATCCTAACAGCCTTTTATTTTTATATCATTTTCAGTGGCATCCATGTTCACCGCAAGTGTGCTCTCCGTCACCGTGTTCATGGTCGTGATGGTCACATTTAACATCGGGATTAAAACTGAGTTTTCCTACAAGGTAAGCTATCGCAGCCGCGTCACAGCCGCCCGTAACACCGCCGTAAAGCTTTATTCCGGCTTCGGCAAGTGCATTTTTCGCACCCGAACCGATGCCTCCGCAAATAACGACGTCGACACCGTTATCCGCTAAAAAGCCCGCCAAAGCACCGTGTCCGCTTCCGTTTGTGTCAACGACTTTCATAGCCTTGATTTCGTCGTTTTCCACCTCATATATTTTAAACTGCGAGGTATGACCGAAATGTTGGAAAACCGTTCCGTTTTCGTGAGTTATTGCAATTTTCATTACGCTTCTCCTTATTTATAGTTCTTAACGAAATACTTGTAAAATGCAACTGCATTTGCAACCGAGTCAACATCAAGATTTTCGTTTTCCGCATGAACGGAAGCAAGTTGTTGTTCCGAAAGTCTTATAGGCGCAAAGCGAAGAACACATTCGCAAACGTCTGTAAGCGTTCTCGCATCTGTACCTGCCGGCAAAATAAACGGCGAAGCCGGATATTGCGGGAAAACCTTACCGATACAATCCATAGTATAAGTAAATTGCGGCTTGCCTATGTCGGCGGGGCCGTGATATTCACTTTCCTCTGTCATTTCAACGGTAATGTCATATTTCTTCGCAACCTCTTTAAAAGCTTCTAAGTCCTTTTTGAAATCTTCTTCATCAACAGGTCTTAAAAATGCCTTTGCCGTACAAGACTTTGATGCTGTGCTGCCCTCAATATTGTTAAATGTACATGTTGTTCCGATAAGACCGCCCGCCTGTGCGTTGATTTTCGGCATAGCTTTTTTAATTATTCCGCTGAAAAGCCAAAGGTTTGACAAAATCATATTCATAGGGAAAGAAAGATACGGAGCCAAGTGCTTAAACATAGCTTCAACTTGGGGGTTTATACGGCGAATAAAAATATCGTTTTGCATAATGTCGTTGATGAATAACGACATACGTTCAACCGGTGTAGCCGTGCTGCCCGCCGTAAGACTTGCGTGTGCATTGCCGGCGGTTGCTGAACATTTAAGGTATATTCTTCCCTTTTCGTGAACTGCAACCATTCCGCATTTATCGGCACTCATACCCGCAAGCGGAGGTTCGATTATAGCTCCGCCTTCGTCGAGAATAACTTCGAACTTGATACCTTTTTCTTTAAAATATTCGTTTGCGAGCGGAATACCGTTACCGCCCAATTCTTCGTTGTGTGAAGAACCTATCCAAATATTACAAGGAGGTTCGTAACCTTCCGTTAAAAGTTCTTCCAATGCCGAAAATTCGGCAAAAAGCGGAGTTTTTGTATCAACTGTTCCTCTGCCCCAAATTTTTCCGTCTGCGATTTCACCGGAAAATCCTTCGTGTTCCCACTCACCGCTGACTTCAACAACGTCGTGGTGTGACATAAGCATAATATTTCTGCTTTCGTCCGCACCTTTAATTTTGTATATCCAGCAATCGTCACCGAATGTCAGTTTTTCTGCCTTTTGATGAACTGTCGGGAAAAGCTCGACCATTACATTACGAAGCTTTGAAAATTCGGTATCATCAAAGCTGTTTTCAACCGATACGGTTTTACACTGTATCATTTTTTGCAAACGCTCTGCATATTTAAGAGCTTCCTCATCCGTATAATGAACCTTAGCTTCTGTCAGTTTTCTCGCACTCTTTGTAGATTTTACCGTGTTTATCGCAAGAACCGCAACAAACACAAGTATAATAGCAAGCACTGTAAATAAAACAACCATTTCTCATTCTCCTCTACCGTTTTTTGCTTAAAGTAAATATTGCTTTTCAAAGCACATTATACCTTATAGTATACACTCAAATGAATTACTCGTCAATCAAACTTTTGTGTTTTTACATCTCTTACAACACAAAGTTTTAACGAAAATAACAAGTCCACCCGTCAACAACGTGATAAGTGGACTTTTTGTCTGTATTAAAAGCTGTCAAGAAGCTCTTTATAAAATTCACAATAATCTTTACGTTCTTTTTGCGTAAAATCCATAGCCTCTCTCGGATGACGGTTTAACTGGCCCGTAAACATATACTGTAAATCAAAGCCCCAAACGACGCCGTCGGCCTTTAACGGAAGCATATATTTTTCGATAAAGGTCAAAAGACTGTATATGCTGTATTTTGGGTTTTTGAGGAAGCCCAACATCAGTTCCATTGCACAGTTGCCCGCACCTCTGCCCATTGCCATAGCGGTTGCATCGACAAACGATGCTCCGTATGACAGCGTTTCAATCGTATTCGCAAATGCGAGATTTTGATTGTTGTGACCGTGATAGCCCACTTGCTTGCCCGCTTTTTCGGCAAATGACAAATATTTTTTTACAAGCTCGGCGGCATTTTCGGGGAATAACGAGCCGTAACTGTCTACAAGGTAAATTACATCTACACTCGACTCGCAAAGCATTTGAAGTGCATCGTCGATTTGATTAAAACTTGCTTGAGAAACAGCCATAATATTACAAGTCGTTTCATAACCGAGTTCGTGAAAATATTCAATCATTTCTATGGCGGCGGGAATTTGGTGAATATAACACGCAACACGTATCATATCAATAACGCTGTCTTTCTTAGGCAAAAAATCGGTTTTAAAATCACAGCGTCCGACATCTGCCATAACCGCAATTTTCATATCCGATATATTTTCGCCTACTATCGCACGAATATCTTCTTCGTTGCAGAACTTCCATTTTCCGTAATCGGACTCATTAAAAAGATTTTTACTTGCCTTATAGCCGAATTCCATATAGTCAACGCCGCACTTTATGTTTGTTTTATAAAGCTCGCGTACAAATTCATCGGAAAATTCGAAATTATTACAAAGTCCGCCGTCACGAAGTGTAGCGTCAAGAACTCTTATGTCTTCTCTTACGCTCATCAAAGAGCCTTTTCTTGTTGCCATTTTTATCAGTCCTTCATTTGCTTTACCGCTTAAACGCTTTAAAGCTTTTATGTATGAAAGTATAGCACGGTAAATATCTTTTGTCAACAGAAGTTTTTAAAAATATTTATACGTTTCGATTTGTAAAGAATACTCAGCTAAAAAAAGTCCCTTTTATCCATCGGACAAAAGAGACTTTTAGTTGGTGGGAACAACAGGGCTCGAACCTGTGACCCTCTGCTTGTAAGGCAGATGCT
>CAZTMZ010000012.1:0-61213 GCA_964615315.1 uncultured Eubacteriales bacterium | reverse complement strand
ATTGCTACCGAGGGATTTTAAGTCCCTTGCGTCTGCCGATTTCGCCACACCAGCATACTTTTTTCAAAGCCTAATTATTATATCTTATTTTATTTCAAATGTCAACACAAAATACATCTTAATTATTTAGGTTTTTGATGCGATATTCGAAAAAAAGAACGATATATTGTATGCACCCCGAAAGTCAAACGCTTTTGGGGTGCATATATTTTACTGTTGAGGCATAGACGCTCTTGTTTGCGAATAAGCTACGTCAACATTTTTCTTAAAGAGCATATAGTCGTATTTCGGGCACCATTCATTGCCGATTTCGAGTTTTTCGAATTCTTCTTGACTGACAGCCACGTTTACAACGTTGACGCCCTTAATTTCGCCGCCGTCTTTATAGCAAGTATCCCAGAATGCGTGATGTCCGATATACGTAACGCTTTCGGGTATATACATATACGTAAGACTTTGGTTATAAGAAAATGCGTCGGAGCCGATAAACTTGAGTCCGTCCGGAAGCGAATAATAAACCTCGCCCAAACTCTCTTGTGACGTAAAGTGAGAATCGGTTACGTTTTCGCCCTTGTAAGAGAACACGGCGTAAAGTGACGGGGTTGTACTCCACTCGTCCGCACGCTCGTGAAGTTTGAACACGGAAAGTGTTTCAATTCTTTCAAGTCCCTCCGGAAGATAAATAACACGCAAATTTGCATAGTTAAAGCACATTTCACCGAGAACCTTAACCGTTGACGGAACAACATAGGTTTGAATATCTCTTTCGTATTCGGGTGTTACGTCGTCCTTGTAAAGTTCTTCCTCATAACCGTATTTATCTCTCAAATATTGGTCATGGTCACACGGATAGCAAAGAAGTTCGGTTTTATCTTTATTATAAAGCACGCCGTCGACGTCGCAATAATTGGGGTTGTTTTCGTCAACCTCGATTTTTTGCAAAGCCCAGCACGAATAAAACGCCTTTGCGTCGACAAATTCAACGTCGGCACCGATTCTTATAACCGTAATTTTGTCGTCACAGTTAAGAGTGAACTTTCTCACAGACACAATCGGTTTTTCGGTATCCTTAACGATTTTAAAGTTAGTTGCCGGGTCGTTGACGCCGCTGATGTACTCAATGTCGCAGACATAGTCGATGTCAAGCTCCGTAATATAACCGTTGTTGCTGAATTTCGAAAATTCATAACCGTTGTCGAGCTTATCGTACTCGAACATATCGTTTTGAAGTGCCATAACGCTGAAAAAAATCGAAAGAGAAATGGCAACGAGAATTACGATAACGAAGATTGCTTTTTTAAGTCCGAAATTTTTGTGCGGCTTGTTAATTTGAGGCGCCGCAAGTCCCGGAACCTGATAAGTCCATATTTCATCATCGGGAATATCGAGCGTGACTGTTTCCGAGTCAGCGAGATTTACTTTTTTCTTCTCTTTTTTACTCATTGCTCAACACTCCTTCCTCAACTTTTTCTTGCTCTTGTGCGAGTTGCTTACTTGTTACTTCTTCACGGCGTTTAAGGACTTCCATAACCATATTTTGCTTTTTGCTGTCGTAATCCCAGAACAAATACGGAATTGTCATAAGGAAGTAACCGATAACGTCGATGATAATCGGAACAACGATGATGTTGCGTCTTGAACCGTCGTAGAAAAGGATTTCCCAGTTGCTGTTAAATCCGTATCTTAAAAGGAAAATCGGAATAATGAGTCCTACGAATGTGGTAATCGGGCCCGTAAACCAGCCGAAAACACCGGCAAAGCTTTCAAGACGTTCGCCCGAAAGGTACATTTGATAGTCGCCGATACGCACGTTCATATCGTGGCCCGCCGTTGTCGGAACCGTCTTTGTCATTTCCATAAAGAAAAGCACAACAAGGCAAATTGTTCCGCAAAGTGTAAGATTATCACCGAGAGTCCACATTGCGATGGCGATAATCGAGTTGCCGATGGCACGGCTGAGCTGATAGAAAATCATAATTTGCTTGTACGAAAATCTCTTGAGGAAATACGGTGAAAGCAAATCGGGCGGAGTACCCGCGAACGAGATAAGTGCCACTATCAAGCTGTACGGCAAGCCGCTGAGACGGAATGTGTAGAAATAAAGAATTGTAACAAACGGAAGCATACCGTTGCCCAAAGAGTCGATAAGTCCGACGATGGTATTGATAAGCAGATATTTGTTTTTCAAAACACCGAACATACCGTCCCAGAATTTAATCTGAACTTTTTTCTCGATGGGAGGCTGAGGTATTCTTTCTTTAATTCTGCCCGCGAAGTACATAGTTGCCGCCGCGGAAACGCAGAATGTAATCGGAATAATATATCTGTAGAAATTGATGTCAGCCCACTCATAACGAAGCATACCGACAAAAACGGGAAGAATGATTGCGACAATCGAGTTGAAGATGTGTGAAATCTTAACGGGATAGCTGCGAACGAGAATTCTTTCCTGTAAGTTGGGGCTGATGCTCTTTGTACACGTTTCGAGAACGGTGTCAAATCCGAAAACGTTATATGTAGCGAAAAGAAGGTTTGCTTTCCAAACACGTGTGGGAACGTCGGCGATATTGTAAACGGGAAGCCAACCCATAAGAATAACCATTATGCACTTAGGCACAACGTCACAGTAAAGGCTGTATTTATATCTGCCGAATTTGGGAAGAAGTTTTTTACGCCAGAAAATATTACGTGCGCCTACCCAACCGCTGTAAAGGAAATGTGTACCGAAAGTTTTAAAGCACGCCGTCGCGTTCATTCCTTCAAAACTGTTCAGCACGGTAATCAGCGTTCCGGACTGGTTGAAAAGACGTGAATAGTCAAATAAAATCGTGGATAAGCCGAAAACTATCATAGCGAAATAAACGGCATAGAGTTTTCTTTCGGTCTTTTTCGGCATAAAGCCCAGGTTGTCGCAAACGTACCACCAAATGAGAGCCGTGATGTAACCCAACGGCATATTCAAAAGCGATATAACCGAAAATGTAAGATAGGGCAATTTATAGTGGTGCATTACAAGGAAACAGCTTGATGCGAATCCGATATATTCAAGCGTTTTCTTACCCGTATAGTTGGCACCGACACCGACAACAACATCCTTATATTCTTTATAAGGAACGTATTTACCCTCTGCCGGCGTATTCCAATGAGTTTTGACTTCGTTGGCAAATGCTTTGACTGTTCCCGTTAAGGAACGTTTTTTGTCACTCATTCACAACGCCTCCTTTTTCATATTTAAGTCATTTTAGCATATTTGTATAAAAAATTCAATCGAAAAAACATATTTTTTCTTAATTTAAAGCATAAAAAAAGCCCCGAAAAAACGGGGCTGAAAATTTTTATGCGGAAAGCTTTCGTATTTTTCGTTTTAATGCCCACACGAACACAAACGAGAGGAACACGGCGGCAAGCGACCACGACAGCGGATTTGCAAGGCAGATTGCCTTATAGGCGTACTTCGGCACAAACCCGAACGAAATGACGATTCTCGCAACCATTTCTATTACGCCGGCAATTACGGCGACGTCGCTGTAACCCATTCCCTGCACCGTCATTCGCATTACGAGAAGCAAGCCGACGGATAAATAGAAAAGAGAATTGTAGAACGTAAACTGAGATACGTTGCTCAAAATTTCGGTTTCCGTTGCGTCGAGGAACAAAAGGGCGATTTTTTCGCTGAAGAAATAAAGAACGACAAACGCCGCGACGGCATAAACGATATCCATTAAAACCGCGTACATAAGGCCGCTTTTAATTCTTTTCGGCTTTTTCGCACCGATATTCTGTCCGGCAAAAGTTGCCATTGTACTTCCGAGTGCGTCAAACGGGCAAAGGAAGAACATATTTATTTTACTGCCCGCCGTAACGGCGGCAACGACCGACGAACCCAAAGAGTTTACGGCACTTTGAAGTGTTACGCTGCCGATTGCCGTAATCGAAAACTGCAAGCCCATGGGCAAGCCGTTACCGACAAGCTTTTTTACGTAATGTTTTTCAAGTTTCCAATCTTCCTTTTCCGTTTTAAGCACGGGAAATTTTTTGCCCATATAGAAAAGGCAGAGAACACCGGAAATAAGCTGTGACACAACGGTTGCGATTGCGGGACCGGCAACGCCGATTTGACGGAACACACGCACCGTGAAAATGTCGAGTCCGACATTGATAACGGACGACAGCACAAGAAATGCGACGGGTGTACGGCTGTCCCCCAAAGAACGTATTATTCCCGACAGAAGATTGTAAAGATACGTTACGGGAATACCCAAAAATATAATGAAAATATATGTGTACGCACTGTCGATTATATCGGACGGTGTTTTCATAAGAACCAAAATGGGCTTACAAAAAACGCAAACCGCCACCGTCGTGACAAGTGCGAACGTACCGCTGAGCCACACGCTGTTTGTGACAAATTTTCTGAGTGCTTTATAATCCTGTGCCCCGAACATCTGGGCTATCGGAATCGCAAAGCCGTTGCAAACGCCGATGCAAAAGCCGATTATCATAAAATTCAAACTTCCCACGCTTCCCACGGCGGCAAGTTCGGTAACGCCGAGTTCTTTGCCGACGATTGCGGTATCCGCCATATTGTAAAGCTGTTGAAACAAAAGTCCCATAAGCAGCGGAACGGCAAAGTTTATAATGAGCTTCGCCGGATTTCCTTCGGTCATATTTTTAGTTTTGCTTTTCATTTTCTACTTCTCCGACACACTTAATTTTAACCTTAAAAATTATATACCGTCGACAAAAAATGTCAACGGTATTTTTTAAATTATTCTAATATTTTCAAAATTTCGTTAAGATTTTTTATTTCGTAATCAATATGCACGCCCGTATTGTTTTCGGCACCGTCGGGATTATAACGGCAGCAAAGAATTCCGGCGTTGTTGCCGCCCTTCATATCACTTGACAGCGAGTCGCCGACAATAATTACCTCGTTTTTGCCGTAGTTTCCGATTTTTTCCCAAACGGCGTCAAAAAATTCGACACTCGGCTTTTCGTATCCGACCTCGTCGGAAATAAAAACGCCGTCGAAAATTTCGCCCAAGCCCGACTGTTTAAGTTTTCGGCTTTGAGCCAAAAGAGTGCCGTTTGTCACGGCGTACTGACGCACTTTGCCCTTTAATTCTTTTACAAGTTCATAGGCGTTGTCACAAAAGAAAATTTTATCGCTCAGACGAACCTGATATTCACCGTTAAAATCGTCTATACGGTCAAAAGGAATGTTTTCGCTTTTGAAAAATTCTTCAAACCGACCTCTTAAAACCTGCGGTTTTGTAATTTCGCCGCGTTCGAGTCTTTCCCAAAAAGATTTATTTATCTTTGAGTATTTTAAAATCATTTCGTCGGTACATTCACCTATACCGAAAATTTCAAAGCATTTTCTTATTGCGTACTTTTCCGCCTTTTCGAAATTCAAAAGTGTTCCGTCAATGTCCCACAAAATTACTTTAATCATATTATCCGCCTATTATACCCAAGCCCTCAAGCAAAAACTTTACGCCCATTAAAACGAGTACGAGTCCGCCCGTAAGTTCTGCCTTGTTTTTATATTTCGCACCGAATTTGTGTCCGATAAACACGCCGATTGCCGAAAGTGCCGCCGTGATAAGACCGATAAGCACAATGGCGACAAGGACTTCGTTTCGCTCGTAAGTCAAAGCAAACGCAACGCCGACCGCCAAAGCGTCAATGCTTGTGGCAACGGCAAGTGCCGTCAGTTCTTTAAGACTGAGCTTTGCCGTTTCACATTCTTCGCAGTCGTCCTTTTCAAAAGATTCGTAAATCATTTTGCCGCCGATTATCGCAAGAAGCACAAACGTTACCCAGTGGTCAATGCTTGTTATGTAGCCCGCAAAACGTGAACCGATGAGCCAACCGATAAGTGGCATACCCGCCTGAAATCCGCCGAAAAACAGAGAGATGAGTCCCGTCTGCTTTAAGTCGAGAGTCCGCATATTGAGTCCTTTGCAAATTGACACCGCAAAAGCGTCCATGGAAAGTCCCACCGCGATAATTATAAGTTCTACCATATTTTTTCCTCCGTACACACCTGATTTTCAAACATAAAAAAAGACCCAGTATGGCAAAAAAGAGCCATACATGAGTCTTGTCATTGGCAATAATGCCGTTAGGTAAGCCAGACCGAACGGTCAGTATGTTGACTTACCGCACATAAACATGTGCCGACTACTCCCTCACGAAGTATGAGTATAATACCACCGTTAACAAATTTTGTCAAGTTTACGAAATTTTCATTTCAAGCCGAAGTTTGTCACTTATCATCGCAATAAATTCGGAGTTGGTCGGTTTGCCACGTGTTCCTTGAATTGTATAGCCGAAATATGAACTTAAAACGTCGATATCTCCCCTGTCCCAAGCGACTTCAATGGCGTGGCGGATTGCACGTTCGACTCTCGATGCCGTCGTTGCGTGTCTTTTGGCAACCGTGGGATAAAGTATTTTCGTGACGGAGCTCATCATCTCCTTATCGTTAATCGACAAAATGATTGCCTCACGAAGATACTGATAACCCTTTATATGTGCCGGCACACCGATTTGATGCATAATTTCGCTGACGGTCACCTGTAAATCCGTATCGTTTTTCAACGACGGTACGTCGCATTTTCCTTTTGTTCTGCCCGTGAGCCGATTTATTCGCTGTGCGAGAATTTCGACGTCAAACGGTTTAAGAAAATAATAATCCGCACCCGCCGACAAGATTTCTTGCTCAAACCTTTGATTATCCGTGTTCGACATTACCATCAAAAGCGGTTTTCCGTTTTTGTCTTTATAACCGTCAATTACGCCCAATGCGTCGAGATTTGACATAAATGCGTCCATAACTATGACGTCCGCCTTTATGTTCTTTGCCTTTTCAAGCACCGCTCTGCCGTCCTTTTGCACCAAGGCGACATCGCAGCCGTATGTTCTTAAAACATTTGCACAGTTTTTTGAAAACTCGCTTCCGTCACCCGTTAAAATTACTTTTAAATTGTTTGCCATTTTAAGACCTCCGTTTATTTTGAAAAATCATTTCAGATTTTCTTATTTCTGCCATATTTTACCATAAATGGTAAAATATGGCAATACGTAATTTTAAAATAAATTAAATAACTTTTCGACAAACGGCGAAACAAGTCTTTTTTTAACCGTAAAAAAGAAATATGTAAATTGTGAATGAAACAAATAAATTCTTGCAAATTTTTCGATTTTTTTAAAGAATATACAGTTAAAAACAAACTATTCTTTTTTACATTCAGTAATTTTTTAACATAGATTTGAACTTTGAAATTGTCGAAAACTTTGTTGAAACTGTTTAAAACTCGCATTTTCAAGGCTTGTTTTTACCGATTTATCCGAATTTTGTAAAGTAAAAAACTTTACATTTGAAAATGAGGACAAAAAAACAGTGTATATACAGCTGTATATACACTGTCAGAAATGACGGATAAAATTCAGTTTTTCTTAATCACGTCTTAAAGCTTCAATCGGAGGCATTTTGGCGGCTCTCGTTGCCGGATAAACGCCGAAAATAATTCCTATTGCCGACGAGAAGCCCACCGCAAGAGCTACTGTCGAAAATTCAACCGCTAACGGTACATTCATAATATACGAAACGAATGCCGCTGCCGCCACGCCGAGCAACAGTCCGATTATGCCGCCTATCATACAAAGAATTACGGATTCGGTCAAGAATTGCAGCATTATGGTGCCCGTCTTTGCACCGAGTGCCTTTCTTATGCCGATTTCACGTGTACGCTCCGTAATGGAAACGAGCATAATGTTCATAACACCGATACCGCCGACGATAAGCGAAATGGCACTGACCGCCGCAATGAATATCGTGAACACGTTAATAACCGTATCGAGAAGGTCAATGTAAGTTGCCATATTCGTAACGGTATAACATTCTTTTTCGTAATTGTCGTGAAGCGAGCGAACGTAATTCACCGCCGCTTCGCCGATTTCGTCAAGCATTGATTCGTCGTCTGCCGTAATGTTGATCATATCGTAATGGTTTTGCGTTGTTCCGTTGATGTACGCCGACACTGGTGCCGGCATAAGCATAATACAACTCGTAACTTGAACGCCGCCCATTGACGACATACTGCTCATTAATTCTTCGGAGTCGATATCCATCATACTCGACATTACGTCGACAACACCGATAATTTTTATCGACACGGTCAAATTGTTAGATGTGCAATGGACGTATTCGCCCACAACGTCTTTTTTTCCGAAAAGCTGTAAGGCACTGCTTGTATCAATAACGCCCACGTATTTACCTTGGTCATACTCCTCTTGAGTAAAAAAGCGTCCGTAAATGCACGGCGTTTGCATCAACATTTGCATATCGGTATTACAGCCGATACCCATTAAAATACCTGCCTGGTCACCCGCCGACATTTGACACATTGTTACACTTCGCATTGTCGCATATTGCACACCGTCAAGTTTTTTGATTGCCGCAATATCTTCGTCTGTGAAGTAATCCTCGTCATCGGCATAGCTTGTATCTACGGTAAGAGCGATGGCACTTTGGCCCATATCACGAATCATACCGATGATATAGTCACGGCCTCCGTTACCGACGGTGACAACGGCAATTACAGACGCAACGCCGATTATAATGCCGAGCATTGTGAGAAGCGAACGCATTAAATTGGTCTTTATGCTGAATACAGCAATGCGAATATTTTCTTTAATATTCAAAGCCTACACTCCAATCAAGCGTTTTTTTCCGCAATTTTTGTTCCGTCTTCCATATTCGGATCGGGACTTCTGACAACCTTTTCGCCGTCCTTGAGTCCGTCGATAATCTGATAACTTGTATCGTCGAGAATTCCCTTGACTACCGCACGCTTTTCAACCGTTGAATCTTTTTCGTTATAAACGTAAACGGAATATACTCCGTTGTTGTAAAGAACCGCTTCAACGGGTACCTTTAAAGCGTTATCTATCGTCGAAAGCTTGATTTTAACATCGACGTCAAAGCCGATTACGACTTTTTCGTCGGGATTTTTGATTTTGATTTTTACGGTTGCACCGTTTGAACTGCCCGAACCGCCCATAATCGAGCTTGTAATTGAGCTGATATCGACACCGGAGGACTCGTCGGCAGTTGCGCTTACATAAATAATTTCGCCTTCGTATTCTGTGTTAAGGCTTATAACGGAGGCTTCCATTCCGACTTTGATTTTCAAAAGGTCGGCCTTACCGACCGTTACGCTTACAACAAAGTCGTCATAACTTTCAACCGTTATGCCGACGCCCGTCGGAACGTCTTCGGTTTCTCCGAGAAGTCCAGAAATGGCAGACATTGTCGAGCTGCCGGACGAAGTACCCGAACCGAGCAACGACGAGAGGTCAATCGCCGATGAAGTTGTGTCGTCGGTCGGTACGAACTTACTGCCGGCTTGAATATTAACTGCGGTAACGATTCCGTCGTTTTTCGCAAACCAGCCGTTTTGAAGTGAGGCGTAAATTTCGTTGACTCTGTCATATTCCGCTTTTTTTACATCGGCAACGGATTTCAACGCTTCGAGCATTGACTCGTTGTCTGTCGAAACGGTTGTTGCTTTTTCCGCTTGAAGTGACGAAAGTTCGGAATTTGCCTGTGCCAATTCAATAGTCTTTTGTGTGATTTGTTCACGAATTTCGCTGTTTGTACTTTGAACGGGAACACGTATTTGCTGAGCATTTGTGACAAATGTCGCTATTTCTTCTTCGCTTACGCCGTTTTCTCTCATTTTTTCGACAACGGCATCAATTTCCGCTTGAGTCAAAGGTCTTGTTTCCACCGACGAATTTTCAAGCTCAGCTTGAAGTTCTTCAAGCTCTTTTTCAAGCTTTGCGATTTCGGCCTTTTTTGCGTTTATTTCGACTTCGAGTTTTGCCTTTTTCGTTGCGGCGTCTTCGTTTGATTTCTTTAAGCTTTCGTATTTGTCCAAAGCTTCTTTATAGTCCTTTTCCGCTTGTGTCAAATATGACTGTACGGTTGTTGCGTCGAAAGTAGCCAACTTGTCGCCCTTCGACACTTTGTCGCCCACCTTGACAAAGACTTCCTCAACCGTTACGCCCTCAATCGCCGTAAGAGTTTGAGTTGACTCGGACTGAACCGTTCCGCTGACGTCGAGAGTTTCCGTAATAACGCCGTACTTGACGTCGGAAATTTCATATTCCGTAAGCGGTTCGGGTTTAAAATTCGAATAAAGGACATACGCAATCAAAACGGCCATAAAAACAATGAATGCAATTATACCGATTTTTGCTTTTAGGCTTTTTTTCTTGAAGTTTTTAAACAAAAAAATCACTACCCTTTAAAGATTGTCAATTTATTTTACAACATTTATTTGATATTTCCAATATATAAATTGTTAAAAATATGTAAATTTACAAATATTTGCCGCATATATTTTTAAAAAGTTATTTTAAAACGGGTGAAGAAATGATTAAAAAGACTTTCGCGGTATTTTTGTCCGTAATTTTTATGCTGACGCTGTTTTGTTCTTGCTCACAGGAAAGCAAATTCGGAATCGAACAACTGTGCAAAAGGACAAACGAAACATTCGGAACGTCGCTCGACAGTGACGATTTTTTCCTTGCCGAAAACGACGACGGACGTTTTTTGATGTGTGAGGACGGTGACGGGCTTATTTGTGTTTCTCTCGACACGAACAACACCGTAAAAGGCGTAAGCGTTTTGTTCACAAACGGCGAAAGCACCGAAAACGGCATTGACCTTTTTTATAAGCTTTGCTGTGTATTTACGTCCAATGAGCCGAACGTTCAAAGAGACACGCTCGACAATTGCGGCATTTCGGCGGACAAAATAAGTTTTGCCGACGGCAATTCGATTTTCACCGTCGGCAAATATAAATATGTCATTGTCTGTAACGATTTCTGCATCACGCTGTTTTGCGACAGAGTGTGATTACTCGCGGTGCCACTTAACACCTTGGGCGGTGTCCTCAAGAACAATGCCCTGTGATTTCAATTCGTCACGGATTCGGTCGGCTTCAGCCCAATTTTTAGCTTTACGAGCCTCGTTTCTCGCTTCGATCATCTTTTCGATTTCGTCGTCGAGAGAGTCGGCCTTTCTGTTATAAACAAGACCGAGAACACCCGTAAGTTCGTCAAAAAGCTTTGCGGCGTATTCGACAAGTTCTTTTGAAGGTTCAGCCGTAATAACGGTTGTGTTAATGTCCTTGACAAGCTCGAAAATCGCCGTTATGCCGTCGGCAGTGTTGAGGTCGTCGTCCATAGCCGTAATAAACTGTTCTCTGCGTGAGTCGAGCTTTGCTTTAATTTCATCGGCATTTTCGGGAAGGTTCGCAGATGAATTTTTCATTGCGAATTCAAGACTTTCGCGGCAGTTGTAAAGGCGGACGAGAGATGCCTTGCACTGTTCGATAATATCAATGCTGTAATTTATGGGACTTCTGTAATGCGAAGAAATCAAAAGGTAACGGATAGGTTCATAGCCGTACTGTTCGGCAACGTCACGAACGGTAAAGAAATTTCCGAGCGACTTTGACATTTTAACATTATCGACACTGATAAATCCGTTGTGCATCCAATAATTCGCAAAAGGCACACCGTTACAGCACTCGCTTTGTGCTATTTCGTTTTCGTGGTGAGGGAAAATAAGGTCTTGACCGCCGCAATGAATGTCAATGGTTTCGCCCAAATATTTTCTTACCATTGCCGAACATTCGATATGCCAACCCGGTCTGCCCTTGCCCCACGGTGATTCCCAATACGGTTCGCCGGGCTTTGCGCCTTTCCAAAGAGCAAAGTCCATAGGCTCTTTTTTAACTTCGCCTATGTTAATTCTCGCACCTGCCTCAAGGTCTTCAAGCGGCTGATGAGAAAGTTTGCCGTACTCTTTAAACTTTTTCGGGCTGAAATAAACGTCGCCGTTTTCGACGGCATAAGCGTATCCTTTTTCGATAAGTCCGCTGACAATGGAAATAATTTCGTCGATATTTTCGGTAGCTTTCGGGTGAACGGTTGCTTCACGCACGTTCATTCCCTTGGCGTCCGTCCAAAATTCGCCGATATATTTTTCGGATACCGTTTTGTAGTCGGTGCCTTCTTCATTCGCACGGCGTATGATTTTGTCGTCGATGTCGGTAAAATTCTGGACAAACTTTACGTTATATCCGCGGTATTCGAGGTATCTTCTCATGGTGTCGAAAACGCAAAGCGGACGGGCGTTTCCTATATGAATAAAATTGTACACCGTAGGTCCGCAAGCATAAATTTTTACCTCGCCTTCCGTAATCGTTTTAAGTTCCTCTTTTTTTCTCGTAAGGGTATTATAGATTTTCATTCGATTCACCTTTTTCTTCCTTATATTTTTTCAATTCTTTTTCAAGATTTTCGATTTTAATGTTGAGCTTGCAAATTTCCTGTGCGACGGGGTCGGGAATATGCACTTGGTCAAGTTCGACTCTTTTGCCGTACCTTTTTACGACTCTTGCCGGAACGCCGACAGCCGTCGATTCGGACGGGATGTCGGACAGCACTACGGCTCCCGAAGCGATGTTGGAATTGTCACCCACCGTCAAGGGCCCCAACACCTTGGCACCGGAGCCTATCATCACGCCGTTGCCGATTGTGGGATGGCGTTTGCCCGTGTCTTTTCCCGTTCCGCCGAGCGTCACACCTTGATAAACGGTAACGTCATCGCCGATTTCGGTAGTTTCGCCGATTACAACGCCTGTGCCGTGGTCAATGAAAAATCTTCTGCCGATTACGGCACCGGGATGAATTTCGATATTCGTTTTTTTCACCGTTGCTTGTGAAATCATTCTTGCGATAAATTTCATTTTATGCTTAAAAAACCAATGAGCAACCCGATGTCTTCTTACGGCTCTCAAACCGGGATAAAGAAATATTATTTCAAGTAGGCTTGAGGCGGCGGGGTCACGCTCTTTGACTGTCTGTATATCTTCACGCAGTCTGCTAAACATATATACCTCCAAAAAAAATACGCCCTCGCTTGTACAAACAAACGAAGGCGACAAAACCGCGGTTCCACTTCAATTTATAACTCAAAAGGCTGTAACGTAGCCATACGTACACGGATACTTCGTTCCCCGTGTCAACTCACGAACGCACTTCGCAAAACATTCTTAATGTGAGCTTTCAGCCGACGACTCACAATCTCTGGCAAGAAAAAGTTTTTGCTACTCTTTTCGGTCAACGTTTTTACTGTATTTACAATATCTTATGTGATTATAACACAAAAATTTACAAATTGCAATTATTTTGAAAAATCAATTACTTTTACGCTGTCTTTTACATAGATAATTCCGGAAATCACGGTGAACACCGCCGTAATCCAAAGCAAACCGTTTGAAATAAGCGACAGTGAGGGAAGTTTTGAAAACACGGCGGCAAAATAAGTTTCCGCTATGTAATACCCTTCCGCCGCAAGCATTATTACAATCGTAAAGGTCATTTGAGTCACCGTTTTGATTTTTCCCCAAATATTTGCCGGAATAACGACGCCGCACGACGCCGAAATCATTCTGATTGAGGCAACGGTAAATTCACGCGTCAAAACAAGCATAACAATCCACACGTTGCAAAGCCCCTCCGTCATAAAAGCGAGCAAGGCTGCTGTTGTTAAAATTTTATCGGCAATGGGGTCGAGAAATTTGCCGAAATTCGTTATTTGGTTGTTTTTTCTTGCAAGGCTGCCGTCTATGGCATCCGTTATCGACGCCGCCGAAAAGATAAGACACGCTATAAGATAGCGGTGCGGTAAACTTTGCCATAAAATAACGGCGAGAAAAACCGGTGTCATAAAAGCCCTTACAAGAGTCAGTTTATTTGGCGTGTTTAAATTCATACTACCTCTCCCGTAAGTTCACCGTCAACGACGTTTATAACCTCGACATCGACAATGTCGCCGTCATTCAGCTCATAACCGCAAGTAAAAATTATCTGTGTGTCGATTTCGGGGGCATCCATATAAGTTCTGCCGTAATAGGCGTCGGAATAAGCGTCGTAACCCTCGACAACCGTTGCGAGAGTTTTGCCGATAAGACTTTCGTTAAGCTCATCGAGAATTTCGCTTTGGCGTTCGTTGATTACATCGGCACGTTCACGGCGGACTTCGTCGTCAAGCATACCGTCAAGTTTTGCGGCGGGTGTACCCTCTTCTTCGGAATAGGCAAAGCAACCCATTCTTTCAAAACGCATTTCTTCGATAAATTCGCAAAGTTCGTTAAACTCCGCCTCGGTCTCACCTGGGAAGCCCGCGATAAACGTTGTGCGTAAAGTAACACCCGGAATTTTTTCGCGTATTTTTTTGACAAGTGCCGTAAGACTTTCGCGGTTGCCGTGTCTGTTCATACGTTTGAGAACATTTTCACTGCAATGCTGCATCGGAATATCCAAATATTTTACGATTTTATCGTTTTCGGCAATTTCGTTTATAAGTGCGTCGTCGATTCTTTCGGGATACAGATACAAAAGTCTTATCCATTCAATTCCGTTAATTTGCGAAAGCACCTTAAGAAGCGGAACGAGTGAATTTTTACCGTAAAGGTCCTCGCCGTAACGTGTTGTATCCTGTGCCACAACGACAAGCTCCTTAACGCCCGAATCCGCAAGTTTTTTCGCCTCGGCGATAACGCTCGTACTTGTACGGCTTCTGTACGGTCCGCGAATTGACGGAATAGCACAGTAAGTACAGTGATTCGAACAGCCCTCGGCTATTTTAAGGTATGCCACATAAGGCGGTGTCGTCAAAATTCTGTCGCCCTCAACGGAAAGGTTTTCCTTAGGCGGAAAAATTTCCGCTTTTTCGCCGTCGAGAACCTTTTGACATATTTCGCAAATATCGTCATTCGCACCGATGCCGACAACTCCGTCGACTTCGGGAATTTCGTTGAAAATTTCGCTTTGATAACGTTCGGAAAGACAGCCGGTTACGAGAACCTTTAATTCGGGGCACTCGTCTTTATACGAAACCATATCGAGAATATTTTCAATGGATTCACGCTTTGCGTCCTCGATAAAGCCGCACGTATTCACGATTATAAGGTCGGCGTCAAACGGGTCGTTCACAACGGTGAAGCCGCCGTTTTTAAGACGTGAAAGCATAACCTCGGCATCAACCTGATTTTTAGGGCAGCCGAGTGAAATCATACCGATTTTTTTACTCATAAAATTCATCCTCTTCATCTTCCGAAATAGAGCTTAGAGCGGATTTAATATCGGAATAAGAATATCCCAAACGCATAAGGGACTGAACGGTACGTGCTTTTCCCTTTTCATCGTTAAGCTTATTCGAATATTTTTTCTTGACTAATAATATAATACGTTTTTGTGAGTCGTTGTCAAGAGTATCAAGTGCATTTTCCGCTGTTTCACGGTCAATTCCGCGAAATTGCAGTTCACGATTTATGCGTTTTTTACCGTAGCCTTTTCTTTCGTAAAGTTCGGTTGCAAGTGTTTTTGCGTACTCGACGTCGTCAAGAAGCCGAAGCTCAGTCAGACGTTCGATTGCTTTTTTAACCGCATCTTTTTCGTGTCCCTTTTCGCAAAGCTTTCTTTCAAGCTCCTTTGTGCCGTAGGGACGGCGTGAAAGAAAATCGAGTCCCTTATTATAGGCACGACGAAAACTGACCGTGCTTAAAAGCTCAGTCAGTTGATTTTCGTCAATATCTTTTAAATGTCTGTACTTTTCGGAGCACCAAAAATCACTGTCCACCGTCGCACGATATTCACCGTCGACGTAGATGTGAATTTTGCCCTTTTTCCCTTGTGACGTCGTTAAAATCATTCGTCATCATCAACGGCAATGTCAAGCTTGGCTTTTGCCGCCGCCTTTGTTGTCGGAACTTTTACAAGTTCGGGAGGAGTTTCAGGTGCGGACTCGTTCTTTTTAGACGCCATACTCTCTTTGAGTTTTGCACGGAGTTTTTCTTCGATTTCGTTAGCGAGTTCGGGCTGCTGTTTAAAAAGAATTTTAACGTTCTCTCTGCCTTGACCGAGACGGTCCTCGCCGTAGTAGAACCACGCACCGCTTTTCTTGATAATTTCGTATTTTACACCGAGATCGACAATTTCGCCGACCTTGGAAATTCCCTCGCCGTACATAATGTCAAACTCAGCCTCTTTAAAAGGAGAAGCAACTTTATTCTTGACAACCTTAGCACGTGTGCGTGAACCGATAAATTCGTTGCCCTGACCTTTGAGCTGTTCGATTCTGCGGACGTCGATTCTCATAGACGAGAAAAATTTAAGTGCACGGCCGCCGGTGGTAACTTCGGGATTTCCGTAAATTACGCCCACTTTTTCACGAAGCTGATTTATAAAAATAACAAGTGTGTTCGACTTGCTGATTACACCCGCAAGCTTACGAAGTCCCTTTGACATCAAACGGGCGTGAACGCCGACGTGACTGTCACCCATATCGCCTTCGATTTCGGCTCTGGGAACAAGGGCGGCAACGGAGTCGACAACAATAACGTCAATGGCGCCGGAACGTGCAAGTGCCTCGGCAATTTCAAGTGCCTGCTCGCCGTCGTCGGGCTGTGAAACGAGAAGTGAATTTACGTCAACACCGAGATTGTGAGCGTATTCGGGATCAAGTGCGTGTTCGGCATCAATAAAAGCCGCTTCGCCGCCGTTTCTCTGACATTCGGCAACAACTTGTAAAGCAAGCGTTGTTTTACCCGAAGATTCGGGCCCGTAAATTTCGACAATTCTTCCTTTCGGAAGTCCGCCGATGCCCGTAGCGGCATCGAGTGAGATGGAACCCGTGGAAATACTTTCGACATTAAGGGCACTGCTTTCGCCCAAGCGCATAATAGCACCTTTACCGTAACTTTTTTCAATTTGAAGCAAAGCCGTTTCCAAGGCTTTTGATTTATCTGCCATATTTATACCTCGCAATCGCACAAATGTTCGCTTGAATACATTATATATTATTTTAAAATATATTGCAAGAACTTTTTTGCATTTTATTTAAAATTATTTTCATAAAAAGACTTGCTTTTTTTTTTACTTTCTGTTACAATGTCTCTTGTTGTAATTTGATTATTTATCCCCGTATACAAGGAGGTGCCTTTAAAATGGCAAAATGCGAATATTGTGGCAAGGACGTTGCTTTCGGCATTAAGGTTTCTCACTCACACAGACGTTCAAACAGAACATGGAAACCCAACGTTAAAAGAGTTAAGGCAGTTGTAAACGGCTCTCCTAAGAGAGTTTACGCTTGCACTCGTTGTCTTCGTTCAGGCAAGGTTGAAAGAGCTGTTTAATTCACAACAAAATATGAAAATTAACGGACGCTCGCGTCCGTTTTTTCATTTTATTTTACCTTTATGCAAAAAAATTCCTCTGTAAGAATACACTTACAGAGGATTTTTTACTGTTATTTAATTTACACAGCCGCCGATTGTTTATCAATACATTCCGCCGCCGGCTTGAGCCATAGCAGCTGCTGCGGCAGCCTCGGCTTGCGGATCCGGAATATCGGCAACAAGTGATTCGGTTGTGAGAACCATAGCAGCAACAGATGCCGCATTTTGAAGTGCCGAACGTGTTACCTTTGCCGGATCGAGAATACCGGCTTCAAACATATCGACATATTCGCTTGTTGCGAAGTTAAAGCCGTAGCCCGTCTTGTTTGCGTTAACGATTTCGTTTACTATAACGGAGCCTTCAAGTCCCGCATTCTTTGCGATTTGACGAACGGGTTCTTCAATAGCCTTGAGAACGATTTTAACGCCCGTCTTGAAGTCTGCGTCTTCCGTGTCAAGAAGAGCCGATGCGGGTTTGATTGCGCCGAGAAGTGCAACGCCGCCGCCGGCAACGGAGCCTTCTTCAACGGCAGCCTTTGTTGCCGCAAGAGCGTCTTCGATACGGAGTTTCTTTTCTTTCATTTCGGTTTCGGTAGCGGCACCCACACGGATAACAGCTACGCCGCCTGCAAGCTTTGCAAGTCTTTCTTGAAGCTTTTCACGGTCAAAGTCGGATGTTGTTTCGGCGATTTGCGATTTGATTTGACCGATTCTGCTCTTGATAGCGTCACCATCGCCGGCACCGTCGACAATGATTGTGTTTTCCTTTGAAATTTTAACTTGCTTTGCTCTGCCCAACTGATAAAGCTGAGCGTCTTTAAGTTCAAGTCCCAAGTCGGATGTAATAACTTGACCGCCCGTAAGAATTGCGATGTCTTGAAGCATTTCTTTTCTTCTGTCACCGAAACCGGGAGCCTTAACGGCAACGCAAGTAAATGTTCCGCGGAGTTTGTTAACAAGGAGAGTCGAAAGTGCTTCGCCCTCGATATCCTCGGCAATAATAACAAGCTTTTTGGCAGCTTGAACGATTTGCTCAAGGAGAGGAAGAATTTCCTGAATGTTGGAAATTTTCTTGTCTGTGATAAGAATAAGAGCGTCGTCAATTACGGCTTCCATCTTGTCTGTGTCGGTTACCATATAAGGTGAAATGTAACCGCGGTCAAACTGCATACCTTCGACAACGTCGCTGTATGTTTCGCTCGTCTTTGATTCTTCTATGGTGATTACGCCGTCGGCGGTAACTTTTTCCATTGCTTCGGCAATAAGTTTTCCGATATATTCGTCGGCAGCCGAAACGGTTGCGACACGTGCAATGTCGTCGCTCGAAGAAACGGGCTTTGCGTTTTTAAGCACTTCCGAAACAACTGCGTCAACAGCTGCTTGCATACCCTTTTTAACTACCATCGGGTTAGCGCCGGCGGCAACGTTCTTCATACCCTCTCTTACAAGAGCCTGAGCCAAAAGAGTTGCCGTTGTAGTACCGTCACCGGCAACGTCGTTTGTCTTTGTCGCAACTTCTTTAACAAGTTGAGCGCCCATATTTTCGAATGCGTCTTCAAGCTCAACTTCTTTTGCGATTGTAACACCGTCGTTTGTGATAAGCGGTGCGCCGTATTTTCTGTCAAGAACTACGTTTCTGCCCTTCGGGCCCAACGTGATTTTAACTGTATTACTTAACTTGTCAATACCTGTTTGAAGGGCCTTTCTTGCCTCTTCACCGTAAACGATTTGCTTAGCCATAATTACGTAACCTCCAATTATTCCACAACTGCAAGAATTTCAGATTGACGGACTACCACATATTCCTCATTGTCGAGCTTAACCTCGGTACCCGAATATTTACCCGTAATTACCTTGTCGCCGACTTTAACGTACATTGTAACTTCATGACCGTCTACAACTCCGCCGGGGCCGACAGCCACAACCTCCGCTACTTGCGGTTTTTCTTGAGCGGCAGCCGCAAGAACGATTCCGCTTTTTGTTGTTTCTTCCATTTCGCAAGACTTGAGAACAACTCTGTCTGCAAGTGGTTTAAGTGTCATTTTATATTACCTCCCAAAAGATTAAATGTATACTTTTTAGCACTCTCGTCTTTCGAGTGCTAACTACATTTTAGCCACATTTTTCCAAAAGGTCAAGTGTTTTATGTAAATTTAATAATTTTTTCACAAATTCTTAAAAAAATCATTAAACGGCGGGAGTTTCCCCCCGCCTTATATTTCGATTATCAGACCGAAAAGTCCTTTTTCGGCATCTCAGTTAAGACCGAAGCTGACATAAAGGGCTTTATTGATTTTATTCATATCTTGCGGGGTAAGATTGCCCATTCGCTCTTTAAGGCGTTTTTTGTCAAGCGTCCTCACTTGTTCCAAAAGCACAACGGAATCTTTACTCAATCCGCACGCATCTCCGTTCACGTTTATATGTGTCGGCAAGCGTGATTTATCTTGTTGGCTCGTTATGGCGGCGGCAATCACGGTCGGGCTGTATTTGTTTCCCACGTCGTTTTGAACTATAAGTACCGGTCTTACTCCGCCTTGTTCGGAGCCGATAACGGGACTTAAATCGGCGTAATATATGTCCCCTCTTTTGACATTCATATTTGTATCACTCCTTTAATTCTATTTTTACCTATTGTTTCCTAAAATAAACATTACGGATAAAAAATAGGAGTCAATACATTATATTCGTTTTTTAACGGTATGTCCCGTTCAATCGGTTATGTAATCAAACCGCGAAAACGTGAGCAACCGTTCGCCGTTCGCGTCAAGCTTCACAAATCTTTTTTGAGAGTCGGTAAAAAGCTGACAGACACAGCCGTCAAGCTCATAAGTATAGACAAAAAAACCGTCTTCGTTTTCGGTGGGCGTTTTTCCGAGCACGTTATTAAGGCAGTCCTCAAGTGCCGTGCAAATCATACTGTTCGGCAGTTCGCCGTCGGGCAAAGTAAAGCTTATGCCGTCATACGCAATTTCACATTCGCCGTCCTTACACGTTATGACGGTACCCTTCAGCGTTTCGGGTGACGTGACCGTCAGTTCAAGCTCACCGTGGATGGCATATTTTACGTCGGCGGAAATTTCGACATCGTTGAGTTTTGTGCAAACGGCAGCAGAAAAGCCACTGATTACCAGTGGCTCTTTTTCGACATCCGTTATTTTGTCCTTTCCGCAGCCGCCCAAAAGCAGCAAGCAAATAATTATGCAAAGGACTTTTTTCATATAATACCCCTTATTCGAAATTTTTAAGGACAGAGGGCAACTGTTCAAGCATCAAAGACGGAGTATTGCCCATCATAGAGTATTTTTCCGTCACCTTATCACCGGTCATACCGTGAATATTGACGCCCGCAACGGCACTTTTGTACGGGTCCATACCCTGTGCCGTAAACGAAGCTATAACTCCGGCAAGCAAATCTCCGCTTCCGCCCGTTGCCATACCGGCATTGCCCGTTGTGTTTATAAACACGTCGGAATATCGGCTGCTTGAGACCAAAGTCGACGAGCCTTTAAGCACGAGAATCACGTTGTACTTTGACGTGAAATCACGAACGATTTTTTCGCGGTTAGTCAGCACGTAACCGACGTCGCTTTTTAAAAGTCTTGCCATTTCCTTGGGATGAGGTGTCAAAATTATCGGTGCTTTCGCTTCCTTTAATATATCTATGTCATCCGCAAGGCAATTTATTCCGTCAGCATCGACAATGACGGGTACTTTGCTGTTTTTTATTACAAATTCCGTTATGCGTTTTGTATCGGCATCGACACCCATTCCGCATCCCAAGACTATACACGAGCAGTTTTTCATCTCGTTTTCGATTCGTTTTAAAGAGTTCACCGAAATTCTGCCGTTTTTATTTGTATCAAGCGGTACGAGTGTCTGCTCAAGCGTTTTCGGTGCAACGGCACTGTACGCAGCCGACGGGAAAGCAACTCTGACAAGCCCCGCGCCGCTGTTTACCGCCGCTTTTGAAACAATGCAGACGGCGTTCGGCATCTCGTAACTTCCGCCGATGACCAGCACCGTACCGTAATCGCCCTTATGACTGTCCGTGGCTCTTTCGGTGAAAAAGTCCTTAATTTCATTATTACCCATCGTAAACAGCAGAGAGTCGACATTTTCAAAACATTTTTCCGGTATACCGATAGGCACCGAAACGACGTCACCGCAAAATTCTTTTGAGTCTTTATAGACGTGGACGGGCTTTAAAGAAATTACGGCGATAGTCAAATCGGCACGCACAGCATATTTTGACACCGTTGTGCCGTTACCGGAAAGTCCGCTCGGCACGTCGACGCTTATTACTTGCGCTCTTGCGGAATTGATTTTTTCGAAAAGCGTTCTGTAAACGCCCTCGACCTCTCCTTCAAAACCTATTCCGAAAACGCAATCGACGATGATTTCGGCACTTGCGAACGCCTTGTCCGTAGAACCGTTCACGTCGAAATGAAGAATACTTATGCCCATGGCTCTGACGCGTGAGAGCATTTCCGTCGACTCGTCGGTTTTCGGAAAGCCCGACGTCATCATCACGGCGACCGAAAAACCGTCTTCTTTAAGTTTTCTTGCGATTACGAAACCGTCGCCGCCGTTGTTACCCTTACCGCACACGACAAGCACATTTCTTTTGTTTGTATTTTCAAAGGTTTTGCGGATTATCCTCGCACAGTACGAGCCGGCGTTTTCCATCATTTGCAAATATGAAATTCCGCTGTTATAAGCCGACTGTTCCACCGCACGTATGTCATCTGTTGTCAAAACTCTCATAATATCGCTCCCGAATATTTATATTATTATAATAACACAAACGCGTTTAAAGGGCAACAAAAAAGGCGACCGAAAGCCGCCTTTTAAATCAAAGTATATAAATTGTAACGTTTCTCGAACCCCAAGCATAACACTGCTGTGTCGAGCTCATATAAAGGTCAACGGTATAATTGCCTTTATTTGCAAATCCGCCCGTGTCGGCAGCTATACAATAGCCGTATACAACGCCGTCGTCGGAAACAATCCACATTTCCGTGCCGTAAGGAATTTGCTTCGGGTTGACCGCAATATATCCCGGTTTTACCGCTTTTCCCGTTGACGTTACTCCGCCCGGAACACAGTACGCGGCAGCTTTGCCCTTAATTGTGGACTTATAGCTTGTCGGCACGTTGTTTGCGTTAACGGAATATTTCGACGGAAGCTGAATTTCGGAAATCGGCGCACCGTTTTTTTCAATCTTTTTGTTGCCGCCGGCAGTTAAAGTACCCGATGTGTTTGTACCTACCGTCGTAACTTTTGTAACCGGTTGTTTCGTGACGGTTTCACTCACTGCGGTTGAGGATTCGACCTCACCGTTTACTATTCTGTCTTCGTAGACAACCGTTTTCGAACCTTCAACGCCCTTACAAGTAACTTTTGAAGTTCCTTTTTTCATTGATGAGTTGTATGTTGTTTTCGACTCGAAAGGTATTGTTTCAACCTCGTTGCGAGTAACATATTCGACTCTTAAGACTTCAACGAACAAGCCTTCGGACAATTCGGTTTCCGCAGTCGGAACAACTTCGTCGTCACCGTCAAGCGTAATGCCCTGTTCAGCGAGAAAATCACCAACCGTTTGTGCTGTTGATTTTACCGTTTTTGTTTCGCCGTCAACGTTTATCGTAATTCCGTAAGAATGTGTTATTCTTACTTCCATATTGTCAGTCACAACAGCGTTCACGTCAACATTCGAAACATAATCGTCGCCGAGAACAATACCCCGTTCAGCGAAAAGTTCTTTTACCGTTCCTGCAAAAACAATATTATTTGCATTTCCGTCAGCATCAATAAGCGTAACTTTACTCAAACGGCAGACAACGATTTTGCTGTCCGTACCCGCATTGAATTTATCAAGTATAAGCTTATCTCCCTCTGACAAGTTAATACCGGCATCCTTCACAACGGCGTACGGATCGTCGTCACGCGTTTCCGCCCTTGTGATTTGTGAGCCCTCGTAGATATGCACCACGTAAGTCTCACTTGCGGCTGCAAAAGCGGTACCGGCGCAAAGCACGGCAATGGCTACAACAAGTGCAGTTACCCGCATTAAAGTAACACGGGAAGCCTTTACAGACCTTTTGTTTTGATTTATCATCATTCTGCTCCTTTAATAAGCTGTGCAACCCCCGATTTTAACCGAGGTGTTCGCCCCAAACGGACTTTGAAAAGCTCTTTTAAGGCTCGCCTAACGCACAACCGTTATTCTCGCTTTGTGACTTTTGACATTATATTCATCTTAAACCGAAATGTCAAATTTTTTTCGGTAAACTTTTTGTCTATAATTAACAAATTGTAAAGTTATTTTTTGACTGAATAGTCGAAAACCCGTCCTTTTTCCACCATATATTGTGTTTTTCGGTTTTCTTTTTTGTTGAATTTTTGTGAAAATATTAAAAAAGAAGTAAATTATTACAAAACGGTTACAAAATTTCGACTGCAAGTCCCGTTTTTGTAATAAATTTGTTTATATTATATGATTCGTTTTTACATAATATTCCTCACCGAAAAAAACTTTTTTCAAGCCTTAAAAAAAGAAAAAAAGGGCAGAAAAAACCACCCTTTTCGTATACTATTATATATAGTGTATTTTTTACGGATTACGCAAACACGGTTTGCACCAAAATCATATACAAAACCGTACCCGTTCCGATGCTTAAAAGATTGTTCCTTTTCCAAACGTGGAGAAGCACAACCACAGCCCCCGCAATTATTTCGGGCAGACCGAACGGAAAAGACGTAAGCGACATACCCTTTAGGCAATAAACGACAAGCATACCTATTACCGCGGGCGGTAAAGCTTTTCCGAGATACTTGACGGTTTTCGGAATTTCCTTGCCGTCGGGGAACAGCAAAAACGGAATAACGCGTGTCGCAAAGGTTGTGACGGAAACAAGAGCGATTATCACAACCGACCGTACAAAAGAAACGGGAAGATTATTCATTTGTCTGTCCCTCCTTTTGTGTACTCGGTTCTTGTTTATTCAAAGGCGAATTTTTGAACGCGAGAAGTATTGAAAGTATGCAAATCATCGACGGAAGAACAAAGTTGTCACTGCCGAAAATCAAAAGGCACACAACCGCCGACAAAATTCCGACAACAGCCGGAAAATGATTTTTCGACGAGAGCCATTGTTCTGTCAAAATCACCAAAAACAGAGCCGTCATTGCGAAATCAATACCCGTAGAGTCAAACGGAATAAGCGTTCCCGCAACGGAGCCGATAATCGAGCCTAAAATCCAATAAGAGTGGTCAAGGGACGCGAGTGCGAACAAAAATTTGCCATTGTGAACGTTTTCGGGCGTTTTCGTAAGGAAATAAAGCGAATACGTTTCGTCGGTAAGCGAAAAAATCAGATACGGTTTAAATTTGCCCGCCGACTTAAAGCGTTCGAGAAGCGAAAGTCCGTAAAAAATGTGGCGTACGTTTACCATAAACGTCAAAAAAACGACCTGTATTAAGCTGAAATCGGGCTTGAAGAACTCGACGGCAAGGTACTGCCCCGAACCAGCATAAACGACAAGGCTCATTATCCCCGCCCATATAAAATTATAGCCTTTTTCCGCAAACATAACTCCGAAAGCTATGCCGATGAACAGATAGCCCGTCAAGACGGGTAAAGTGTGCGGAAAAGCGGCTTTATACGCTGCTTTGAGCGAATTGTCTTTTTTCAAAATAATCACCGTGAAGAATTCTAACATTTTAAATCTGCCGAGTCAACAGTAACTTGCGCTTTATTTGATTTTATGGTAAACTTAATTTATCAAAACTTCGGAGGTAATAATGAACAGAACAAACTTAAAAGAGCTTAAAAGGGGTATTGTTAAGGATTTAAAATCGTTAAAGCTCAAGAATTTTCTTTTGCTTTTTGTTGCGGGTATTATCAATTCAATAGGCGTTACAATGTTTTTGGCTCCCGTCAACCTTTACGACAGCGGCATTTCGGGAACGTCGATGCTTTTGTGGCAGATTACTCCCGATTATCTTAATCTTTCCGTTTTCCTTGTCGCACTTAACATTCCGCTTTTTCTTTTCGGACTCAAAAAGCAGGGAATTCAATTTACGGTTTATTCTGTCTGGGCTGTAATCATATATTCGCTTTCGTCATTTGTAATTACGGATGTTTTGCCTATCGACGTTGAGTCGTCCTCTCCTTTTGCCGGCAGAGATTTAATTCTTTGTGCCGTTTTCGGCGGACTTATTTCCGGTGTGGGCAGCGGTCTTACAATACGCTACGGCGGTGCCATTGACGGAATTGAGGTTATGGCGGTTATTTTTTCAAAGAAATTCAATATGACCGTCGGTACGTTCGTAATGATTTACAACGTAATTCTTTATATTATAATAGGTATTGTTTTCAAAAGTTGGGAGCTTCCGCTTTATTCGATTATTACATACGCAGTCGGAATTAAGTCCGTTGACTTTATAGTCGAAGGTCTTGACAAGGCGAAGTCGGTTATGATTATAACCGAAAAGGAAAACGAAGTTTGCGATGCGTTAAGCAGCTTTTTCGGATACGGAGTTACTCAAATTCACGCAACGGGATATTATTCGGGCAAGTCGCGTTCGGTAATTTATTTCGTTGTCAACCGTTTCCAGATTGCAAAGCTTAAATCAATAGTGTCGGCTATCGACCCGACGGCTTTTATTACGATTTCGGAAACTTCCGACGTACTGGGCAGCAGTTTAAAAGGTAAAAATCAATAATATTAAACGGAATATAACACCCTCGAAGTTAAGTGCTTCGGGGGTGTTTGCATTTTGCCTATCAACATAAACTTATAAAACGGACGGGGTATCTTAATATACAAAGCCGAAAAGGGATGAAAGCTTTTGCGATATAACAAAATTAAATTTACATAAAAAAAACAATGCCCACCGAATCGGTGAGCATTGATAAGAAACAAAAAGCTTTTATCTCTTTGTGAATTGTCTGAGCGTCGGAAAACAGTCCGGCGGACTGTTTTCAGCGAAGAGCACCGAGGCTTTACGCCGAGGTGCCCGAAAGCCGAAAAGGGATGAAAGCTTTTTCGTAATTCAATAAACTTTTTTTCTATAAAAAAAACAATGCCCACCGAAAACAGTGAGCATTGATAAGAAACAAAAAGCTTTTATCTCTTTGAGAATTGAGGTGCACGACGTGCGCCCTTGAGACCGTATTTCTTTCTTTCCTTCATTCTCGGATCTCTTGTCAAGAAGCCTGCTTTTTTAAGCTCCGGACGAAGATTTTCGTCATATTGAAGAAGAGCACGTGAAAGACCGTGACGGATAGCACCTGCTTGGCCTGTAACTCCGCCGCCGCCTACACGACATACGATGTCGAACTTGTCAGCTGTTCCTGTGAGAGCAAGAGGCTGACGAACGATGAGTTTAAGTGTTTCAAGACCGAAATAATCGTCGATATCTCTGTCATTGATTGTGATTTTACCTGTACCTGCATATACGCGAACGCGAGCAACAGATTTTTTTCTTCTACCTGTTCCGTAGAAATATGGATTTGTTTCGTACATATTAGTTAGCCTCCCTTTCTCAGAATTCTCTTATTTCGGGTTTTTGTGCTGCGTGCTTATGCTCTGCACCTCTGTAAACGCGGAGACGAGTAAGTGCCTCACGACCGATTACAGTGTCGGGAATCATACCCTTAACAGCTTTTGTAACCGCAAATTCGGGTTTTGTTTGCATAAGAGTTTTATACTTAACTTCTTTCATATTACCAACCCAGCCTGTGTGGTGGTAATACATTTTTTGTTCAAGCTTGTTACCTGTAAGAACAACCTTTTCCGCATTGATGATGATTACGTGGTCACCGCAGTCTGCGTTAGGTGTGAATGTCGGTTTATGCTTACCTCTGAGGAGAACTGCAGCTTCGGCAGCAACACTACCGAGTGTTTTGCCGGCAGCATCAAGCACATACCAGTTACGGGTAATATCGCCCTTTTTCGGCATATAAGTTGACATAGAACTTACCTCCCATAAATTATTTTTCATTGCCCGAAGATTATAGCAAAAGGAAAAATAAATGTCAACAAATTTTTAAGAAAATTTTACGGTTTAAATACTTTTCTCGCGTTTTCTTTGTTTTTCTCTTTTTTTCGCTATGTTTTCTCGTTAATGATTTTTAATAATTTTTTGTTTACTTTTACTCAAAATTCATATAAAATATTGTTGATATTAAAAAACGAGGTGATAAAAGTGCAAAAGCTGTTAAGTCTTGTGCGTGCCGCTGTCGAAAAATACGATATGATTTGCGAGGGCGACCGTATTGCCGTTTGTGTTTCGGGCGGTAAGGACAGCGTTTGTATGCTTTTGTGCCTTATAAATTTAAAGCGTTTTTATCCGAAAAATTTTGAACTTTGCGCCGTCACCGTCGATCCCGTTTTTTTCGGCAAGGAAGCCGATTATTCCGAAATACAGAAAATTTGCGACGAAAACGGCATTGAATATAAAATTGTCCGTTCCGAGCTGTACCGTGTTATTTTCGAAGAAAGAAAAGAGTCTAATCCGTGCAGTCTTTGTGCGAGAATGCGCCGCGGACTGTTACACGACACAGCAAAGGAGCTTCACTGTAACAAAATCGCTCTCGGTCACCACCTTGACGATGCCGCCGAAACGTTTATAATGAACTTGTTCGGCAACGGCAGAGCGGAATGTTTTTCTCCCGTTTCATATCTTTCGAGAAAAGACATTTATATGATACGGCCTATGATTTTCGCATACGAAAGCGACATTTCAAGGGTTGCCGCAAAAGAGAACGTACCCGTTGTCAAAAGCGAGTGCCCAGCCGACGAAAAAACGAACAGAGAAGAAACGAAACGTCTTTTAAACGACCTTGAAAAGCGTTACCCCGCCCTTCGTCAAAAGATAGTCGGCGGTATGCAGCGCGGAAACATAAGCGGTTGGGGTTTGTAAAGACTTCAAACTCGCAAAACAGTTTCTTTACATTGAATATATTTTGTGATAAAATTTCATTGAAATCATTATAAAGAGAGGTATTTATTATGAATTTAAACAGATCTGCAATTAAAGCAAATGCACGCAACTTTATCGACACCGACCGCAGATGGCTTTATATGGCTTTTGCGTGTCTTCCTCTCACTTTAGTTGAGTACGGTCTTAACGGCGGTACGCAAATTATTCAGCGTTTTTCCGACGACGGCTTCTTAAATTTCAGCGTTTCGTTTTCAAGTATTATCACTTGGTTGCTTATTCCGTTCTCAATCGCCATGGCAGGCTATTATCTTAATCAAATTCGCGGAAACGTTCCCGATTGGAAAAGTCTTTACCGTGAAGGTATTGACAACTTTGTTCCCTATTTATTGGTAGGCGTTACCACAAAAATATTTATCGCACTTTGGTCGCTTTTGTTTGTAATTCCCGGTATCGTAAAGAGCCTTGAATGGTTCTTTGTAAACTATATTGTTCACGACAATCCGAACATTGACCACAAGCAAGCAAGAGATTTAAGTAAGCGAATGACGGAAGGCTTCAAATGGGAGCTTTTCGTTCTCGGACTTTCGTTTATATTATGGTATATGCTCATCGGAGTAACGTTCGGTCTTGCTTCGTTTTACGTAATTCCCTACATTCAATGTGCTCAGGCGATGTATTATGAAGATTTGAAGCACAACGCCATTATGTCGGGCGTTGCGGCTCCCGAAGAATTCGGAATTACGCCCGTAATGAACGCAGACGATATGCAATTCAATGCTCAGACGAGTTATGAGCCGACAGAGACGTATTCTTCTCCGTCATATCCGCAAGCGGACGTATATACACCCGTTGAATACACGGACGTTACCGACGAAGCTGAGTTGACAGAAGAATTCAACGAACAAAAAGAAATCGACGAATAAATTTATTACCCTCGGAGGCAAATTTTATGAAATATGTTGTTGTTTTATATGACGGAATGGCAGACTATCCCGTTCCCGAATTTGACGGCAAGACACCTATGATGATGGCGAAAAAGCCTAACCTCGACGCGCTCGCAAAAAAAGGCACCGTAGGTCTTGTTAAAACCGTTCCCGACGGAATGAAGCCGGGCAGTGACGTTGCGAATATGAGTGTTATGGGCTTTGATCCGTCAATTTATTATACGGGCAGAAGTCCTCTTGAGGCGGCAAGCATAGGCGTTGACCTTAAAGATACCGATGTTACGCTTCGCTGTAACATTGTCACGCTTTCCGATGAGGAAAATTACGAAGACAAAACTATGGTTGACTATTGCGCCGGCGACATTTCCACGGAAGAAGCCGAAAAAATCATAGCAGCCGTGGAAGAACATTTCGGCAACGAAAAATATAAATTTTACAGCGGAGTCAGTTACCGCCACTGTCTTGTTTGGGACAACGGCACAACCGACCTCGGAAATATGACACCGCCGCACGATATTTCGGGCAGAGTTGTGGGTGAATATCTTTCAAAAAGCGAAAACGCGAAAGAGCTTGTCAAAATGATGAAGGAAAGCTATGACTTGCTTAAAAATCATCCCGTAAACATTGAAAGAATAAAGAACGGCAAACGTCCGGCAAACTCAATTTGGCTTTGGGGTGAGGGCAAAAAGCCCGCACTTTCGCCTTTTGAAGAATTATACGGAATCAAAGGTTCCGTTATTTCGGCAGTCGACCTTCTTAAAGGCATCGGCAAATGTGCAAAAATGGACACTCCCGACGTTGAGGGTGCCACGGGTTATATAGACACAAATTTCAAGGGAAAGGCTGTCGCCGCCGTAGAAGCTTTGAAAAACGGCTGCGACTTTGCGTACATTCACATTGAAGCTCCGGACGAATGCGGTCACAGACGTGAAGCCGAAAACAAAGTTCGTGCCATTGAAATTATCGACGAACAGGTTCTTCCCGTTGTTCTTGACGGGCTTCGTGAATATGACGACTACAAAATTCTCGTTCTTCCCGACCACCCGACACCGATTGTTACGGCAACACACGCATCCGACCCCGTACCGTTTATGATATATCACAAGTCAAAGGAAACAGTCGGCGTTGACACGCTCAACGAAGAAACGGCAAAAGACACGGGTGTTTTCATTGACAGCGGTGTTAAGCTTATGAAAAAGTTCTTGGAGGTATAAATATGAGCTATAAAATCGAAACCAACTGCGTACAAGGTGCTTACAGACCCAAAAACGGCGAACCGAGAGTTCTCCCGATTGTTCAAAGCACTACATATAAATATGACACAAGCGAAGCCATGGCAAAGCTTTTCGATCTTGAACCGGGATATATGTATACCCGTCTTGCAAACCCGACGAGCGATATGGTTGCACAAAAAATCACGATGCTCGAAGGCGGTGTTGCCGGCGTTCTTACTTCTTCCGGTCAAGCGGCAAACTTTTTCTCACTCATAAACATTATGGGTGCGGGCGACCATTTCGTTTCAGCCGCTACGATTTACGGCGGAACATTCAACCTTTTCAACGTGACAATGAGAAAGTTGGGCATTGACGTTACTTTCGTTGACCCCAACGCAAGCGAAGAAGAAATTCAAGCCGCTTTCAAGCCTAACACAAAGGCACTTTTCGGTGAAACGATTTCAAACCCGTCACTTGATATTCTCGACATTGAAAAATTTGCGAAAATCGCTCACAGAAACGGCGTTCCGCTTATTGTGGACAACACGTTCCCGACACCTATTAACTGCCGTCCTTTTGAATTCGGCGCCGACATTGTCACACACTCCACAACAAAATATATGGAGGGACACGCAAGTATAATCGGCGGTGCCGTTATTGACAGCGGCAACTTCGACTGGGAGCAGAACGACAAGTTCCCCGGTCTTACACAGCCCGACGAAAGCTATCACGGAGCCGTTTACACAAAGGATTTCGGCAAAGCCGGATACGTTACGAAAATCGTGGCTCAGCTTCTTCGCGACTACGGTTCAACACCCTCTCCGCAAAATTCTTTCTATCTCAATTTGGGACTTGAAACTCTCCACCTTCGTGTTGAAAGACATTGCGCCAACGCACTTGCCGTTGCGAAATATCTCGAAGCAAACAACAAAATTTCTTGGGTAAACTATCCCGCCCTTGAGAGTAACAAATATTATAATCTTGTTCAAAAATATATGCCGAACGGTACTTGCGGCGTTGTTTCTTTCGGCGTTAAGGGTGGCAGACAGGCTGCCGAAAAATTTATGAATTCGCTTAAACTCGCCGCTGTTGTAACACACGTTGCCGATGCGAGAACGTGCGTTCTTCATCCGGCATCGTCGACTCACAGACAGTTAAGCGACAAGGAGCTTATCGAGTGCGGCGTATCTCCCGACCTTATCAGATTTTCGGTCGGTATCGAAAACATTGACGATATTATCGACGATATCGAACAAGCTCTCGCAAACATATAACGGTTTAAATAAAAGGCTGAAATACGCCTTTTATTTTTTTGGAAAAATCGGTATTATTTTTGTCGAAAATTGTAAAATCTTTACTTTACAACAAACGAATATAGTGATATTATGAAAAGGATTAAAAATCAATTTTAATAAAAAACGGAGGATGTAAAAAATGAAAATGATTTACAACGTAAAAGACAAGCCCAAATTCCCGCAAATTCTTGTCTTTGCATTCCAGCAGCTTCTTGCCATTATGGCTGCTACAATCGCGGTTCCCGCTATCGTAGGCAACGGAATGACAGCTTCGGCAGCACTTTTCGGTGCGGGTGCCGGCACTATCATTTACCAGTTGTTCACAAAATTCAGAAGTCCCGTGTTCCTCGGCTCGTCCTTTGCATTTATCGGTTCGATGGTTGCCGCTTTCGCCGGTGCCACATCAATGCAATTAGGCTATCTCGGTCTTATTATCGGTGCCGTTTTCGCAGGTCTTGTTTATGTTATTATCGCCATTGTTGTTAAACTTGTCGGCGTTAACTGGATAAACAAACTTATGCCGGCAGTTGTTATAGGTCCGACTGTTGCACTTATCGGTCTTTCGCTTGCCGGTGCCGCCGTTAAGGACGTTTTCTCTTACGGCCCTCAAGATGCAAACGGCTCGTTTATTATGACGGCTGACATTTGGGTATCTCTCGTTTGTGCGCTTGTTACTCTTTTCGTAGTTGTTATTTGCTCAACATACGGTAAGAAAATGGCAAAACTTATTCCGTTCATAATCGGTATTCTTGCCGGATATGCGGTTGCACTTGTATTTACACTTATCGGCAAAGCAACAGGTAACGCCGACTTAATGATTATCGACTTTGCACCGTTCCAAGCACTCGTTGCCGACGGCGTAACACTCAAGACATTCTTTGCCGTTCCCGAATTTACTTTCCTTACGGCAATCGACGGCGTTAAAGATTTCAGCTGGTCTTACGTTGCAACTGTTGCGGTTGCTTATACTCCCGTTGCATTCGTTGTTTTCGCAGAGCATATTGCCGACCACAAAAACCTTTCTTCGATTATCGAAACCGATCTTCTCGAAGATCCGGGACTTCACAGAACACTTCTCGGTGACGGTGTAGGTTCAATCGTAGGTTCAATCTTCGGCGGTTGCCCGAACACAACATACGGTGAGTCCGTAGGCTGTGTTGCAATCACAAAGAACGCTTCCGTTGCCACTATCACAACAACGGCAATTCTTACAATGCTTATTGCTTTCATCTCTCCGTTCGTTGCATTCCTTGATTCAATCCCCGGCTGCGTTATGGGCGGTGTGTGCATTACACTTTACGGTTTCATCGCCGTAAGCGGTCTTAAGATGATTCAAAAAGTTGACCTTGAAGACAACGCCAACCTTTTCACGACATCGGTAATTCTCATTACGGGTATCGGCGGTATGGCTCTTGCTATCGGCAAGGTTACAATTACGGCTATCGCTTGTGCTTTGATTCTCGGTATTATCGTTAACAAGGTTCTTACAGCTAAAAAAGGCAACAAGGACGCCGAATAATCAATAATATTACATATTATCCCCTTAGTTTATTGCTAAGGGGATTTTTTTGTGATAAAATAACTGCGGTGAAAATAATGATTAAAAACGAAAAAACAAAAGGAATTTTATATATAATACTCTCTGCGTTTTTCTTTGCGCTGATGAATCTTTTCGTCAAGCTTTCCGGTGACTTACCCGTAATGCAAAAAAGTTTTTTCAGAAATGCCGTCGCTATGATTTTCGCACTTGCGATTATCTTGAAAAACCGTGACTTTGAAATGCCCAAGGGTAAAAATTTCGGATATCTTTTTATCCGTTCGGCAGCCGGAACGGTCGGAATTCTCTGTAATTTTTACGCCGTCGGAAATATGAACATTGCCGATGCGTCAATGCTCAACAAACTTTCCCCTTTCTTTGCGGTCGTGTTTTCCGTTTTTTTCCTTAAAGAAAAGGCAAATCTGCGGCAAAGTGTTGCGATTGTTTTGGCATTTATAGGTTCTTTGTTTGTAATGAAGCCCACTTTTTCAGTGGAAGTCGTACCCGCACTTGCGGGGTTTCTCGGCGGGCTGAGTGCCGGGCTTGCATACACTTTTGTCAGAAAACTTTCGCAAGGCGGAGTCAAGGGGCCCGTCATTGTGTTCGGATTTTCGCTTTTTTCGTGTGCGGTTACACTTCCGAGTCTTATTTTCGGATACGTACCGATGAGTTATAAACAGTTGTTGTTTTTAATTATAGCCGGTGTCTGTGCCGGCGGAGGACAGTTTTTTATAACCGCCGCATACAGTCACGCTCCGGCAAAGGAAATTTCCGTTTACGACTATTCACAGATTATTTTTTCAACGCTTTTGAGCATTGTGATTTTCGGCGAAATGCCCGACGTGTTCAGTTTTATCGGGTATGCCGTAATTATCGGTGCCGCCGTCTTTAACGCTTGGAATTCGTTGAAAAGCCGTGAACACAATAATTGACATAAACAGCGTAATTTATTATAATAAACAGTAACGGATTGAAAGGAGGAAGCCGATATGAATATATCTCTCGAAAACAGAGCGTTGCTTTCGCTTATCGCAAAAACGTCCTTCGGAAAGGATGTCGCTTTTCTGCGTGAAAACGAAAAAGCAAGCGACGTAAATTGGAGCGACGTATATAAAGAAAGCGTTCATCAGACGGTTTTGCTTTTCGCCTCCGGTGCGGTTTCCGCCTACAAGGATTTTATACCGAATGACATATTCGGCAAGTGGCTTTTGCACAGCAGCAAGGTTATTTCAAACAATATGGCGGTTATGAACTGTCAGCGTGAACTCACTGATTTTCTCGATGCCAACGGCTATAAATACGTTATTCTTAAAGGGCTTGCCTCGTCGTCTTATTATGAAAATCCCGATATGCGAATGTTGGGCGACGTTGACTTTCTTGTTGACGGCGAAAAAACGGACGAAATCGCAAAAGCACTTTGCGAAAAGCTCGGATACACCATTTACGGAATGGAGTCGCACATTTGTCACATTACAATGACAAGAAAGCGTGACGCCATTGAAATGCACTTTGAAATTCCCGGTATTCCACACGGTGAAAACGGAGAATTCGTCAGAGAGTTTATTAAAAATATTCTCGACAGCAATAATACGGCGGCGGTTGACGGGCAAGAATTTTCAGCCCCCTCTCACCTTTTGCACGGCGTTGTTATACTACTGCACATGATACACCATATGTCGTCGGAGGGACTCGGTCTGCGGCATTTGTGCGACTGGGGTGCTTTTGTAAACAAGACGTATGATATGGCATTTTGGGAAAGCGATTTTCTTCCGTTTTTGCAAAAACTCGGACTTGTAAAATATGTCAGCGTTATGTCGTCGGTTTGCCGACAGTATATGGGAATAGATATGCCGAAGTGTCTGCCGATTGCGGACAGCGACGTTTGTGAGGAAATGATAAACGATATACTTCAAAGCGGTAATTTCGGCAACAAAGACGAGCAATATCATCAAAGCGGTTGGATTGTTTCCGAAAACGGCAAGGACGGTGTAAAAAAGTCGACGCTTTCGGTTCTTCTGGGCAGGCTTGACTCTGCCGTAAAACTTCATTGGCCTTGGCTTAAAAAGTACAAAATTCTTTTGCCGTTTGCTTACGTCGTATTTACCTTGCGTTATTATTTTAAAGTGATTACGGGGCAAAGGCCGTCACTCACTTCGCTTATGCCGGAGGCTAACCGACGAAAAGAATTATACAAAAAGCTTGAAATCTATGAGGTTGAAAAATGAGCGACGAAGTAAAAAAGGTTTCTTTGAGTGAAATTTATCCGATAATTCGCGAAAAATTAGACTGCGGCGGCACGGTTGAAATCAGTGTCACGGGGACGAGTATGCTTCCCCTTTTGGTTGCCGGAAAAGACAAAGTCGTTATTACGGCACCGAAAAAAATTTCCGTTAACGACATTATTTTTTACAGACGGGACGACGGTCATTTTGTCTTGCACCGTGTTGTCGGTACGGACGAACGCGGTTACGTGCTTTGCGGTGATAATCAATGGGAAACAGAACACGGCATAACCGACAAAAACGTAATCGGCGTTGTCACGGAAATAATAAAAGACGGCACCTCGCTCAAGGTTACCGACGAGAAATATTTAAAATATTGCCGACGTTGGTCAAAGACCTTGAATTTTCGCAAGCCGTTAGTTTTAACTATGAGCAAAATAAGAGCAATAAAAAGAAAGAGCGGTAACAATTAAGTTACTGCTCTTTTTTCGTAATTTATCAGTTTTTTCTCCAAACCATTTTGTCAACGACGCCCGTGTATGACTGAATGATTTTCACAACCTTTGTGGAAACGTTTTCGTCGATATAATCGGGAACGGGAATTCCGAATTCGCCGTTTTTGTTCAGCTCAACCGCCGTATCAACCGCTTGAAGAAGTGACTTTTCGTCAATGCCGGCAAGGACAAAGCAAGCCTTGTCAAGAGCTTCGGGGCGTTCGGTTGAGGTGCGTATGCAAACTGCCGGGAACGGATGTCCGACAGACGTAAAGAACGAGCTTTCTTCCGGAAGTGTTCCGCTGTCGGAAACGACCGCAAAAGCGTTCATTTGAAGGCAATTATAGTCGTGGAAGCCCAAAGGCTCATGCTGAATGACACGTCCGTCAAGCTCAAATCCGCTTTCGGCAAGACGTTTCTTGGAACGCGGATGGCAAGAATAAAGAATAGGCATATCATACTTTTGCGCCATTTTGTTGACGGCGTTGAAAAGTGAGAGAAAATTCTTCTGCGTGTCGATATTTTCCTCGCGGTGTGCCGACAAAAGAATATATTTTCCTTTTTCAAGTCCGAGTCTTTGGTGAATGTCGGACTTTTTTATCATTTCAAGATTGTTATGAAGCACTTCCGCCATAGGTGAGCCCGTCACATAGACACGCTCCTTCGGGAGTCCGCATTCGTGAAGATATTTTCTCGCGTGCTCGGAATATGCAAGGTTGACGTCGGAAATAATGTCGACAATACGTCTGTTTGTTTCTTCGGGCAAACACTCGTCTTTACAACGGTTACCGGCTTCCATATGGAAAATCGGAATGTGAAGTCTTTTTGCCGCGATTGCGGAAAGGCAAGAATTCGTATCACCCAAAATAAGTACGGCGTCGGGCTTGATTTCATTCATAAGCTTATATGAGCAATTTATAATGTTGCCCACCGTCGCACCCAAATCGTCACCGACCGCGTCCATATAAACGTCGGGGTTTGAAAGCTGTAAATCCTTAAAGAAAACTCCGTTGAGGTTATAGTCGTAATTCTGCCCCGTATGAGCCAAAATACAGTCAAAATACTGACGGCTCTTATTTATTACTGCGGCAAGTCGGATAATTTCGGGACGTGTGCCGACAATTATCAAAAGTTTTAATTTGCCGTTGTTTTTAAATTTTACATCCGAATAGTCAAGTTTCATTTTAACAACTCCTTGCATTTTCATCAGACTGTTTCAAAAAATGTGTCGGGCTTTTCGGGATTAAAACATTCGTTACACCACATAAACGTAACCATATCCGTTTCTCCGAGATTTTCGATGTTGTGAGTATAGCCCGTGGGGATATCGACAACCTCAAGTTTTTCGCCCGAAACGAAATATTCCGTAATTTCACCGTCGTTTATGTTACGGAAACGAATCACACCCGTTCCGCTTACTACGAGGAACTTTTCGTTTTTCGTATGATGCCAATGCTGTCCCTTTGTAATGCCCGGCTTTGAAATATTGACGGAAAACTGACCGCTTCCGACGGTTCTTAAAATTTCCGTGAACGAGCCGCGCTCATCGACATTCATTTTCAGCGGATAAGAAAATTTATCCTTGGGAAGATATGACAAATACGTACTGTAAAGCTTTTTCGAAAGGCTTCCGTCGGTCATATCGGGCACCGCTTTGGTTTCACGGCTTTCCTTGAAAGAATAAAGCAAATCGACAATTTCGCCGAGCGTTGTTTTATATTCAACGGGGACTTTACAAAAATCGCCGTCTTTCGTTTCTTTGCCGCAAAGAGCATTGAGCATTTCGTCGACGACGTCGTCAATGTAAACGAGCGTCATCGGGTGATTGCGGTCATTAACCTGAATAGGCAAACCGTTTGCGATGTTGTGACAGAAAGTTGCGACGGCACTGTTATAATTCGGTCTGCACCATTTTCCGAAAACGTTGGGCAGACGGTAAACGAGCACTTTTGCGCCGGTTTCATTCGCATATCCGAAAAACAAATCCTCCCCCGCTTTTTTGCTTTTTCCGTAAAGGTTGTCAAGAGATGCCTGCGTTGAGGATGAAAGCATTACGGGACAAGTATTGTTATATTTTTTAAGAGTATCCAAAAGCTTTTGCGCAAAGCCGAAATTACCTTGCATAAATTCGTCCGTATTCTGCGGACGGTTTACACCGGCAAGGTTAAAGACAAAGTCGCACTCTTTACAGTATGTGTCAAGCAGTGACACGTCCGTATCAACATCGAATTCGAAAATTTCAATGTCGGAGTCAAGCGGTGTTGATTTATTTTTTCCGTCTTTTACTGTTTTTAAGGTTGCAACGAGATTTTTTCCGACAAATCCGCCCGCACCCGTTACGAGAATTTTCATACACTTTTTCTCCACTCGGCAAGCTCGTTTTGAATGTACGGAAGTGTCAAAAGCTTTTGCTTAACTTCCTCAACGGTCATAAGAGTCGTGTTGTTCGAGTCAAACTCCGTCAACGGATTACGCTGCACGTCGCCGTTTGTGAAATATTTGTCGTAATTGAGTCCGCGTTTATCTGCGGGAACACGGTAAAAGTCACCCATATCAACGGCATTTGCACATTCTTCGTTGGTAAGAAGCGTTTCAAACATTTTCTCGCCGTGGCGGATACCTATAACCTTAATTTCGGAGTCGGGAGCAAAAAGCTCACGCACGGCATTTGCCAACACCTCAATAGTACACGACGGTGCTTTTTGAACGAGAATATCACCGCTTTCGCCGTTTTGGAAAGCGAAAAGAACAAGGTCGACGGCTTCTTCAAGGCTCATCACAAAGCGAGTCATATCGGGAGCCGTAACGGTGATCGGTTTGCCCGCTTTAATTTGGTCAATCCAAAGCGGAATTACGGATCCGCGTGAGCAAAGGACATTGCCGTAACGTGTACAACAAATTTTTGTCTTGTCGGGCGAAACGGTTCTCGACTTTGCGACAACAACCTTTTCCATCATCGCCTTTGACGTACCCATTGCATTTACGGGGTAAGCGGCTTTGTCCGTCGAAAGACAGATTACACACTTAACGCCCTCCTCGATAGCAGCCGTAAGAACGTTGTCCGTTCCGAGAACGTTGGTTTTGACCGCTTCAACGGGGAAAAATTCACACGACGGTACTTGTTTAAGTGCGGCGGCGTGAAAAATGTAATCAACACCGTGCATAGCGTTTTTTACCGACTGAATGTCACGGACGTCACCTATGTAAAACTTCAGCTTATCGGCAACTTCCGGATGTGTTTGCTGAAATTCGTGACGCATATCGTCCTGCTTTTTTTCGTCACGTGAAAAGACTCTGATTTCGCCGATGTCCGTATCAATAAAACGTCTGAGAACGGTGTTACCGAAAGAACCGGTACCGCCGGTTATCATTAAAGTTTTATTTTCAAACATACTCATTTTTATCACTCCACTGAAAAACATATACTGTCTGTTTTTGTTAGCATATTTAAATTATTATATCATTGATTCCGCCTATAATCAAGGTTGAATAATCACTTAACTTTTACGTGTAAAACTTTCAAGACTTTCTTTGCCGTGTCAAAAGCCATTTGTTTTTCGTCCTTGTTCATACCGAACACGAGCATTGAAACGGTGTAAACCGCCACGGTCAAAAGGCAGTTGATGAAAAAGCCTATCCAACCGTCACCGAAAATTCCGAAAAATTTAAGAATTACACCGAACACCGCACAAACGGCAAGCGACGGCACGGTACCCTTAAACATTCCTTTGAACAAAGCCGTAAGTCTTACGCCGAGCTGTTTTTTGTACATAATATTCATAACCACCGCTTCGCAAACGGTAAAGGTAATAAAGCAACCGAGTGTTGCACCCTCAAGTGCCTTCCACGAAATAAGAAGTATTGTGACGGGAACGCTTATAAGTGCCGTCAAAAGCTGTACTACCGCGGGGAGTTTATGCTTTGCGAGTGCCTGCAAAAGCTGATATCCGGCACCCTCCGAATACGAGAACAGCAACGGTATCATAAGAAGCAGTGCGACATAATATGCCTTTACGTTTTCTTGCCCCGCCCAAAGACAGACGAAATCTTTGCCGAAAATCGCAAAAACAACGAGTACAAGAGAAAGCACCATAAAAATAATTCTGTTTATTCTTATAAGCTCCTTTTCGTAAAGCTCATTGGCATTACTTTGTCCCGAAAATCTTACAAGTCCGGGCATCAGCACGCTTGTAAAATGAGTTCCCACCGTTTTAAAATACTGAATTATCTGAATACCGATACTGAACACGCCGATTATGGCGGCGGAGTCGCTTGCAAATGCACCGAGAAGTATCTGCGGTGACATTGTGATTATCGAGCTTGCGATAAGCTGTAAAAGTACGAACGAGGAATAAGACACGATTTCTTTTATAAACGAAAAACTTATTCCCTTGAACACGGGTATGATTTTTAATTTAAAAATAACGTATCCCACATAAACGGCGGCGGTCATCACCGTAATTATAAGGTTGACAACGACCATTCCGACACTGTCAAAGCCCATATAAAGTGCGATTACCGAAAGCACCATTTTGAGTAACGTCATTACAATGGCGACGCCCTTAGACACCGCAAATTTTTCAAAGCCGATAATCGCATTCGAAAACGCCGAAGTTGCGAGTGTTATCGCAGACGACAAAATCGTTATCGAAAACAGCTTTTGTGCCAACGCTATTTCACTTTCGTTTAAGCCGGTTGCGAAAAATTGCGGAATTAACGCTTTTACAACCATTCCGACAATCAAAGCGCAAAAAGCTATTCCGAGATAATAAACCGTTGTGACACCGAGAAATTTACGTCCCTCACGCATATTTCCTTCCGATGCGTATTTGGACATATAGCGTATAACCGAAGTTCCCACGCCCAAATCGAATAAAACAAAATAGGACGTAATCGACAGCATAAGACTGTAAACGCCGTATTCAGCCTGTCCCAAGGTGCGTATTAAAAACGGTGTAAACAGCATTGTGGACAATATCTGCACCGCCATCAGAACGTAAGAAAACAATACACCTGTTTTTCTGCTCAAGACCTTTTCTCCTCTTCCTTTAAAACTGTCTGCATTTTGAATTACTTTTTCTCGTTTTCATAAACCGTGTTGACAAGTAGCGGTGCTATGAACCAAACCGTTATTGCAAGAGGAAGCGACGTGTGAATCGGATTTGTAAAGCCCATGAGCAGCAGACACACATAAATGGGGAAATATCTTTTGCCCTCTTGATTTAACAATGCCTTTATTTTTTTCCAAGCGGTTATAAGCAAATAGTAGAACGGAATACCGCCGATGATACCCGTATCCGCCAAAATCGTAAGACACGTTGCGTGGCCGTCGAAATCAAGGCGTCTGTTACCGATAATGGGGCTTTTAAAAAACGCCACGGCGGTTTTGCCGTAAAGGGTAAGTCGGCCGTTCAAATTGTAACCGGAAGTACTGCCCGACGAAAAGAAATCGTACAATTCCTTTAAACGTGTGGAAACTTGTTCGGACTTCACGCTCATATACGCAAATTCAAGGAAATTCGGTATAAAGAACGCACCGACGGTTGCCGCAAGCAGTAACATCGCTTTTGAAAATCCGCTTTTCAAAGAAACAAACAGCTGAACAATAAGTCCGATAACCGTTATGAGCAAAGCCAGAGTATACTGTGCTTTAAGCAAAAAATAGAACAAAAACACCATTGCGGTTATTGCGACAACGTTTTGATATTTATTAAACGCCGGTAGACAGACCGATATTGCTACCAACAAAACGGGAATCGAATAAACAAAGTAGTAATTTCCGACGTTTTCGTCGTCAAGCTCCTCGAATAAGCTCCACTGTCTTATGGCGTTGGGGTTGATAGCTAATTCCTGCAACGTTTGAATAATAACAAATGTTATAAGTGCAAAGGAAAATGCGAGCATCAGTTTTTTTTGCTTTGAATTTGCCTTTGTAAGAATTCTGTAGAAAAACACCGCCGGCAAATACATACAAAAATACTGATTAAACTTCGCAAGAAACTGCTTCGGTTTTACCGGTTCCGATAATTTGGAAATTGTCGTCGTATCCGTCAGCAATATATAAGCAAAGGCGATAATTGCGATTACGAAAACATAAAAGATTATTTTCGTACCCGCTTTCGTGTCACGGCAAGTTATATAGACAATGTACATAAGTCCCGCGAAAATCGGCACAAGAATGTGTATTGAGCTGTTCACCGACGGCAAGATATAATACACCGAAAACAGCATTATAAATGCCAATTCAAGCCACGCTATTTTATTTTTCTTCAAGCTGTTGTTTTTAACCATTGTGTAACCTCGAAACAAGTTTTTTTGCGAATTATGACTTATCGGAAACAATTCTTTCATAAGCCTTCGGGTACTTTTCGGCAAGTGTTTTCATTACGGAAATATTTTTATTACCGAGTACGTTTTCCGTTGCCATTTGAAATGTTTGTGAACCGTCGATAACCGAAAAAGGTTTGTGATATTTTCTTGTCTTGACTGTTTTTGTTCCGTTTTGAGCAGCCATAAACATATACCACAAATCGTCATTTTTATAAGCTGTTTTTCTGATAATTTCCTCGTCGTAAGCGTCGTTGTAAAAAGCTTTGTAAGGAATTAAACATCCGCCGCCGGGTGACGGATTTAAGCTGTACGACGGAGTGTTACAGCCAATGTCCGAAATTACCTTCCATCTGCCCGGATTTTCAAGTTCTCCGTTCGGCATATAAGAAATTGCCTGAGCTCTTTCGCAAACAAGACAATTCGGATAATTTTTGTGTGTTTTCATCAATCTTTTAATTGAGTCTACGGAATAAATTATATCGTCGTCGTAGGTAATGACAACTTCGTTCTTTTTTTGTTCGTGAATACAGTAATAATATTTTTTATGACCGTACAAATCGTCGCACCATTTAATTTCAAGTCCGTACTTTTGTAATTCGGTCAAGCTTTCGGGCAATTTTCTGTCCGGGAACTGCTCGTCGGCAAGCCAAAGAATAATTCGGTCGGGCTTGTACGACTGAAGCATTAAAGATTTTACGGCAAGGTGAACATATTCTATTCTTGCCGGAAAAGAAGTCAGCGACACCGTAACCGTTTCGTCACGTTTTTCCGTATTGAGAGGATTTTGAGGTATTTTTTCCTTTGCAACAGACTTATTGTCAAGTTTCGTCATAAGTCTGTATATCACGCCCGCAAAATACGGTATTCGTACAGATTCGGGTATTTTTAAAAATTCTGTAAAACGGCGGTTCATTTTTCTTTTCCTTTCGTTAAAAAGCCTTTTATCGTTTTAAGTATATATATAAAACTGTCGATTTTGAAAATCGCGGAAAGTCCGCCGTAAACGGCAACACCGACGCCGCACTGCAAAACGAGTCTTAGATACATATTAAGTTTGAGTAAAGAAAGCGGATAAACGACGGCAAACATTACAAGCGACATTAAAAGCGCCGGTGCGATGTCTTTAATTTGCTGTGTGAAATTGTATCCGAGCAGTTTTTTGTTGGGAATTGCGTCTGCGACTGCGTTTACGACGGCACCTATAAGCATACTTATCGCTATCGTCTTTACCCCGAAAGGAACCGACACCGCCAGCAAGACAATACCGATAACCTTTTTGATTATTTCGAGTTTTAAGACAATGTCGCTTCTGCCGATTGCCTTTATTGCCTGAAGGTTGTCAATTTCAATGGGCATCAGCATAAACGTGAAACACAAAATTCGCATATAGGCAACGCTCGGAAGCCATTTTTCCGTCAAAAGTATTTCAATCAACGGTTCCGCAACGGCGGCAAGACCGACGAGTATCGGCATCAAAATATACGTACTTGTTTTAATCGCTCTTCTGAGAATCGCAAGCATTTCCTCTTTTGAGGACTGCTTTTTCGAAATTGCGGGGAACAGCACGCTTTCGATTGTTCCGCTGACATTTGTTTCGACAAGCTGAGGAAAGCTTTGTCCTTTGTTGTAATAAGCCAAATCGGAGGCACTGTAAAATTTGCCGATTACAAGGCTTCGCAAATCGTTATAAATTACTTTGATTATCGAAGCGGCGAAGATTTTCCAACCGTAAGAAAAAAGTTCTTTAAAACGGGCAAACGAAAACTTTAACTGAGGACGCCAACGCACAACTATCCAAAGCACTGTCATTACCGTCACAACGTTTACGCAATACTGTGCGACAAGTGCCCAGACGCCGTAACCGGCATACGCCATCCAAATGCCGACTGCGGCGGAAAGAACCGTTCCGCACAGCGTTGACCACAATGTTTTTCGAAACTGCATTGTGCGTGACACATAAGCTTGCTGAACGCTGTTAACGGCGGTCACGATAATCTGTATTCCCATTACTCTTATTACGTTTATGAGAAGCTGTCTGTCATAAGAAGAATAAAAGTCGGCAATAAGCGGTGCCGAAAAGAACATTACACCGTAAAGGACAAGTGACATTGCCAAGCTGAAAAAGAAAACCGTGGAAAAGTCGAGATTGTCGGCATCTTTTTTTTGAATCAGAGAAGTCGCAAAGCCGCTGACTACAAGTTTGTCGCAGATTGTTATGAAAACCGTTACCAAGGCGATTATTCCGTAATCTTCGGGAAGCAGAAGCCTTGCCAATATAATCGAAACGACGAAATTTACAGCCTGTGCCGAAACTCTTTCACCGAATTTCCACATTGCGCCCGTTATCGTTTTCCATTTTAATGATTTGCTGTCTTCCATTTATAACACCGTCTTTTATAACTTACACTCTACGATTGTCGTACAACATTCGTAAACCTCGGATTCGGGTGGCAACTGCATATAGTCGCCGTATCTTTTCGTTAAAAATTCATCGTAATTTTTCGGGATAAAGAACATTTTATCCTCAAATTTATGTTCGGTTAAATATTCAAAGGTATTTCTCGGAATCGGATAAATTCCGTTGTTTGCGTGAGCAACCTTATAAACGTATTTCGTAGGCAGATATTTGAACATTTTCATAGAAAAATCACGCAACACGGCTATGACACCGTACGGCAGCCAAGAGAAAAGTTTGTAAATTTGTCTTTTTTTCGCACTGCCGTTGTATATTCCGCTTTTCACCTTGCCCACGCAAGACCAAAACATTGAAATTTTGACCTGAACATTTAAAAATTTCGGCAGAATGTTGTCAATGGGGTGAAGGTCGATAAACACGCCCTTATGAAGTTCCGTAAGGCTTTCAAGTTCTTTTTCGAGAAAAACGGTATTGTTGAGCCTTACCTTGCCCCAATTATTCGGATAACGCTTTTCAGATTTATAATTACTGAAAAAGATTTTATCGTTCGGGTGCTTTTTCATATATTTTACGAATTTGTCGTAATCCTTACGCGGCATACACATATCAATGTCGTGGTCCCACGGAATAAAACCGTTGTGCCGAACCGCCCCGATTACCGAACCGCCGTAAAGCGAACATTTAAGCCCTTGCTCACGGCATATTCTGTCGACCTCGGTTGCGACTTCGAGCATTCTGTCATGCAAAATTTCCATATCGTAACCGCATACAGTATATTTACTCATAATAATCACCGTTTAAATTTTCTTTTTATGCTTTTGAAAACGAGTTCCGTTTTGCCGTGAAGAACGGCTTTTGCGAAATATGTAACCTTTCTTCCGAAACGTATAAACGGATGTCCGTTTCCCATAAGTTTATCCAATTCATCCATATAAGTATAATCCGGAACAACAAACGGAGGGTGTCGCAAAGGAAATTCCATGGTATGTACCGGGTTGTTAAAAATGCTTTGCTGTCTTTTTGTTAACAAGTCCAACTCCGCATTTGAATGAGTAGAACCGTAGGTCAGACCGATATTGGACACCAAATTCTTTGTGGGAATAATTGCATAACGATTATTAAGAATACAGCTGAAGCCCAAAATACTTTCCCAATAAGACTTGCCCGATTTCTTATGCTTAACGGCATTCGAATGCCATATATCAAAACGCTTTTTGCCGTATTTTTTTTCCAAATTTTTCATCGCATAGGAATTTTCCAAAAAGGCGTAAGTTTCATCCCAAGTATCCGCAACTCTTTTCCAGCTTGCCCAAGCACCTGAACCGTTATATGAAAACAGATAGTCATAAGGACAGTCCATTCTGTCGTCAACCAAATTAAAACCGCATATATGATTTATTCTTTCGTCGTTTTCATACTTATCAAGCAGTTCTTTGCAGTACGGGAAAAAAGAGGGATCCACCAAAAAATCGTCCTCTAAAACAATGCACTTATCGACAATGGAAAAAGCCCACTTGTGCGAATAAAACGTTGAAGGGTCGCAACCGAAATTTTTCTCGTTATATTTTCTGTACACCGTACATTCCCAGTCGATATTTTCGACAATTTCACGGCATTTTTTTATGTTTTCGATATCGTCGGGGCGGTTTTCCCTCGGACCGTCCTGCCACAGAAGAAGTGTGCTGGGCCTTGCTTCTCTGATTGATTCGAACACTTTTTCAAGTGTGTCGGGTCTTGCGAAAAAGATAAGTAACACCGGAACGTCCGTTTTCCACTCTTTTTTCATATTTCCTGCTCCCCTCTGTTAAAGAAAGTATCTATTGCAAGCGGTGCGATAAACCATACTGCCCAAGACAGCGGCATTGAACTGTGTATCGGATTCGTAAGTCCCATACAGACGTAGCAGAAGAACGCAACCGTAAACATTTTCGCCGCATCACCGAGATACGTTTTTACGTTTTTCTTCGCGGCGACAAGCATATAGTAAAACGGTATAGAACCGATTATGCCCGTATCACTCAAAACCGTCAAATACGTTGCGTGTCCGTCAAATCCCAAAGAACGTGTTCCCCAAATGGGACTTTTGAAAAAGGCGATGATTGTTTTTCTGTACAGCGTAAGACGTCCGTTAAGGTTATATCCGTCTGTACTGCCCGAACCGAAAAACTCGTAAAGCTCTCTGAATCTAACCGAAATTTGCTCCGAGGAAATATTATCCGCAACAAACAAGAAGAACGACGAAACAAAGAACATTCCCACTGTCGCTGCCACTAAAAATATAATCTTCGCGGCAACGTTTTTTATTGAAAAGAAAATTTGAAGCACAATGCCGAGCATTGCGATTAAGATTGCCAAGGTGTACTGTGCTTTAATAAGGAAATAGAACAAAAACGTGATTACCGCAAGACACAAAACTTTACGGCTCACTTTGAATTTTTGAATACAAACCGCAAAAATCGCTATTATGATGGGTATCGAATAAACGAAATAATAGTTTCCTATGTTGCTGTCCTCCAAATCGGTGAACTGCTCCCACTGACGTATGGCGTTCGAGTCGATTTCCAATTCACGCAACGTTTCGAAAATAACGTAAATTATAAGTACAGACATAACGGCGAGCAAAGTCTTTTTTTGCTTTTCGTCAGCCGTTTTGTTTATCCTTACGAAGAACAGTGCCGGCAAGTACATAAGCAAATACTGATTGATTTTCGATATAAGCTGTTTTACACCCGCACCGCTTATTTCACCCGATATTGTTTTCGTATCCGTCAGCAACGTGTACGCCGCCGCCACGATGACAACGCAAACGAACACGCCCGCAAACGACCTTGATACTTCAACATCCTTCAGCCACAGATAGCCGATATAAAAAATTGCGAGTATTAACGGCAACATAAAGTTAACGGATGACCTCATGGACGGCAGAATATAATACACGGAGAAAAATATCACCGTAATAATTTCAAGCCACGATGCTTTTTTATATGTCAAGTTGCTGTATTCTAACATCTCTCAACCTCTACCTCGATTTATATAAACTGATGTATTCATCATAATTTTTCTTTTTGTCGAACCGCTTTTCTGCCCAAAGGTGACATTCCTTTGAAAAAGACGGTTTTCCCATTTCACGCACCTTGAGTATCGCATTAAGAAATTCTGAAGCGTTACCGCTTTCAACGGAAAATCCGCACTTGTTGTCAACGGTTTCCTGTGCTCCGGTGTTTCTGTACGTGACTACGGGAGTTCCGCAAGACTGTGCTTCGACGTTTATAAGAGAAAGAGATTCCTCACGCGTACAGTTCGCAAACACGTCACACGCGGAATAAACTTTTATAAGCTCGTTTCTGTCCTTGATAAATTCAAGCGGCAAAACGTTTTGAGGCAAGTTTTTTCCGGTTTCCGAATTACAGCCGAGCATTACTATAACGCTGTCGTCGGGAAGATTTTCAGCCACCGTGTCGAACGTTTCACGGTTTATGGGCTTTAGCCATTTGCTTGCCGGTGCCAAAATGAGAAATTTGTTCTGTAAATTATATTTTTCACGAAAGTCGGACTCAGTGTCGACATAAACGTGTGTGTCGACGCCGTTGTAAACGGTTCGGACATCTCTGTCTTTAAAGAAAGTCCGCTTTGCTTCGTCGGAAATCCACTGCGAAACACCGACCACCGTAAGATTTTTGATTTTGCCGAAATATTTTTTACGGTCAGCGAGAATTTTCGCCGAATTGTCGGAAATATATGCGGGTGTGTCTTTCATTTTTTTTGGACAGTTACCGCATCCGTCAAGCCACTTAAAGCAATTATCGAACGTATAATGAAAACAACCGCCCGTATAAAACCAGCAATCGTGAAGCGTGATTACCGTTTTTATGTCCGCATTTCCGAGGTATTCAAGCAGACTGTTCAAATGAATAAAATTGCTGTGCAAATTATGTAAATGAACAATGTCGGGCTTAACGCTTTTAATATGTTCGATAAGTTTTTGTGTCGCATACCGTGAAAAATAAGCTTGCTTTCCGCCGAGTCGGGAAAGCGCTGCATGAATTTTTTTGCCCGCATTTTTTCCGATTACGTATCCGTTTCGGATTTCGTCGGGGCTTCTGTCGGACGTGGAATACGAAACGTAAGAGTCAATTCCGTTTTCAAAGGACAGATTATGTAAATCTTCTACGATAACGCCCGTACTTCCGACACCGTAAACGGCATTGATGTGCATTACTTTCATATTCGCACCTCCCCTTTTGTCAAATCATTTTTTTAAGAAATTTTATCTTATCGCTCAAAAGTATAAACACGACGGAAAACGCCGTTGTCATTCCGATTACCGCAACAAGACCTATATAACTGTTTGAGTAAATCACGGCGAAAACGCTTGGAAAAAACGAGGGCAGCACCGTAAGAAACAGTCTTTGCGTTACGAAAATCAAAAGACTGAGTTTTCTGCACCACAGCCACACCTTGTTTTCTTTTAGGTTGATTTGCATTACCGCCATTATGAAGAAATACGTAAACGGTACGACGAAAATGCACACGTCCATTCCCGTTACGTTAAATTTCAGTTTGAGGAAGAACGCTTCCGCAACCGTAAGTACAAGGAACACGCCCGCAAAAACGGCAAACTTGAAAAAGCCTTTCACCGACGCTTTAATCTCTTTGAGCGAAATTAAATAACCCATAAATATAAACGGAACGGCATTAAAAAGTCCGTTTCTCGTTGTTTTGAAAATTACCAAATAGAAATCGTAAAAATCACCGACGGGTGTTCCGTCGACAACGAATTTATACGTATAGCCGAACATACCGAAAACGTAAAGCAAGACGGAAATAATCAAGACTTGCTTTTTCGTAAGCTTCGTAACCAAAAAATACGTAATCGCAACGCCTATTGCGAGAGCCGGTAAAAACCATATCGTCGAATATGTTTGAATTACCAACGCCATATGGACAAAGCTCAGTATTTTACGCAAGGTAATTCCGCCGCCGGTTATCCAACTGTAAAGAACGTGAACAAAATACACGGCAGACCACAGCCCGTACATTATCCACAGTCTTTTTTCGTACTGTATAAAATATTTTCTTTTGCTCTCTTTTGTTTCAAGTGAATTAAGCTTTTTAAAGAACAAAAAGCCGCTGCAACAAAAGAAAAACGGAACGGCTATAATATAAAGGGAAAAGCCGTAATCTATAATTGTCGGAAATTTGCCCCATTCCGTAGCAAAGTGTGCGGATATAATAAGCAACGCACAAAAGAACTTTGCAACGTCAAGCGACCAATAATTTTTCCTTGAAAGTGTTTTTTTGCTGTTTTCGATTCCTTCGGGAAGCTGCATTTCGTTCATAGCTATTCCTCCAAAGCACCGTTAATCGTATCAGTAAGCGTTTTATTCATAAGGCTTAATTCGTGATGCTCTTTTCCGCATTCATACGCTTTTTTGCCGTACCGGGAAATTAAATCTTTGTTTTCGACAAGCATTTTAAGTTTTTCGCCGATTTCGTCATAGTCCGTCGCCGTTACCGCGGAGTCATACCGTTTAAAATAGTCAATCGGTGCGATTTCCCTGTCGCCTATCGCGAAAATGCACTTGCCGTTTTTTAAATAATCCGTAATTTTCGTCGAAAAAGAAAGTCTTGCCGTATATTTATACTTATCCTCAAGGCTTTCGACAAAGACTAAAATGTCCGCATCCTTTTGCACTTTTTGAACCTCGTCGAGCTTTAAAGCGCCTTTGACCGAACAGCCGTTGCGGTTAAGAGCTTTTTGTTGTTCTTCTGTCAGTGTGTCGGTTGTATAAATGTCAAGTTCGATTTGCGTTTCGTTTTTGTTTATGTCCGCCATCGCCTCGGCAATTTTAGACAGTGACAGCCATCTGCCGATAATAAGCTTGCCGGTATATACCATTTTTACGGGATTGTTAAGCGGTTTTTCCTCAAACGGAATTTGCGAAAAATCTATTCCCTTTGTCATAATGACACTGTCCGTACCGAAAAGCTTATCGTATTCTTCTTTTTGCTTCGGTGCGATAACCATTATTTTCGACGCACTCTTGAAAAGTTTTTTTGACTGAGTTCTCAGCCAAAATCTCGAAAATAATGAAACGGGAGTTTTGGCTATCGACTTATATGAATAGTTGTCGTCGGACACATAAAGTACAACGGGCTTTTTTGTGTGCTTTCTTATGTAATTTTGCAGTCTGCTCATATAGACGGTTGAATAAAGCGGAAAGAAAAGCACGTCCGCGTCGAAGCCGTCGAGAAATTCGTCGAGTTCTTTTGTTTTCCATTTGCCGAAAAGCCACACAAATTCACGTGCGAGTGTCAAAAACGGGCTGTGCTTTTTACCGTAAATTTGATTTTCACGTGATGAGTCCGATTCGGTTTCAGCCGTATTTTGAACGCACTCTCCCGTTTTAATTCTGCGATTTAAAACGCTTTTCATCACCTTAGGCTCCGAAATTCTGAAAAACTTGTCGCAAACGTGAGTGTTCGGCAACTTTGCTCTTGTATAAATATGAGCTATTGAATTTTTGTCCCAACCGTCAAAGAAATTTATAAGTGTGTTTATTCCCGTGTTGTCAATCCACGGGTTAATGCCCACAACGAGAACCTTAGGCTGTTTCAATTCGCTCACCTAACCTTTTCGAGAAGTTTTAACAGAGTACAAGTCACACCGAGTCCGAAAAACTTTGCAAACTTGCTTATTATTTTCGTTCTCGGATTAAGGTCATAAGACAAAAGCCACTTGAAAGAAAAAATATCTTTTTTACAATCTTTCAGTTCTTTTGTGTGTCTTGAATAAGAAATGAGCAAGTTACAGTAAAGCTTCGCGAGTGAAGAAAGCATTACTTCGCGTTCTTTCTCATCTTCGATATTTTTAAATTCGTTACTCCATTTTTTAATTGTATATATATAATCGGTAATACTCTTTTTCTTAAACGAGGACGTCACGGAGTTTTCACGCTGACGGTAATAAACGTAAGGCTTGTCGATTACCTCGAATTTTTCCGCCTTCGAAACGACGTTATAATACCAGTCCATATCTTCACACGAAAGAGCCGTATCAAACTCGATGCCGTTATCTTTAAGGATACTCATACGCGTACACTTTGACCAGCAAGAGCAAAAGAAAGCGTCACGTTTTACAAGTTCGCGGAGAAAGTCGGACTTGTTTTCGCTGTCGAGTCCGCCGAGATTGATTCCGCAGTCGTCCGTTCTGCCGTCTTCGTAATATTTACAGTAGCGGAAAACGACGATGTCGGCGTTGTCCGAAAGCTTGTTTTTCAAGTCTTCGAAAAATTCGGTGTCGCAAAACACGTCGTCGCTGTCGATAAACACGGCATATTCACCGCTTGCGGCTTTGACGCCCGTATTTCTCGCGGTTGACTGTCCGCCGTTTTCTTTATGTATAACTTTTACACGGCTGTCGTTTCGGGCATATTCGTCGCAAATATCACCGCTTGAGTCTTTACTTCCGTCATCAACGAGTATAAGCTCAAAATCCTTAAATGTTTGCGACAAAACGCTGTCAACACATTCACGAAGATAATTTTCTACATTGTATATGGGAACAATTACGCTGAAAAGCATTTATTTCACTCCGTTGATTACATTTGAGAGAGCTTCGCCGTTAAGAGAAGCCGAAATATTTTCGTACATTAAATCTTTTAATCTGCCGTTAACCTCACACGAAATCGCAGACACACCGGGAAGAACCACCGTGTTTTTCAGTCTGCGGAATTTATTCGTTACGGGATTAGGCAGTTTTTCGAACATATCAAGGACAGCTCCGCCGATTTTTTTCGATTTCAGTGCATTGTAAAAATCGGTTTCGTTAAAAACGGCTTTTCTGCCCACATTTACGATTACCGCCGACTTTTTCATACAGTCAAACAGTTCTTTGTTTATACTGCCTCTTGTTTCGTCATTGTCGGGAAGCGTCGAAACGATATAATCGTATTTGCCGAGATTTGCGACAAGTTCTTCACGTGTGCGAAGAATTTCGGAATATTGCGGCTTTTCGGCACAGTAGGGATCATAACCGTCAATTTCCGCCTCAAAGCCCGAAAGCCTTTGTGCGACCGCCGTGCCTATGTTTCCCGCACCCATAATGAGTATCTTTTTGCCGCGGATTTCCGTTATAAGATTGTAGTGACGGTAAAGTTTTAAGTGTCTGTTGTCGGGATTTTTACGAAGTTTCTTCGCCATCTGCAAAATTCCGAAAACAACCGTTTCCGCAATGGGTGCCGAATAAACCGTACCCGCATTTGCGACGGCAACGCCCTTTTCGGCAAGTTTTTCAAGCGGAACACCGTCAAAGCCGGCACTTGTCAGCTGAAAAAGTTTCAGCGACGGCAAGTTCATTTCCGCACACTTGATTGCCATAGCACGCGAACCTGCGATTGCGACAACCTTTTCGTTACCGTTATATTTGTCAAGTTCATTGAAAGAAACGGTTTTAACAAGGGTATCTTCGGGATAATTATAGTTTTCGATGTTTTTGTCCGAAAGTACAATTCTCACAAAGTTTTCACCGTCTTTCAAAAGTCTTGTATATTCTTTTCGCTGATTTTCAAGCATTATCGGGCGGTCGTAAAGTGCCTTTGTTCTGTTGTAAGCACACTGTCCGACACTTTCCGCTTTTTCTCTGTCCCAGAACAAATCAAGCATAGCACCGTAAAGTTCATCTGTATTTTTCGGCTTTACAAGAATACAAGAAGTGCCGTTTTCCATAACCTCGGAAGCACCGATAATTTCAGTGGTGATTACGGGGACAGCCAAGGCACCCGCCTCCTGAATTACCATTCCGAAGCCCTCACGGTACGTGGGGTGTACAAGCACGTCCATTGCCGAATAAAAAAGTTTCATATCTTCATTATCCGCTTTTCCCGTTAAAACGACGTTAGCGGAATTCTTTGCCCAGTCGGTTAACTCTTGAGGCACTCCGCAATTTTCTTCAACCGGTCCGACAACAAGCAATTTTGCGTTTCTGTGAGTTTCCGCCAGCTTTTTAAACGCCGTCAGCAACTCGGTACAACCCTTATCCGCCGAAACACGTCCGGCAAAGCCGAAAACAAAGTCGCTGTCGTCCAAATTGTATTTACCGCGAATTTCATTTCGCCACTGTTCTTTTTTGTCAATGTCATAAGCGGTCATATCAACGCCGATTGTTCCGCCGTTTCCGATCACCTTCGCCTTGTTTTCCGGATAAAGTCCCTCACCGACCGCAAAGCGTAAATTTCGGGGACTTACGGCACGGATATGAGTCGAAAGACGGCAAACGAGTTTTTCTATAAGTTTAAAAATCTTTCTCGACGCACCCGACAGACCCGTGTACCTTATGCCCCACTGTGCGTAAAGCCTTACGGGGACACGTGCCGCAAACGACGCTATACTCGAATAGCAAGCGGCATTCGGAGTCGAATACTGAATCATATCAAACTTTTCTTTTTTAAATATTTTATAAAATTTTAAAACGGATGCAATGCCCGAAAGGTCAATGCCTCTTGACATATGTACGGGAATATAGTGAATGTATTCCGGCAGCGATGCGGCAAACCGTTCGTCATTGTCACAAATCAAAGTCACGTCATAACCGCACACGTTATGCAAATATTTTGCCGTTTCAACGACGAAAGATTTCAACGTAATTGAAACAGTCGTTATAAAGCATATCTTTTTCATTTGTTTACTCCGTCTGTTTTTTATTTTATCTTTCTTGCGGGGGCACCGACATAAGTGCCTTTTTCGGTTATATCTTTCACGACAACCGCACCCGCGCCTATCAAAAGGTCGTCGCAAAGCGAAACGTTATTGCTTATTGCCGAACCTATTCCGAGCCACGTTCTGTTGCCGACGGTTACCGTTCCCGCAATATTTACTCCGCAAGCAATATGAACGAAATCACCGATTACGTCGTCGTGGTCGACAGACGCACACGTATTTACGATGCAGCCTTTACCTATAACGGCACCGCTGTTGATAACCGCACCCGCCATAACGCAAGAGCCTTTTCCGATTACCGCCGACGGCGAAATAACCGCTGACGGATGAATTGCCGTATACCACGAAGCACCGGAAAGCCCGTTCATTATTTTTTCACGCACACAACAGTTTCCTATCGCAACAAAAAGTTCCGTTTCACCGTCGCAGTATTTTTCGGCGTCGGACACTCTGCCGATTACGTTAAGCCCGCCGTCTGCCAAGCCGTCGTCAAGAAATCCGACAACGGTATCTCCGCAGGCTCTGACCGTGTCCGCCACGACTCTGCCGTGACCTCCGGCACCGATTATCACAACTTTTTTGTTCATATTTTTACCTCTTATCACTCAAGCCTTACACACTGCACGGCATTTATTCGCGATTACCCGTAAACGCCTCCATGGTGGCACTCGTTTCACTGCTTATGCCCTCACGCTTTAAAACCGACGTTACCGTTTTAAAGAAAATTTTCACATCAAGTAAAAACGAAACGTTTTCGACGTACTGCACGTCAAGGCTGAATTTTTCTTCCCACGTAACAGTATTACGTCCGTTCACCTGTGCCAAGCCCGAAAGCCCCGGTCTTACAAGATGGCGGCGACGCTGATTTTCCGAATACAAGGGCAAATATTTCACAAGTAACGGACGCGGCCCTATAAAACTCATATCGCCTTTTAATATGTTGACAAGTTCGGGCAGTTCGTCAAGACTTGTACTTCTTAAGAATTTACCGAATTTCGTAAGACGGATTTCGTCGGGCAAAAGCTCGCCGTTTTCGTCACGCTCATCTGTCATTGTTCTGAATTTGTAAAGCACGAAGATTTTTTCTTCGCCCGTTTTTTCATCTTTTTTTCCGGGACGCTCTTGCTTGAAAATCACGGGACTGCCGAGTTTTGTTTTCACCAGTATGCACAAGACGAGCAAAATCGGTGAAAGCACGACAAGTCCGCACAGTGAGGCAAAAAAGTCCAGCGCCCTTTTTATGTACTGATACATTTCATTCTTCCTTTAACACAAATTAAAAACAACTCTTAATTATGTCGATTACCTTTTGCTGTTGATTTTCGGTCATCTTGACGTCGGAGGGCAAACAAATTCCTCTTGCGAAAATGTCCTCGCCCACATTGTCGCCCGCCGTGATAAAATCGTTTTGCGCAAACACGGGTTGCATGTGCATAGGCTTCCAGATAGGTCTTGATTCTATATTGTGTTTTTCAAGCTCAAGTCGGAGTTTTTCGGGCGTTGCTTTTTGTAAAGCATCTGCGTTTATCGTCAAACAGCTGAGCCAGAAATTCGGGCTTGAATCCTCTGTATACGGGTTCATTTCAACCGGTAAATCGGCAAAGCCCTCTTTATATCTCTCGTAAATCGCTTTTTTAAGCGCTTTATGTTCTTCAATGTGAAGAAGCTGACCGCGGCCGATACCCGCGACAACGTTACTCATACGGTAGTTGTATCCGATTTGACTGTGCTGATACCACGGTGCCGCATCTCTTGCTTGCGTTGCGAAGAAGCGAGCCTTTTTAATTGCCTCCTCGTCATTCGACAAAAGCATTCCGCCGCCCGATGTGGTGATAATTTTGTTACCGTTAAAACTTACCACGTTATATTTTCCGTACGTACCCGTTTGCTTTCCCTTATACGTAGACGAAAGCGATTCGGCTGCGTCCTCGATAAGCACAACGCCGTACTCGTCACAAAGTGCCTTTATTTCGTCAAGCTTTGCCGGAATACCGTAAAGGTTGGCACACATAACCGCCTTTACACGCCCTTTATATTTTTCAAGTGCGATTTTCAACGCTCTCGGGTCCATATTCCACGTTTCACGTTCGCTGTCGATAAACACTTGCACGCCGCATTCATAAGAAACGGGGTTGACCGTCGCCGCAAAAGTCATATCCGAACAAAGAACAATGTCGTCCCTTTTTACGCCCGCAAGCTTAACGGCAAGGTGAAGTGCCGCCGTACCCGCATTGAGTGCCGCCGCATAGCCGATGCCCATATAACTTGCCATTTCTTTTTCAAAGCCGTCAACATTAAAGCCCAACGGTGCAATCCAGTTTTTGTCAAACGCCTCCTGTACAAAGTTCATTTCTTCGCCGTGCATTGTGGGCGTTGAAAGCCAAATTCTTTCGTTTTCCATAGCTTTAGCTTCTTTCTTTTGCTTTATCTGTTTTACTATTTCGGTAACCTTTTCTTCGACGATTTTACGGTTTTGTTCAAACTGTTCTTCGGTGTATTTTTCAACCTCGGCTTCTTTTTTTCGAATGTTTTTTACACCCTCGATGAATATTTCTTCGATATCCTTCGGGTTTTCGGTACGGTTCGCATCACAAAATCCGCGTGACAAAATCGCCATTTGCGAACCCAACGCATAATGTTCCGTAATTATATATTCGGCGGGCAGTACGCCGTAGCCCACTCTTGCTATTCCGCCGAAGCCGAATTTAATGCCTTTTTTCTTCAGCTTCTCACTGAGTTTTCGAACCGTTCCGTCCGTCAGCAACTCAAACATAAAATCTTTGCCGTAAGCCAAATGCAAATCGTTAAGACCGATATGTACCTCGTCGATTCCCTCCACTTCGAGAATATCGTCGATATTTTGAAATGCTTCGGCGGTTTCGACAAGTGCAATCGTCTTTGCACGTCCGCCGACGTACTCGACAAACTTTTCGACCTCTTGCCGTGTTTTAAAGTACGGAAGCATAATAACGTCCGCACCCGCCTCAACGGTTTTGTCAATTTCTTCTTTTGAATTTTCGTAAATATGGTTTATTCTTACTTGAAGAAGCGCATCCTTAACTACGGGGCGAATACGTTTAATGTCCTCGATTGTGTGTCCGGATTTCACCGTATCCATTCCGCCCTGACGAAGCTCTTTGTCGAGCGTTTCCATATCAACCCAAATTCTGTCTACGCCCGCTTTTTGAGCAATAGCCGCAACTTCCGGATTGTTCGTTATATACATCAGTGTCAGTGACATTTTTTCACCATCTTTTCTGCTTAAAGGCATAACAACTCATAATAGCCTATTTTCATAACATTATACTATATATACAATATAAAAGTCAATTAAAACCGCCTTAAAGTCGCGATATTTTCAGTGAAAAAATGCACAAAATTTTCCGCTGAATTCAGTCTAATTTTTGTTTTTATATACTTACACTTTTCATTGACTTTATAGGGACAGGTATTATATAATATTGGAGTGATTTTTATATTCGGTGTAGTGGGCGTTTATTTCCCTTTTGCCGAATAGACTTATCCCGTTAATCTTTCCCCGCGGGTCAACGCCCGAAGAGGAGTTATTTTATTTATATTGGAGAGATAAATATGGAAAGAAAAGTCGGTACAATTTCAAGAGGTATTCGTTGTCCCATCATAAGACAGGGCGACAATCTCGTTGACATTACTGTAACAAGTGTTCTTGAGGCAGCCGCAAGTGATTACGGCTTCGAAATGAGAGACAGGGACGTTGTTGCTCTTACGGAGTCTATCGTTGCACGTGCACAAGGCAACTATGCTACCGTTGAGGATATTGCGGCAGACGTTAAAGCAAAGCTCGGCGGCGAAACCGTCGGCGTTATTTTCCCGATTCTTTCAAGAAACCGTTTCGCAATCTGTCTTAAGGGTATCGCAATGGGTGCCAAAAAGGTTGTCCTTATGCTCAGTTATCCGAGTGACGAGGTCGGCAATTCACTTGTTTCTCTCGACAAACTCGACGACGCCGGTATAAATCCTTATTCCGATGTTTTGAGTCTTGAAAAGTACAGAGAACTTTTCGGTGAAAATAAACACGAATTCACGGGTGTTGACTATGTCGATTATTATTCGAACATAATCAAAGAAGCCGGCGCCGAAGTTGAAATCATTTTCGCAAATCAGCCGAAAACAATTCTCGACTATGCCGACTGCGTTCTCACTTGTGACATTCACACAAGAGCCAGAACAAAGAGAATTCTCAAGTCAGCCGGTGCCAAAGCCGTTTGCGGTCTTGACGATATTCTCAATGCTCCCGTTAACAACAGCGGTTACAACGAAAAATACGGTCTTCTCGGTTCAAACAAATCGACCGAAGACACAATCAAGCTTTTCCCCAGAGATTGCCAAGGTCTTGTTGAAGATATTCAAGCCGAATTCTTAAAGAGAACGGGCAAAAACGTTGAAGTTATGATTTACGGCGACGGCGCTTTCAAAGATCCGCAAGGTAAAATTTGGGAACTTGCCGACCCGGTTGTTTCCCCCGCCCACACCGCAGGTCTTGTCGGTACTCCCAACGAGCTTAAACTCAAATATCTTGCCGACAACGATTTCAAAGGTCTTTCCGGTGATGAACTTAAAGAAGCAATTTCAAACAGCATCAAGGCAAAGTCGGGCAATCTTGTGGGCAATATGGCTTCTCAAGGTACAACTCCCAGACAGCTCACCGACCTTATCGGTTCGCTCTGCGACCTTACAAGCGGTTCCGGTGATAAGGGCACACCTATTATTCTTATCCAAGGCTATTTTGACAACTATACTGACTAATAAGACGGAGGTTATTTATTATGCAAACAGATGTTAGACCCGAATCAATGGCAAGAATTAACACTAAAGAGCTTGCCGATGCTTTTATTGAACAGCAGATAAAAGCCGTTCGCGAACAAGTTGGCGACAAAAAGGTTCTCCTTGCTCTTTCGGGCGGTGTAGACTCCTCGGTTGTTGCGGCACTTCTTATCAAAGCCATCGGAAAACAACTTATCTGTGTTCACGTTAACCACGGTCTTATGAGAAAAAACGAAAGCGAACAGGTTATCGCCGTTTTCGGCAAGGAGCTTGACGCAAACCTTATTTATGTCGATGCAACCGACCGTTTTCTTGACCTTCTCGCAGGCGTAAACGAGCCCGAAAGAAAAAGAAAAATTATCGGTGCCGAATTTATTAACGTTTTCGCAGACGAAGCAAGAAAGCTTGAAGGCGTTGAATTCTTGGCTCAAGGTACGATTTACCCCGATATTCTCGAAAGCTTTAAGCAAGCCGAGGGCAAAAAAGCAGTTAAATCTCATCACAACGTAGGCGGACTTCCCGAAGACCTTAACTTCTCACTTGTTGAACCTATTAAGCTTCTCTTTAAAGACGAAGTTCGCGTTGTGGGTGAAGCTCTCGGTCTTCCTCATACAATGGTTTACCGTCAGCCGTTCCCCGGCCCCGGACTCGGTGTGCGTTGCCTCGGTGCAATCACACGCGACCGTCTTCACGCTCTGCGTGAGGCAGATGCCATTCTTCGTGAAGAATTTGCCGAAAACGGACTTTCGGAAAAAGTTTGGCAATACTTTATTGTAGTTCCGGACGTCAAGAGTGTCGGCGTCAAAGACGGAAGCCGTTACGAAGGCTGGCCGGCAATCATCCGTGCCGTTAATACAACGGACGCTATGAGCGCTACAATCGAAGAAATTCCTTATGCGGTACTCCATAAGATTACAGACAGAATTACTCATGAGGTTGACGGCATCAACCGTGTCCTCTATGACCTCACCCCCAAGCCAATCGGCACAATCGAGTGGGAATGATTTCGTAAGGTCAATTTCTCGGCTTTAGAGCCGTAAAAGTTGGATTTTTGCGGAGTCGTGACAACGTTTTGGCAACAATTTTTATTGATTTTATTGAATTGAAAAGCCGCTGAACGCGGCTTTTCGAAAGATGACAAGTTAGCGTTAGCTAACTTGTCGTGTAAGAGGAATAAAGTATGTGTATTTCCGTATTTTAAATTGAAATTACCGTACTGTTAGCGGATTTTACCGTGTTGGTTTTCGGGATGCTACTGATCAGTCCCCTCACCTTTATCAGTGACTATCCACCGAAAATTCAAGCTGAATACTACCGTTCTCGGCACAAAGAAGCCACAAAATAAAAGATGACAACGTTAATGAAATTCAAAAAGTTGCTTGCCGTGATTGTATTTCTTTTCTTGTTCGCGTGGATGCTGCATTTGGCAGAAACGAAAACCTTTCGGCAAGGCGTGGGGCTTATGTTTTGAATTTGGTAAGGAGGTACTTATATGAAATACATAATTGCTTTTGCGTTTTACTTTTTTTACTGGTTTGTCTGTTTCCTCGGCACAGGCACGAACAAAAAGAATCTCAGCGGACTGCGTTCTTATCCCGATACCGTTCAGCAAGCGGTTCGGGAACATACGACGCTTTGAAAAGCGGCACCGCAAGAGAAAAACATTATATCTATTCTGTTTGGGAATCTACTGCTCTTTACCGTTGTGTTTTCTGTTTTGGGGTTGGCATTGAAAAATGTTCTCGGACTGAATGACTTTATAACGGCGTTTTGGTTTTTCCTTGCATTCGGCGAAGGGTTGGGGTTGTTTGACCTTGTAATTATCGACCTACTGTGGTGGCGAAACACCAAACGTATCCGCTTTTCGTTTTTGCCGGATAAAAAGCACTATCACAATCCCGACAAGTGAACAAGTCCGTAAAAAACGGACAATAGAAAAAAGAGCCCTCTTGATGTATAA
>CAZTMZ010000011.1:0-66474 GCA_964615315.1 uncultured Eubacteriales bacterium | reverse complement strand
ATTTGCTACATCAAGTAGGCTTTTTTATACTGTCTGCACAATTTGGGGCAGTTCACAAGCACATAGGCTCTTTTCTGCGAGGTATTCCGCTGTTTGCGGCAGTGGCTGTGCTGAGTGTCGGAGTCGTGGCTATGTTCCGTTAAAATTTTTTCGCCAAACGGACTGAAAAAGCGGATTGAATCAGAAAGTGCGGACGGAAAGTTTAATGTTGCACTTAGGGGAATTTCATAGTAAAATATAGTTGGGAAAAACATAAGGGGGAAATAAAATGGCTATATATAATTGTACTAAATGTAACAAAAGATATTTTTTAGACGACAACCTAATTGAATCGAATGAATTTCAATCCGAATTTCGTTGTGATTTTTGCGGTGCGGGATATAATGACACATCGACAAACGATTCGGCAACGCACACCGACACACCTTCCGACAGTTCATCGAAAATCGGTGCGGCAATAAAAGTGTCATCCGCAATTTTGCTTGTTTTATGCGTCATCGGTTCATTGATTATTATTGCCGAAACGCTCGCACTCGGAATTGCCGTACTTATTACGTCTGTCTTGTTCTGCTTGCTGACTTACGGTATCGGCGAAATAATCTGCTTGTTAAAAGATATAAATAACAAGCTCAAATAAAAGTTATATCCGACAAGTTAATATGTTGAATGTCATCGAAAAAAAGCACCGCCGAGAAGCCGAAACTTCTCAGCGGCGTTTTTACGTTTATCTGACTATCGAAGAATGACTGTAGATATAGAATTCCTCTTGACTCGGCATCCGCTTCTTTTCTTTCGGCGGAAATGATGAGTCGAATTTTTCAACTGCGGCAGTGTCCTCACAGCAATCGGCGGCTGTACTTGGAATATACATCCGTTTTTTACCGTCAAGAGCATTCGGAACGAGCTCTGCAACAAGCAATGCGTTTAAGGTTAATTTACAGGGAGCGAGTAGGAATAATTCTGCATATGTTAAACCCGAATTTCCTTTTTAGCAAGGACGTTCGGGTTTCTTTTTGCTTTCAGAAAAATAAAAATTCAAAATTAATAACCAATTACATATTAGTTTGTAATGTAAAAAATGCAATGGGAGTTTTTTTGTACAGTTGAGTGCCGGCAAGACTTTACAAATTGAAAAAAGTATGCTATATTTAAGTTGTTCTTATAACATACCAAGAACAATTAGGTTACTACAAAAAGGTAGAAAACCGCAAAGCACTAACGGCTCCTTTTTGGAGCCGTTATCTTTTTATAAACATATTATATTATTTAGACATTTATTCAGCTGAACTTGAAGGTAGGTGTTTTTATGAAATACGCGATTGGACTTGACTGTGGTATAGCATCGGTTGGTTATGCTGTAATGGAATTGAACACAGACGATGAACCACGCAGAATTATTCGTATAGGTTCAAGAATCTTTGATAAAGCGGAGCACCCGAAAGACGGCTCGTCTTTGGCTTTGCCAAGAAGGGAAGCCCGATGTGCCAGAAGACGCCTTCGCAGGCATAAGCACAGATTGGAAAGAATAAGATTTTTAATTTGTAAAGAGGGAATATTGACTCAAACGGAACTTGATGAATTGTATTCAAAACCCGTAAGTGATATTTATCAACTGCGTTGTGATGCTTTGGATAAACCTGTCAACAATGCCGAATTTGCACGAATTATGATTAATTTGGCACAAAGGCGTGGCTTTAAATCTAACAGAAAAATTGACACAAAAGCAAAAGAAAACGGTGCTTTGCTTTCGGCTATTGACAAAAATAAAAAAAGAATGGCTGAAAGTGGCTATAGAACCGTTGGCGAAATGTTGCTTAAAGATGAGGCATATGCAAATTCCAAACGCAACAAAGGCGATAACTATCTTAATACCGTTTCAAGAGATATGATTGAGGACGAAGTCAAGCAGATTTTCGCTGCTCAGCGTAATTTCGATATGGCTTTTGCAAGCGAAGAAATCGAAAAGGCATATGCGGATATTGTTTTGTCCCAAAGACCGTTTGATTTTGGCCCCGGCGAAGGCCCTGCAAACAGCCCCAGCCCTTACGCAGGTGACCAAATTGAAAAAATGATTGGAAATTGCACATTTTACCCCGATGAAAAGCGTGCCGCAAAAGCCACATATTCTTTTCAATATTTTTCGCTTTTGCAAGGGCTTAATAATCTTACCCTTGTTAGCAGTACAGGCAGCAACAGAACATTAACCAATGATGAAAAAGAAATTTTAAAAGAGCATTGCTTTAAAACCAAAAGCGTTAATTATGCTTCAATCCGTAAAAAATTGGGCATTGGCGATGAATACCGTTTCAACATTTCTTACGGAAACCAAGAAGTTAACGAAGTTGAAAAGAAGAAAACGTTTGAGCACCTAAAGGCTTATCACGAAATTAAAAAAGTTTTGGGCGACAGTATCAAAACTTTGAGCGTTGATGAACTTGATGAAATCGGATATATATTCACTTGCCATAAAAATGATGAAACAATAATTGAAAAGTTAAAAGAAAAGAATATTGAGCCCGCTTTGTACGACGCATTGTTAACTTTGCCGTCTTTTGCAAAATTCGGTCATCTTTCAATAAAAGCATTGCAAGAAATCACACCTTATTTGGAACAAGGTATGACTTATGACAAGGCTTGTGAGACTGCCGGAATTGATTTTAAGGCCCATTCAAACGGCAAATCAAAATTATTACCTAACGACAAAGAGTATTTTGAGGATATTACAAATCCCGTTGTTAAGCGTGCCGTTTCTCAAACTATTAAAGTGGTTAACTCAATTATCCGTGAGCAAGGAACTCAACCAACTTATATTAACATTGAACTTGCAAGAGAGTTATCCAAAAACTTTACCGAACGCAGAGCAATTGAAAAAAGGCAAAACGAAAACAGAATCAAAAACGATACTATTATCAAGGAACTTGAGAATAATTTCAAAATCATTTATCCCACAGGGCTTGATATTGTTAAACTTAAACTTTTTCATGAGCAAGACGGAATTGACCCATATTCATTAAAACCGATTGAATATGAAAAATTGTTTAACGACACAGGTTATGTTGATGTTGACCATATTGTGCCTTACAGCCTTTGTTTTGACGATAGTTATAACAATAAAGTTTTAACTTTTTCAAAGGGAAACAGGCAAAAGGGCAACCGTTTACCGTTGCAATATATTGCAGACGATAAAAAAGATGCTTATAAAGTTTGGATTAACAACAATGTTAAAAATTACAGAAAAAAGCAGAACTTTTTGAAAGAAAAGTTTGATAAGGACGAGGAATCGGGCTTCATTCAGCGTAACCTTGTTGATACACAGTATCTCAGCAAGTTTTTATACAATTTTATTAACGATAACCTTGAATTTGCCGATTTCTGCGATGGCAGAAAACTTCATGTTACCACCGTTAACGGTACCGTAACATCGTATATCAGAAAGCGTTGGGGCATTAACAAAATCCGTGAGGATGGCGATTTACACCACGCAGTTGATGCGGCTGTAATTGCTTGCACCACCAAATCAATGATTAAGCGTGTGTCCGATTATTCCAAATATAAGGAATTGGAATATTGCATTGCAGATGATGTTGATGTTGTAACAGGCGAAGTTGTGGACAAATTCCCAACTCCTTACCCAACTTTCAGAAAAGAACTTGACGCACGCAGCAATGTTGAGGACGAAAACCGCTTGCACGAAATTCTTTCCTATTTTCCAAACTATGATTATGACAGCATTATGCAATCAAAACCCGCTATGGTTTCAAGAATGCCAAGGCACAAGGTAACAGGTGCGGCACATATGGAAACAACCCGTTCCCCTAAAGCCATTAATTACGGCTTGGCTGTAACCAAAACTCCCCTTGCAAACCTTAAACTCAATGCGGATGGCGAAATTGCCGATTATTATGAACAGGCTGCCAAGGACGATGCACTCCTTTATAACGCACTTAAAATGAGACTTGCAGAGTTTGGTGGGGACGGTAAAAAAGCATTCCCACAAGGTTACGAATTCCACAAACCTAAAGCAGACGGTACTCCGGGTCCTATTGTTAAAAAGGTGCAAACGCAAAAGAAAACTACCAGCAATGTGCCACTTAAAGACAATGGCGTTGTTCGTGGCATTGCCGACAATGGCTCAATGGTGCGTATTGATGTGTTCTATGTGGATGGCGAGGGTTACTACTTTGTGCCAATTTATGTGGCAGACACAGTTAAACCCACTTTGCCAAACAAGGCTTGCGTTGCTCATAAACCATTCTCGGAGTGGAAAGAAATGGATGATGAAAACTTCCAATTCTCCCTTTACAGCAATGATTTAATCAAAGTAACAGCCAAAGAACCTATGAAAATGACTGTATGCAATAAGGACAGTTCATTACCTAAGGATAAATTTGTTAATGAAGAGTTGTTGTATTACAACTCAGCAGATATATCCTCTTGTTCAATAAAAGTTATAAATAGCGACAACTCTTATCATTTAAGAGGTTTAGGCATAAAATCTTTAGTCCGTATTGAAAAATACACAATTGACCCAATCGGAAATGTTCACAAAGTAAACAAAGAAAAACGAATGTATTTTAAATAATGCTATGGCTTACAGAAATATTTATGTTGCAAATGCAAACCGTTTAAGTTTAAAAAACAATCAGTTAGTGGTTAAGGGTGATGATGGGGAGGAATTAACCTTCCCCACGGAAGATATTCGCTCCCTTTTAATAGACAATCCCTACACCACCCTAACTGCTCGGCTGATAACCAAACTTACCGACGATGGAGTATGCGTTATTGTGTGCAACGAAAAGCATACCCCATCGGCAATGCTAATGCCAATTGGCTCATATTGTAGGCAAATCAAACGAATTGCCACCCAATTCAGCCAAAGCAAGCCTAAAACAAAACGCATTTGGCAAAGTATTGTCACTCAAAAAATATTCAATCAAGCAAAATGCCTAAAATTGTGCAATATTGATTCTGCAGACACTCTTTTTGCAATTGCAAAAACCGTTCAGTCCGGCGATACCACCAACCGTGAGGGCTATGCCGCAAGAATGTATTTTCGTGCTTTGTTCGGCAATGATTTCACACGGGATGACGAAAATTATATTAATGCTGCTCTCAATTACGGTTATGCAATTCTTCGCTCCTTTATTGCCAAAATGATAGTTGCCTACGGTTTTGAACCCTCAATGGGTATTCATCACAAAAGTCAGTTAAACGCTTTTAACCTTGCTGATGATATAATTGAGCCTTTCAGACCTGTGGTGGATTACTATGTTTTCACAAATTGTGACGGATGGTGTGAAGAATTTGCCACGGCACAAAAAGCAGAACTTCAATTGTTGCTCAATTCTGCCGTGTTGGTGGATGGCAAACGCCATTGTGTTGCCAACGCAATTGAACTTATGGTTCAAAGCATTGTAAATTCTTTTGAAAACGACGAAATCATATTAAAACTTCCCGAAATAGTTAAAACAGATTTTTTTGATTATGACTAAGTTTATGAGAATGATTGTGTTTTTCGATTTGCCCGTAAAAGAAAAAGCAGCCCAAAAGGCTGCAACCAAATTCAGAAAATTTTTAATTGATGACGGATATTTAATGCTTCAATATTCCGTTTATTCTCGCATTTGCAATGGGTACGATGCTGTTGAAACCCACGAAAAACGGCTCCGTCAACATCTTCCGCCAAATGGTTCCGTTCGCCTTTTAACCATAACGGAAAAGCAGTACGAATCAATGCAAATTCTCCTTGGCGAATATAAACAGACGGACACTCCCGTATCCTACGAGCAGTTAACCCTACTTTGATTTTACAAAAAATCATAAAAAACGCTGTGAAATTTTGAAACGAATCAGATTTCACAGCGTTTTTTTATCCAAAATTCTCTTGGAAATGCCCTAATTATAAGCCTTTTGGGTTCCCATATTATAACATACCAAGAAAAATTAGGGAACTACAATGGTCTTTCGTATTTTACTGTTGAATAATTTATTATAACATACCAAGAAAAATTAGGGAACTACAATATAAGGAAGGATGTTGGTATCAGCAGCAAATTATAACATACCAAGAAAAATTAGGGAACTACAATACGGTGGGTATTTCTAAAGCAAAATCACCATTATAACATACCAAGAAAAATTAGGGAACTACAATTGCTGACCATTACAGGAACAGTGACTTTTATTATAACATACCAAGAAAAATTAGGGAACTACAATTCAAAGAAGTTAGTGGTGATAGGGCAGTTAATTATAACATACCAAGAAAAATTAGGGAACTACAATGACAGTCCGAGAAAGCCCGAAAGGTTCGGATTATAACATACCAAGAAAAATTAGGGAACTACAATCGGTAAATGCGATGACCTTATCGAAGAATTATTATAACATACCAAGAAAAATTAGGGAACTACAATTAACAACAGAACAATATCGGCAATAGTTAAATTATAACATACCAAGAAAAATTAGGGAACTACAATCAATGGTCACAGATATGAAGTCGGTGACAATTATAACATACCAAGAAAAATTAGGGAACTACAATCTCTATCCATACTGTGCGACCGTATAACTATTATAACATACCAAGAAAAATTAGGGAACTACAATGCTTGAAAGATTGCATACTTGAAAGGCTTAATTATAACATACCAAGAAAAATTAGGGAACTACAATGGCATTAAGATCGGATACAACGGATATAGATTATAACATACCAAGAAAAATTAGGGAACTACAATTTTTATGTTGTTGAGACGTTTTACAAAAAATTATAACATACCAAGAAAAATTAGGGAACTATAATTTCGCCTAATGATTCGGGGGTGGCAGTCACATTTCTTTTTCTGAGCGATACGGGGATTTCGTTCTTTAAATACGTTTCCCAAACGTTCATTCTGTCCGATTCGTCTATCTGCCTAATTACCTTTGCGGGCACACCTGCAACAATGCTGTTCGCGGGGACATCACGCAAGACGACGGAGCCTGCCGCAACTATGCTGTTTTCACCGATTGTCACACCTCCGCAAACGGTCGAAGACGAACATATCCAACAGCCGTCCTTTACGGTAATCGGTGCGGAATATTCAAGGTCGTGATACCCGTCGGGATATTCGGCGTTCAAGCGTTCTTCGGGCAAAAACGGATGATTCGGCGTTGCCAACGTTACGTTTGCTCCAATCCAGACACCGTTACCCAAAGTAATCGGTGAAACGTCGAGAAACGTACAGTTATAATTTACAAAACACTCTTTACCGACGTGAATATTAACACCGTACTCGCAGTAAAACGGAGCAAAGACGCCTAAACTTTTTCCTTTCGCAGACGGAATAAGTTTTTCCAATGTGCGTTGTTTTGTTATCGCTCTCCACACGGGAATTCTGTTAAAGCGGTCACACAGCACCAGTCCGCGAGCGTGCTTCTTGAAAATATCTTTGCTTGAAGCGTTGTAAAGTTTTCCTTCAATCATTCTGTCCCAATCGTTGAGTTTTTTATTCATAACAAATCATCCTCTTTCTATGGAGCGTCAAAGCTTTCGACTGTAATTATATCATTTATCGCCTGTCTTATCAAGAAAATATCGAAAGCGGTGATTTTTAAGTATTGAGAAAGTTTGAATTTGCGATACAAAAGCACCGTTGCTCTGTCGGGCAACGGTGTTCGTTGTTTTTATAAAGTTTTATGCGAAAAGTTTTTCCGCTGCGGCAAGGTCGTCGTGATTGTCGATTTCGAGCCATCTGCCGTCTAAACGGCAAGCCTTGAATTCAACCGTTTTAAGCACGTCGTTGAGTGCGACCTCACTCCACATTTTGAGTTCTTTTTTAACTTCGATATAATCACGGCAAACGTCGAAGAACGCTTTACCGCCCTCTGCCGAGAATTTGTAAACGTCAATAGATGCACCGAGTGCGTCCTCTTTTGTAATTGTCTTTGCGATTTCAACCAAACGGCCGTCCTTTTCGATAACTTTCATCGACTCCTCAAGATAATTGCCGATATCGGTGACGATGGCGTTTTCCGCATCACATTCAAGCAAAGCCTTTACGACACTTGCATCGTAAAAAACGTCCGCGTTCATCATCAAAAACGCACCGCCCTCAACCTCACTTCTGCCGAGATATGCCGAATACATATTATTCGTGCTTGCATAATCTTCACTGTTGATTATCTTAACATCGGGGAAAGCTTTCTCAACACGCTCTTTAAGAACATTGCCGAGATATCCGGAAATAACCGTAATGTCGGTGATGCCGTTTTCTTTAAGATTTTCGATTTGCTTAAACAAAATCGGTTTGCCGTTTACCTCAACCATTGATTTCGGGCAGTTGTCCGTAAGCGGTGCCAATCTTGAACCGAGTCCCGCCGCCAATATAAGTGCTTTCATTATTTATCTACTCCTTTAATTTACGTAGGGTTTGAATTCTTGTTAATCACGGTTTCGTTAAACCGTCATATTGTTTATATCATAGCACACCGTGAAAAAAATTTCAAGGTGTGCATTTTCGGTATATCGCTTTTTTAACGCACCCTTGAAAAAAGCGGTAAAAAATGATATATTGAATTCGGTAAATATATGAAGCTTACAAATTTCGAAACGGAGGCTTTGATATGAAAAAACGTCTTTGGCTCAAAATTCTTTTGACGGTTGTTGCGGTTATACTGATTTTTATCACAGGTCTTGTCATTTATCTGTCGGTGACGGAATACCGTCCGAATGACCGTCAAGTTCCCGAACAGTTGTATATTAAAAACAGCGACGCCGACTCGGTAAGCGGAGAGCTGACGGTGTACAGCTGGAACATCGGTTATGCCGGTTTGGGCGCGACGTCCGACTTCTTTATGGACGGCGGCAAAAAAGTCAATCCTACGGCAGACGAAGTCGAACAGAATTTGTCTGCGATTAAAAATTTCATATCCTCACAGTCGGCAGATGCGTGGTTGCTGCAAGAAGTTGACGTACATTCCTCACGTACAGACTACATAAATGAGCTTGAGGAAATATCAGAGGTTTATAAAGGCAGTTTTGCGTTGGCGTACAACTACAAATGTGAATTTGTGCCTATTCCTATTCCTCCTATTGCCGAGGTTACAAGCGGTATTGCGACGTTTACAAACCGCTATGTCAAGGCGGGTACACTTGAACGTATTGCCCTACCCTGCCCGTTTTCTTGGCCTGTCAGCACAGCCAATTTAAAACGTTGTCTGCTTGTCACACGTCTGAAAGTTGACGGAAGCGACAAAGAAGTGGTTCTTGTAAATCTGCATTTGGAAGCTTATGATGACGGCGAGGGAAAAATCGCCCAGACTGAAATGCTGATGAATTACTTACAAGAAGAATACAAAAAAGGAAATTATGTTATTGCCGGCGGTGATTTTAATCAGGCATTTCCGAACACGACGGACACTTATTCCGTACAAGACGGTGTTTGGACACCCGGTATTTTGTACGAGGACGATCTCCCCGACGGATTTCGATACGCTTTTGACGGCAGCACAGCCTCTTGCCGTTTGTTGAACGAGCCGCTGAGTGAAAGCACTCAAATGTATGTGCTTGACGGTTTTATAGTTTCGCCCAACCTACAAATCGAGTCGGTTGAAACCGTTGACTTGGGATTTGAAAATTCCGATCACAATCCGGTCAAATTACAAGTTACGCTGCTGTCTTAATTTTTAAAAAGAGGTTGTTTTATGGCAAACGAAGACAAAAAAGATTTTAACGCCATGCTGCACGACAGTAAGGATATGCCTAAATTTCAAACGATTACCGATTCCGCAAGCATTAAAAAATACGGCGGAAGCCGAATGTATTTCGCACCGCCTATTGACTACGACGAAATAATGAAACGTATTCCGCACGGAAAAGTAATCACGGTCGGCAAGATAAGAGAGTATTTTGCCGAAAAAAGCGGTGCCGATTTTACAGAACCGATTACCGCGGGAATATTTGTATCTATTGCGGCGTGGGCAAGTTTTCAGCGTGAGAACGACAAAACGCCGTTTTGGAGAACGCTCAAATCAAACGGCGAGTTAAACGGAAAATATCCCGGCGGTATTGAAGAACAGAAAAAACTGCTTGAAAAAGAAGGGCACACCGTTATTCAAAAGGGTAAAAAGAACATTAAATATTACGTAAAAGACTATGAAAAGGTGCTTTTCGATTTAAACTGACTTTTGTTTCGGAGGTAAGTATGGCTATTACGGTAAATTTATATTACACGGGCAAAGACGGAGCCGCGAAAAAATTTGCGGATGAAATGATTTCAAGCGGAACGGTTCGGGCAATCAAAGAAGAACCGGGAAATTTAAAATACGACTATTTTATTAAAGCGGATGATCCCCAAACGGTTTTGCTTATTGACAGTTGGGAGTCACAAAAGGCTCTTGATTTTCATCACGCTTCGCCGATGATGAAAAAAATAACGCAATTACGCGAAAAATACGATTTGCACATGCGTGTTGAACGATATGTAACAGACGAGTCGGGCGTTTCGGCGGACGACACAAAATACATTCGAAAATAAGCACGAAAAAATTTTAAAAAAACTTTTTCTTTACCTCTTTATTTTTGTTAAAATGCGTGTATAATGAAACCGTAAAGGCTTTTTTATTGCCGATACATCCACAAAATTCAATGCGGAAAAGAGGAACAAAAATGAAAAAATCCAATAGTATTATTTTAGGTATCTTGCTTATTGCGGTGGGCGGATTATTGGCACTTAACGCATTGGGCATTACGGAAATCGACATTTTCTTTGACGGATGGTGGACATTGTTTATAATTGTTCCGTGTGCCGTTTCACTGTTTACGAAGCACGAAAAAGCGGACAACCTTTTCGGCATAATTCTCGGCGTATTCCTTTTGCTTTGCTGCCAAGATGTTATTGATTTTTCTGTACTTTGGAAGCTTTTTGTACCCGCCGTTATCGTATTTATCGGACTTAAAATGCTGTTCAGCGGCGTATCTTCGGGAAACAAGGCTAACGAAATTTTAAAGAAGCTTAAAGAAAAAAGTGCGAATTTTAAGCCCTCGTATGCGACATTCGGAGGCTGTGACATAAATTACGACGGTCAAATTTTCGAGGGTACGGAACTTAACGCCGTTTTCGGCGGTATTAAGTGCGACTTGAGAAATGCCGTTATCGAAAACAACTGTGCAATCAGAATTTACGCTATTTTCGGCGGCGTTGATGTTTTTGTGCCGGACAACGTTAATGTTAAAATTGCCTCTAACAGTTTGTTCGGCGGCGTTTCTAACAACAGCGTCGCACAACACCGAAATGATGCCCCCACCGTTTACATAAACGCAACGTGTCTGTTCGGAGGAGCTGAAATAAAATGACAACCGTACAAAAGGCGGTAAAATACTGTGCCTTGGCATTTGCCGTTTTTCTTGCCGTCAGTATTATAGTCGGAATTTTCGGCTCTATCGTAATTATCGGAAATATTTTTTCGGACGGTGCGACCGTCGACGAGGTCAAGACATACGACGTATCCGCCGACGTGCACAGTCTTGAAATAAATATCGGTGCGGTAAATTTCACAATAGAATCGGCTGACGAATTTGCCGTTAAAAGCAATTTAAAGGACATTTCCGTTGAAGAAAAGGGCGGCACTCTGTTCATCACGGAAAAAAAGGAAATTAACCGTTTGTCCGACGAAGCCGTTTTAACCCTTTGCATACCCGACGACACTTTTTTCAGAAAGGTCAATATTACAACGGGTGCCGGAAAATTCAACGTTGACACTCTTTCGACGGAAAGCCTTATTTTCAAGCTCGGTGCCGGTGACGTAAGCATTAAACACCTTACGGTTACTTCTTGTGCCGACATTGAGGGCGGTGCGGGAAGAATAACCGTTTTTGACGGTGCGATTAACGACCTCGACTTAGAAATGGGTGCCGGACAGTTAAATCTCACATCATTACTTACGGGAGAAACAGAATTGGAACTCAATGTCGGTGAGTCGAACATAACCGTCAAAGGCAACAAGGACGACTACACGCTCGACATTGAAAAGGGCATCGGAAGTATAACCGTCGACGGCGAAAGTGTTTCGGGTACCGGCAGTTACGGAAACGGACGCAACGACATTGAAATAGACGGCGGTGTCGGTGCCGTAAAGGTAAAATTCCAAACGGTATATTCTTTTTAAATTGAAGCTTATACAACAAGTGAGCCATCCAAAAAGGGTGGCTCTTTTTTGTGCATTTTTTCCGTCGAATAATCCGTTTAGCTCTTGAATTTGAAATATAAAATGAGTATAATATTATTTGTATGGGTATTTTGTTGAAAAATATTGCTTTTTTGCATTAAATATAAAAGTAAGACGGTGAAAAAATGGATTTATCAAAGAAAAACGTTAAAAAAATCATTGTGATAATCACCTTTGCGATACTTCTGTTTACGGCATCGCAAAATCTTTCCGCTGTCGGTGAGTTCATCGCAAAGCTTATCAATGTTTTTGCACCCGTAACTGTCGGATTATGCCTTGCTTTTATTATGAATATACCGATGAAAATACTTGAGGAAAAGGTGTTCTCCCCTCTGGCGAAAAGCCGTCGCAAGTCGGTTCGCAAGTTGTTGCGTCCGTGCAGCTTAATTACGACGATTATTCTTTTCATCGGCTTTATCGCCGCATTGCTGTTAATCGTTGTTCCTCAGCTTAAAGATGCGGTAATGATGCTTATCGAAAAATTCCCAACCTATTACGACAACACTGTCGGCTGGATTCAAAAAATCGTCACACGTTTTAATTTAGACGTAAATCTCGATTTTTTAAACAATCCGAGATTCGACTTTTCGAAGATTTCGGAAATGGCTCAAATGATTATTCCCGACACCAGCGCAAATAGTCTTATCAACAACGCGTTTTCGTTCACGTCGTCTATCGTCGTGGGAATCACAAACACGGTGTTGGGTGCCGTTATTGCGGTGTATGTGCTTGCGGAAAAAGAAAAAATATGTGCTTTTACGAGTAAAATCGCACGTGAAATTTTGCCCGAAAAAACATACGGCAAAGTCGAACATATTTGTTCTATTGCGGGAAATTCTTTTTCGAGTTTCATTGCGGGGCAGTTTACGGACTCGCTTGTCCTGGGCGTTATGTGTTTTATAGGAATGGCGATTTTCAACCTTCCTTATGCGGCAATCGTTTCCGTCGTAATCGGTGTGTTTGCGCTCATTCCCGTTATCGGCCCGATTATCGGCGAAATAATAGGATGTTTTCTGATATTTATGGAAAGTCCCGCAAGTGCTTTGTTTTTCTTGATTTATATTCTTATTCTTCAAGCGATTGACAACAATTTTATCTATCCGAAAATCGTCGGTAAATCCGTGGGACTTCCCGGAATTCTTGTGCTTATATCGGTTATCATAGGCGGTAACATAGGCGGTATTTTGGGTATTCTTCTCGGCGTTCCCATAGCTTCCGCTTGTTATGCGCTCACGGTCAATTTCTTTGAAGAAAAAGAAGCGAAAAGCGAGACGTCGGAAACGGCGGGCAATAACAATAACGGTAAAAAAATTTAACGGTTTATATATAGGAGTTACTTATGCGAAAATTAGGGTTTGACAATGACAAATATCTTCGTATGCAGTCCGAGCATATCAAAGAAAGAATTAACAAATTCGGCGGAAAACTGTATCTTGAATTCGGCGGAAAGATTTTTGACGACTACCATGCCGCAAGAGTTCTTCCCGGATTTAAGCCCGACAGCAAAATGAAAATGTTGCTTCAACTCAAGGACGACGCCGAAATTATCATCGCAATCTGCGCAAAGGATATAGAAAAGAACAAAATCAGAAGTGACCTCGGCATTACTTACGACCTTGACGTGCTTCGTCTTATAGACAACTATCACGATTTCGGATTTTATGTAGGCGGTGTCGTACTTACTCAGTTTGCGAATCAGCCTGCCGCAATTGTGTTTGAACAAAAGCTTCAAAATCTCGGAATTAACGTTTACAGACACTATCCCATTGACAACTATCCTCTTGACGTTCAGCTTATCGTCAGTGAAAACGGTTACGGTAAAAACGACTATATCGAAACAACACATTCGCTTGTTGTCATTACCGCCCCCGGTCCCGGCAGCGGCAAAATGGCGGTTTGTCTTTCTCAGCTTTATCACGAGCATCAAAGAGGCATTAAAGCCGGCTACGCAAAATTTGAAACGTTCCCGATTTGGAATTTACCTTTGAAGCATCCGGTCAACCTCGCTTACGAAGCCGCAACAGCCGACTTAAAAGACGTCAATATGATTGATCCGTTCCACCTTGAAGCTTACGGTGTTACGACCGTCAATTACAACCGTGATGTCGAAAACTTCCCCGTTCTTAACACGATTTTCGAAGAAATTTACGGTGTTTCGCCGTATAAGTCGCCCACCGATATGGGTGTTAATATGGCGGGCAACTGCATTATCGACAACGACGTCGTTTGTGCCGCATCGAAAAAAGAAATTCTTCGCCGTTACTGTAACTATCTTGTTCAAAACAAAAATAATAAAAAAGTGTCGGACGAGCTGTATAAAGTCGAGCTTATTATGAAACAGCTCAATATTTCGAACAATGACAGACCTGTTATTTCGGCGGCTCTCGACCTTTCGGAAAAGACGGACACGCCCGTAACCGCCGTTGAGCTTTATGACGGACGCATCATTACGGGTAAGGCAAGCGAACTTTTAAGCTCATCTTCGGCTATGCTTCTTAACGCACTTAAAGCCATTGCCGACATCGACGACGAAATTTTGCTTATCTCCCCCACCGTTTTCGAGCCTATCAAAGATTTGAAGGTTCTTATGCACGAAAGGGACACAAGTTTGCACCCCGACGAAATTCTCGTTGCGCTTTCGATTTGTGCCACGATGAATCCGCTTGCGAAAAGGGCGCTTGAGTCAATCAAAAGTTTAAAGGGCTGTGACGCCCACGCAACCGTCGTTCTTTCCGCAACGGACAAAGAAGTTCTCAGAAAATTAGGCTTAAACGTAACATGCGAGCCGTACAAAAAGAGCGACAACCTGTATTATAATTAAAGAATACCGGTTAAAATAATAAATGTAAAAGTTCTACATAATCCTTTTAGGAAAAAATTTACATTTTGTTTACCGATTTTTTATAATTATTTCAAAAAAGTCGTTTATTATCTCATAAGGTGATTTAAAATATGGCGAGCAATAAAATAAAGCAAGCTTTTTATATGGTACTTGCTAAAATACTGTTTAACCCCGAAATTTCCTTTGAAGACAAAAGTGTGCAGGGGCGAATACTTAACGAACCGTGCGTTGTAATTTGCAACCATTCCGTTCGCGTTCCGATGCACCTTGCGAATTTAGACGGTCCGCTTATCCGTTATGCTTTTAAGAACAAAAATATCTGTTCGCTGATGGGTGCCGACTTAATGGAAAAAAATCCGAACAAAACACTCGTTAAGGGCTGTGACTGTATTCCCGTACGCCGTGACGTCGCATCGAGAGATTGGCTGTATAAGTGTATCGAAAAGCTTGAAAGCGGTGTTTCCGTTGTGATTTTCCCCGAAGGTACGACTCTCAAAGACAAACCGGTTGACACTTTTAAATCCGGTTTTGCGCTTTTGGCGAAATCGGCTGACGTTAAGGTCTTACCCGTTTCAATCAACGGCGTTTACAAGATTTTATCGAGAAAAAAGCTGAAAATAAGAATCGGCGTTCCCGAAAAGTTGCAGATTGAAAAAGGAAATTCACGCGAACTTAAACTGGAAGCGAAACGTTTTCAGGAAACAGTCGAAAAAATGCACTCGAAATTTGAATAAAGTTATTTTCAGGCACTCGAAAGCAGTTACACTTTCGGGTGCTTTTTTATTGATTTTTTTGTAATTCTATACTACAATTTACTTATCAAACCAATGGGGGCATTACAATGCTTATTAACCTTAAAAACGCCGAAAAACTGCAAACGCTAAGGGGCTTCGGCACTTCTTCGTGTTGGTGGAGTCAATACTGCGAAAACGAAACGGCTGCCGAAAAAATTTCAGAGCTTTTGTACGGAGATACGGGGCTTAAACTGAATATTTACCGCTACAACATCGGCGGCGGCACGGATAAAGATAATTTTCGTGTGCAAAATCCTTGGCGCAGAACGGAAAGTATGTACGTATTCGACCGCGAAAAAGAAGAAGGATATTATGACTTTTCACTTGACAAAACCGCAGTCAATATGATGAAACGCTGTCTTGACAAAGGAAATATCGACACACTTATTTTCTTTGCCAACTCGCCTCACTGGTCGCTGACTTCGACGGGACAGTCCTCCGGCAGTCTTTTGTATCACACGTGCAACCTGCCGAAGATGAATTATAAAAAATTCGCCGACTACGTCCTCACGGTAACCGAACATTTTATAAGTGAAGGCTTCCCCGTCAAATATATAAGTCCCATCAACGAACCGCAATGGAAATGGGGCGGTTCTTACGTCTGGCAAGAAGGCTGTCATTACGAAACAGACGAGCTTGTTGAGGTTTTCCGCATTTTCGCAAAAGAGATTAAAAAAAGAAATATGAGCGTTAAGCTTTACGGTCCCGAAAGCGGCGAAATGTTCGGACTTACGAAGGAATATCTTGACGCGTTTCTCAAGGACGAAGAAATTATGAGCGTTTTGCCCGTTTTCGCTTATCATTCTTATCACGATGACAACGCCCCTCAAAAGCGTACCGAATTTAAAAAAGAATTTGTCAATGCCAATCCGCAGTTGAGATTTGATATGAGTGAGTGGTGCGAACTGCCGAACAAGAGTCATACAAAGGACTTTAAGGGTGCGTTGATTACCGCACGCATTATCGGTCAAGATTTAATTTACGGCGGTGCTGAAAGTTGGACGTCGTGGGTAGCCGTGAACCAGTTCAGCATTAAGGACGACGGCTTTGATTATTCCGACGCCTTAATTACAGCCGACAACGATTTCAGCCATTGGTACGTGGCAATGAGATATTACGGTTTGGCTCATTTTTCGAAATTTATTCCCGTAGGTTCCGTTGCTCTCGACAACAAGTTTTTCCCCGATGAAAGCAATCTGTTCAACGTTTTCAGCTTTTTGACGCCCGACGGCAAAACCGTCACCGTAATTGTTAACGAGGGTGAAGAAACAGACGTTGAAATAAAAGGTGATTTTAAGGCGGTGTCTGTCGTAAAATCTTGCCGTGAAAGTCAGCTTGAAACGGTTTACAGCGGCAAACCGCCCGAAAAAATCACAGTGCCGAAAGACACTCTTTTAACTGTTATAGGTGAATGATATGATGAATGATTTGACATACTCAAAGCACCCCAACCCTATTTTCGAAAGAAACGATTTTGAAATTCTCAACGGCGAATGGGACTTCGGTTTTCAAAAAGCCAAGTCGGGATTTAAATTTTCGGTCGACGAAAGCCGCGCCGTTGAAATAAGAAACAAAAACAAATATTCTCATAAAATCAATGTTCCGTTTTGTGTTGAAAGCAAGTTGTCCGGCATCGGATATACCGATTTTATAAATCTTGTCTGGTACCGTAAAACAATAAACGTCAAGAAAACCGACGGACGTGTTGTTTTACATTTCGGAGCTGCTGACAATCTCACAACCGTTTTGGTCAACGGAAAACTTGCCGGCAGACACAAAGGCGGCTATACGTCGTTCTGTTTTGACATTACCGACCTTGTAACATCGGGCGACAACGAGTTGTTTGTGCTTTGTGAGGACAACGTAAAAGACAGATTTGTAATTCGCGGAAAGCAAAGCGAACAAAAAAAGAGTCACGCTTGCGACTATACACGCACAACGGGTATTTGGCAAACGGTATTTCTCGAATACACACCGAAGCAATACATAAAATCATTTAAGGTGTACCCCGATTTTGAAAATTCTCTCGTTACTGTTTTTGCCGAAGTAAACGGCAAGGGAAATTTTAAATGTGAGGCTTTTTTTGACGATGAAAATGTCGGCTCAGCCGAACTTAAAAACGTTGCCGGCAACTGCACGGCGCAAATAAAACTTTCGCAAACGCATCTTTGGGAAATCGGTTCACCCGCTTTGTACGATTTGAAAATCACGTTCTGCGACGACTGTGTAACATCATATTTCGGTCTTCGCAACGTTCGTCTTGACGGCTATAAATTCCTTATTAACGAAAAAAGCGTATTTCAGCGACTCGTTCTTGACCAAGGCTTTTACAAAGACGGAATTTACACCGCACCCGACGACGATGCGCTTATCAACGATATTAAAATTTCAAAAGCTCTCGGTTTCAACGGTGCAAGGCTTCACCAAAAGGTGTTTGATCCGCGTTTTCTTTATTTCTGCGATAAGCTCGGATACATCGTTTGGGGCGAATACGCAAACTGGGGACTCGACTATTCAAGTCCCAAAAGCGTTGACGTGTTTTTAAGTGAATGGCGTGAAGCTCTTGAACGTGATTTCAACCATCCGTCAATCATCGGTTGGTGTCCTTTTAACGAAACGTGGAATTATAAGGGCAGACAGCAATACGACCCGTTGCTTGTGACCGTTTACGACTACACAAAGAGTGTTGACACAACACGTCCGTGCATTGACACAAGCGGAAATTTTCACGTTAAAACGGATATTTACGATTTGCACGACTACAGTTATGACGTTGAATTTTTCAAGTCAAACTACGACCGATTTGTGAGTGAAAACTATCTTTACGAACATGTGCTTAAAGATAATCCCAACCGTCAAAAGTACAGCGGCGAACCCGTATTTATAAGTGAATACGGCGGAATAAAGTGGGTGTCCGACACAAGCATTAAATCATGGGGCTACGGAAACGACGTTAAAACGCCGGAAGAATTCGCAAAACGGTACGTGGGGCTTACGGATGCCATAATTTCAAACCGTAAAATGTTCGGTTTTTGCTATACTCAACTTTATGACATTGAGCAAGAACAAAACGGACTTTACACATACGAACGCAAACGCAAATTTACCGACGAAATATACGGAAAAATCTTTGAGATAAATACAAAGACGGCTGAAATCGAAAAAGAATAGAAAAAACACTCGGAGCATTTATCTGCTTCGAGTGTCTTTTTTTCGGCTTATTTAAATCTTTTTTGAAGTTCGAGAATTGCGTTTTGAACCTCAGCGGTCAACTCATCCGTTGATTTTTCTTCCGGATAAATCGGTTCGCCGAACACAACGTCTATTTCAAACTTTTTCTTGTTTTCCCAGTCATAGAATTTAATGAGCTTTGTGTTTTTCGGGCAAGCCTCCAACGCTCCGTTTATGTAGCACGGAACTATCGGCACAGCGGCTTCGATTGCGAGAACCGACGCACCGTTCTTCATTTCACGGAAGATACCGTCTGTACTTCTTGTGCCCTCCGGATGAATGATAACGCCCCAATTTTCGTTAAGTTTTTTGCAAAGTGCTTTCATCGACTTTGAATTGTTTATTCCGCCGCGGTCAACGGGAACCATACCCGTCGACTTAACAAGCTGACGGCTGAACGGGTCGTTTCTGAAAAGTTCTTTTTTCGCCATACAGCAAAGCTTTTGGAATTTGTCCTTCGGCAAAGCCTCGGAAATATAAAGATAGTCAAGCTTTGACACGTGATTTGCACATATAATGTAACCGTTTTCCGTCGGAATTTTTTCCGCTCCGTCAACCTTAACCTTGTGGAATGTGCCGATTGCGTTTTTAACGAGGCTGTATGCACGGTAGTCCTTGTCCGTCTTTTCTTGCGGATAATTATTACTGTCAGCCGTGTTTTCGTCGGACTCGTTATTGCCGCCGTTTTCTATAATGCTTACAAGCTCGGACAAGGTGAGTGTCTTTGTAAACGAACTTTCCACGTTAACACCGTAAATATCCTCGATTTCAAGTGCTAAATCAACCGTACTTAAAGAGTCGATTGCAAGGTCGTTGAAAATCGCCGTTTCGGGCGTAATGCTGTCGGGCGTTGTTGCCGCCGCCTTTGCGACAAGCTCGGTCACCTTAGAGAGAACCGTTACCTCCGGCGCCTCCTCGGACACTTCGGCTGAAACGCTGTCCTCACCGCCCGTTCTTTCGTCCAAGGCGAGCTTTTTAAGAAGATAACGTTTCGGCTTTGCAAGAGAAGTTCTCGGAATTTCGTTGACAAAGTGAATCTTCGCAACTTTCATATACTGAACAAGGTCTGCACCCTTTTCCCTGATTTGAGCTTCGATTTTTTCCTTTAAGCTGTCAAGTTCGGGAACAACGAAAATATGAACCTCGTCATAATCCTTATCTTCAACCGGCACACCGCAAATTACCATTTCCTTGGCACCCGTAATGCCCGTATATTTTTCTTCGATGTCGTCGGGCGTAATTTTTTTACCCGTCGCAAGCACAATGTTTTCTTTTGAACGTCCCGTTATATGAACAAAGCCTTTGTCGTCGATAAAGCCCATATCACCCGACTTAAACCAACCGTCGTCGGTAAAGGCTTCTTTTGTTGCTTCGTCGTCACGGAAATAACCCTTCATCATATACGGTGACTTGATAAGCAGTTCGCCGCCGTCACTGATTTTAATATCGACAACCGGATACGGTTTTCCGCAAGAATCCGTTTGAAGATTTCCGGGAACGTTGCCGATTGTGGGGATGTTCGTTTCAGTTGCACCGTAAGTGATTATAATGTCAAAACCGGTTCCGTAATAAAATTCGGCAACCTCCGGCGCAAGCGGTGAACCCGCCGAACAAAGCACTCTGAGACTGCCGCCGAAACCGTCGTGGATTGACTTAAACAGTTTTTTACCGAGAAGCGAGCCTGTTTTTTTCCTTTTTTCAAGACAAATCGGGAAGAATTTTTCAAACATAATTCTCGTCGCCGTCTTTGAATTTATCTTACGAAGAACGGCATTTCTGAAAAGTTCGTAAACCTTAGGTACTGCCGGAAGAATTGTCGGATGATATTCCGCAAAAGCACCGAGAATGGCGTCGGCGGCAATCGTTTCAATGTAATGAATGTCACCGCCCGTGTATGCGGGACCTAAAATAAGACAGATAAGTCCGTAAATGTGGCTGTTCGGTATAATGCCCAAAAATCTGTCGTCACTGTTGAGTCCCTGAACGTTAATTGTCATTTGCGTTGTCTTAATAAGGCTGTCGTGATAGTGCATAATACCGGCTGCCTTACGTGTTGTACCGGATGAGAAAATAATGCAGGCGACGTCGGGATCGGCGTCGGCGGTCGGCGGCAAACTTTTAGGAACTTCGGTTACGGAAGCGTCGAACAGTTTACAGTCAACAACATTGAAAATCGGGAAATCGAAACTGTCGAAATTTTCAAATCTTTCGGCAACATTCGTTGAAAAGAAAGCCGCACGCACGTCGGAACGCTCGATATATTCCGAAAGTCCCTCCGCCGTAAGCGATGCGTCTATAAATGCGGAAGTACAGTGAATTTTACAAGCGGCGAAGAATGCGATATTCCATTCGGGGCTGTTTTCAGCGGCAAAGGCGATTCTGTCGCCTTCTTTAATGCCGACGCTTAAAAGTGCCTGTGCATATTTTTCCACCGCTTCGAAAACCTCACCGTATGTATAAACTCGCTTATCACCGTTATCCATCGTGATTGACATTGCCGTTTTTTCGGGATGTGATTTATTTATTTCGTAAACCGTTTCAAAAATATTCATTATTTTTTCTCCTTCGTTCCAACAAAACTAACAATTATTTTATCACATTAAAGCGGTTGTGTCAATTTTTTAACCGTCTTTAATTACTTTTTGTACAAAAACAGCGTACTTTTTTATCGTTTTATTGACAAATCAGTACATACTTGATAAAATCAAAGTGTCATAAAATAAAAAAATAGGAGGGTTTTTTATGATATGTTCTAATTGCGGAAAAGAATTTGAAGGTAATTTTTGTCCGGTATGCGGCACAAAGGGAGAAGCTCCCGTTGAACCCGTAGTTCCGGTTGAACCCGTAGCTCCCGTTGAACCCGTAGCTCCCGTTGAGCCCGTAGTTCCGGTTGAGCCCGTAGTTCCCGTTGAGCCTGTAGCTCCCGTTGAGCCTGTAGCTCCCGTTGAGCCGACAGTTCCCACATACGCGGCTTCTTTCACTGCACCTAACACAGCACCTCAAAAGCCGAAAAAGAAAGGCACTCCGAAAAAGATTATCGCATTTTCGGTTATTGCCGTTGTTTTAGCTGTTGTTATTGCCCTTTCGGCTATGTCAATCAGCGTGTTTGCTCAACCGAGCGTTAAACTCAGCTCCGCTGTAAAGAAATCATTCGTCGATGCCGGCGGATATTCGTTTAAGCTTGAGGCTTCAGCCGAATCGACTTCGGAGTCGGAAGATTACAGTTCATATTACGGCACAAGCATCACTAAAACCGAAAGCACCACAGTCATTACAGCCGAGGGTGCCGTTGCTTTGGGTGAAAACTTGATCGGCACAAGCATTTATGCCGATGTCAACGTTGACCAAAAGTTAAAGTCGGATTACGACGGTGACGTCACAAAATACGACCAATCTGCGTCGATAGTTCTCGTTTCCGACGGCGGCAAAGCTATCGGATATGCGGAATATGACGGTGAAAAGTCACCCGCCCTTTCCGTAAACCTTAAAGATGCTTATTCTTATATCTTCGACAACACGGAAGATGTTGCGGATTATTTCGACTTTGACTACGCCGAAATCGAAAATCTTTTAAAAGAATACTACAAAATAGATATCAATACAATTAAGGGCTGGCTTGACGGCATTGTTAAAGACGGTAAAGTCGACGAAGACACCGTTATTGATATTTACGACCGTTTGCTTACGAAACTTCTTGTCAACAATTTCGACGACATTGACGAAAAAGATATTCCTTCATACGAAGAATTGGACAAAATTCTCACCGAGTTCATTGTAAAGGGTATCAGTGACGAGAGCATCGTAATGGAGAAAACCGAAACCAAGGACGGAGTTAAATATTATGATGTTACCGTAAACATTGCCGACTTACTCAAAGATTTAAAGAGCTTCCTTAAAGACTGCGAGGAGCTTGACAGATTCTTCGATACTTCCGTCGGTGAAGATTTTACGGACGAGTTGAAGGACGCCATTGACGAGGCGGAAGACGACAATATTAAGTACGCGTTTAAGATGGGCTTGAAGAACGGTTACATAGTTTATCTTGAAATGGAAGACAAAACTTCATACGATGGCTATGATTACAGTTACACCACTAACACCACTATAAAGCTCACATTTTCCGACTTCACGGAAAAATTCGACTTCACCGCAAAGTACAACGAAATAAACGGCCTTTTCGAAAAGGACGAAATCGTTGAAATTAAAACAATAGACGACTTTGAAGACATCGTTTACGGCAATGATGATGATTATGACTACGGTGACGATGATTACTACGACGATGATTACTACGACGACTATTACGATGACGATGATTACTACGACGATTACTACGGTGACGACGATTATTACGACGATGATTCGCAAATTTAAAATTTAATATGTCCTTACCCCTTTGAGAGCTTTTCTCAAGGGGGTTTTACATTATTTGGAGTATTCCGTTATTTTTGCCGCTATGGTATACTACATTTGCATATATGCGGAAAGGAAGAATATGAAAAAACTATTATCTTTACTTTTAGCGATAATCATTTCGGTCGGAATTTTCTCCGTCCCCGTAAAGACGAACGCCGCAACAAGCACTTCGCAAGCGGGTTTTGTCAATATCACAAGCGGATATTTGAATGTCAGAAGCAGTGCTTCTTCCGGCTCTGCCGTTAAGACTACCTTAAAAAAAGGCGAGTTTATCACACTTATTTCGAAAAGCGGTTCTTGGTGGTACGTCGAATACGGCAAGGGCAGTTACGGGTACTGTCATTCAAATTATATAAAATCCGCGGACAGTTCACCCCACACGGTAAAGTTGCAGTCGGGCAGTCTTAACGTGCGAAGCGGTGCCGGTACGTCCTACACGAAAACCGACAGTCTTTCAAACGGCGAAACCGTTCTTGTGCTGTCCTCTTCAAACGGCTGGAGTAAAATTCTTTATCACGGCAAAAAAACGGGCTTTGTAAGTTCGCGGTATTTGGCAAGCAGTTCGGCACAAAGCACTTACGCCGCCGTTTCACTGAACGTCCCCGATTTTAAACAGACGGACAGTCGGTGGGCTGATGTAAAAATCGGTTCTTCGGGAAAAACGATAGCGCAAATAGGCTGTGTTACGACCGCCATTGCAATGATTGAGTCTTACAGAACGGGCACGGTTATTTATCCCGACGCCATGTCGAAAAAGCTTTCTTATTCGTCGTCGGGCGACGTTTATTGGCCGAGCAATTACACACCCGTCACGAACGGTTCCGATTATTTAAGCGGCGTTTACGCACAACTCAAGTCCGGCAAGCCCGTGCTTTTCGGTGCGAAAAAGTCAAACGGTACTCAACACTGGGTTGTCATAACGGGATATACGGGCGGCAACACCCTTGCGGCGTCGAACTTTACGATAAACGATCCCGCTACGAAAAGCCGAACGACACTTCAGCAGTTTTTAAACGTATACCCTAATTTTTACAAATATTTTTACTACAACTAAACCAAACGGCGACGGCATACCGTCGGCTTGAGTTTAAATTAAACACGTGGGGCTGTCTTTTTTACACGGCAGCCCCCTTTTCCTTGCCGTAAAAGGAATTTATATGTCTGTTTTTGTTATTTTATTAACAAAATTTCTTGACATAAAATGGAGATTTTTATATACTATTTATGTATGAATATGCAGCCGAAAGGCAGAATGAAAAGGAAGTGTTTTTTTAATGGACCAAAAATATGAGTCATTGTTTACTCCTTGGAAAATCGGTAACGTTGAAATCAAAAACAGAATAGTTATGTGTCCCATGGGCGGTACGTCGCTTTTCGGTTGGTTTGAACTCGGCGGTTGCCATTTTGACAAGGAAGCGGCAAAACTTTTTATTGAAAGAGCCAACAACAATGTAGGTCTTATTATCCCCGGTATTGCACCTCTCCGTGATACTTTTTGGGGCAAGTGGCTTTGGCAAAACCCGAAAATGTTCGACGAACTCAAAGATTTTATGGATGAAATTCATAAAACGGGTGCAAAGCTCTTTGTTCAGCTCACAGCCGGTATGGGACGCAGCTGGGCAATTACGGAAAGTATAGCTCCCCTTCACAAAAACAAATTCACACGTGCACTTATTAAGCCCGTTATTGATACGTCTCACGAATTGGCTTCTCCGAGTCCTCAACCGGCACGTTGGGCACCCGACATTATTTGTCCCGAAATGACAAAAGAGCAAATTCACGAAATTATCGAAGCTTTTGCAAAAACGGCAAAACTTTGCCGTGACGCCGGCGTTGACGGTGTTGAGGTTCACGCCGTTCACGAAGGTTATCTTCTTGACCAATTCGCCATAGAATTCTTTAACAAACGTACAGACGAATACGGCGGAAGTTTTGAAAACAGATACCGTTTTGCCGCCGAAGTCGTAAAGGCTATTAAAGAGACTTGCGGCAACGATTTCCCCGTTTCGCTTCGTTATTCCGTTGAGTCGAAAATGAAGGGCTTCTGCGAAGGCGCAATGCCCGGTGAAGAATATACCGAAGTCGGACGTACAATGGCAGAGTCGGAAAAAGCCGCTAAATATCTTCAAGATGCCGGTTACGATATGCTTAATGCCGACAACGGTACATACGACTCTTGGTATTGGGCACATCCGCCGATGTATATGCCTCAAAACTGTAACCTCGACGACGTAGCTCACATTAAAAAGTTTGTTGACATTCCCGTCGTTTGTGCGGGCAGAATGGAAGCTGATGCCGGTGCAAAGGCTATTGCAGAGGGTAAAATCGACGGTGTCGGTGTTGCACGTCAGTTCCTTACCGATCCGGAATGGGTTACAAAAATTCTCGAAGACAGAATCGAAGACATTAAACCGTGCATTTGCTGTCACAGCGGTTGTTTCAACTTCTCCTCATCAAAAGGACACGCAAACACACAAGACCTTTCGGACACTATGGGACTTTCTCGCTGTGCTCTTAATCCGAAAACAATGCAGTCGAAGAAATACAAAATCGAGCCCGCAAAGAAGCAAAAGAAAATCGCCGTTATCGGCGGCGGTATCGGTGGTATGGAAGCCGCTATTGTATGTGCTAAACGCGGTCACAAGGTTGACATTTACGAAAAGAGCGATAAGCTCGGCGGTGTATTTATCGCGGCGGCAGCTCCTTCTTACAAAGAAAAAGACCGTGACCTTATTGCTTGGTACAACCGTGAAGTTCAACGCTATGACGCAATCACAATTCACATGAACACAGAGGTTAAGGACATCGCCTCTCTCGGTGCCGACGAAGTTATCGTTGCAACAGGTTCGGTTGCAAACACACTTCGCGTTAAGGGTGCCGACAAGGGCATTGAAGCCGTTGATTTCCTTTTGGGTAACAAGACGGTCGGTGAAAACGTTGTTGTTATCGGCGGCGGTCTTACGGGCTGTGAAATTGCTTATGAGCTTTACCTTCAAGGTAAAAAACCGGTTATCGTCGAAATGCAAGACGACCTTATCACAACTCCCGGTGTTGCTCTTGCAAACACAAGCTATCTTCGTGATTTCTTCAAGACAAACAAAGTTCCCGTTTATCTTGAAAGCAAGACAACCGAAATACGTGACAACGGCGTTACGGTTATGACGAAAGACGGCTCTACCGTCGACGTACCCGCCGACAGCGTAATTCTTTCGGTCGGATACAAGCCCGCTCCGCTTGCACCTAAGGGCAAAAACATTCACGTTATCGGCGACGCTCAAAAAGTCGGTAACTTGAGAACTGTTATCTGGGGTGCTTGGGACGTTGCAATGAAACTCTGAGTTAACACAAACGAAGCCTTGAGAAATTTCTCAAGGCTTTTTTATTTACGAAAGCGAACATATTTTTCTTGATTTACGGCTTATTCAAATATATAATTTAACTGTAAACTTAATTTAGCGAGGTTTTATGATGAACGCTTTTGAAAATGTTAAGAAAAATTTCGGGTTCGGCTTTATGCGACTTCCGAGAAAAGACGGTCTTATTGACTATGACCTGACAAAAGAAATGGTCGATTCATTTATGAATTCGGGCTTTAATTATTTTGACACGGCACACGGATATATGGAAATGCAAAGCGAAGCGGCATTAAAAGAATGTCTTACAAGCCGTTATCCGAGAAGCAGTTACATTCTTACAGACAAACTTTCCGACGGCTTTTTTAAATCGCAAGACGACATACGCCCCCTCTTTTTCGAGCAGTTGAATCTGTGCGGCGTTGATTATTTTGACTTTTATTTAATGCACGCTCAAAATGCGACAAATTTCGAAAAATACAAAAAATGCCGTGCTTACGAAACAGCCCTTGAATTAAAGGCGGAGGGTAAAATAAAACATTTGGGCATCTCGTTTCACGACAAAGCAGAGGTGCTTAACAGAATTCTCACCGAATATCCGCAAGTGGAGGTCGTTCAAATTCAGTTTAATTATCTTGATTATGACGACGATGCCGTTGAGGGTAGAAAATGCTATGAAGTTTGCAGAAAGCACAACAAACCGATTATCGTTATGGAGCCCGTTAAGGGCGGCAGTCTTGTGAATATTCCCGACAGTGCGAAGGCTGTTTTCAAAGAACTCGGTGACAACTCCCCCGCAAGCTACGCCATCAGATTTGCCGCAAGTTTTGACGGTGTGTTTATGGTGCTTTCCGGTATGAGCAACGCAGAGCAAATGAACGACAATTTAAGCTTTATGACGGATTTTAAGCCGTTGAGCGAAAAAGAATTCGAAGCGGTCGGCAAAGTGTGTAACATTATTAAAAGCGAAAATCTTATTCCCTGTACCGCTTGCCGCTACTGTGTTGACGGCTGTCCGGCAAATATTCCCATTCCCGAAATTTTCGCTTGCCTTAACGCTAAAAAACAGTTTAAAGATTGGAATTCGGCGTATTATTACAAAGAGGTTCACACCGCCAATCGCTCAAAAGCTTCCGACTGTATACAGTGCGGAAAATGTGAAAAAGAATGTCCGCAACATCTTGAAATAAGAAATCTGCTTAAAAAAGCGGCAAAAGAATTTGACAAATAACAAAAAATCCGCCCCGACAACTGCGTCGAGGCGGATTTTTAAATGTCTTTAATTTTATTCGTCGTCTTTTGTGTCACTCAAGCCGTCTTTTATGCCCTTTGTAATCTCTTTGGCAACCGTTCCCATGGTTGAGGATATTTTTTCGATTCCCTCTTGAGCCACCGGCATAACCTGTTGAGTTGAATATGCCATAATTTCACGTCGTTTTGAAATCATGAATACAGAGAGTGCAGTCATTGCCGAGGCAATGAGAATAAACGCACCGAAGATAATTAAAGGAAGATACTTCATTTTTTGAGCTGTGTTTGTCGCGTTATTCTTTTGGTCATAGTAACCGTTTTTAACCTTAAAGAGCTCTGATTGTAAATTCATAAGGTTCTCTTGTCTTTTGTTGATTTCGTTGTTGAGCTTGTAATACTCTTCGCTGAAACCGTTACTCATAAATTCTTTGTTTTGCGTTGCATTTAAAGAAACAAGCTCGTCGTTTATCGTATCGATTTCAGTTTGAATATCGTCTGCGCTTCTCGATTCAACGGTTGTTTCGGGAACGACAGTCGACATTTTCACTGCTCCGACGGTTATAAGACTGCCGCCTATCAAAAGTCCTATAATAAAAATTATAAGTGCTATCAATTTCACCTTTTTATTGCTTTTTTGATAATTTTCTTCATTTAAAAATTCTTGTTTCATTTAATGACCTCCTCTTTTGTTTATTGTACCATAAAATTCACATAGGTACAATGATTTTACGCTAAATTTATTTTTTAGTATTAACTAAGAGCACATTGACTTTTTCGGTTTAAAATGTTATTATATTAGGGCAATTTCACACGCGGACGTGGCGGAATTGGCAGACGCGCAGGTCTCAGACTCCTGTGGATATTGCTTCCTTGTGGGTTCAACTCCCATCGTCCGCACCAAAAAGAAAAAAGTCGCTTACGCGACTTTTTTTCTTTTTGTTCTCTTCGTTCTTCTCTTTTCGCTCTTCACTTTTCTCTAAATCTTCCACGCGACTTTTCCGGAGAAAAAATAAAAGAGAAGAGAGAAGAATTGATTTGCTTCGCAACAGTTTAAATTTCTAACGCAAAAGTGTGAAAATATCTTTTTATGTTCTTTTCACATTTTCTTTTATAATAAATTTTATCTTATCGACATATACATTTTCTTTATATCGTCATAAGACAGCGGAATAATATTTTTTTGCATCAACGGAGTCATACTCATTTCCGTGAGTTTTTCGATTTCTTCATCGGTTTTTACGCCGATTTCCGTCAATGTGCAAGCCATTCCCATTTTCTTTTTAAGACTTGTGATTTCATCTGCCATTTCATAAGCATCTTTAAAACCGCAGTCGCGTGCAAAATCGTTCAGTCTGCCGCCCTCCGCTTCTGCATTAAAGCGTGTAAAATAATCAAGAGTCATCGCACACGCTTCGCCGTGCGGAACGCCGTAAAGATTTGTAAGCGGGAACGAACATGCGTGACTGCCCGCCGTTCTCGGATTTGAAAAAGCAACACCGGCGATAATTGATGCCTCTGCCATTTTTTCTCTTGCCTCTAAATTATCGGGTTCGCAAAAAGCTTTATAAAGCCATTTGAAAACAAGACGTGCCGCCGTCACCGAACAGCTTTCGCAAATAGGCTGATGCAAAATACTCCAAAAACTTTCAAGTGCGTGGCTCAGCACGTCAAGTCCCGTTGACGCCGTAACTTTCGAAGGCACACTGAGAGTAAGACTCGGGTCGACAAGTGCCGCTTTCGGATACATAAGCGGATCATTCATCGGTGCTTTTATACCTTTTTTCATATCGGTAAGCACGGATATGTTCGTAATTTCGCTTCCCGTTCCGCTTGTTGTCGGAATCGCTATCATCGGTATAACCTCGTCGGCACATATTTTTTTACCGCCCGTATGATAACTTTCGATTGTGTCCGTGCCCTTTGCGACGGCACAAGCCGCTTTGCAGCAATCCATCGGTGAACCACCGCCCAAAGCAATGGCAAATTCAGCCTCGTTTTCCCTAAGCACCTTAATGCAAGCGTTGACGTTGTCCGTTGTCGGATTCGGACGAATATCGCTGAAAACAGCCGTTATTACACCGTTTAAACTGTCAACGGTTTTCTGCGCCGTTCCGTTTTTTCTCAGCGTGTTCGAGCAGATAAGAACGCCCTTTTTATAACCGTACTCCGCAATAATTTTCGGCAATTCGTTTATCTTATCCGTACCGAAATAAATTTTAACGGGTAATGAAAAATCCCAACTCATATTAAATCTCCTTGTCTTATATTTCTTTTTTCCATTTCTTTATTTAAGGTGTTAAGCACCGTCTTTTTATCCGCACTCCAAAGCGGAGCGACAAGATATTTTTTCGGTGCGTCACCCGTTATTCTGTGAATTACAACGTTTTTCGGAATATTCCTTATACAGTCAAAAAGAATGTCCGTATATTCCTCAAGCGTCAGCACTTTCACCTTTCCGTGTAAGTAGTCCTCATATAAATCGGTATCTCTTAAAATATGTAAAAGCTGAAGTTTAATTCCGTCCGTACCGCATTTTACGGCATATTTAACGGAATTTAACATATCCTCACGCGTTTCGCCGGGCAGTCCCAAAATAACGTGAGTCACGACGGTTATGCCCTTGCTTTTAAGGTCGGTGACCGCTTTTTCATACACCGAATTTTCATAGCACCGCCGAATATAACGAACGGACGCCTCTTTAGACGTTTGAAGCCCCAATTCCACCCACACGGGTTTTATTTTATTTATGCGTTCAAGCATATCGAGAATATCGTCGGGCAAGCAGTCGGGACGTGTTCCTATCGAAACGGCGACAATGTCGTCACGGGCAATTACACGTTGAAAAATTTTTTCCAAATACTCACACGGTGCATAAGTGTTTGTAAAGCTTTGAAAATATGCGATGAATTTTTCGGCGTTTGTCTTTTCGGCAATTCTCTTTTTGGCGTTTTCCAGCTGCAAAACGACGTCATCGCCGTGTTCTGCGAAATGCGACGAACCGTTGTGACAGAAAATACAGCCCCTTGTGTCAAGAGTGCCGTCACGGTTGGGACACGTAAGACCTATATCAACGGAAATCTTATATACTTTTTCACCGAAAACGTCCTTTAAATTTTCGTTTAAGGAATAATATCTGCCGTTCATTTCATCACCGAATATATTATATAAAAATTTCCGATGAATTGCAATAAAACCGTAATTTTAAAAAGATAATCAACACATTGTCCCATTTTGCCGTTTTTGTTGACATAGTAATCTTTTTCGGGTATTCTATTTTTAAGGTTTTTTCTCTAAACGTACATGAAGGATGTGACAATTTGACTGCCAAAACAGCCTTAAATAAATCTGCGGTAAACACCGCAAGAGTACTTCTCGGAAAAATTGTGCTGATGTATTGTCACGCAAAAATAGAAAGATATAAACCGAAACACGATGCGTTTATCTTGGTTGCAAATCATTCCGACGCTTTGGACGTTGTGTATACTCTATACAGTTTAAAAAAGTATGTAAGATTTGTTATCAGTGACCATTTGGTAAACAACAAACCCATACTTAACCTTATTCTCAAAAGAATTTCCGGTTTTATTGTGCGTGACCGCGAAAAGCCGTCGTCGGCAATGGTTGAAGATATTATCAAAAGTACAAAAGACGGTGTAAGTGTCGGCATCTGCGTTGAAGGTGCCATTACCCCAAACGGCGAAACGGGATTTTTTTCGCACCGCACGGGACAACTTATTAAAGATTCCGGTGTGGCTTTGATTACGTTTAAAATGACCGGCGGTTATTTTCACACTCCCAAATGGGGAACAGGTCTTCGCAAGGGTCCCGTTTCCGGCGGTGTGGTAAGAGAATATTCACCGGAAGAACTTCGGCAAATGACCGTTGAAGAAATAAACGAAGCCATAAGAAAAGACATATACGTCAACGCCTTTGACGACCAAAAAAGATTAGGTAACAAATATGTCGGCAAAAATCTTGCCGAACACGTTGAACGTGTTTTGTATATGTGTCCTCACTGTTTGGAAGTCGGCAATCTTCATTCAAGCGGCGATTTTCTCACTTGCGATTGCGGATACAAGGTTGAACTTCGTTCCGACGGATTTTTCTATCCCGTAAGAAAAGAGCTTATTTTCGACAACATTCTTGAGTGGGACAAGTGGCAAAGGGAAGTTTGGAAAGAGCGTGTTCTTTCCGTAAAAAAAGGTGACCTTGTTTTTCAAGAAGGCGGTCAAAGAATCGCAACCGTCGTCAAAAGAAAGCATCATTCCATTTCCGAAAACGCAACGCTCAAGCTTTACACGGACAGATTTGAAATTGTACTCAACGAAAGCGAAACGATCAAGATACCGTTGGAGTCCGTTAAACTTGTTATGAGCATTTCCATTGAGGCACTTTTGATTATCGACCAAGACAACTATTATTATATTCGTACTCACAAGCCGCGTGCAACTTCAAAATACGTTGCCGCTTGGCGTTACCTTATAGGTAAGGATTTTCAATAAAAGAACTCCGCCCGACAGAAGTTAGGCGGAGTTTTTCTTTAAATTATCTGTCCCATTTATCAGCGAGAGCATTGATTTGGTCGGTGAATTTTGCCAAATCTTTATTGGCACCGCCGCGGTTATGCTCAATAACGAGAAGTAATCGCTTTCCGGCTTGCAAAAGCCTTTGAAAGACAGCATTTGCACGGTGTACGTTCGGTTTGTTACGCTTGATTTTTTCACGGTTGCCCGAATAAAGACATTCGCCCGTCAGCAAATCGTACTCAGCCGCATTATACGGTGCCGTTGCCGTACAGCCGATAGCTTTTTCAATATCACGCGCAAACGAGTCGCAGACGGTGTCGTTGCCGTGGTTTACAAATACCGTTTCGGGCTTCGGCGTAATGTTTTTAAGCCAGTCGATAAGCATATCGTGGTCGGCGTGACCGCTTATACCATCCATTTGCTCGATTTTCGCTCTTACGCAGATTTCTTCTCCGAAAAGTTTGACTGTCGGCACACCTTCAACAAGTTTTGCTCCGATTGTACCCTCAGCTTGATAACCGACAAAAAGCACCGTACTTTCTTCGCGCCACAGATTGTGCTTTAAATGGTGACGTATACGTCCCGCCTCACACATTCCGGATGCCGACAAAATAACCTTCGGTGTAGGGTCGGCATTTATGAATTTTGAATCGTCACTTGAAACGGCAACCTTTAGGTCGGGGAAAAGAATGGGATTTATTCCCTTATTCAAAAGGTCAAGCGTTTCGTCGTCGTAATAATCCGTAAGTCCCGCAGAATAAATTTCCGTTGCCTCAACAGCCAACGGGCTGTCCACCCAAACGGGAAAGCCGCTGTGCCCTTTTACGAGTCCTTTTTCCTTAATCGTCCTTATAAGATACAGCATTTCCTGTGTTCTGCCGACAGCAAAGCACGGAACAACGACGTTTCCGCCGCGGTCAAGCGTTTTTTGAATAATTCTTGTAAGCTGTAAAACGTAATCGGTTCTCTCACCGTGAATTCTGTCGCCGTACGTTGATTCGATAACAACAATATCCGCTTTTTGCGGTTTTTGAGGGTCACGGATAAGAGGTCGGTCAACGTTACCGACATCGCCCGAAAAGAGCAACGTTTTTGTAACACCGTTTTCCGTGATAACGATTTCGATACTCGACGAGCCTAAAAGGTGTCCGGCATCAATAAACCTTATTTTCACGCCCTCGAAAATTTCGTACTCTCTGTTATAGTCGCAAGGTGTAAAATCTTTGAGAACCGCTTCGACGTCGTCGGCGGTATAAAGCGGTTTATAGTCGGACTCGCCGTTTCTTTTTGCCTTACGGTTTCGCCATTCCGCCTCGAATTCTTGAATATGTGCGGAGTCCATAAGCATAATTTTACACAACTTGCACGTTGCGAGAGTGGCGTAAACGGGTGCGTTGAAGCCATTCGCCTTTAAAAACGGAATTTTTCCCGAATGGTCAATATGAGCGTGCGTTAAAAGCACACAGTCAATAGTGTTTGCCGCAACGGGCAGGTCGCAATTTTCGTATATGTCCGCCCCCTGCTCCATACCGCAATCGACAAGAATCCGTTTTCCGCAAACCGTTAACAACGTACAAGAACCCGTAACCTCATGTGCCGCCCCTAAAAACTGTATTTTCATATTATCACCTCTATGTTTATTATATAAAAATTTTCAGCCCGTTTAAACCGTCATTTTTACTATAATTGCATTTTATTTTTCGGCAAAAAAGCAATTACGTCTTTTAAATAAATATATTTTATGGTAAAATTAAGAAAAACAGCATCGGGGGTAAAATTTATGACCGACTTTTCTCGCTCAAAGGATTTGTTTTTGAAAATTTATCCGAACGAAAGGCTCGAAGGCGTAATCGAAGCTTACATCACTGCCAATCGCTCTAAAGTGAATTTTTTCTTAAAGTTGTGTCAAAAGGGACGCTGGGAAATGTGCTTAAAGCTTGAACCGATGATGAAGCTGTCCCTCGTTTTCGCTTATTTACCTACCGTTTGGGATAAGTATAAGGAAAAAGGCATCGGTGAGGACGTTTTCTTCGACACAATGTCCGACATTAAAATTTGGATTGTCGACCATAAAAAGAGGACGAACGAGGACGGTCTTTATGAGCTTAACTGGATTATGCACCATATGAATTTGAATATTTTCAAGCTCGGCAGACTTCAGTTTCAAAAATTCTTTTATTACTTTAAATCCCCCTATGAAAAAGACGGCGACAAAACCGATTTCGGTGACAAAATACTGCTCGTTCATATTCCGCGCGGAGAAAAACTTGACGTAACCGAATGTGAAAAGTCATTTGAAAAGGCAAAAGAATTTTTCGGCAAGTATTTTTCGGAATACCCGAATCGCAAATTTGTCTGTCACAGCTGGCTTTTGTACTCCGGCAACAAAAACTTTATGAGTGAAAACTCCAACATTTTACGGTTTGCCGATTTGTTTGAAAACATCAAGGAGAGCGAACATCCGCAGCCCGCATATCTTTGGATTTTCGGCGTTAAGACAAACAACCGTGATTTGATGAAAATGAAAAAGAAAACGGGCAGTTACGGATACACCGGCTGTCTTCCGCAAAAATCGTCACTTCAAAAAAGTACCATTAAATACATAAACGGCGGCGGTACGCTCGGCGAAGCGTTGGGAATACGGTTTATTTAGAACATTTCCGTCACTTTATTTTCGGAGTTACGTTTTTCGTATATGTAATGTAAAATATTTCATATTGTTTTGGGAGTTGTTGAAATGAAAGCGTTTAAATTTGACGGTCGAGGTGACCGTCTGTCATGAAGAACAAAAAAGTTGTTGTTAATATTGCACTTTCGGGTATGTTTGTTGCCCTTGCCTACGTAATGCCGTTTCTAACCGGACAAATTCGTGAAATCGGCTCTATGCTTTGTCCCATGCACATTCCCGTGCTGCTTTGCGGATTTGTGTGCGGAGCCCCCTACGGATTGGCGGTCGGTATTATCGCTCCGCTTCTGCGTTCTCTCACTTTAGGTATGCCGGCTCTTTTTCCGAGTGCCGTGGCAATGGCGTTTGAGCTTGCCGCTTACGGATTTGCGGCGGGAATTTTCTACAAAATACTGCCGAAAACCAAGCTTAACATTTACATATCTCTTGTGTGCGCCATGATTGTCGGCCGTATTGTATGGGGCTTTGCTATGTTTTGTATTTTGGGCTTCGACATCACAAAATTCGGACTTGCAACCTTTTGGACGGGCGCTTTCGTAAACGCAATTCCCGGAATAATTATTCAAATTGTCTTTATTCCGATAATAATTATGCTTTTGGAAAAAGCAAAACGCAATTCCGAAAAAGAATAAATTGCACAACGAAATCAAAAAAGCCCTCCTTTGCACAAGGAGGATGGCACGGCAAAGCCGTGTCGGGAGGATTGTAAAAATTTACACAAGGAACAATCCCTCAGTCAGACTGACGTCTGACAGCTCCCTTTACACAAGGGAGCCTTTTTTAGCCCTCCTTGTGCAAAGGAGGGTGGCACGGCAAAGCCGTGTCGGGAGGATTGCATGAGTATCCGTTTATTTTAGGAACAATCCCTCAGTCAGACTGGCGTCTGACAGCTCCCTTTACACAAGGGAGCCTTTAAGCAATCCCTCAGTCAGACTAACGTCTGACAGCTCCCTTTACACAAGGGAGCCGAACTGTGACGAAGGGATTGCAAAAGACTCGCAAACGGAGGGGCTGTCAAATGGACTATAAGCACAACAAAAAGTTGGTTCCTTATGCACGGCAGTTACGCAAAGAAATGACAAAGGAAGAACGACACCTTTGGTATGACTTTTTGCGCACTTATCCTATTCGCTTTTTGCGGCAAAAAGTATTCGGAAAATATATTTTGGATTTTTATTGTGCAAAAGCCAAAATAGTTATTGAGCTTGACGGTTCACAGCATTACGAAGAAGAAAAAAGCCGTAAAGACTGCGAACGAACAAAATTTTTAGAACAGTACGGATTGACGGTTATTCGCATTGCCAACAATGAAGTAAATGAAAATTTCTACGGCGTTTGTACGTATATTGACAATGCGGTAAAACAATCCCTCAGTCAGCTTCGCTGACAGCTCCCTTTACACAAGGGAGCCTTTTTTAAGCCCTCCTTGTGCAAAGGAGGGTGGCACGGCAAAGCCGTGACGGGAGGATTGTAAAAAAATTTACGCAAGAAGCAATCCCTCAGTCAGCTTCTTTACACAAGGGAGCCGAATAACTTTCGCTATTTTGCTTTAAAGCTTTAAATTTCTAAAAAACTATTGACAATAAAAAAACACGGTGTTATAATCTCTTTCGTAAAAATTATTTAAATACTGTGAAGTGGAAGAGTAAGCAGTTCCGACTTTTTCAGAGAGATGTCGTTCGGTGCAAGACATTAAAGTGAATTGCCGAAAATCACCATGGAGTTTCTGCGATAAAATCGTGTAAAGTAGTTGCAGACGGGTTCTCCCGTAACAGAGATAAAGTGTATCGGCACTTGAGGTGTACCCTTTCTTGAGGGTAAAAAAGAGTGGTACCGCGGAAGTTGTGTTTCGGCTTTCGTCTCTTTGTTCGATTTAAACGCGGCAAAGAGATGAAGGTCTTTTTTATTGCCTCCCCCACCTATTTTCGATAATAAGACACCTATTAAAAATTCGTTAGTGCACACGGATTTTTGTAAAGCCTTATCAAATAAATTTTTTCTAAAAAGGAAGCGATCTACAATGAACACATTAGTTATTGTTCTTGTTGCGGCAGTATTGCTTGCGGCTGCGTACGTTTTATACGGACGTTGGTTGGCTAAAAAATGGGGCATTGATCCCAAAGCGAAAACTCCTGCCGTTACGAACGAAGACGGTCAAGATTATGTTCCGACAAGCGGTTGGAGCGTTTTCAGTCATCAATTTTCATCTATCGCGGGTGCAGGCCCCGTAACAGGTGCTATTCAAGCAGCTGTATTCGGTTGGGTACCCGTATTGTTATGGATACTTATCGGCGGCATTTTCTTCGGTGCCGTTACGGACTTCGGTGCACTTTATGCAAGCGTTAAAAACAACGGTAAGTCAATGGGTATGCTTATTGAAAAGTATATCGGTAAATTCGGCAGAAAAGTATTCCTTGCTTTCTGCTGGCTCTTTACATTACTCGTAATCGCTGCTTTTGCCGATATGGTAGCCGGCACATTCAACGCATTCGGCACAGACGGTGCTTTGTCCGCTGCGGCTAAGAGTAACGGTGCTGCGGGTACAATTTCTCTTTTATTTATCGCATTCGCCGTTTTGCTTGGATTTATCGTAAAGAAATTCAAGATTTCGGGTTGGAAAAGCACGGTATTAGGTCTTGTTTTCACAGTTGCGTCATTGGCAATAGGTATGATGTTGCCTATCACAGCGAATCAAGAAGTTTGGTCATATATCACATTTGCATACATCTTCTTTGCCGCTGTTGTACCTATGTGGATGCTCAAGCAACCGCGTGACATAATGACGACATATATGTTTGTCGGAATGATTGCAGGTGCCGTTTTAGGTCTTGCCGTTGCTCACCCCACAATGAATTTACCCGCATTTACGGGCTTCACAAACGAAAAACTCGGTAACCTTTTCCCGATTTTGTTTGTAACGGTTGCTTGCGGTGCCGTTTCCGGTTTCCACAGCCTTGTTTCTTCGGGAACATCATCAAAGACAATAAGCAACGAAAAAGATATGTTAAAAGTCGGCTACGGTGCTATGGTACTTGAAAGCCTTCTTGCCGTAATCGCACTTTGCGTTGCAGGTGCCGCCGCAGCAAAAGACGGTACTCCCGCTGCCGGAACTCCGTTCCAAATCTTCTCAAACGGCGTTGCCGGATTCTTGCAAATGTTCCACATCCCCGCTTATGTCGCTCAATGCTTTATGACAATGTGCGTATCCGCATTGGCACTTACAAGCCTTGACGCAGTTGCACGTATCGGCAGAATGAGTTTCCAAGAGTTGTTCTCCGTTGACGATATGAAGAACGCTTCTCTTTGGAGAAAAGTTGTTTGCAACAAATACTTTGCGACAGTTTTGACCTTGGCTGCTGCTTTCGTTCTCACAAAGGTAGGATATGCAAACATCTGGCCGCTTTTCGGCTCGGCAAATCAGTTGCTCTCGGCTTTGGTTTTGGTTACACTTTGCGTATTTATGAAGGTTACGGGCAGAAGCAACAAGATGCTTTTCCCACCGCTTATCATTATGCTTTGCGTAACGGGAACGGCTTTGGTTCAACGTACTATTGCTCTTGTTACGGCAATCGCATCGGGCAGTGCAACATTCCTTGTTGAAGGCTTACAGCTTATCATCGCCGTATTGCTTATGATTCTCGGCATAATAATCGTTGTAAATTCTTTGCGTTCTTATTTCAAAGCAAAGAAATCTTCGGAAGAACCGACAAAAGCATAAAACCGATACTTCAAATTGAATAAAAGCACTTTTGCGGCACCCTCTGTAAAGAAGGTGCCGCATTTTTGTAAAAAATCAAGTTGATTTATTCATAAGGCGTCAAGTATCGGATTAAAGCACCGAAATCTTCAGCATGAAAAAGTCGATAGATTCAAACTCGAATCTATCGACTTTAACTTTACTTCTTAAAGCGATTTTTAATATTCTGTCATCACCGATTGATAATTCTAATAATCAATTACGGCACTTATACGTCCCCGCATATTTGTGTTGGAAATTTGAACCTCTACGGAGAAAATTCTGCGGTCGGTTCGGCGGCTCTGACACTCCGCCGGAGTGTCATTCACTTCCGCCTCACCCTTCGTGTTATTCGCCCGCGGGCTCATATCCCTCGGCCGTTTTTTCAAAAGAAAAAAGCCATTCACAAGAATGGCTTTTCCTATCTGGTTGCGGAGGAAGGACTTGAACCAACGACCTTCGGGTTATGAGCCCGACGAGCTACCAACTGCTCTACTCCGCGATATTTACTTTATGCACTTCATGAGTGCCTTATAATGATACTATTAAAATTAAAATTTGTCAAGTGCTTATTGAAACTTTCTTCTAAATTTCATCGACTATTTTTCGTCTTTTTCGCAAAAAACAGTTAAAGCTCCTCAAAGGTATTGCTTTTCACCTTTGAGAAGCTTTGAATTTACCAAGTATTTTCTACGTATTCGCAGAAGGCGTACATATCCTTAATTTCAAGTTTCGTGCCGTCGTCCAACGTCACGTCGCCGCTCCAAATTCCGTGAACTTGATGAGCGTGCATTCTGCCGACTTTCAAATTCAAGTCCGTGTGATAGTCAAATGTCGGCTTCATTGTCATATTAAATCTGCCGTCTTCGGAAATAAATTTCCACGGTTCCATATATTTATCGTCTTTCGGGAACGTTTCTACGTCAACAGCACCGAATTTATGTGCCTTTCCGTCATAGAAAATACACGTTTCCGTACTCCTGTGGGCAACTATTCTCCCGACTGGGCGATTGCCTTTAACGAGGGTGCGGTTAAGCACATTTTCTTCATTGCCGAAACAAAGGGTACAATGGAGAGTTTGAACTTGAAGCCGATTGAGAAAGCAAAAATCTCTTGTGCAAGAAAATTGTTCAACGAGATTTCTACCGAAAACGTGAAATACCACGATGTTGACAGTTATCAGAGTTTGTTAAATGTAATGAATTCAATAAAATAATAAAATGTGGTGTAACCCCTTTATTTTCGAGGTTACACCACATTTTCTAAAATACTTCTTTATTAGCCCTAAGCTATGCCTTCGCCGTTTTTTACTTTAAGGCTGATTTATATAAGTGAAAGATAAAGTTCTTTAATTTCGGCAACACTTGTATCTCTCGGATTACCGGGACGGCAAGCGTCGTCAAATGCGGACTGAGCAAGGAAGTCGACGTCTTCTGCCTTAACGATTTCTTTAAGGTCCGTCGGAATTCCGACGTCTATTGAGAGTTGTTTAACGGCATCAATAGCAGCCTTTCTTGCGTCTTCAAGACTCATGGCATCAACACCGTCAACGCCCATAGCCTTTGCGATATCTCTGTATTTTTCACCCGTTGCGGAAGCATTGTATTCCATAACGGTAGGAAGAATAATTGCGTTTGCAACGCCGTGAGGTGTGTCATAAAGAGCACCGAGAGGGTGTGCCATAGAGTGAACGATACCGAGACCTACGTTACTGAAGCCCATACCCGCGATATATTGACCGAGAGCCATTCCTTCTCTGCCTTCATCGGTATTTTCAACAGCACCGCGAAGTGATTTTGCGATAATTTCAATGGCTTTAATGTGGAACATATCGGAAAGTTCCCATGCACCCTTTGTAATATAACCTTCAATGGCGTGAGTAAGAGCATCCATACCCGTTGCGGCGGTAAGTCCTTTCGGCATTGATGACATCATATCCGGATCGACAACAGCTACTACCGGAATGTCGTGGACGTCAACGCAAACCATCTTTCTGTCCTTTTCGGCATCGGTAATAACGTAGTTAATCGTAACCTCTGCGGCTGTACCGGCCGTTGTCGGAACGGCAATAATCGGAACGCACGGATTCTTTGTCGGTGCAACGCCCTCAAGCGAGCGAACGTCACTGAATTCCGGGTTTGTGATTATGATACCGATAGCTTTTGCGGTATCCATTGAAGAACCGCCTCCGATTGCCACGATGCAGTCTGTACCGGCTGTTTTAAAAGCCTCAACGCCCGACTGTACGTTTTCGATTGTCGGGTTCGGTTTGATATTTGAATAAATTTCGTACGGAATGTCGGCACCGTCAAGGACGTCCGTCACCTTTTTCGTAACACCGAACTTGATAAGATCCGGGTCCGAGCATACGAAAGCTTTTTTAAAGCCTCTTGCTTTAATTTCATCGGCAATGGAAGCAATAGCGCCTTTGCCATGATAAGATGTTTCGTTAAGTACAAAACGATTTGCCATAATATTTTACCTCCAAAGTCAGAAAACCTGACAAATTTTTAACAATGATATTGTACAATAAAATCCCTCATATTTCAAGAGAATTATGGGGGATTTTCCGTTTTAAAGATAATTTTTTATATTTTGGGGAGTTATAACTCCTTTTTCCGTTATGAACGCCGTAACGAGTGAATGGTCAGTCACGTCAAAAGCGGGATTAAGCGTCTTTGCGTTTGCGGGAATCATCGGCTTTTTATACCACATTTCGCCTATTTCACTGCCATCTCGCATTTCGATTACAATTTCGTCACCGTTTTTTATGTTTTTATCAAAGGTCGAAAACGGCATACAAACATAAAAAGGAATATTGTAATATTTTGCAAGCACCGCCACACCGCTTGTACCGATTTTATTTGCGACATCGCCGTTAAGTGCCACTCTGTCACAGCCCACAAGAACCGCATCGACAAGTCCGTTTTTCATAACAAAAGATGCCATATTGTCACAAATAACCGTTGTATCAATACCGGCGTCGGCAAGTTCAAACGCCGTAAGTCTTGCTCCCTGTAACAGCGGCCGTGTTTCGTCGGCGTAAACTTTTATGCTGTGTCCTTGTTCTTTTGATATGTATATAGGTGAAAGTGCCGTGCCGTATTTCACGGTTGCGAGTCTGCCCGCATTACAGTGAGTAAGAACGGAATTACAATCGGCAAGAAGTTTCGCACCGTACTCGCCTATTTTTCTGCAAATGCAAATATCGTCTTCAAGTATTTCAAGTGCCTTTTTCGTAAGCCCTTTTTTTAAGTTTTCGGCAGTTAAGCCTTTTGCGGTTTCAAGCATTTTTTCAGCTGCCCACTTGAGATTTACCGCAGTGGGTCTGCACAAAATCAGCTTTTCCGCATAAACACTTAATTCGTCAAAAAGCGAAGTATAAGTTTCGGCACCGCTTTTATTCATAAGCACCGCAAGTCCGACTGCCGTGAACACGCCTATTGCGGGAGCTCCGCGTACCTTTAAAAGCTTAATCGCATCGAAAATTTCACCGTAATCATCAGTAAAAGTTTCTTTATATTCATTCGGCAAAAGAGTTTGGTCTACAAAAACCGCTTTGTTGTTTGCAACGTCAAATCCGACTGTCGCACCGTTTAAAAAAGACATTAAAGCTCACCTATAATTTTCATAATAAGAGTTTGCATTTCCTCGCTTTTTTGTCTGCCTATTTCAAGCACTTCTTCCTCGGTAAGTCTTTCGCCGGAAAGACCTGCCGCTTTATTTGAAACGAGTGAAAATCCGAGTACTTCCATACCGCAATGGTTTGCCGCAATAACCTCTTGTACCGTTGACATACCGACGGCGTCGGCACCCAAAACTCTGAACGCACGAATTTCCGCCGGAGTTTCATAAGAAGGCCCCGTGCAACCGATATAAACGCCTTGTTGTAAATTTACGCCCGTTTTTTTTGCACATTCAAGAGCTTTTTCGCGAAGATCGGGAGAATATGCAAAAGACATATCGGGGAAACGGCAACCGAAATCGCCGTCATTTTTACCTATAAGACAGTTTCTGCCCGTAAAATTTATATGGTCGGTTATAAGCATAATATCCCCGACACCGAAGTTTTCGTTAATTCCGCCCGCGGCATTCGTAACAATAAGTTTTTTAACGCCCAATTTTCGCATTACGCGGATAGGCATAACAACACTTTCGGTTGCGTAGCCCTCATAAAGATGAATTCTGCCTTGCATACACATAACCTTTTTGCCGGAAAGTGTACCGAAAATAAATCTGCCTATATGCCCCGGTGCCGTTGAAACGGGAAAATTCGGAATATCGCAATAATCAACATATTGAGCATTTTCGATTTTTTCACCCAAATTACCCAATCCGCTTCCGAGAATTATTCCTATTTCGTATTCGCCCTCGATTTTCGATTTAATAAATTCTACTGCTTTGTTAACCATTAGATTTAACCTCTTTTTCAACATCTTTGACAAGTCTGCTTACCTGTTCACCGATTTTTTCGACATCAACAGTTGTAAAATCGCCGTTTTTATAGAGAACTCTGCCGTCAACCATTGTAAGCACGACATTGCTTTTGTCGGCAGAATAAACCAAGTTGTTTATCACGTCGAAATCAGGATACATATTCGGCTTATCAAGGTCGAAAACAATCAAGTCCGCCTTATAGCCCTCTTTGATTATACCGCAATCAAGACGTCCTTGTGCTTTGTAGCCGTTAACGGTTGCCATTTTTAATATTTCCTTAGGCGTTACAATGTCCGCCTTATTTTGAATTCCTTTCGGTAAAATTGCCGCCAGATACATTTCACGCATAATATCAAGCCCGTTATTACTTGCGGCGGAGTCGGTGCCTATACCTATGTTTACACCCTTTTGCAGCATTTTATAAGTATCGCAAACTCCGCTGCCGAGTTTAAGATTACTTGCGGGGCAATGTGCCACCGTGGCATTCTTTTCGACAAACAAATCCAAGTCTTCGTCTTCCACCCATACACAGTGTGCGAAAACAGCGGGCTTATCCATTACACCGGCATCGTAAAAAAGGCGTGCGGGTGTTTTGCCGTATTTTGCCTTGCATTTTTCGTGTTCAGCCTGCGTTTCCGACAAGTGAATATGAACCGATTGGTCATTGTTTTTCACATATTCTCCGAACTGTTCGATTATGGAAAGTCTGTTTGTATATTCGGCGTGAAGACTCAAGTCGATTTTAATTCTTCCCTCTTGTGTATTGTGATATTTTTCCGTTAAATAAAGGTGTTCACGGAAACGCTCGTTTTCGGTAATAGGTTCGTCGACAAACGAAACAACCGAACGTCCGAAATTAGTCTTTGCTCCGCTTTCGATAACAGCTTTCATTACGCCGTCACCGAAGAAATACATATCGTTAAATGAAGTTGTACCGCATGAAAGCATTTCGGCAACGGAAAGCATCGTGCCGAAATATGCTCGGTCACAGTTTAATCTGTCTTCAAACGGAAAGACTCTTTCGTTGAGCCATCTGTCAAGAGGAAGATTTTCGGCGTAACCTCTGAGAAGTGTCATCGGTGAATGAGTATGAAGATTCACAAATCCCGGCGACAGCACTTTTTTATTTCCGTCGTATTCTTCTCCGTAGTCCTTTTGCGGTTTTTCTTTACTTATATATTCGATTTTGTCGTTTTCGACACCGACATACATATTTTTTTCTATATCAAAATTTTCATTGATGATTGATATATTCTTAAAAAGCATATAAGAAGCACCTCACTGTTACAAGTTAAACGGCGGAGGAATTTCCCCCGCCGGTATTTATTCAACGGTAATTGTTTCTATAATGATATCCGTTGTCGGTTTATTTGAAAAATAGTCGGCAGGAGCCGCTGCGATAGCATCGACAACGTCCATACCTTCAAATACTTGACCGAAAACCGTGTGACGAAAATCAAGCCACGGTGTACCGCCCATTTTTTCGTAAGCTTCAATACATTCTGTCGGATAAAGTTCTTCATTCGCACAACGCATTTGTTCAATCATATCCTCCGGAACAGACTTCGCCTGAACAATGAAAAACTGACTGCCGTTTGTGTTCGGCCCCGCATTTGCCATTGAAAGAGCGCCGCGGATATTGTGAAGGTCACCTGAAAATTCATCCTTAAAAGGATGTCCCCAAATACTTTCTCCGCCTGTTCCCGTACCCTTCGGGTCGCCGCCTTGAATCATAAAATCGTTTATTACACGGTGAAAAATCAAGCCGTCATAATATCCGTTATTTGCATGTGTTACAAAATTTTCAACCGCTTTCGGTGCTTGTTCGGGGAAAAGTTTGATTTTGATTTCTCCCATACTTGTTTTAATTGTTGCTACCGTATCCTCTAACTGAGGTGCCTTTAATTGTTCAAACATATTTTTTCTCCTGTCAAAATGAAAATGTTATTTTGTTTTTACCTGTATTTTTCGACTCGTACATTGCCTTATCCGCCTTAACGGTGAAGTCGTCAAGATCACGTCGGTTTTCAACCTTTTGAATGTGAACGCCCACGCTGACCGTAAGCATAATGTCAAGCCCTTGAATTTGAATATTCTGTACATTTTTCAAAATCGCATTCGCAAGCTTTATTGCATTCGGTTTGTCGATATCGCTGCATAAAATGAGAAATTCTTCGCCGCCCATTCTAAACACGCTGCAGTTCGAAATTTCACGCGTTTCACGGTATAAAACATCCGCGATGGCAACCAGCGACCTATCACCTATTGCATGTCCTTTTGTATCGTTAATACTTTTAAAGTTATCAACGTCCAACATAAACACGGCGGTTAAATGCTCGCTTTCCATACAAGCTTTAAGCATATTTTCGAAATTTTTATTCCAAAACCAACGGTTATACAATCCGGTCATACTGTCACGGACATACGCTTGCTCAAGCTCATAATTCGTTTTTTCGAGTTCTAATTTCTGCTCTTGCAGTTTTTCCAGCATTTCGTCAAGCTGCTTTGTCCGTTCTTTTACGAGAATTTTATTGTAAACGGCTCTGCAACGGTTATAATAACGGCTGCACGAAACCGCATACGACACAAAAGACAAAAGAACTATTCCCGTAAAACTTTCGTAATCGAACTCCGCAAATCCGTCTCCGAAAATGCTCGTTATCAGAAAAAGAGCCGTACTTAAGAACACGAACCACAGAGAATATCTCGGCGCAAGATAAATGCCTTGCGTTATTATAATAACCGTCGCCGCATAAACAACCGTTGACGCTTCGAGATTTCTGTTCACGGTGAGCAACGACGTTACCCACAGCGTGTACACCGCCGAAATCACATTGATAAAAGTCAGTATTTTTTTGTCGTTCTTTTCGATATCCTTTGCCAAACAGCTTATTACGATAAAAGAAAGAACGGATGTCACAAACAGTATAAGATACAAAACAGCGTAATTCAACTGAAACGAATACAACCGAAAACGTACTCCCAATGAATAAACTATCATTATAATCACGGAAAGAACACACGCCATAGGCAAAAGTGCTTTTGCACTTGTACTGTTTTTTCTTGCGAATTCAATGTTAAACGCTTTTTGAATTTCGGGACTTTGCCACATTTCGATTTCTTCGCGTTTGACATTAAACGATAAATCGGATGTAAGATTTTTTATATATCTCACAGTTTTTCACCTTAATAATCAGTATTTGTTATTCTACGCTTTTAAGAGATTCTATCATATCAATCTTTTTGAGTTTAAAGAACATTACACCGTTTACTATGATTGCGAATATAATAGTTAATGCAGCGCCTATCACAATACTTAACGGACTGAGTTCTCTGCCGAACATATAAATATCGGTTTCTACGGTAGTCATAACAAATCTGTGTAAAACTATTCCCAAGAATATGCCGAGTATTGTACCGAGTATTGTCAAAACAATGTTTTCACGGTAAACGTACGTTGCCGTTTCCACGTCATAGAATCCCAAAAGTTTAAGAGTCGCAAGTTCACGTCGACGTTCACTGATGTTGATATTATTGAGGTTGTAAAGGACAATGAACGCAAGCAATCCTGCGGCAAAAATCATAATGACGATGATAAAGTAAAGCATATTTACAATTTGATTAAGTTCGTCAAGTTCCGTTGAATTCATTGTTACGGAGTTTACACCGTTAACATTCAGAATTTGTTGTACCAAATCATCTTCATTTACGGCATCGGCGGTTTTAATAAAGATTGAATTGATGTCGGGTGACACCGTATAAATCGTTTTGTAAAGGCTGGGTGTCATATAAATGTAGTTGAAAATGTAGTTTTCGGTCACACCCGTAACCTTAACTTGTTTAGGCGATTGGTCGTTTTCGCTGAGCTTAATGAAAATATTATCGCCTTTTTCAACGCCCAACATATTTGCGAATTTTTCGGTTATTATAACGCCTTCGTCGTTGAGTTCGAGTTTTCCGGAAAGTCCGGTACGCTCGTTAAGACTTATATACTTATCGAGTATGTCGGCATCTGCCGGAACTACCATATAAGCATATTTTTCGTTTTCGTCGTCGCTTTTACCGGTTGCCGAACCGTAAACCATTGTTCTTGTCGCCTTCAAGCCCTCGATATCCGAAATCGCACCCAATTCTTCATTCAAAACCTGATGCTGCATTCTTGTGAGAGTTGAGTCGATGCTTACAATTCCGTCATACTTGAAAACTTCTTTATATTGATTGTTCGCCATAGCCGAAACGGAATCACGAATTCCGAGTCCCACCAAAAGCAACGCCATACAACCGCCTACACCGAACAGTGTCATAAAGAAACGCTTTTTATAACGGAAAAGGTTTCTGACAGCCGCTTTTTGACCGAAATTAAGTCTGTCCCAAATAGGCGAAATATTTTCGAGGAATATTCTTTTTCCCGCCCGCGGAGCTTCGGGACGCATAAGCTGTGCCGGAGCACTCTTGAGTTCTTTGTAGCAAGCGCTGAATGCCGCAAAAGAAGTACAGAGAACAGCGGCAAGCGAAGCTACCAAAGCATGTTCAATGTTGAGGTTTACAACATTTTCGCCTAAATTATAATAAACCGATTTGTAAGCTGTGATTATTATATTCGGCAAAGTAAATTCACCGACAAATACGCCTATGATACTGCCGAGTATTGTGGCAAATAAGGCATAAAGCAAATATTTGCCCGCTATTGTAAGCTTGCTGTATCCCAGCGCCTTAAGAGTACCTATTTGTGTTCTTTGTTCTTCAACCATACGTGTCATTGTTGTAAGTGACACCAACGCTGCAACAAGGAAAAAGATAATCGGGAAAACAGTACCGATTGCACCGATACTTTCGGTGTCATTTTGAAAACTTGCATAAGATTCTATGCTTGTTCTGTCGAGCTTATACCATTCCGGCACCTTCATATCTTCGATTTCACGCTGTGCCTTTTCGAGCTGCTCGCTTGCATCGGCAAGTTCTTTTGTAGCTTCTTCTTCCTGAGTTTCATATTTTTCTTTTGCACGGTCAAGTTCGATTCTCGCGTCGGTAAGTTGCTTTTCGGCATCGGTAATCACGCTGTCGTTAGCAAGAATTTTTTCAACCTCCGCAATTGTTTGCTTGCCCTCCGCAATTTCTTCTTTTGCATCTTCAAGCTGTGTTCTGTATGAGTTTATTTCGGCTTCGAGTGTTTCGTAAAGTTTTTCGACAAGCAAAAGCGAATCTTTGGCATCTTTAAGCTGTTCGGGAGTAGTGTTCGGATCTGCCTCCAGCTTTTCATATTCCGCCCTTGCCTCGTCAACCCTAACTTTGTTCTGTGCAAGTGCCGTTTCCTGTCTTTTAAGCTGAGCTTCACCTTCTGCGATTTCCGCTTCAGCCTCTGCGATTTGTTGTTTTCTTAACGGAAGTTCCGTTTCGGCATTTTCCAAAAGAGTTTTCTGTTCCTTAAAATCATTCTCTTTTTCCAAAAGAATAACTTCCGCCGAAAGAAGTTGCTCTTTATATTCCGCTAACTGTGACATAACGAGGTCATACTTTGAATTATACTCGTCTCTTGCATCGTTAAGCAATTCCGCCGACTCGGCACGTACCTCGCTGTATCTTATGTCGCATCTTTTTTCTTCTATCGTTTCAAGTTGGCTTATAACCTTATCGATTTCCTTTTTATATTCATCACTGTAACAGTTAAGTTCACGTGCGCCGTCAACCAAAATATAAATTGAGGTGTAATATTCGGTAACAAAAGCCTCACGCGGAATAACCGCAAAGCCGTCGACCATACCGTCGCCCACCGTACTTGTTCCCATATCGCCGTTAAGAAAGTACGACGATGTACACACACCTACGATTTGGAACGATTCCGACGCAAGCGTAGCCGTTACTTTTTCCTCGGTACCCGTTATGAAAGTAACGTAGCTGTCAACATCAAACCCCGTTGCTTCAAGGAATTCGGGACTTACAACTATTTCGTTGTATTTTTCGGGGAAACGGCCTTTAATAAGCTTAATGTCGTTAATCTTTTCGGGCATTGAGATAATCTTTGTCACTACTTCGGATGAGTTTGCAAGGCAAACAAAATCCGTTGAATAGGAGCTTTCAGCCAAAAGGACGCCGTCAAGTTCCTTTATTGCTTCAAGGTCTGCCGACGTAAGTCCCAACGTACTGCTTACACGAATGTCCATCAAATATTCTTTGTCATAGGTCTTGTCTGCCGTTTCCTGCATTGCGGGCATCGCCGAGCGAATACCCGAATAAAAAGCGACACCGAGAACAACAATAAGCAGTATTGATATAAATCGGCTTATGTTTTTCTTTATTTCTCTTTGGAAATCTTTTCTTAGTGATTTGCTCATTTCGATTTTTCCTTTATTCTAAAATATATAAGGTAATTTTTACGGTAAAATAATAACCGATGAAATTTTACCACTCGATTTGTTCAACCGGTGTCGGATTATTATTCAAAAGAATTTTATCGATCTGTCCGTTTTTGATTTGAATAATTTTGTCTGCCATAGGAGTCAACGCCGAGTTGTGAGTAATAACGATAACCGTCATTTTCTTTTCACGGCAAGTATCTTGCAAAAGTTTAAGAATCGACTTACCCGTTATATAGTCAAGAGCACCCGTCGGTTCGTCGCAGAGTAACAGCTTCGGATTTTTGGCAAGAGCACGTGCAATGGAAACACGCTGTTGCTCACCGCCGGAAAGTTGTGACGGGAAGTTGTCAAGACGTGCGCCCAAGCCGACTTCACGCAAAACTTCTTCCGCATCGATAGAGTCTTCGCAAATCTGTGCGGCAAGCTCAACATTTTCGACAGCCGTAAGGTTTTGAACAAGATTATAAAACTGAAAGACAAAGCCCACGTCGTCTCTGCGATAGCCCGTAAGCTCTTTTTCGTTAAATTGCGAAATATCGGTTCCGTCAACGGTGATGGTACCCGATGTCGGTCTGTCCATTCCGCCGAGAATATTGAGGACTGTCGTTTTACCTGCACCGGAAGGGCCTACGATAACAACAAACTCGCCCTTTTCGATAGGGAAGCTTATGTTGTCGACCGCCTTTATTTCTATCTCACCCATTTGGTAAGTTTTAACTACATTTTTCAACTCAATGAACGACATTTTATACACTCCTATGTTAAAAGTAAATATATACAGTTTATTGTACCATATTTAATTTAATATTGCTATACAATTTTTTCGCATTATATTTGTATATTTTTTACTGAAAAAAAAGAAAATAATAGACAAGTGTTGATTATTAAACATTTTCGGTGTATAATGTAGACATTAAATTATAGGGAGTTTTAAATATGTCGGTAAACAATAATGACAGCAGAGTCAGACGGACAAAAAAGCTTATTCGTCAGGGACTTACGGAACTTGCGAAAACCAAAAACATTACAAAAATCACAGTTAAGGAACTTACCGATCTCATAGACATTAACCGAGGTACGTTTTATCTTCATTACAACGATATTTTCGATTTGGTGGATTCTCTCGAAAATGAGTTGTACGATGAATTTTCCCGAATTATCGACTCGATTACCATTGAGGCACTTAAAGAGTCCCCCATTGATGTTCTTGAAAAATGTTGTGTTTTCGTAAAGAAAAACGCAGATATTTTCGGTATGCTTGTGGGTGAGCACGGCGATGCTCAGTTTGTTTATAAAATCGGAACACTTACAAATGACAAAATTTACGGAATGTTCAGCGAGATTTATCCCGAAATGAATCATAAAAAATACGATTTGTCTTACGAATACTGTAAATACGGCATAATGGGACTGATTTACGCTTGGATTTCAAAGCACCCCGACACAGAGCCGCGACAGATAGCACAGCTCTGGTTCAATATGCTGTCAATGGGACTTTCGAGCATTCTCGACAACCGCGCCGCAAAGGAGTTTTTAAATTGACAAAATTACTTGTTAAGATATTTATCAAAGACAGTGAAAACATAAAAAGTACAAAAGTGAGAACCGCTTACGGTACTTTAGGCAGCATTATGGGAATTGTTGTAAATTTAATTCTCGCAGCCTCCAAAATATTTGCCGGAATCATTTCCGGCAGTATTTCCGTTACGGCAGATGCCATTAACAACCTGTCCGATGCCGGTTCGTCCATAATTTCGCTTATAGGTGTAAAAATTTCCGCCAAGCCCGCGGATAAAGGTCACCCGTACGGTCACGGAAGAATCGAATACATTTCGGCTCTTGCCGTTTCCGTTCTTGTTTTTCTTATGGGAATCGAGCTTTTCAAAGACTCATTTGTAAAAATCAAATATCCCGTTCCCGTAACTTTCAGTCCCATTGCTTTGTGTATTCTTATATTGAGTATTCTCGCAAAGCTATGGCTCGGATTTTTTAATAAAAATTTGGGCGAAAAGATAAATTCCGCCCCGATGATAGCTGTTATGAAAGACAGCTTCAGCGATTGTCTTGCGACGGGCGTTGCCGCAATTTCGGTTATTGTTTCCGCTTTTTCCGACATAAGCATTGACGGATATCTCGGTATATTTGTCGCTTGCTTTATTTTGCTTGCCGGCTTTAACATATTGAAAGAAACGTTGGGCGAGCTTTTGGGCAATCCTCCGGAAAAAGAATACGTTGAAATGATTGAAAACAAAATTCTTTCTTATGACCATATAGTCGGAGTACACGATTTAATTGTACACGATTACGGCCCGAACCGAAGATTTGCGTCTGCTCACGCAGAAGTTCCCGCAAACATTGATATGATGGAGGCTCACGACGTAATCGACCTTATCGAACGTGACATTATGAGTGAAATGGGGCTTATGATTTCAATTCACATGGACCCGATTATAGTTGACGACGAAAGAATTAACGCACTGCGTCAAATGACTTCGGATATTGTCAAAGAAATCGACAGCGAACTTTCGATTCACGATTTTCGTGTTGTCGAGGGCCCTACGCACACGAATTTAATTTTCGATATACTTTTACCGCACAGTCACAAGCAAAGTCATGAGGATATTTGCAAGACCGTCGATGAGAAATTGAGCAAAATAGACGAAAGATTTTTCACTGTTATAACAATAGACCACTCTTTTAACTAAATTTTATTTTTTTAGTAATTTGCTATTGCAAAAACCACAAAATATAGTAGAATATATACGTAATTTATTTATATATAGTTTTTAAAATTTGCGGAGGTTGAATTATGGCAGACAGAGAAATAACCACTATTCCAAACGGTCCTCTCGGTATTATCGCTTTACCGGGTTGTGAAGAAATGGCTGAAAAGATTGACCGTTATCTTGTAAAATGGCGTTCACAACAGGATTCCGAACACAAATCGACTATTGCTTTTTCCGGATATGAAAGAAAGACTTACATCCTTGATGCCACTTTCCCCCGTTTTGGCACAGGAGAAGGAAAATGCTCACTTCACGAGTCCGTTCGCGGATACGACATTTATATTCTTATTGATGCATTCAACCACGGTGTTACTTATAAAATGTACGGTAAAACGGTTCCTATGAGTCCCGACGATCACTACGCAAACCTTAAGCGTGCTATTTCCGCTATCGGCGGCAAGGCAAAACGTATTACCGTTATTATGCCGATGCTTTACGAAGGCAGACAGCATAAACGCACTTCAAGAGAATCACTTGACTGTGCGGTTGCACTTCAAGAACTTTGTATTGATATGGGTGTTGACAACATCATCACCTTTGACGCTCACGATGCACGTGTTCAAAACGCAATCCCGCTTCACGGATTCGAAAACGTTTCTCCGGCTTATCAAATGATTAAAGCTCTTGTAAACAACATTGACAACCTTAAACTTGACAAAGAAAACACGATGATTATTTCACCCGACGAGGGCGGTATGTCACGTTGTATGTTATATTCAAACTACTTGGGTCTTGATCTCGGTATGTTCTATAAACGTCGTGACTATTCGAGAATTGTCGACGGAAGAAACCCGATTCTCGAACATCAATTCCTCGGCTCTAACGTTGAAGGAAAAGACGTTATGATTATCGACGATATGATTTCATCGGGAGAATCTATGCTTGATGTTTCGAAGAAGCTCAAGGAACTCGGTGCAAACAGAGTGTTTATCTTCTCGGCATTCGGCCTTTTCAACAACGGTCTTGACAATTTCGATAAGGCATACAAAGACGGACTTTTCGACAAAGTGTTTACAACAAACTTAGTTTACAGAATGCCCGAACTTAAAATGCGTGATTGGTATTGTGAAGTTGAACTTTCAAAGTATCTTTCATACATCATCGACACACTCAACCACGACAAATCCGTAAGCAAACTTCTTAACCCTGCCGACAAGATTGAAATTCTTCTTAAAAAAGCGGGAATTAAATAATCGAAAACGAAGTAAAGCCGCAACGCTTAATGCGTTGCGGCTTTTTTGTATCCGTTCGAAAAGTTATTTTTCAATTTTAAGTGTGATAATTTCGTAAGGTTTAAACTCAACGGAAACAGAATTGTTTTCAACATTCAACTGAGTTTGAACATTTTCGAGCATATCACAGATATATGCCTTCTTAACATCGAAGCCGAAAGTAATGTCGGCAACCGTTCTCTTATTAAAATATTCACAACCGCGAAGAATGATTGTATCGTCTGTTTCCGATTTCTTTGCGGTTTCGAAAACGATGTTGTCCTTATTCACTTCAAAGAACGAATACTCTGTCGGCAGATTTCCGTTTCCGCCCTTTACACAAAGCATCGGAACATTTAAATCATAAGCTTTCTTAATTGTTCCGGCTTTTCTGTAATCGTCGCTGTGAGGATAAAGCGAATATGTAAATGTATGTTCGCATCTGTCGGCAACGGGATCCGGGAATGTTCCGCATTTGAGGAGTGTCAGACTCATTACCCCGTTATGAACGGCGTGTCCGTACTTGCAGTCGTTCATAAGACTTACACCGTAATCGAATTCCGACAAGTCACAGTATTTATGCGCACAAACCTCAAAGCGAGCTGCATCCCAGCTTGTGTTTTTATGAGTCGGTCTTTCAACCGAACCGAACTGAATATCGTAAGTAGCTTTATTTGCATTGACGTCTACGGGGAAAGAAGCTTTAAGAATAATGTGCGACTCTTTCCAATCAATGAAGGTATCAAAGTCGATTTTGTCGATATTGTTGTAAAGGTAAACCGTTTGAATAATTGTGCTGTTCTTAAATTTCTTTGTGATTTTAAGGCCAGCGCGTTCGCCTTCGTTTACGGGTTCAACTGACTCAACCTTGTCAACCTCCCAAGATTTTTCCGTATAATAACTGCTCATTTCCCAGTTATCGTATTCTCTCGGATAATCTTCATAAGCTGTAAGCACATTGCCGCGTGCACCTTTTTTAAGCACCTCACGGTTATTTCTCTTATCGAAAATCGAAGTAAAGGTTCCTTTATCATCAAGAGTAATTCTGAAGAAATCGTTTTCCAGAAGAGATGATGTTGCCGTCACTCTTGAAGCTTCGTCAACAAGAGTTACCGCTTTATAGCCTTTTGCGGGAACGTCTTTGACAAAATAATACTTTCCGTCCACCTTGACTGCACCGCTGTTCACAAATGAATGGGGATTAAACACAACGTATTCTGCGTTTACGTTTTCGGCAATAGCTTTTGTTGTGCCGTCGATAATGGAATTGCCGACTTCACCTATTTCTTCGTATTGCTTGTGAGAATCAACATAAACTTCGTTTATCGACGAACCGGGAATAATATCGTGGAACTGATTAAGGAGTATCGTTTCCCAAGATTTTTGCATATCTTCTTTGCGATATTTATAGCCGCTTAAGTGTTCGCTTATAAGAGAAAGCGTTTCTGCTCTTTGGAACATAAATTCGCTCTTACGGTTATACCTCTTGTTTTTTGCCTGAGAAGTATATGTTCCGCGATGGAATTCAAGATACAACTCGCCAACCCAATGCGGAAGTTTGGGATTGTTTTCCGTTTTTGACTTTATATCGTCAAAGAATTCACCCGCAAACGCCATTTTCGGTGTGCTTGTACCGGGAATTCCGTACTTGAGTCTGTTGAAATATTCCAAATCCTTTGCATAAGGTCCGCCGCCGCCGTCACCGAAGCCGAACGTAATAAGCACGTCGTCATACAAATCCTTTTGCTGATAACGGTCATAGGCACCGCGGAGCTGATTGGCATTAAGTTTTGCATTGTATGTAACGTTTGTTGCCGGTTCACGACCTTTAACTTTATCCTGTGCTGTCATAAAGTGAGTAAACACGGGTGTATCGTCAATGCCGTGCCACATAAATGTATCATAAGGCATTTTATTCGTTTCGTTCCAACCGATTTTGGAAGTTACGAATTTGTCAATGCCGGACTTTTGCAAAATTTGAGGAAGTGCAGCCGAATAGCCGAACACATCGGGGAGCCATAAAATTTTGCTGTCGACTCCGAATTCTTCCTTCATAAAACGTTTGCCGTAAAGGAATTGACGGACAAGACTTTCACCGCTGCAAAGGTTACAGTCGGCTTCAACCCACATACCGCCTTCGACTTCCCATCTGCCCTGCTTTACCATTTCCTTAACCTCCGCGTAAAGTTCCGGAGCATCGGTTTTAAGGTACTTATAAAGCTGAGCCTGACTTGACATAAATTTATATTCGGGGTACTTCTTCATAAGTGTGAGTACCGTTGAGAACGAACGAAGAATTTTTTCTCTTGTTTGTGCAAGAGTCCATTCCCAAGCCACGTCAATATGAGTATGACCTATACAAAAAGCGTGTACTTCGCCGTCATGACAGTATTTACCGTAAAATTCTTTTTCAAGATAATCAATAGCTTTGTCAAGCGAAACGTAATACTCGTCCGAATACGGTTCACGCATATCTATAAAGTTGATTGCGTTATTTAAATGCTTTTTGATTTCAAAATAATTCTTTGTGTTTTCATCTTCGTATTCAAGAATTTCAAAAGGAACCTTGATATGATAATAAAGCTTTTTTGTTTTTTCATCAATGAGTTGAAGAAATGTTAAAAAGTCCACCCACTCATCAATCATACTGCCCGAATAAGCATAAAGATACACCTTATGCTTTCCCGGTGTTAAAAAAACTTCACGGTGATTTTTATCAATACCCTGTTGAAGTTTTCCGTCAACATAAGCGATAAACTGCGGGTTGATATCACACCAGCCGAAACGTGCGTCCGACGCAACCGCAAGCCGAATTTCGCCGTCGTGTTCCGGAACATCTATTTCATTGTAAAACCAAGCGTGCTTGTCCTTTTTTCCGCCCCAACGGTTAAGATAAGGCACGAACGTTGAAAACGAGCCGTCAATTTCGGGCAAGTCGTTTCCGGTTTTATAATCACATTCCTTATAAAGAAAATCGTTTACGGGAATATTTTCCTTAATTATAAGCTTCCCGAATTCTTCAAGGAACACATTGATTCTGTCTTCAATAAAGTCTTTATGCATAAGTTTCCGCCTTTCTTCATTCACCGAAAATATCCGACATCATATAAAACGAACCGCAAACAAGTACCGTTTCATCGTGTTCGGTGTTTGAAACAATATATTTAAACGCCTCTTTGGCGTCATTTATGGATTTTACGTTTTCGCAGTATTGCTCCGCGATTTTTTTCAATGCTTCGCTTTTTATGGCTCGCGGATTGCTCGGTGTTACCGTAACAACCGATTTACACAAGGGTGCGATTTTGCAAACATACCCTTCAACATCCTTATCCGCCATAAGTCCTATAAGCATATTAATATTTTTAATCTTGTATTTAACAAGGAAATTACGCAAAGCGTCGGCGCACCCCTCGTTATGACCTCCGTCACGAATCACAAGCGGATTTTCACCGATAATTTCCATTCTGGCAATCATTTTAGTTTTTTCGATTCCCCGTGCCACAGCGTCGCCGCCGAGTCCCAACACCTTTGCGGATTCAATGGCGTTGACGGCATTTTCGATTTGATGATTACCGGTAAGTTTTGTTTTACAGCTAATTCCTTTATAAACGAAATCGGTGCCGAAAACCGTATCATTCAGAATTTCGGCAGATTCGGGATTTGTAACAATAAGCTTACAGTTCCTTTCCTCGCAAGTATTTCGTATCACCCGCAAGGCGTCGGAATTTTGATTTGCCGACGTTATAACCGTTGTGTTTTCCTTGATAATTCCGCACTTTTCGAAAGCGATTTTTTCAACGGTATCGCCTAAAATATTTACGTGGTCAAGAGAAATTGAGGTTATTACGACAGCTGACGGCGTTTTTATAACGTTAGTCGCATCAAACCGTCCGCCGAGTCCGACCTCAAGCACAACGTATTCGCACTTTTCCTCTGCAAAGCAAAGAAAAGCCGACGCTGTTATCGCTTCGAATTCGGTTATTATGATGTTTCTTTTATTAAGCTCCTCAATCTTTTCACGCACTGTTTCGGTGCATTTTGCAAAAGTTTCTTTGCTTATCAAGTTTCCGTTTATCTGAATTCTTTCACGGAAATCAATAACGTAAGGCGACGTAAAAAGCCCCGTGTTATGTCCGTTTGAAGAAAGCATATTCGCAATCATCGTAGAAGTGGAGCCCTTACCGTTTGTGCCCGCGATATGAACCGTTTTGAATTTGTCCTGTGGATTGCCGAGAAGCTCCAAAAGTTCAACAATCCGTTCAAGTCCGGGCTTGATACCGAAGGCTAACAACGAGTGAATATATTCAACCGATTCCTTATAATTCATTTTCATCGCATTTTCATTGAAATATCGAAAGCTTTTACGGAATGAGTAAGTGCACCGAGCGAAATGATATCGACACCCGTTTTTGCAACCTCGGCAATGTTGTCAAGTGTAATGTTGCCCGATGCTTCCGTTTTGGCTCTGCCGCCGATATACTCAACGCACTCTTTCATCTGTACATTCGTCATATTGTCAAGCATAATTATGTCGGCTCCGGCACTTACGGCTTCTTTTACTTCGTCGAAATTTCTCGTTTCAACCTCGATTTTTACCATATGACCGAGCTTTGCACGAAGCGTTGCGACCGCATTTGTAATTCCGCCGCACGCATCAATATGATTATCCTTAAGCATTGCTCCGTCGGAAAGGTTGTATCTGTGATTTTTACCTCCGCCGCAAACTACTGCATACTTTTGTAACGCACGAAGTCCGGGAAGTGTTTTTCTTGTATCCGTAACCTGTGCTTTTGTTCCTTCGACAAGTTTTACCGCTTTATTTGTGGCAGTTGCGATTCCCGACATATGCTGAATAATATTAAGTGCCGTTCTTTCACCCTTTAAAAGACAAGCCGTTTTACCGTTAAATTCAACAATTAAATCCCCTGTCTTTACCTCGTCGCCGTCGTTTTTATGTACGGTATATGTAAAAGTATCGTCAAGGAGTGTGAAAACTCGCATTGCTATTTGAAGTCCGCAAAGCACACCGTCTGCCTTTGCTATAAAATAGGAGTCGTTTCTCTGTTCCTCCGGAATAAGATAATCAGCCGAAACATCAATATAGTTAATGTCCTCGCCGATTGCCTCCTTTATAAGATTGTCAACATAAAACTGATTTAATTTCATTTATCATTGACCTCCTTCAAAATTATATAGGCTACCGTTGCAAGACTCAGTGCTTCGCAATAATCGGTAGTTATTTGGAATTTGCCGTTTTTAAGACGTGTCAGAATTTCACGGACACGCTTATATCCGTTACGCACCGCATCCTCGTTTGCGGGCATTACGAAATATGACCTCTGCATAATATTTCTTATTTCCGTTCTTACGCCCTTCATCAACGGTGCACCGTTAAGGTCTGTCTTTTCGATTTCGACCTCGGCAACAGAAGGATAATTCATATCAATACAGCGAACAATGTCGTCCGCACAGCGTTTTCCGAATACAAGAGCTTCCAAAAGAGAGTTGCTTGCAAGACGGTTTTTACCGTGAACACCCGTATTTGCACATTCTCCCACCGCGTAAAGACGCGATATGTTCGTTCTTGCGTTAAGGTCTGTTTCGATGCCTCCCATAAGGTAGTGCTGACACGGGAAAATCGGAATTAAATCTTTTGTTATGTCAACGTTGTACTTAAGGCACCCCTCATATATACCGGGGAAACGGTTAAGAAGATATTCACGGTCACGGTGAGTAATGTCCAAATAAAAGTTGTTGCTTCCCGTTCTTCGCGACTCGATGATGACCGCCTTTGAAACAACATCACGCGGAGCTAACTCAAGCCGTTCGTCGTAACGGTGCATAAATCTTTCCTTGTTACAGTTAAGCAGATATGCTCCCTCACCTCTGACGGCTTCGCTTATAAGGAACTGCTCTCTGCCGTCGGAATTGAATGCAGTGGGGTGAAACTGAATATAGCTTAAATTTTTAATTCTCGCACCGAGTTCAAACGCAAGCCTTATTCCGTCACCCGTTGCAACGGACGGGTTAGTCGTATATTTATAAACTCTGCCTATGCCTCCGGTTGCGAGAACGCAATAGCTTGCTAAGAATTCTTCTTGCCCGTTCTCAAGCAAAACACTTGCGGCAATACCGCTTTTAACACGTGTCAGCTTAAATACCGGTGCATTTTCGTAAATCGTAATATTAGGCTTTTGGCGAACTTGCGCAACCATCTTTTTAACCATTTCGGCACCCGTCGTGTCTTTATGATGCACGATTCTTCTTCTGGAATGGCCGCCCTCAAGCGTCATATTTAATTCGCCGTCCGGACGCTTATCGAAATCGACACCGTACTCTATAATTTTACGAACCTCGTCGGGTCCTTCGTGAACAAGAGTTGTAACCGCATCAACGTCGTTGGCGTGTCCGCCGGCGATAAGAGTATCTTCGATGTGCAAATCATAGCTGTCGTTTTCCAAATCAAGAACAGCGGCAACACCGCCCTGTGCGAGCGAACTGTTTGAAAGTGTGTCGCTCTTTTTTGCAAGAATTATTATATTCAGATTTTCGGGCAATGAAAGTGCCGTGTTAAGTCCCGCTACTCCGCAACCGACTATAAGCACATCACATTTTTTCGACATAAAAAAGTCATCTTCTTTCAAAAGTGGAACAAATTTAATAAACATACTTATACAGATACTATAATAACATATTATTTGCAAAAAATATATATCTTTTTTATATTTCTTTTTAAATTTTAAATATATTTGTTGTTTTAAAAAATACATTTCGCCGTAAAAAATTTGTTTTTTAACTTCTGTGTGCCGACAAATATATCTTGACAGTGAATATGCCTTGTGATATACTTTTTTTGTAAATATTTGAACTATTTAGATAGGAGATATTCAAATGGAAAGAATTAAAACTATTGAAACAAGAGACCTTAAAGAAAGCGCAGTTAAGGGCGGTTGCGGCGAATGTCAAACATCTTGCCAATCAGCTTGCAAGACATCATGCGGTGTTGCCAACCAACAATGTGAAAACTGCGAAAGCAAATAAGTTTTAAGAAAATCTATTGTAAGAGCAGGTAATACGTTTGTATTACCTGTTTTTTATTGAGAAGGATATATTATGGTACATCAATACAAATTAAACGGTTATAACATTGTCCTTGACACTTGTTCGGGTTCGGTTCACGCCGTGGACGAAATAGCTTATGACATTATTGCCATGTACAAAGAAAAGTCCGCCGACGAAATCGTTAAGTACATAACCGACACATACAAGGACGAAAAAATAAATGAGCAAGATGTTTTAGAGTGCATTGAGGATGTTAAAAGTCTTGAAGAAGCCGGTAAGCTTTACACTCCCGACACTTACGAGAATATGGCATTCGACTTCAAAAACAGAAACACGGTAATCAAAGCACTTTGTCTTCACGTTGCACACACTTGCAATCTCAACTGCTCATACTGTTTTGCAAGCCAAGGCAAATACCACGGTGAACGCGCTTTAATGAGCTTTGAAGTCGGCAAGCGTGCACTTGATTTTCTTATTGAAAATTCGGGTACCCGCCGAAATCTTGAGGTCGACTTTTTCGGCGGTGAACCGCTTATGAATTGGAGCGTTGTCAAGGATTTGGTTTCCTATGCTCGCGTTCAGGAAAAAATTCACAACAAAAATTTCCGTTTCACACTTACAACAAACGGTGTTCTCATTGACGATGACGTTATTGATTTTTGCAACAGAGAAATGAGCAACGTTGTTTTAAGTCTTGACGGACGTAAAGAGGTTCACGACAGACTCAGAGTAGATTATGCCGGCCGCGGAAGTTACGATACCGTTGTTTCCAAGTTTCAAGAGTTTGTTCGCCGTCGCGGTGATAAGAATTACTATATGCGCGGTACGTTTACGCACAACAACGTTGATTTTACAAACGACATTTTCCACATGGCAGATTTAGGGTTTACGGAACTCAGTATGGAGCCTGTCGTTTGTTCTCCCGATGACGCTTCTGCTCTTACAGATGAAGATTTACCCGTTCTTTTCGACCAATATGAAATTCTCGCAAAGGAAATGATTAAGCGTAAAAAAGAAGGAAACGGCTTTACTTTTTATCACTATATGCTCGACTTAACTCACGGTCCGTGTATTTATAAAAGAATTTCGGGCTGCGGTTCCGGTACGGAATATATGGCGGTTACGCCTACGGGTGAACTTTACCCTTGCCACCAGTTTGTCGGTGACACAAAATATTTGCTCGGCAACATTTGGGACGGTGTTTCAAACCGCGAAGTTCAAAATGAATTCAAACTTTGCAACGCTTATGCAAGATCGGAATGTAACGACTGTTGGGCTAAGCTTTACTGTTCGGGCGGCTGTGCCGCTAACTCATATCACGCATCCGGAAAAATCACGGGCGTTTACAAATACGGCTGTGAGCTTTTCAAAAAGCGCATTGAATGTGCGGTTATGATTCAGGTTGCGGAAAATTACGATAAATAGGAAATAAAAATGGACACACCGATTTACGACTTTGTGCAGAACTACATTAAGAGTAATGCCGCCCGACTACATATGCCGGGCCATAAGGGTGTGTCTTTTTTAGGTTGTGAAGCCTGTGACATTACCGAAATCGACGGCGCCGACGAGCTTTATGCACCAAACGGAATTATACGCAAAAGCGAAGAAAACGCCGCACGACTTTTCGGCACTTCAAAAACCGTTTATTCGGCGGGCGGTTCAAGTCAAAGTATAAACGCCATGCTGTATCTTGCATATTTGAGAGCAGATAAAAGGCAGCGACCTTTTGTTTTGGCGGGCAGAAACGCACACAAATCTTTTATATATGCGATAGCTAAGCTCGATGCCGACGTCAAGTGGCTTTATTCCGAGGACTCGTCAAGTATTTGCAGTTGTATAATTACCGCCGAAATGCTCGAACGGACTCTTTGCGAACTTGACAGCAAGCCCTTTGCCGTATACATTACCAGTCCCGATTATCTCGGCATAATGAGTAACGTTAAAGCGTTGGCTGAGGTTTGTGACAAATACGGTGTTCCCCTGCTTGTCGATAACGCTCACGGCAGTTATCTCAAATTCTGTCCACGGGATATGCACCCCATAAGCCTCGGAGCTTCAATGTGCTGCGATTCCGCACACAAGACTCTCCCGGTACTGACGGGCGGAGGATACTTGCATATAGCGAGTGATGACAAATACGGCTTTTCGCAAAACGCCGTTAACACTATGGAGATTTTCGGGTCAACAAGTCCGTCGTATCTTATTTTGCAATCACTCGACATTTGCAACAGATATATTGAAGAAAAAATCAAAAACGATATTGGAAACTGTGCGGAAAAAATTGCGAAGTTAAGGTGCTTAATCAATTCAAAGGGATTCGGAATCTTATCAGCCGAACCGTTAAAGCTCACTGTTGATTTTCGCGGATATGATATTGATTTTAAACGCTATCTTCGTGATTGCGGCATTGAGTTTGAATATGCTGACGATGACTTTACGGTGTTTATGTTCAGTCCGCAGAACAGTGACGAAGATTTCGAAAGAATTAAATCGGCATTTGAAAATTTAAACATTGAAAAAACCGAAAATATTAAAAGCATTGAAATTCCGAAAGCGGAAAAAGTTTTGACAGTTCGCGAAGCGATTTTTAATGAATGTGAAAGAATTGATGTTGAAAATGCTCTCGGCAGAGTTTGTGCAAGTCCGACCGTTTCCTGTCCCCCCGCCGTTCCCATTGCCGTAAGCGGTGAAAGAATTACTGAAAAACATATTGATTTGTTTAAAAAGTATAATATAAACGAAATTGCGGTTGTAAAAAAAGAGAGCGTTTTTTAAACGCTCTCTTTTTTACCATTTTTCGATTTGTTCGGGATTTGCGAAAATTTCGTCCATACGTTTCATAAACGGCACCGACTGACCGAAATCAAGTGCACGGTGGTCAATCGCCATACAAATAGGAAGCACCTGTCTTACTTCGATTTCTTTTTCACCGTTTTCTTTTTTTACAACTATCGCTCTGTCTTGCACAGCCGCAAGACAGTATGTTGAAACTTGAGGAGGTACCACCTCAAGAAGCGTAACGTTGCCGCGTTGACCTCGATAAAGCGAGCCGACGTTTGAAACGGTTACCGTTCCCTGACGTATATCGTCTTTGGTAATTCGGTTTTCTTTCGGAATTTTTTCGTACTCTCGCTTTGCCTTACCACTGAGAGTTTTTACTTTGTACTTGCCCGTTTTCGAACCGATAAGACGGTTGATTACCTTTTTGATTTGACCTTTTTTCAAAGACTGAAGTGTATTTTCAAGCGAAACTTCAAACATAGCTTCATTGAGATTTGTGTTTTCCGCGCGTCTGCGAATATCAGCCATTTCGCTTTGAATTTGCTCAACCGTTTTGTTTTCAAGGTCGTGCAGTGTAATTGTCATCACTTCGTCGTTCGGCAAAATCATCGGCATTGAAATGTCAATATTTTCAAAAGTCGTGACCTTACCGCGAACAAGGTTTTTATCAAATTCAATGTGAGAATTGAGAATAGGTGCCGCTTTGAGTCCTTCAATAATAACTTTCAGAAAATATGTATTAAGCGATATCTTCGTCTGTCTTGATTCATTCAATGTTTTACAATATGCGACAAAATCGGTAACATCGGGTTCGTAATTAAAAACAATATGAGGGATATTGTCCCAACTTTCAGTTGTCATATTGGCAATAATTTTTCTTTGAATTCCGAAGTGGAAACTGTCTTTAACTTTCATTGGAAATTACCTCCGTTTTCTATGCCTTGCAATTTCCCATAGAGTATAACACCGACTTTCGCTTTTGTAAATGAATCAAATTGTATAAAGTTTTAGCGTTTTAAAGCGTTATATTTTAATACTTTTTTCAAAAAAACTGTTGACTTTTCGCTTTTATAATGATATTATATTCGGGCGGTTAAAAGTCCCGCATATGCGCCGGTAGCTCAGCTGGATAGAGTGTTTGGCTACGAACCAAAAGGTCGGGGGTTCGAATCCCTTCCGGCGTGCCACGAAAAAGACCACATTTGTCTATCAAGACGAATGTGGTCTTTTTCGAACTAAGTGTGCCTTGCGGCACGTGAAGTACACCTTCGGTGCGTGAAGCGAAGCTTCGCATCGGGAAGTGCCTTAAGGCGTGAGTGGCACACTTAACTTCACTTCGCGCGTAGGTGCGATACTTCATAGCGGCGTTGCCGCTGCTTCACTTGGCAAAGCCAAACTTCACTGAAATATTGCAAATTTTCGCTGTTTGTTGTATTGTTAAACCAGTATGAGAGCTTGTTGGAGGGAAATAAATGAAAGAGAAACTAAAATTACTGTTACGATGGGCTGCCATTTTTATTATTTGCTTTTTGGTTATATATTTGGTTACGTTTTTCGGAGGGTGGAAGTTGTTTGAAAGCAGGGACCCAATTCTGGTTGAGATAGGCGTCGCTCTTGTTTTGTCGATATTTGTATTTTTATTCCTTGAGATATCAACCAAACTCGAAAAGAGAGTAACATCGTTGGAAAAGCGAATAAGCGAACTTGAAGATATAATAGCAAATAAATAGTTAGCCAAACTTCAATTAGTCGAGCGGGTAGAATTATGCACCTTTTATGTTTCTTACCTATCCCTACGCACCGTTTAGAAGTACTTTCGCAATAAAGACAAAATAGCCTTTTCGGTTGTTTTGTCTTTATTTTTTTGCAAAGTTCGTGGGATTCGAACAAGGAGCATCGGCAACTCGTAACAAAATATACGTTCTCATTGAATTTCTAACCGAGTCGTGATACAATCCAATTAGATACAAATAAGTATTTACAGCAAATTTCGGTAATTAGTTAAATATGTCACCTGCACAAAAATAATAACGATGAGGTATTGTTTATGAAAAAAGCAAACAAGAAATTACTTGCGGTATGCGGTGTATTACTTTTGATAATTGCGATTATATGCGGAATTTTTTGTTCTGGCAGTTCTCTGTTTTCCGATATTTTCGAAAGCCGGCCGGAATTTCAATCTAAAATATTGGAAGCACAATACAAAATCACCAAAAAAGATTCTGTCTTGAAAAACCTTTGCGGCAGTTTACAGATGGTCGGTAACGAAAACGAAAGCGATGAATATTACGAAAAACTTGTTTTGTACAGCGAAATATATTTAAAGAACGACGATGTATTCGACTCCAGTTTATACGGTCAGTATTTAATAGCTTTGTCAAAACTTTCGGAGCATGAAAAGTTGAAGGTCGAAAGCAAAAACTTTTTGAACAAGTGCGTTTCCGAAAATGATTTTAAAATATTATATTTTTCTCTTTCGGTAATAAAGGAACAAGGCTCACAGCAAGATAAGGATTATGTAAAAGAGTTTGCAAAAGAGATTTTATACGGTCCGCATCTCAGTGCCGAAAGCGAGGAAGAATACATTGACTTGAAAAGCGACTACACAAGCCTTGCCGAATAAAAGGCAAAGGAGTGATTTTTTTGAAAAAAATTATACATATACTCTTAAACACCTATAAGACAATTTGTTTATAGAAATAATTTAAAAACTCAATAGATAAAAATCACTTTCGCCCCCTTAAATAAGGGGGCTTTGTTTTTTTTGTCGCGTTCCGGTGCGATATTGTC
>CAZTMZ010000010.1:67811-68728 GCA_964615315.1 uncultured Eubacteriales bacterium | reverse complement strand
AGCTTACAATTATGCCATTAGTAAATGCAAAAGAAATGCTTACAAAAGCAAAGGCCGGCCATTACGCAGTAGGCCAATTCAATATCAATAACCTTGAGTGGACTAAATCAATTCTTCTCACCGCACAAGAGATGAATTCACCCGTTATTCTCGGTGTGTCCGAGGGTGCAGGTAAATATATGTGCGGCTACAAGACAGTTGTAGGTATGGTTAAGGGTATGATTGAAGAACTTAACATTACGGTTCCGGTTGCTCTCCACCTTGACCACGGCTCATACGAAGGTGCAAAAGCTTGTATCGAAGCGGGCTTCAGCTCGATTATGTTTGACGGTTCTCATTATCCGATTGACGAAAACATCGAAAAGACAAAGGAATTAGTTGCGATTTGTGAAGAAAAAGGCCTTTCGATTGAAGCGGAAGTTGGTTCAATCGGCGGCGAAGAAGACGGCGTTATCGGTGCCGGCGAATGTGCTGATCCCAATGAGTGCAAGATGATTGCCGATCTCGGTGTTACAATGCTTGCAGCAGGTATCGGTAACATTCACGGTAAATATCCTGAAAATTGGGCTGGTCTTTCATTTGACACACTTGCCGCAGTTCAGGAAAAGACAGGTGCAATGCCTCTTGTTCTTCACGGCGGTACGGGTATTCCCGCAGATATGATTAAGAAGGCAATTTCTCTCGGCGTTTCAAAGATCAACGTTAATACCGAGTGCCAACTTGCATTCCAAGAAGCAACAAGAAAATATATAGAAGAAGGCAAGGACCTTCAAGGTAAAGGCTTTGACCCCAGAAAACTTTTAGCTCCGGGCAGCGAAGCTATAAAAGCTACTGTTCGTGAAAAGATAGAGCTTTTCGGTTCTGCCGACAAAGCGTAAGACGGTTATTTTTCCGCAATACCGCGTGTCATTCGGCTC
>CAZTMZ010000010.1:38659-67711 GCA_964615315.1 uncultured Eubacteriales bacterium | reverse complement strand
GCGGTATTTTTATACAGCTTCGCCTCTGACACATTGTCTTGCGAAAAAATAAAAATAAAAGAAGTACAATACCGCATGTCTCTCGGCTCGCGGTATTTTTATACAGCTTCGCCTCTGACACATTGTCTTGCGAAAAAATAAAAAGTAACGGAAGTGCAATACCGCATGTCTCTCGGCTTGCGGTATTTTTTTATTGAAAACCGCCGAACGATACAGTATAATAAAAATATCAATTCAAGGCGGTGCGACTATGCCAACTGAAAAATTATATGAATCGGATGCTTATATCAAAAAGTTTTCGGCAGAAGTTCTTTCTTGCGAAGCGGATGACGGAAAATTTTCGATTACGCTTGACAGGACTGCGTTTTTTGCCGAAGGCGGAGGTCAAAAGGCAGACAAAGGAAAAATAGACGGTGCAAATGTGCTTGATGTACAGATAAAAGACGGAATTGTTTATCACATTACGGACGCCCCCTTAAATGTCGGTGAAAATGTAACGGGAGAAATAGATTGGGAAACACGGTTTTTGCGTATGCAAAATCATACCGGTGAGCATATCGTTTCGGGAATAATTCACAATAATTTCGGATATAACAACGTAGGTTTTCACATGGGAGAAAAGGTTATAACTCTTGATGTCGACGGCCCTTTAAGTGATGAAGATATTGATTTTACAGAGAAAGAAGCAAACAAAACGGTTTACCGTAATAAAAATATCATAATTCATTATCCGAACTCAAAAGAATTGGAAAAACTTGATTACCGCAGTAAGCTCGAACTTACCGAAAACGTAAGAATTGTTGAAATCGAAGATACGGATTTTTGTGCTTGCTGTGCCCCTCACGTTGCAAAAACAGGTGAAATAGGCATAATTAAAATTATCGGTTTCATACCGTATAAAAAAGGCACTCGAATTGAAATGTTGGCAGGTTCTTCGGCATTAGAGGATTATAAATTTTTGCACAATTCAAACAAAGCGGTTATGAATCTTCTTTCGGCAAAGCGAGAAGAAATTTTCGAAGCCGTGCTGAGAACACATACGGATCTCGGCGACGTAAAGGCTCAAAACAAAAACATTGCATCAAAGCTTGCACTTTTACAAACGGAAAAATATACGGCAGACGGCGTTATATGTGCATTTACGGAAAATGCGACATACGACGAGCTTCGTTACTGCTCAAACGCTTTAATTAAGGAAAATTCCGGAGTTTGTTATGTCTTTTCCGAAACGGAAGAAAATAATTATATATATGTCGTAGCAAGCGACAAAAATGATATACAAAACGAAGTCAAGTCTTTAAATTCTGCTTTTAACGGCAAAGGCGGTGGCAGAAACGGTTACGCACAAGGAAAAATTATCGCTTCAAAAAAAGATATTATCGACAAACTGATATAAAAAGATTAGTGATTAAAAAAGCACTTCAAAGGTTAACCCTTGAAGTGCTTTTATGTTGCCTAAACGGTTATTTAATTGTTTTCTTCGTCAATAAACTTGACTACACTGTCGTCGTCATTTGTGCCTATGACAATGTCCGCAACTTTTTTGACTTCTTCAACCGCGTTGCTCACGGCAACGGCAAGGTCGGCGTTTTCCAACATAATAATATCGTTAAGATTGTCGCCGAAGGCGGTAATACGGTCACACTGCATATATTTTGCAAGTTCTTTTGCACCGTGTGCTTTCGACGCGTTTGAACTGTAAATTTCAATAATCCAATCTTCCGAATAGCTGTCTTTGTAAAAAGAAAAACTTACGCCGTCAACGGATTTAATTTTTTCCGCAATAGGCAGAAGTAACTCTTTCGGAGCAAAATGATTTATATAAACCGGATGTTGCCCGTTCGGAATATTTGTCATATCGTCTGTTTCGGTGAAACGGCCGTCAAGCATATTTACACGTGCGTTATAAAACCATTCCATAACCTCGTTATCCAGCTCGGTGTATTTGATTGAAAGTCGTTCGTCGTCACCGTACAAAAACATACACGGATGAAGCCCGTGTCCGTAGAAAATTTCAAAAATTTCTTTGAGTGCGGATCGCGGTATTTCGTGATATGAAACGGCTTTTTCCTTTTCCGTGTCATAGACAAAGACACCGTTCATAAGAACGACGGGAGCACAAAATCGAACATCCTTAATAATCGGCTTTGCACTGATCATACTGCGCGCCGTTGCAACGGAAAACGGTATGCCTTTTCCATAAAACGAATTGATTTTTTCTTTTGTATATGCACTTAAAGTCCCGTCGCTTTGCAACAGTGTTCCGTCCATATCGCTTATATAGATTGTTTTCATATTTTAATATCCGAATAAAATTTTAATTTAATTTTTTAACCGCTTTTTCAAGAGCTGCGGCAACGGGCGGTGCCACAATGCCGGTAAGAATAATTTCCAAAAGTCCGTTGAGTCCGACAAACGCAACGACGAACGGGAAAAAGCTTAACCCACCGCGAAGCTCCGTCACAAAAGTGCTGTTTCCGAAGAAAAGCATAAGCGAGCCGACAAAAAGCACGGTGTTGATAATAGGTGCCGAAAGCGAAGCGATTAAATAACCTAAAGCTTTCGGAACTTTTTTTAATGCTTTAAAGATTAAACCGCTGCAAAACCCCATAAGTACACGCGGCACGATACACATTATAAGTGTATAAACGGGGCTGATGCTTAAAAGTGCGGCACCGAAAAGGCTGCTGCCGTTTAAACATTGATAAAAGCTTGTAGCACCGAAAACAAGACCTAAAACGGCACCTGTTTTTTCGCCTAAAGCTATGCTGCCCACTGCCACGGGTATCATAATCAGCGTCATTTCGACAACTCCGATTTTAAGATATCCCAAAGGGGTGAATGCCATAAGCAGTATAATGCTTATAAGCAATGCGCTTTGGACAAGCAAAAGAGTTTTTTGCTTTGACCTATTTGTTTTTGACATTTTATATTCCTCCTTGCTACTGTTCCCTTACGGGATACAATGCAAATATTTGACGAATAAAATAATAATTCAGTTGTTCTTTTTATAAATTGCCTTGAGTCCTTTTAACACAAGGTCGCCGTCGTAAATAATATCTCTCTTGCACACGGGCGTGACAAAAGAAGAAAGTCCGCCTGTTGCGATAATCGTTTTCGGCTCGCCGAGTTCTTCTGCAAAACGGTCGAGAAGTCCGTCAATCATTGAGGCGGTGCCGAGAACTATTCCGCTTTGCATACTTTCAATGGTGTTTGTTCCGCAAGCTTTTTTAGGCGGTTCAAGGCTTATTGCCGGAAGCAGAGAACTTGTTTTTGTGAGTGCTTGAAGTGAAATGGCAACACCGGGGGCTATGATGCAACCGCGAAAGCCGCGATTTTCATCAACCGCAAAAATTTTCGTAGCAGTTCCCAAATCGACAACAAAAGCGGGCAACGGGTATTCGGCAACGGCACCCACCGCGCCGGCGGCAAGGTCGGCACCGAGCTGTGCCGGATTGTCAATCATAATGTTAAGACCCGTTTTAACGCCGGGGGACAAAACAATGACGTTTGTACCGATAAGCTTTTCGACAGCGGTTTTAACGTGAACCGTAATTTCCGGCACTACCGAAGAAATAACGGCTCCCGAAATTTTGTTGTAATCGACATTGTAAATCGAAAAAATATTTAAAAAGTCAATGGCGAACTGGTCGGCGGTTTTTTGCCTTTCGGTCGCAAAACGAGAGCTTATCGAAAGCGAGTCACCGTCAAAAATTCCCAAGTTTATGTTTGTGTTACCTATATCTACCGTAAGAAGCATAATTTCACCTCGTAAAAAAAGATTATATATTATTTTTCGTTGTTTATCAAGTCTTTTTGTGCTACAATATGTTGAAACGGTGGTGACGGTATGACTTGTAATATTTGTCCGCGCGGTTGTAATGCGGAAAGAAACGAAGATGTCGGTAAAGGTTTTTGCAAAATGGGTGAGAATCCCGTTCTTGCACGTGCCGATATTCATCTTTGGGAAGAACCTTGTATAAGCGGTGACAGAGGGACGGGCGCCGTGTTCTTTTCGGGCTGTTCTCTTAAGTGCCGCTTTTGTCAGAATTATCCGATAAGTCATGAAAATCAAGGTATACCCGTTACGGCTGAACGCCTTGCGGAAATTTTTAAAGAGCTTGAAGAAAAGCGGGTTCACACGATTGATTTGGTAAATCCGACACATTTTTCAAAAGCCGTTCTCAAAGCCCTGAAAATTTATAAGCCGAAAGTCCCCGTGGTGTATAATTCGTCGGGTTATGACAGCGTCGAAACGTTGCGAAAATTTGAGGGACTTATAGACGTTTACTTACCGGATTTGAAATATTTCAGCAGTGAAAAATCGCAAAAATACGCTAAATGTACGGATTATTTTGAAAAAGCGAGTAAAGCGGTTTCGGAAATGTACCGTCAACAGCCCGAAACGGTTATCGAAAACGGCATTATTCAAAAAGGAATAATTATCCGTCATCTTGTTTTGCCGGCCAATGTCGAAGAAAGTAAGAATATTCTTTTGTGGATAAAAAACAATATGCCCGAAGATACATATATCAGCATTATGAGTCAGTATACTCCTTACGGCGACGTTTGTGACATTAAAGAACTTAACAGACGGCTGACGACGGCGGAATATAACAAGGTGATTGATTTCTTTCTCGATTTGGGATTCGAAAACGGATTTATGCAAGAAAGAGCCTCGGCAAAAACCGAGTTTATTCCGAACTTTGACGGAACGGGCGTAAAACACGGTTGAAATCCGAAAAAATAATGATATAATTATTACATAATTTTATGAAAGAAGGATATTGAAATGAAAGGCTTCTTAAAAGAATTTAAAGAGTTTGCGATGCGCGGAAACGTAATTGATTTGGCAGTCGGCGTTATCATCGGCGGAGCTTTCCAAAAAATCGTAACATCTCTTGTCAACGACCTCATTATGCCGCTGTTGAGCTTGCTTACGAAAAACGATTTTGCTACTAAGTTTATCCAACTCACAAACAGAGAAACACCGGTTTCCACAATCGAGGAAGCAACCGAACAAGGCATCGCCGTTCTCACTTACGGAAATTTCATAAGCGTTGTAATCGATTTCATAATTATGGCGTTCGTGATTTTCGTTTTCATTAAACTTCTCAATAAACTTTCGACTCTCGGCAAAAAAGAAGAAAAAGCGGAAGAAGTTGCACCGACGACAAAAATCTGTCCGTTCTGCAAGAGCGAAATCGCAATTGATGCCGTTAAGTGTCCGCATTGTACTTCCGACGTTGAATAAGGGAGCTTTTTATGTGTAAGAAATTAGGATTTATAGGTTGCGGCAATATGGCAACCGCTATAATAAACGGAGCCGTTTCTTCAAACTTTATCAAAGCCGAAAATGTTTTCGTGTTCGATATCGACGGCTCAAAAACATCTTCCCTTGAAGAAAAATACGGTTTGAATATTTGCGAAAGTGCCGAACAAGTTGCCGAAAATACGGACTATACCGTTCTTGCGGTAAAACCGCAGGTTTTTCCCACCGTCTTGCCGCAGATAAAGTCGGCTGTATCCGAAAAAGAAACGGTTATCGTTTCAATAGGTGCGGGAAAAACGCTCAATTACATAGGCTCGTTTTTTGACGACGAAACAGCCGTTATTCGTATTATGCCCAATATAAACGCCAAGGTCGGTGCATCAATGAGTGCCGTTTGCAAGAACAAAAATGTCGGCGAAGAACAGTTTGATTTCGTTAAGGTGCTTTGCAAGTCTTTCGGCGAAGTGATTGAGCTTTCCGAAGATATGTTTTCGCTTTTCGGCGTAATTGCGGGCTGTTCACCGGCGTATGCTTTTATGTTCATCGACTCAATGGTTCGCGAAGCGGTGAAAAACGGTATGAAAAAAGAAGATGCACTTAAAATTTGCGCTCAAGCCGTTTTGGGAAGCGCGAAAACGGTGCTTGCCGACGAAGACCACAATATATGGTCACTTATAAACAGCGTGTGTTCACCGGGCGGCACAACTATCGAGGGCGTTGCAAAACTTCAAGAGGAAGGCTTTGACACAGCCGTTATGGACGCGGTTAAAGCGTCGCTTGATAAAGACAAAAAGTTATAAAATAAAGGATAGGAACATCGAAAATTCCTATCCTTTTTATTTTTATCGAAATAAATCCGTGGAGAGATATCTGTCACCCGTGTCGGCTAAAAGCACGACAATGTTTTTGCCCTTGTTTTCCGGTCGCTTTGCAACGCATAAGGCGGCATAAAGTGCGGCACCGGATGAAATACCCACCAAAATGCCTTCACGTTTTGCAAGCTCACGTGAAGCGGAAAACGCTTCGTCTGTTGTAACCGTAATAATTTCATCGAGGATTTCGACATTGAGTACGTCGGGAACAAAGCCCGCACCGATTCCTTGAATGCCGTGAGCACCCGCTTTGCCGCCGGAAAGGACGGGGGAGTCGGCAGGCTCGATGCCGATTATTTTTATGTCGGCTTTTTTCGATTTAAGATATTCGCCGACGCCCGTAATCGTACCGCCCGTGCCGATGCCGGCAATAAAAATATCCGTCTGTCCGTCGGTGTCTTCCCAAATTTCCGGTCCCGTCGACTTTCGGTGGGCTTGTGGGTTTGCCGGATTTTCAAACTGACCGGCAACAATGCTGTTCGGTATTTTTTCAGCCAACTCTTTTGCCTTTTCGATAGCGCCCGACATACCTTTTTCGCCGTCGGTAAGAATAAGTTCGGCGCCGTAAGCCGTCATAAGCTTTTGACGTTCAACCGACATGGTTTCGGGCATTGTTATTATAAGTTTATATCCCATTGAAGCGGCTACGCTTGCCAACCCTATACCCGTGTTGCCGCTTGTCGGCTCGATTATTGTCGCGCCTTTTTTCAAAATTCCTTTTTCTTCGGCATCGACAATCATTTCAAGGGCGACTCTGTCCTTGACACTGCCTGCGGGATTTAAAAATTCGAGCTTTGCAAAGACGTTTGCACACAAACCTTGCTCTTTTTCTATGTTTTTAATTTCAAAAAGCGGAGTTTTACCGATAAGCTCCGAAACGCTGCCGTAAACTTTCATTACAATTCACCTGTAAATATTATTTAACGAAATTATTATATTACAATAATTATATCCTTTCAAGAATAATATGTTACCGATAAAAATAATATTTTTGTTGATTTTAAGCGAAAAAAATGTTTTAATAAATATATATTTGTTTAGGAGATGAAAATATGGACTTTAATAAAAACAGCACGTCGTTGTATTTGATTGCCGGCTGCGTAATTGTTTTTGTCCTTTGCCAATCTGTTTTCTTCCTTGTAAAAGCATTAAAACAAGGGCAAAAATTGGGTATGGACAAAAAAAGGCTGCGTAACGCCATAACGTCAAGTGCAATATTTACCGTGCCGTCTGCCTTGTCGATTTTGGCAACCGTTATCGCCTTGGCACCCGCACTCGGACTTGTAATTCCTTGGGTAAGACTTTCCGTTATAGGTAATCTTATGTATGAGTCGACTGCCGCCGAAACAGCTATGGAAGCTTTCGGTCATGAGGGCGGAATGGCAAATGAGGTTACGGATCCCGTTGTTTTTGCGGGTATCGCATGGGTTATGACATTGGGCATTTGCTTCTCACTGGTGCTTTTGCCTATCATCGTAAAGCCTTTGAATAAAAAGTTGCGTAATGCGGGCAAAAAAGACGAAACCGTGTCTGATACCGAAAAAACCGAAAACGCCGAAAAGCAACCTAAAAAACGCGGAATAGGCGAATTTATGGATCTTGTTTCTCCCGCTGTTTTCATCGGACTTATAGGTGCCTTTGTGGCACGTGCGATTGCCGGTTCCGGTAATCCCGAAACATTCGGCGACGGTGCCGGTGTGCTTTCGGTAATCACGTTGGTTACCGCCGTGGCAGTGTCATTGGTGCTTGAAATAGTTACTAAAAAATGTAAGATAAGCTGGCTTGAACCTTTTGTTATGCCGATAGGTATGATTGTTGCGATGATCGTTGCGATTGTTGCGTTTAATGTTTTGCCAGCGGATATCGCAATGTTTGAATGGAGGGGTTAATTATGAGCATCGGAAAGAACAAAAAAGAAAGACCGTATATTGACCGCGTTCATACATGGGGCAGAATTTCAAGTATAACGGCACTTTGCGTGCTTTTGATGTTTCCTCTTGCAATTTGTATTGATTTAAACGTTTGGCCATCCGCAAAAGGCGTTATGTCGGGACTTCTTAAACTTATTCCGGTTTACTGGTCAAGTTCGGTTATCGAGGTTTTCCTTTATACGCCAATGCTCGGTGCGGGCGGTACATACCTTTCGTTTGTAACGGGCAACATTCCGAACCTTAAGCTTCCTTGTGCAATCAATGCCATGGAGGGTGCAAAGGTTAAGTCGAATTCCGAGGAGGGAGAGGTGGTTTCCACCATTGCAATCGCAACTTCTTCAATCGTAACTACAATTATTCTTGCGATAGGTGTTTTGATATTCGCACCCTTCCTTGATACATTTACGCAAAGCGACCTTTTAAAGCCTGCTTTTGCACAGGTTCTTCCCGCACTTTTCGGTGCTCTTGCGGCGGGCTATTTCGCAAAACATTGGAAGATTTCCGTTTTTCCGATATTGGTGATGATAATAATTTTGATTTTTTCACCGTCTATGGCGGCAAGCACATTGCTTTTCCCCGGCATAGTCGCATCGGTTCTCGGAGCTTTCGTTATGTGGAAACTCAACTGGGTAAAATAATATGACAAAAGCAATCCGTTCACTTGTGGGCGGATTGCTTTTTTAGGTCGAAAAATATGTGAAAATAGACAGAAAAACGTCCTTTTTTTCTACCTAAATAACATTGATTTTAGCTATTTGAAATGATAAAATGAATTGATAACAATAAAATGGTTTGGAGTGTGCTTGTATGGCGTTAGTTCCAATGAAACTGTTGCTTGAAAATGCTGAAAAAAACAATATAGCGGTTGGTGCGTTCAGCGTTGGCAATATGGAAATGGTTATGGGTGCCGTTGCGGCGGCGGAAGAACTTAATACACCGATTATTTTGCAAATAGCCGAGTGCAGACTTAAAAATTCTCCGCTTGAACTTATGGGACCTATGATGATTTCCGCTGCAAAAAACGCAAAGGTAGATATTGCGGTTCATCTTGACCACGGACTTAAGCTTGAAACCGTTCAAAAAGCTCTTGAGCTGGGCTTTACATCCGTAATGTTTGACGGCTCGACACTGCCTCTTGAAGAAAACATCCTCACCGTTAAGAAAGTTCGTGAAATGGCGGATAAATACGGTGCAACGGTAGAGGCGGAGCTCGGTGTTGTCGGCGGTAACGAAGGCGACGGTGCCGCTCACGAAATTCTTTGCACCGATCCCGAAGATGCAAAGCTGTTTTGCGACGAAACGGGAGTTGACGCTTTGGCGGTTGCCATCGGTAACGCTCACGGAAATTATCCCGTGCTTCCTCAACTTCGTTTCGACGTGCTTGACGATATAAATAAAATCGTCGACACTCCGCTTGTGCTTCACGGCGGAACGGGTATTACGGACGAAATGTTCCAACAGGCAATTATGCTTGGCGTACGCAAAGTTAATATTGCAACCGCAAGCTTTGATAATCTTGCAAAATTCGCTCTCGAATATTGTAAGCCTCTTGAAAAAGCAAACTATTTTGAATTGAGCCGAGTTGAGTCGATGGGCGTTTACGAAAACGTCAAAAGACATATTAAAGTTTTCGGCTTTATGGAATGAAAAGGAGAGAAAACAATGAAATACATAGAATTTGACAACAGCAAGGAATTCGATTTAATCCTTTTGGGACGTGTGGCAGTTGACCTTAATCCCGTTGACTACTATTGCCCGCTTAACGAAAGCACAACATTTAAAAGATACTTGGGCGGCTCTCCGGCAAATATTGCGGTAGGTCTTGCACGTCTCGGTAAAAAATGCGGCTTTTTCGCACGCGTTTCCGACGACCAATTAGGAACTTTTGTTACGGATTATTTTGACAATGAGGGAATTGACACTTCTCATATCAAGCGTTGTGAAAACGGTGAAAAAATCGGACTTACATTTACGGAAATCAAATCCGAAACGGAAAGCTCAATCGTAATGTACCGTAACGAAGCCGCCGATTTAAAACTTCATGTTGACGATATTGACGAGGATTACATTAACCGTGCAAAAGCAATTCTTATTTCAGGTACCGCTTTGGCTGAAAGCCCGTCAAGAGAGGCGGCACTTAAAGCAGTTGCATTGGCAAAGAAAAACGGTGTGCCGATTATTTTCGATATCGACTACCGTGCATATAATTGGAAAAACAGCGACGAAATCGCAATTTATTATTCGTCGGTTGCACGTGAGGCTGACATTATTCTCGGTTCTCGTGAGGAATATGACCTTACGGAAAAATTCATTAAGCCGAATATGACGGATAAAGAAACGGCAGCTTATTGGCATTCTCAAAATGCAAAAATCGTAATTATTAAGCACGGAAAAGAAGGCTCAACCGCTTACACCAACGACGGCGAAAGCTTTTCAATCAAGCCGTTCCCCGTTAAACTTCTCAAATCTTTCGGCGGCGGAGACGGATATGCTTCGGCATTCCTTTATGGCGTATTTGAGGGATGGGAAATTATTGACGCACTTGAATTCGGCTCGGCATCTGCGGCTATGCTCGTAGCAAGTCACGCTTGCTCACAGGATATGCCGTCGGTTGACGCTGTAAAAGAATTTATCAAGAAAGAAAAAGAAGAATACGGCGAAATGATTGCACGTGCATAAAATTTGCCGTTGCTTCTTTCAAAGTAACATTAAACTTTACGGTAAAAAAACAGCCCGCGGTACTCACGGCTAAACCGCATAAACGGTGGAGGAGTTTATATATGTACGAAAATCCGAATTATAATTCAAACAACGAAAAAATTCTTTGTGAAATGGGCGGCGTTAATGCCGATATGCTGATGAACATAAAGGTAAAACTTCTTAAAGCGAAGGAAAGTTTTACCGTTTGTGACGAAAACAACGAAACGGCAATCCTTTTGCTTTCGGGCGATGTTGATTACGCCTTTGACGGCAAAACGGAAAACGCAAAAAGAGAAAATCAATTTGTCGATCGTCCGTACTGTGTTCACTTTTCAAGAAATAATGAAGTAACTGTTACGGCAAATGCCGACTCAAGAGTTTTAATTCAACAAACGGACAACGACAACGATTTCGGATTCAAATGGTACAGCCCCGAAAATGTAATTTTGCAAGAATTCGGCAAGGACCAGTGGAACGGAACGGCACACAGACAGGTGCTTACGCTTTTCGATTATGAAAATGCACCGTATTCGAATCTTGTGCTCGGCGAAGTTATTCATAAACCGGGCTGTTGGTCGAGCTATCCGCCGCACTTCCATCCGCAACCGGAGGTTTATTATTATGAGTTCGATAAGCCGCAAGGCTTCGGCGTGGGCTTTAACGGTGACGATGCTTACAAGGTTGAAAATCAGGGTGTTCTTTGCATTACTCCCATGAAAACTCATCAGCAAGTTGCCGCTCCCGGTTATTCAATGTGCTATGTATGGATGATAAGACACCTTGAAAACGATCCGTGGATTAAAACAAGAATTGATGATCCGAAGCATAAATGGCTTCTTGATTTATAATTAAACTACCTTTACAGGAGATGACAATATGGCAAAAATGACAATGGCTCAAGCACTTGTTAAGTTCCTTGATAATCAGTATGTGTCTTTTGACGGAGTTGAAACGAAATTCGTTGACGGAATTTTTACTATTTTCGGTCACGGCATTGTTTTGGGACTCGGTGAAGCACTTGATTCCGATAAGGGCGGACTCAGAGTGTATCAAGGTAAAAACGAGCAAGGTCAGGCACACGTGGCTACTGCTTTTGCAAAGATGAATAACAGAAGAAAGATTATTGCTTGCTCTTCTTCAATCGGTCCCGGTGCCGCAAATATGATTACTGCGGCGGCAACCGCAACGGTTAACAACGTACCGCTTCTTTTGTTTCCCGCCGACACGTTTTCAACGCGTCAGCCGGACCCCGTACTTCAACAGTTTGAACAAGTTAATTCGCTTGCAACCACAACAAACGACGCTTATAAGGCGGTAACAAGATATTGGGACAGAATCGCACGTCCCGAACAGTTGATGTCGGCTATGATAAACGCAATGAGAGTGCTTACGGATACGGCAGATACGGGTGCGGTAGCAATTTGTCTTTGCCAAGATGTTGAGGGAGAAAGTTATGATTATCCCGACTCTTTCTTCCGAAAAAGAGTACATAAAATTGTTCGTATGCCCGTTGCTTGTGAAGAATTGAACGATGTTTTGGAAGTTGTTAAACAAGCCGAAAAACCGCTTGTTATCTGTGGCGGCGGCGTTCGTTATTCGGAAGCGGGTGAGGTTCTCGAACAGTTCTGTGCCGAATTTAACATTCCTTTTGCCGAAACACAAAGCGGTAAAACAGCTTGCCTTTCGTCAAACAAATATAATCTCGGCGGTCTCGGTGTTACGGGAAATTCCGCGGGTAATACCATAGCAAAAGAAGCCGATGTAGTAATAGGCATAGGTACTCGTTTTTCCGACTTTACAACAGCTTCAAAGTCACTTTTCAAAGATGACGTTAAAATGGTTACAATCAACACATCACGCTTTGACGCTTATAAACTTGATGCAACAAAGATGGTAGCAGATGCGAAACTCGGTATTATCGCTCTCGGCGACGAACTTCGTAAAGCCGGATACAAATCGGCATACACAACGGAGATCGAAACCGCAAAAGCGGATTGGGACAAGGAAATGGATTTCCTTGCGAATTATAAATATGACGAAAACTTTAAGCCGCTTATTGCCGCACGTGACGAAAAGACAATTCCCGAATTCGTCGAAAAAATCGGCGGCGTGATCACACAAACGGCAGCCATTGCCTTAATTCGCAAACTTATTCCCGAAGATGCACTTTGCACGGGTGCCGCCGGCTCGCTTCCGGGTTGCCTTCAAAGAATGTGGACTTCCGACAGCCGTTATTCATATAATATGGAATACGGTTATTCGTGTATGGGATATGAAATTGCGGGTGCGTTAGGTTCGAAAATGGCTCATCCGGAATGTGAATCTTATGCAATGTGCGGTGACGGAAGCTATTTGATGCTTCATTCCGAACTTGTAACAAGTATTCAAGAACATAAAAAGATAAACGTTCTTCTTTTCGATAACAGCGGATTCGGCTGTATCAATAATCTTGAAATGTCAAACGGCGTCGGCAATCTTGCAACGGAATTCCGCTTCAGAGACGACAACGGCGACCTTCTCGGCGGACTTGTTCCGATTGATTTTGCCAAATGTGCGGAGGGCTACGGCTGTAAGACATATACCGCAAAAACCATGGAAGAACTGGAATTTGCACTTATCGATTCGCAAAAGCAAACCGTTTCAACGCTTATCGACATTAAAGTGCTTCCGAAATCAATGACGGACGGTTACGGTGCTTGGTGGCATACCGGTGTTCCGTCGATTTCGAAAAACGAAAAAGTTAATCAATCCTTTGAAAATAAGGAAGAAAATAGATTAAAGGCAAGGAGATATTGATATGTTGGACAAAAACAAAGTAAAACTCGGTATAGCACCTATCGCTTGGACAAATGACGATATGCCGGATCTCGGTGCGGAAAACACATTTGAACAGTGCATTTCCGAAATGGCACTTGCAGGCTTTACGGGTTGCGAAGTGGGAAACAAATATCCGAGAGATACAAAGGTTCTCAAAAAGGCACTTGAGCTTCGCGGAATGCAAATTTGCAACGCTTGGTTCTCAAGCTTCCTTATTACAAAACCTTACGAAGAAGTTGAAAAAGACTTCATCGAGCACATTACATTCCTTAAAGAAATGGGTGCAAAGGTTGTCGGAATTTCAGAACAAGGTCATTCCATTCAAGGAACAGACCTCTCGATTTTCGATGATAAATACGTTATGAATGATGAAGAATGGGATATGCTTTGCACAGGCATCAACAAGCTCGGCAAGGTTGCAAAGGATATGGGAATAGCACTTTGCTTCCATCATCATATGGGTACCGTTGTTCAAACAGCAGCGGAAATTGACAGAATGATGGAAAATACAGATCCCGAACTTTTCGGACTTCTTTTCGATACGGGCCATCTCGCATACTGCGGTGAAGATTATATGGCAGTTCTCAAAAAATATGCAAAGAGAATTCGTCACGTACATCTTAAGGATATTCGCCCCGATGTTGTCGCAAAGGTTAAAGCCGAAAAGATGAGCTTCCTTCAAGGTGTTCGTGCCGGTGCTTTTACGGTTCCCGGTGACGGCGTAATCGACTTTAAGCCCGTTTTCGACGTGCTTGAAGAATCCGGATACGAGGGATACGTTCTCGTCGAAGCCGAACAAGATCCCGCAATAGCAAATCCTTTTGAATATGCACTTAAGGCTCGTAAATATATTGCCGAAGTGTCGGGACTTTAATCCAAAAGAAAATTTTTTCAACTAATTAACAATCAATCCACAAGGAGAAAATAATTATGGCAGTAGAAAAGTTACAATATTTTGTGAACGGTCAGTTTAAGGACTCAAAAACAGAGGTTTGGTACGACCTTCACAATCCGAGTACAGGTGAAGTAGTAGGTCAAGCACCTTGCTGTACAAATGATGAGGTTCTTGAAGCTATCGAAGCCGCAAAGAAGGCTTTCCCCGGCTGGAGAGCAACTCCCGCAATTAAAAGAGCACAAATTCTTTATAAAATCCGTGAACTTATTATTCGCGATATGGAAGAGCTTACAATGTGCGTAGCATGTGAAAACGGTAAGGTTTGGGGCGAAGCCGAAGGCGACGTTCTCAAAGCAAAGGAAGGCACAGAGCTCGCAACACAAGTTCCGTCACTTATGATGGGTGAAAGCCTTATGGACGCCTCAACGGGCTATGACACGGTTAAATACCGTGAGCCTCTCGGTGTTTTCGCAGGTATCGTTCCGGTTAACTTCCCGGCAATGATTCCTTTCGGCTGGATGGCTCCCACTTGTATCGCAACAGGTAATACAATGGTTCTTAAAGCTGCTTCTCTCACACCTAAAACGGCAATGAAATTTGCGGCTATTTATAAAGAAGCAGGTGTTCCGGACGGCGTTATCAATGTTATTACTTGCTCAAGAAACGAAGTTAACACAATTCTCGACCACCCCGATGTTAAGGGTATTACATTCGTAGGTTCAACTCCGGTCGGACTCAAGGTTTATTCACGAGCAGCCGCAGCGGGCAAGCGTTGTCAAGCTCTTACACAAGCTAAAAACCACGCTCTTGTTATGGCGGACGCAGCACTTGAAAGAACAGTTGCCGGCGTAATTAACTCGGCATACGGTTGTGCGGGCCAACGTTGTATGGCTCTTACTTGCTGCGTAGTTGAAGAAGCTATTGCAGACAAGTTTGTTGCGGAGCTTGTTAAACAAGCATCGCAAATTAAAGTCGGACCGTCTTGGGATAAGACATCAAAACTCGGACCGATTACATATAAAAAGCATTATGAAGAAGTTCTCGCAGACATTCAAAAAGGTATTGACGAGGGTGCAGAGCTTGTTCTTGACGGACGTAATGTTAAGGTTGAGGGTTATGAAAACGGTTATTTCGTAGGACCGACAATCTTTGATAAGGTTACAGCCGATATGACAATAGGCGATGAAGAAGTGTTCGGACCCGTTCTTTGCATTAAGCGTTGCAAGAACTTCGAAGAAGGTCTTAAGATAATGAACGAAAATCCTTATGCAAACGGTTCCGTTATTTACACTCAAAGCGGTTACTTTGCACGTCAGTTTGCACGTTATACAGACGGCGGTCAAGTCGGTATCAACGTAGGTATTCCCGTTCCGGTAGGTTTCTTCCCGTTCTCAGGTCATAAGCAATCTTTCTTCGGTGACCTTCACTGCCTCGGTAAAGACGCATATCGTTTCTATACGGAATCGAAGGCTGTTACAACACACTGGTTCGACGAAGAAGAAAAGACAACCACAAACGTTTCAACATGGGACGGAACAATATAATTTGTAAAACATTTGCGAATTGTTAAAATCTATGAGGGCGGTTTTACATCGCCTCCTCATATAAATAAAAGGAGAAATTATTATGCTTAAAATCGGTATTATCGGTGCAGGCCGTATCGGTAAAGTGCACCTTGAGTCAATCTCATACCATGTTAAAAACGCTGAAGTCGTTGCTATGGCTGATCCGTTTATGAATGATGAAACAGAAGCTTTCATCAAGGGCTTCGGTGTTGAAAAAATTTATAAGGATTACAAAGAAATCATCAACGATTCCGAAATTGATGCGGTTCTCGTATGTTCTTCAACCGACACCCACGCTCCGATTTCCATCGAAGCCATCAATGCCGGCAAACACGTATTCTGCGAGAAGCCTCTTGCAAATACCGTTGATAAAATTCTTGAAATCGCAGATGCTCTCAAGGCACATCCGGAAGTTAAGTTCCAAGTAGGTTTTAACCGCCGTTTCGACCACAACTTTGCTGCGGTTCGTAAAGCATACGATGCCGGCAAAATCGGTGAAGCTCAAATTCTTAAAATCACATCAAGAGACCCGCAGGCACCACCCGTTGGCTACTGTGCCGCAAGCATCTTCCTTGATATGACAATTCACGATTTTGATATGGCTTGCTTCCTTACAAACAGCGACGTTGAAGAACTTTATGTTTATGCAGACGCACTTATCAATCCGGGAATTCGTGAATACGGTGATTTTGATACTGCCATCATTTCTCTTAAAATGGCTAACGGTGCTCTTGCCGTTATCGACAACTCACGTCAAGCTATGTACGGCTATGACCAAAGAGCAGAGCTTTTCGGCTCAAAGGGTATGGTAGCAACAGCTAACGACACACTTTCAACAGCTGTTATTGCCGACGAAAACGGTGTAACGGGCGAAAAACCGTTGTATTTCTTCCTTGAAAGATATATGGAAAGCTTCTCGGAAGAAGTAAGACAGTTTGTTGATGCTTGCGTAAACGATAAGGAAGTTCCTGTCGGAATTCATGCGGGCTTACAGTCTGTTAAGATTGCTCTCGCAGCTGAAAAATCAGCTAATGAGCATAGAGCTGTTAAACTTTCCGAGATTAACTGATTCTGAAATTACAGCTTGCTTTTCTCATTGGGAAAAAATATTGCGGTGGATGAGTTTTCTCGTCCGCCGCATTTTTAAGGAATGAAATTAAAATGTCTATAGAAAAAGGCAAAGAATACTTCGCACGGTTTGGCATGGCGGACAGCGTGCTTGAATTTGACGTTTCAAGTGCGACCGTCGAGCTTGCGGCAAAGGCTTTGGGCGTTGAAGGTGCGAGAATCGCAAAGACACTGTCGTTTATGGTTGGCGAACAGCCGATTCTTATTTTAATGGCGGGCGACGTTAAGGCAGACAACAAAAAATATAAAGAAAAATTTCACGCGAAGGCTAAAATGATGTCAGCGGAACAACTTGATGAACTTGTCGGCCATAAAATCGGCGGAGTCTGTCCGTTCGGTATTAAGGACGGAGTTGACGTTTATTTTGACGAGTCACTGAAACGCTTTGAAACGGTATTCCCCGCAGTAGGAAGCAGTAACAGTGCAATAGAACTTACAATTACAGAACTTGAAAAATATTCAAACTGTAAAGAGTGGGTAGACGTATCAAAAACTATTGAATAAAAAAAGGCTTCTTTCAAAAGAAGCCTTTTTTTATTAATGTCAAACTTATTTTACAATGAAAATTGCTTTGTTATCATCCCAAAAGTCTGTTTCATATTCAATTTCTATATTTTCGGCATTTATAGGTACTTCAAAATAAACTCTGCCACTTGTACTTCTTCCGGATGAAAGCGTAGCGGAGATACCATCGTCGCCGTAATATTGCTCTGCGGCAACATCATCGGCATAACACTTAAACTCAAAGTATGAGATGTAGGCATCACTTTCACCGATGTTCTTCGCAGTTAAATCAATGTAAATGATTTTGTTGCCCGTTGCCGGTGCACTGTACTGAGAATATCCTTTGTATTCTCCGGACTTTGTGTAAGTAATTTCAAGATTTGAAGTTTTGAGAACATCACCGACATTCACGGTAACATTTCCGCTTGATGCTGCATTTTCACTTGATGAAGCGTCTCCTCGTGAAACCGTCGCATCATCGCCGCTGCCTATGGCAAAAAAAGCAAATGTGGAAAGAACGGTAATCGCCAAAAAAACAGATAAAACTTTTTTCATTTTAAAAACTCCTTTTTAATTTTTAATATAATCACGGCAAGTATAATTGCCGATAATTCAATAATTATATCCCATATATCAAAAGTTCCGCTTATTGTACCGAACATCTGTAGCAGTTCGATAACGGTCGAAAATGAGACCGATATAACAAATGTTAACAGCAACGGCGATTTAAAACTTTTCAAGCAGAAAAATAGGGAAAAAGTTAAAGCGTATGCCCACAAGAAATCGCACGCCCAACAGGTTAAGAAGCGATGAAAAGCATTATTATAATAAAAATAGGGGAGCGAAAAGCCCGCAAAGTTTTCAACCGCCGTATTTATATATGTGTTTTTATAACAAAACAAATATATTAAAAGACCGACCGAAAGGGGAATGACAATGTTAAAAAGAAAGAAGAAATATTTTCTTTTCAAAATAAAAAAATCCTTTGTTCGATTTTGTTGCTGTAATTTATACATAATACGGATTGGGTTTAGTTAGAATGACAATTAAGTCGACAAATACGCCAATAAAACATAAGCCCCAGGTAAACAAATACAGAATTCCCATTCCTACTTTGCCCTCATAAAATTTGTGAGCACCAAAAGCTCCCAAAAACAAGCAAAGGAAAAATGCAACCCATTTGTTTTTCGGTTTGCCACCAATAAAACCGTTAACATTTGCATTTATATTGGTATTGGTGTTTGTGTTCATATTTGAGTTGTTGATAACAACCTGTGGTTGAGCAGCTGCTTGTTCTAATACTTCAACCTGTTTGCCACAATGAGTACAAACAACTACATCCTTTTCGATTTGCTGACCGCAGTGTTTACAAAATTTCATTTCTGCTTGAACAGTATTGCTTTGTGTTTCCATTTTTATCCTCCTTAAGCGTATTGCTTATAACAAGTTTACCGCAATTTGCGGTAAAAGTCAATACTGCATTTTGTTGTAGCATATACTATTATCGGTGATGATAATGTATAAGCGAATTCGAGACTTACGGGAAGACAGCGATTTGACTCAAAAGCAAATGGCTGAAATTCTTCACTGCTCACAACAAGTTTACAGTAACTATGAGTTGGGACAAAGAGATTTGCCTACCTCCGTTTTAATTGCTATTGCGAAATATCACAAAACGTCTACGGACTATATTTTGGGTTTGACAGACAAAAAATAGCCTCTCAAGTACATACTTGAGAGGCTGCCTTTTTATCAACTTATACGTGTTGACGTCTTTCTTGAAGTTCTTTTTCAACTTGTGCCTTTTGCTCCGGTGTGTATCTTATAAAGAGCAAAGGAATGATATAAAGCAATGCCGCAATAGCGGGTGTAAGCATTACAAGAGGCCAAATCCAAGTTTCAAATGCCGCACTTTGTGTGCCGAGATAAACGGCGTTCGGTGTGTCCGCAACCGCTTTGTAACCGAGAATACTGAGCGCAAACGTAGCAAGACCTTGTGTAAGACCGCTTGAAATTTTTGTGAAAAACGTCTGCATTGAAAATGTAATACCCTCTGTACGTTTTCCCGTTTTCCATTCCATATAGTCCACGCTGTCGCAGAAAATAGATGTCTGGGCAATGCCTGCCGCACCCGACGGAATAGAGCAAATTGAAATGGCTAATATGCCGAAAAGGAAATTTTTACCTTCAAAGCCGATGAAGTAAGCGACGGTTCTGCCTATAATAGTGCAAATTTGAATAAAAATAAGAAGATTTCGGTAGCCCTTAAAAATCTTTTTAAGCTTGTCGGCAAATATCATACCGATAAAGCTCGGAACATAGGTGAGTGCGGAATAAATTGTGGTAAGACCTAACGCACCTATAAGACTGTTTTCGCTTAAAAATCCCGTAGGAAGCTTATATTTAAAGAAGTATGTAATAAGATTGTTGCCGAATGCCAAAGCACCGAAAAGGTTTGAAAGAGTTACAAGCAAAAGCATTTTGTTTTGGAACAAAAGCTTGAAACACTCAAGTATTGACGCTTGCTGGTCTTCGGGTGCGACAACGCGAACGCGTTCTTGTGCCGCATAGCACTTTGAACTTACAAGAGCACCGCCGAGACCGAATATCGAAACAAACAAAACCGTCATAAGCGCAAGTGAATTACCGGATTTTTTCGCAACCATTTCCATAACCATCGGAACAACGGCACTGAAAATACCGTAAAAAACAGAACCGACGGTTCTTGAAATTTGAACGAATTTGTCACGTTCGTCGGAGTTCGGTGAAACGACCGCCGTCATACCCCAAATAGCAACATCTTGCAAAGTGTAGGAAATATCCCAGCAAAGATACATAAGGACAAAGTATCCGACACGAAGCCACAAAAGTTTTTCCGATGTTGAAAAGACAATGAACATCAGCACCGTAAATGCACCCACGGGAACGGGAGTGTACTTAAGAAGCGGACGAAGTTTTTCGCCGTTTTTAAAGTGGTGTCTGTCAACTATTGAGCCGATGATAGGATCGTTGATTCCGTCCCAAAACTTCATAAGAATTATCAGAACGCCTACAACACTTGCCGGAAATGCCGCTATATCAGTCAAAAAGTATTGAAAGAAAGAAGCACCTATAAAGCAATATACAATGTTTTGACCGGCAAGACCCGTCAAAAAGCTGTTGCGTTCTTTTTTAGATATGTAATTCATAAACAATATCCTCCGTTTTTAAGCTTTTTCCTACGAGGTTATTATACAATATGTTGATTAAATAAAGCAACTGCTTTTGTCTTGTGATTATTAATGAAAAATAGCGTTATTTTTATACATATTGATATATTGACGCAATAACCGAGAAAAATTTTTGGAGTGAAATGATTTTAGTCGCTTGACAAAAGTCTTTACAAATTACGGCTTTTTTATTATAATATAATGGTATTTTTATATATTGGAGAAATGTGACACAAAAAAGAAAGGATGAATGAAATGACTTCAGAACAATTGAAGATATTTCTCGCTATGGCGGGGTATATGCTTGTCGTTATCGGCATAGGCGTATTTTTCGCCCGTAAAGCGAACAAAAATGCAGAAAATTATTTTTTGGGCGGCAGAAGTTTAGGCCCGTGGATTGCGGCTATGAGTGCGGAAGCATCCGATATGAGCGGTTGGCTTTTAATGGGACTTCCAGGACTTGCTTATTGGTGCGGTGTCGCAGATGCGACATGGACGGCTGTGGGCTTGGCTCTCGGTACATATTTTAACTGGCTTATTGTTGCCAAAAGACTTCGTAATTATTCGGCGGTCAGCGGCGACGCCATCACGGTTCCCGAATTTTTCTCTAACCGTTTCCATGAGGACAAAAAAGTTATAAAAATTATTGCATCTCTTTTAATTCTTGTATTCTTTACGGTTTATGCCGGCAGCTGCTTTGTTACTTGCGGTAAGCTTTTCAGCACACTGTTCGGTTATTCGTATCACTCAATGATGATAGTAGGTGCACTTTTCGTTATTATTTATACATTCCTCGGCGGCTTCCTCGCCGAAAGTGCATCCGACTTTATGCAGAGTATAGTTATGATTATCGCACTTGTGTCGATTCTCGTTATCGGAACGGTCAATGCGGGCGGTATAGGTGCTGTTATTGAAAACGCACAGGCAATTCCGGGATATTTCTCGCTTACACAAACCGCTACTCCCGTAACGACGGCTGAGGGAGTTCAAATGGTTAATGGCAATGCTCCCGTTTTCAGTTCCGCTTCACCGTATCCCGCACTTACAATCGCTTCAATGCTTGCTTGGGGACTCGGCTATTTCGGTATGCCTCAAGTTCTTCTTCGCTTTATGGCTATCCGTAAAGCAAGCGAACTTAAAAAGTCAAGACGAATTGCTACGGTTTGGGTTGTTATTTCGCTCTTTGCGGCTGTTTCAATAGGACTTGTCGGACGTGCGGTTCTTCCTACGGCACCCGAACTTCTTACAAAAAGCGGAGCCGAAAATGTTTTTGTAATTATGAGTGAGACTTTCCTTCCGGCACTTTTGGCGGGCGTTATAATGGCGGGTATTCTTGCCGCGACAATCAGCTCGTCTGACTCATATCTTCTTATCGCTTCTTCGGCACTTGCCAACGACATTTATAAAGGCGTTGTTAAAAAGGATGCCGAAGATAAAAAGGTTATGTGGATTTCACGTGGCGCTTTGATTGCGGTTGCACTTATCGGTGTGATTATTGCGTGGGATGAAGAAAGCGTAATTTTCAATGTCGTTTCGTTTGCTTGGGCAGGTTTCGGTGCTACTTTCGGGCCGCTTATGATCTTTTCGCTTTTCTGGAAGAGAACCACAAGAGCCGGTGCTGTTGCGGGTATGATTACGGGTGCGGCAACGGTGTTTATCTGGAAGCTTGTTCTTAATCCGACTTTCGGCGGCGTGTTCACCATCTATGAACTTCTTCCGGCATTCATTGTTTCTTCAATATTTATCGTTGCTGTTTCTCTTGCAACCAAAAAGCCGTCGGCTGAAATCGAAGCCGAGTTTGAACGGGCAAAAAAAGGCATTGCCGAATAAAACGTAAAAAACATAACAAAAATATATAAAGAATATATAAAGGAAGAAATCCAAAATGAAAAACACAGAAAAAACTCTTGAAAAGCTTGTTGCTCTTTCAAAGACAAGAGGCTTTGTATATGCGGGCAGTGAAATTTACGGCGGACTTGCGAATACATGGGATTACGGCCCGTTAGGTGTTGAACTCAAGGAAAACATCAAAAAAGCGTGGAGAAGAAAATTTATTCAAGAGAATAAATACAATGTCGGTCTTGATTCGGCAATTCTTATGAATCCGCAAACTTGGGTAGCTTCGGGACATCTCGGCGGCTTTTCCGATCCGCTTATGGATTGCTGTCAATGTAAAACAAGACACCGCGCCGACAATCTCATAGAAAATTTTGACGGTACGAATGTTGCGGGATGGACAAACGAGCAAATGAGTGATTATATCAAGGAACATTCGATTCCGTGTCCCGACTGCGGTGCGCACAACTTCACCGATATTCGCCAATTTAACCTTATGTTCAAGACGTTCCAAGGCGTTACCGAGGACTCGACATCCGAAATATATCTTCGTCCGGAAACGGCACAGGGTATTTTCGTAAACTTCCAAAACGTACAGAGAACGACAAGAAAGAAAGTGCCGTTCGGTGTTGCGCAAATCGGTAAATCTTTCCGTAACGAAATCACTCCCGGTAAATTTATTTTCCGTGTTCGCGAATTCGAACAGATGGAACTTGACTCTTTCTGTAAGCCCGGAACAGATCTTGAGTGGTTCGAATATTGGAGAGGCTTCTGCCGTGATTGGCTTTACTCACTTAATATCAAACCCGAAAATCTTCGTCTTCGTGACCACGACAAAGAAGAACTTTGCTTCTATTCAAAAGCAACAACTGACTTTGAATATCTTTTCCCGTTCGGCTGGGGAGAACTTTGGGGCGTTGCCGACAGAACCGATTACGACCTTACGCAACATATAAACACAAGCGGCAAGAGTCTTGAGTATTTCGATCCGACAACAAACGAAAAATATATTCCTTACGTTATTGAACCTTCGTTGGGCGTTGAACGTCTTTTCTTGGCACTCCTTACGGAAGCTTATGACGAAGAAGTTGTCGATGCCGAGAAAAACGACACACGTGTTGTTATGCACTTCCATCCGACTCTTGCACCCGTAAAGGCTGCGGTTCTTCCTCTTTCAAAGAAACTCGGTGACAAAGCGGAAGAAATTTACGATATGCTCTCAAAACATTTTAATGTTGAATACGACGATGCCGGCTCAATCGGTAAAAGATACCGCCGTCAAGACGAAATCGGTACACCGTACTGCATTACGGTCGATTTCCAAACTGTCGGTGATGCCGAAACAGAAGCCGATAACTGCGTAACCGTTCGTGACAGAGATACAATGGAACAGATCAGAATGCCGATTGATGAGCTTGTTGCGTACATAAACAAAAAATTGGAGTTCTGATATGAGTAAAAAGCTCTTGCTTATTGTAAATTCCGCGGCGGGAAAACGCCGTGCAAACGAATATTTACCGAAAATAGTAGGTAAGCTTGAGAATGCAGGCTTTAATGTCGAAACGCGCTATACCGAAATCGATAAAAACGCCACTGCGATTGTCGTTGAATACGGCAAAGGACACGACTACATTGTGTGTGTCGGCGGCGACGGAACGCTTAAAGAAACAATTTGCGGTGTGACCGAAATGAAAACGGACTGCAAAATCGGGTATATTCCTCTCGGAACAACTAACGACTTTGCACATTCTTTACACATTCCGACAAATCCGACGGACGCCGTTGATGTTGTCATCGGCGGCAAGGAAATGCAATTTGACATAGGTGATTTTAACGGAAAAGAACAGTTTGTGTATGTTTCCTGTTTCGGTAATTTTTGCGACGTTTCATATAAGGCTAAGCAAAGCTTGAAAAATAAAATAGGCAGAGGAGCTTATTATTGGGAAACCGTTAAAGAAATCCCCAAAATTAAAGGCTTTAAGGCGAAGGTGGAATGTGACGACGGTGAAACCGTAGAAGGTAAGTTCTTTTACGGCGGTGTGTCAAATTCATATTCCGTAGCGGGCTTTCCCGTGCTTAAAAACGCCGGAGTGAAATTCGACGACGGATTTCATGAGCTTGCACTTATCCGTATGCCGAAAAATCTTGCACAGCTCTGTAAAATATTAAAGGATATGTTCATTACCGGAAATGTTTTGAACAATGACAGCATTGTCATTAAAAAAGGAAAGAATTTTAAATTCTGTTTTGACGGCGAGGTCGACTGGACTCTTGACGGGGAAAGCGGCGGTAAGCACAGATTTGTCGAGATAAACACAAAAGAAAATGCCATTACTGTTTTGGTGGATGACTAATAAAAACAAATCTGCATTACACCGTGCGTAGTGCAGATTTTTTCATAGGTGGTATTATGAAAATACGTCTTGAAAAATCAATTTTTAAAACTTCTCAGGAAATCGGTGAAAAAGTTCTTTTAAAGCTTTCGGCAGACAGACTTTTGGCACCTTGCTATGAGGCGATGGAAAAAACACCTAAAAAAGCCCGTTACGGCGGATGGGAAGCGAAGGGAATTTCGGGACACACACTCGGACATTTTATGACGGCACTTGCACTTGCATTTGAAAGTACCGGAAAAGAAGAATATAAAAACACGGCGGATTATATTGTTGATGAGCTTGCGTTACTTCAGCAAGACAACGGATATGTTTGCGGATTTTCCGAAAAAGACGGTTTTTCCGGAGTTTATGAAAATCCGAAAACTTTTACATCGGCAGGCTTTGATTTGGCTGGTTGGTGGGTACCGTATTATACTCTTCATAAGTTCTTTCGCGGACTCATTGATATTTACGAAAAGTCGGGCAACCGAAAGGCTTTGTCCGTTGCGTCAAAATTAGGCGTTTGGGTTTATAACACGACTTCAACGCTCGACGAAGAACAAAGAAAACGTGTGCTGAAATGTGAATACGGCGGAATGAATCAAGTTTTGTCACGCCTTTACAGAATTACGGCAGACGAAAGATTTAACAAAGCGTCGAGATTTTTTTGCGAAGACGATTTACTTTTACCGCTGTCGCAAAAACAAGATGTTTTAAGCGGAAAGCACGCCAACACTCAAATTCCGAAAATTGCGGGAGCGTTGGAAATTTACAAAAACTGCGGTGATGAAAATTTTTTGGACTGTGCGAGGTTCTTTTTCGATACCGTCAGCCAAAACCGAAGCTATGCCATAGGCGGCAACAGCGTGGGTGAGCATTTCCACGATTTGAATACCGAGCCTCTCGAAACAAACACGTGTGAAACTTGCAATTCGAACAATATGCTGGTGCTTGCGAAAGAACTTTTTGAAATCGAAAAAGACTCAAAATATTACGATTACTGTGAAAAGGTCTTGTATAATCACATTCTCGCCTCACAAGATGAAACGGGTATGAAAACGTATTTCGTAGGGCTTAAAAGCGGACATTTTAAAGTCTTTTCTACTCTTGAGGAGTCGTTTTGGTGCTGCTTCGGTTCGGGACTTGAAAATCCGTTTACATATAATTCGCATATTTTCGGCTATGACAATGCCCTTTATGTTAATTTGTATATTCCTTCGACCGTTGAGACCGACTGCGTTTCGGCAACGCTTAAAAGCGAATATCCGAACGGCGACACCGCCGAGCTTGTTTTTAATGACGATGCCGAGGAAACCGTTTGCTTGAGAAAACCTTGCTGGTGTAAAGGCTTTTCGGCGGAATATAATGGCAAGATTTATACGGAAACGGAAAAAGGCTATGTCAAAATAAAAGGCACTTTCCGAAAAGGCGATGTAATAAAAATCAATTTGCCGATGTGCATATCAACACATAAAAAACGTGATAACGAAAACGAAGTTTATTTCACATACGGCGGAATAGTTCTTGCGGAAAGACTCGGTCGGGAAAATTTTCCCGACGACGATCACGCGAAGGGCGAAAACGATTTGACGAATTATGAAGGAATTTCCGTCGACCCCATCACGAATACCGATATACACCGTGTCGGCAACCTTGAATTTTCCGTTGACGGACATATTCTTGTTCCGTTTTATGAAATTCTCCATGAGAGATACAGAGTATATTTTGAAATCGAGGACTGATTATGCTTATTAAAGGATTACAAAAACTTACACTTTTGGATTTTCCGAGCAAAATGGCTTGCACCGTGTTTACGGCTGGGTGTAATTTCCGTTGCCCTTTTTGTCATAACGCATCGCTTGTAACAACCGTTGATGACGACAAAATAGACGAAGAAGATTTTTTCGGATTTTTAAATAAAAGACAGGGAATTTTAGAAGGCGTTTGCGTCACCGGAGGCGAGCCTACGCTTCAACCGGATTTAGAAGAATTTTTATACAAAATTAAAAGTTTGGGATATGAGGTAAAGCTTGACACAAACGGTTACCGTCCCGATGTGCTTAAAAGTGCGGTAAACAAAGGTCTTGTCGATTATGTTGCCATGGATATAAAAAATTCAAAAGAAAAATACGGAATAACGGCCGGCGTTGAAAATTTCGATATTTCCAAAATCGAGGAAAGCGTCGACTTTTTGAAAAACGGCAGTTGCCCGTATGAATTCAGAACGACCGTGGTAAAGGAATTGCATACCGCACAAGATATAGAGCAGATGGCAAAGTGGCTTCAAGGCTCAACACGTTATTATTTGCAAAGTTTTGTCGATTCGGGAGACCTGATTTGTTCGGGATATAGCGGATATGACAAAAATGAAATGAAAAATATGTTGAATATTGCCAAAAAACATTTTGAAAACACGGAATTGCGAGGAATATAACACATTATCTTGTGTCCAAAATTGAAAAAAATCACAATATATTGTGTTTTGTCTATTGACAAACACAATATTTTTTTATATACTTATACACGGACCGAAAAAACGGAAATACAAAAGGAGGACAAATTTTTATGTATAATGTTATTAAAAGAGACGGCAAAATCGCCGAATTTGATTTAGCTAAAATTTCCGAAGCTATAAAGATGGCTTTTGAAGCACAGGAAACAGATTACAACGATAACATCATTGACTTTTTGGCACTTAAGGTTACCGCGGATTTTTCTTCAAAAATCAAGGACCACAAAATTGCGGTTGAAGATATTCAAGACAGTGTTGAGTCGGTTCTCGTACAGGCAGGTTACTCCGAAGTCGCAAAGGCATATATTCTTTACCGCCGTCAAAGAGAAAAAGTGCGTAATATCAACGCAACAATGGTTGACTATAAGGCTATTATAGATAATTACCTTAATGTTAACGACTGGCGTGTTAAGGAAAATTCAACAGTTACATATTCGGTAGGCGGTTTGATTCTTTCAAACTCAGGTGCCGTTACGGCTAACTATTGGCTCTCGGAAATCTATGACGATGAAATCGGCAGTGCTCACCGAAACGCCGACATTCATATTCACGACCTTTCAATGCTTACAGGCTACTGTGCGGGTTGGTCGTTAAAACAGCTTATTCAAGAAGGCCTCGGCGGTGTTCCCGGTAAAATTACGTCTGCTCCGGCGGCACACCTTTCAACGCTTTGCAACCAAATGGTAAACTTCCTCGGAATTATGCAGAACGAATGGGCGGGTGCTCAGGCATTTTCATCGTTTGATACATATCTTGCTCCCTTTGTTAAAGCCGATAATCTTTCATATAAAGAAGTTAAACAATGTATTCAAAGCTTTATTTACGGTGTTAACACTCCGTCGCGTTGGGGTACTCAGTCACCGTTTACAAACATTACTCTTGACTGGACGGTTCCGAACGACCTTGCAGAGCTTAACTGTATTGTCGGCGGCAAGGAATTAGACTTTAAGTACAAAGACTGTAAAGCCGAAATGGATATGGTAAACAAAGCTTTTATTGAAGTTATGGTTGAAGGCGATGCTAACGGTCGCGGATTCCAATATCCTATTCCCACATATTCGATTACACGTGATTTCGACTGGTCGGAATCCGAAAACAATAAACTTCTCTTTGAAATGACGGCAAAATACGGAACACCGTATTTTTCAAACTATATCAACAGTGATATGGAACCGAGTGACGTTCGTTCAATGTGCTGCCGTCTTCGTCTTGACCTTCGTGAACTTCGCAAAAAGTCGGGCGGTTTCTTCGGCAGCGGTGAATCAACGGGTTCGGTAGGCGTTGTTACAATCAACTTGCCGAGAATCGCATATCTCGCAGAGGACGAGGCTGACTTTTATAAGCGTCTTGATAAGATGATGGACATTTCGGCACGTTCGCTTAAAGTAAAACGTGACGTTATCACAAAACTTCTCGACGCCGGACTTTATCCTTAT
>CAZTMZ010000010.1:0-38649 GCA_964615315.1 uncultured Eubacteriales bacterium | reverse complement strand
AACAACCACTTCTCGACAATCGGTCTTGTCGGTATGAACGAGGTCGGCCTTAACGCAAAATGGCTCAGAGCCGATATGACAAACGAGAAAACTCAACAGTTCGCAAAAGATGTTCTCAATCATATGAGATCAAGACTTTCCGACTATCAAGTTCAATACGGCGATCTGTATAACCTTGAGGCAACTCCGGCAGAATCAACTGCTTTCCGTCTTGCAAAGCACGACCTTAAATATTACCCCGACATTATCACGGCAGGTAATAAAGAAGGCGAAACACCTTATTATACAAACAGCTCGCATCTTCCCGTCGGCTATACAGCGGATATTTTTGAAGCACTTGATATGCAAGATGAACTTCATACTCTTTATACATCGGGTACTGTTTTCCACGCATTCCTCGGCGAAAAGCTTCCCGACTGGAAATCATGCGCGGATCTTGTAAGAAAAATCGCTTCAAATTACAGACTTCCTTATTATTCGATTTCTCCGACATATTCGGTATGTAAGAATCACGGATATATTGCTGGCGAAGCATTTACTTGTCCCGAATGCGGCGAAGAAGCTGAGGTTTACAGCCGTATCACAGGTTATTACCGTCCCGTTAAGAACTGGAATGACGGTAAGGCTCAAGAATATAAGGACAGAAAAGTTTACGATATTTCAAAGTCAACCTTGACTCATGATATTTCCAAAGCAAAAAACTGTGATTGCGAGGCAAAAACAGAGGTAGCGGAAGACGATAAAATCATTCTTTTTGCTACAAGAACTTGCCCGAACTGTAAAATGGCAGTTCAATTCCTTAATAAAGCGGGAATAGCTTTTGAGGAAGTCTTTGCCGACGAAAATGCCGATATGGCTAATAAATTCGAAGTTCGTCAAGCTCCTACACTTGTTGTAATCAAGGGCGGCGTAGCGGAAAAAATCGTAAATCTTTCAAACATAAAAGGTTTCATTGAAAGCTACAATAAATAAGGAGTTTTCATAAATGTACGATATAATCGTTGTGGGTGCGGGCCCCGCGGGTCTTACGGCGGCACTTTATGCCAGACGTGCGGAAAAAACCGTACTTGTAATTGAAAAATCAACCTTCGGCGGACAAATAACTCATTCGCCGAGAGTGGAAAATTATCCCGGATTTGCACAAATGAGCGGCGTTGAATTTGCCGACAAACTCATTGAACAAGTGTTGGGACAAGGTGCGGAAATCGAAATGGACTGTGTTACCGGAATCTCCGGTAGCACGGGAAATTTTACCGTGACAACCGAGGGCGGCGAGTTCAAGGGAAAAACGGTGATTATAGCAACGGGTTCACATCACAGACAACTCGGACTTCCGAAAGAGAATGATTTCACGGGCGAAGGCATTTCTTACTGTGCTGTCTGCGACGGTGCTTTTTACAAAAACAAGACCGTTTCCGTAATCGGCGGCGGTAACACCGCTTTGCAAGAGGCGGTTATGCTTTCCGATATTTGCAAAAAGGTGTACGTTGTCCAAAATCTTGACTTTTTGACAGGCGAGCAAAAGCTTGTGAGTGCGGTTAACGAAAAAGAAAATATTGAGGTTATTCTCGGCACAACCGTTCTTGAAATCATCGGTGATAAAGAATTTAAAGGCTTGCTGTTGGATACCGACGGCAAAAAAACAGAACTTTCGGTTGACGGCGTATTTGTCGCCATCGGTCAACAGCCCGAAAACGAGCCGTTTAAAAATGTTGTGAATCTTGATGATTACGGTTATGTAATTTCAGGTGAGGATTGTTTACCGCAAACGGCTGAAACGGGAATTTTCGTTGCGGGGGATTGCCGTACAAAATCAATACGACAGGTTACAACGGCAACGGCGGACGGTGCTGTTTCGGCACTTGCGGCTTGTCGAGTTGTAGATTCTCTTAAATAAAAGACGCCACTTAATCCGAAAAAGATTAGGTGGCATTTTTTTGCTAAATTGACAAAATGTTCAGTAAATGATATAGTTAATACAGTATTTTTCGAAAAAGAGTGTGATGGTTTTTGGGTGAGAAAATAAAAAAGGCAATCGGCATTGAAGGAAACTTTTTCGATACGGTTTTGCCAATGGTTTATTACTGCTTCACTAACATTTTTATGGGTGGCGGCGGATATATAATCAGTATGTATTTCAGCATATTTTTAACAAGAGTTGTCGGACTCGATATTGAGTATGCCGGATTTATAACTATGATTGCGGTTGTGTGGGACGGTCTCAACGATCCCATTATGGGCATTATTACCGACCGTACACGTTCAAAATACGGTAAACACAGAGTCTATCTCAAATACGGTATACCGCTTGTCTTTATTTCATATATAATGCTGTGGAATTCCTTTGGACTTGACGGAGAAAATCATCCGTATATCACAATGGCTTATTTCGTTTTTGCCTATGTGTTTTACAAAACGGCATATACCGTTATCGCGGTGCCGCACACGGCAATGCTTCCCGAACTTGCTCCCGAATATAACAAGCGTACTCAATATACGTCGGTCAGCTATATTTTCAATTCGGTGGGAATGGTGCCGTCTTACGTTGTCTTACTTATTTTGCTTTCCGTTTTCGGATTTTCCGACGGCTTGACGAAAGACGCGAAAATGCCGTTCTTCCTTTCGGGCGTTATTCTTGCCGTTATGTACAGCGTAGCGATTTACGGAACGTTTAAGCTTGTTAAAGAGCCGAGCTCACTTAATATGAAGAAAGAGCCGCTTGATTTGAAAATCGCTTTTTACGAATATGTTCAAGTGTTCAAAAACAAGTCGTTTAGGCAGTATTTCGGGATAAGCTTCTTCTGGGAAATGGCAAGAAGTTTCTATTCCACAACGTATGTTTTTTATATAACGTTCCTCGCCAATCAGTATAAATACTATCCGCTGTTTAATGTTTTTGCCGGTATATTCGAATCGGCGGCGTTCCCGCTTAATTATGCTCTTACAATGAAATACGGCAAAAAGAAGTGCGGAACAATCGTGACTCCGCTGATGATTTTGGGACTTGCAATAGGACTTGTCGTTCAGTCGAGTCAGCCGAACACACCGAAAAGCACGGTGATGTTTATTCTTATGCTTTTGGGAATTATCATCTACTATTTCGGTATGAGCGGTATCGGATTTGTCTGCAACAACGTTTTCCCCGATTTAACAGACGTCGACGAGCTTATTACCGGCAGAAGACGAGAGGGCGTTGTCTCAACCTGTAATACTATGGTGAAACAAGTAACGGGCGGAATAAATACGTTTATCGTTACTCTTATTCTCGGCGGTTTCGGGCTTGACACAAAGAGTGAAGCAACCGAATTTATCGAGCAGCCGGCATCGGCCATTTTCGGTATCCGTCTTTGCGTGGCTATAATACCTATGATTTGCGCATTGGTTTCTTATATACTTTTAAGAAAATTCCAAATGACAAAAGAAGACCACACAATGATTCGTGCGGCTATTGCAACAAAGCACAAATACGGCAGTGTTACTCTTACAGACAGTGAAAAAGAGAGAATACTCGTCGTCAGCGGCAAAAAGCTTGAAGAAACATGGCTCGGTGAGGACAACGACGAGTCACAAGGTCATACGCTTGATTTAAACGAAAACGGCGAATATATAATTCTCGTTGAGGCTGAAATGCTTAAAAAACAGCAGTTGATTGAAGCGGAATAAAGGAGAAAAATATGGATAAAATCAATATAAACCAAACGGAACCAACCGTAAAAAGAAGCAAACTTTTTGATGCGTTTTTCTATGCGGTACAGTGGACGTGGGGACTACCCGTGAATATTGCGGGCGGAATAGCTTACTTTATTTGCACGAAAATTTTGGGATACGGCCATCAAAAATTCGGATATGCGAACATTGTGTATATGCCTTGGAATCAGGGCGGGCTTTCAATGGGTATGTTTATATTTATCCGTGACGAAAAGGAAAGAAAAGAGTGGCTGTACAACACACGTATTCATGAATACGGTCACACGTGGCAATGTTTACTTTTGGGCCCTCTTTATTACTTGGTTGTTGCTCTGCCTTCTGTTATTTGGTGCAACTGTTTTGCGAAATACAGAGAAAAAAACAATGTTTCGTATTACAAACTCTACTGTGAGAGCTGGGCAAATAATTGGGGAGAGAAATTCTCGCGGATGAAACGTGTTTAATTAAAATAAAAGGACGATTGAGACGCCGTTCCTTACGGAAAGTGTCGCAACCGTCCTTTTTTTATATAGTTTTATGTTTGTTAAAGCTTTGAACAACCGTGACAGTTAACGAGTGCGTCAAGCTTTTTGCCCTCTTTACAAAGAGGACATTCGTGAGAGGGTGAACTGAAATAGTCGGGCAAGTCGTTCGGATTGAAAACGGAATTAACCTCGAAACCGTCACACTTTTCGGTTGTCGCGAAAATCGAAGCGGCACCGACCACGTCGCCGCCGTAATACTTAACGGCTTCAATAGCCGATTTGACCGTGTTTCCGGAAGCGACCGAAACAGCTAAAATCAAAACGTGCTTGCCTTTAATCATATTAACAATGTTGTCGCGGAAAATAATTTGCGAACCGTTTATTACTTCCGGCGTAACAACATAAATTGTTTGATGTGCGTTGATATTAACAAAATTATCTTTTGTAAGCTCATCGGCAACACAAGTGCCGATAACCTCCATACCGTCGAGACAAAGAACAGTATCAATAAGGCTGTTGCTGTATCTGTTGTTTTTGCAAAGCTCTTTGGCAACGGCTTTTGCTTCCGAAAGACGTGACTTTTGTGCGGCAACGTCTATATAATAGTTACTGTGTGAGCTGCTTGTTGCAAAATGTCCCTTTGCAACACGCAGATATAAATTGTGTTGTTTTGTCTTGATTTTTGTAATACTCGTTGTCGGCATAAAGCTCCTCCTTATATATTTATATAAGCATTGTATAATAAAATTTTCGAAATTACAAGAAAAAATTGTGAATTTATTACAAAAAAATTATGAATTCAAATGATAACGGAGCAAAAATATTTTTAAAATAATATGTTGATATAAATTTTTCAAACTGTTATTATATACTCAAACAAAAGTTAGCGGGGCAGATTTATGTATAAGGTTGCGATTGACAATGAAATTATATTTGCCGAAAACGGCGAAATCTTGTCGAATGTTTTAGCGAGAAACGGTAAAGCCGTCCGTCGCGTTTGCGGTGGCAAGGGAATTTGCGGCAAATGCGGTGTCGTTGTCGACGGAAGAAAAGAACTGTCTTGCAAATATAAAATCGAAAAAGATATTTTCGTAGAGCTTCCGAAGATTAGTACGTATGTCGAACGTGAAGTCGAGCAAACGGCTGCCTATACAGAAAATATGTGCTATGTGCTTGACATAGGAACAACTACGCTGGCTCTTGCACTTGTATCGCTTGACGAAAAAAAGACGGTTGCGGAAAAAATATGTATAAATCCGCAAGTTGAATTCGGTGCCGACGTAATGACAAGAATCGACTACTGCGGAAAACACTCCGTAACTGATTTGCGAAAGCCTCTTATTAAGGCAATAGAAAAAGCGGCAGAAGAATTTAATGTCGGTCAACTGCAAAAAATATATGTAACGGGAAACACATCAATGCTTCACATTTTTTTCGGTGTCGATCCGACCTCTTTGGGAGTGTATCCTTATACCCCCGTTTTTCTTGAAAGCAGAAAGGAAAAATCGTTTTTAAAATGTGCCGTTGAAATAGAATCTTTGCCGTCAATTTCGACGTTCTTCGGTGCCGATTTAACAGCGGGTATGAATTTTGTCGGATTTCCGTCAAAAGATAAGTTTAATTTACTTGTCGATTTGGGAACAAATGCGGAAATAGTGCTTTATTCACGTGAAAAAGCACTGTGTACTTCGGCTGCTGCCGGACCTTGTTTTGAAGGCGGCGGTATTTCGTGCGGAATGAATGCGTCCGTCGGAGCCGTCTGTACTTTTGACGGCAAAAACATACAGACGGTCGGAAACGTAACTCCCGAAGGTATATGCGGTACGGGGCTTGTCGATATAATTGCCGAACTTTTAAAAAACGGCACAGTTGACAAGTCGGGATATATGCGGAACAAAAAGTATTTTTTGAGCCGTAAGGTTTATTTGAGCGACAAAGATGTTCGTCAGTATCAGCTTGCGAAATCGGCGGTCTTTTCCGCGATTAAAATTTTAATTAAGCGACAGGGTATAACCTTTGACAGTATAGAAAAAATGTATGTTTCGGGTGGCTTTTCGTCAAAAATCAATATAGAAAATGCCGCTTTTACGGGTTTGTTGCCGAAAGAACTGAAGGAAAAGTGTGTTGCAATAAATAACAGCAGTTTGTCGGGTGCGGTAAAATACGCCTGCGAAAAAAACGAATTGGAAAAGTTTGCCAAAATCGCGGAATATACGGACTTGTCGCTTGATTCGGATTTTGCAGAGGAATTCATAAAAAATACGGGGTTTGACATTTAAAAAGGCCGATGATCTCATCGGCTTTTTTTATGCCGTTTTGTGTTGTCTGCCCGTGTGGTCAAGGGCGTAACCGTCTTTGTAAATCAAATCGCTCACCGCTACAAAGGTGTAGCCTTGAGCCGAAAGCTCGGTGAGTATTATGTCAAGCGCCGGTGCCGTGTTTTCCACACCGTTATGAAACAGAACGATTGATCCGTTACCGACTTGTGAAGTTACGCGCCGAACAATTTCGTCGACCGAAATTTTTGTATAGTCAAGACTGTCACCGTCGGTAACAAAGGTAAAGAAATATATAATTTTCCTGTTGAAGAAAAGACGAAGATGTTTTATAATATAAGCAGATTGAATTTAGTGTGGTGAGTACTGTGAATATATTACATATGAAATATGCCGTTGAGGTTGCCAAGGTCGGCTCACTTAACAAAGCTTCGGAAACGCTTTTGGTGGCAACGCCCAATATAAGCCGTTCTATTAAAGAGTTGGAGGCGGATTTGGGTATTGCGATTTTCGAACGTACAGCCAAAGGTGTCACTCTTACACCGGAGGGCGAAGAATTCATCAGCTACGCAAAAGAAATTCTCAGTCAAATAGATCAAGTTGAGAATTTTTATAAAAAAGGCTCACCCAAAAAACAGACTTTTTCTATTTCCGTTCCGCGTGCCTGTTATATTTCGGAGGCTTTTTCGGAGTTTTCGAAAGTCCTTTCCGATGATCCGGCGGAAATTTTTTACAAAGAAACAAATTCACAACGTACGATTAACAATATTCTGAATCACGATTACAAATTGGGAATTATCCGTTATGCCGAAAACTACGACAGATATTTTAAGGCAATGCTCGAAGAAAAAGGCTTGGCTTATGAAATGATAACGGAATTTTCGTATTCGCTTATTATGAATGCCGACGGACCTTTGGCACAAAAGGACGAAATCACGTTTGATGACCTTAAGGGGCTGATTGAAATCGCACACGCGGACCCTTATGTTCCTTCGATGCCTCTTTCAAAAGTCGTGAAAGAGGAGTTGCCCGACAACATAGACCGCAGAATATTTATTTTCGAACGTGCAAGTCAGTTCGATTTGCTTAATAAAAATCCCGAAACGTTTATGTGGGTTTCTCCCGCGCCGAAAAGCATTCTCGAACGGTACAATCTTGTTCAAAAGAAATGTGTCGACAATAATAAAAAATATAAGGACGTTTTAATTTATAAAAACGGATACAAGCTTACAAATCTTGACCGCCGTTTCATAACGGCGCTTTGCGACTCCAAACGAAAGCATCTTTAATCGGGGTATTATCATTTTTGATAATACTACATAAACATTTTAAGAATTGCAAAGCAAAAAAAAGCTTGTTAAAATGTTAACGAACTCAAGAAAGGCATAATTTTGTAAAATGCCGAAATTTTAAAGCAGTTAATTTTAGGAGGATACACATGGAAACAAAAACTTATGAAATTGTAGACTGTGTTGAAAAGCTTGAAGAAGCTATCGCACGTACAAGAGAAGCACAGAAAGTATTTGCTACTTATACACAGGAACAAGTAGACAAAATCTTTTTAGCAGCTGCTTCTGCCGCAAATAAGGCAAGAATTCCGCTTGCGAAAATGGCAGTAGAAGAAACGGGTATGGGCGTTGTCGAAGATAAGGTTATTAAAAACAACTATGCCGCAGAATACATTTATAACGCTTACAAAGATACAAAAACTTGCGGTGTTATCGAAGAAGATAAAGCATACGGCATTAAAAAGATTGCGGAGCCTATCGGCGTTATTGCCGCGGTTATTCCCACAACTAACCCGACATCAACGGCAATTTTCAAATGCTTGATTGCACTTAAAACAAGAAACGCAATTATCATTTCTCCTCATCCGAGAGCAAAGAAAAGCACAATCGCCGCTGCTAAATTGGTTCTTGAAGCAGCCGTAGCGGCAGGTGCTCCGGAAGGCATAATCGACTGGATTGATATTCCGTCACTTGAAATGACAAACACGGTAATGAAAGAAGCCGACATTATTCTCGCAACTGGCGGTCCCGGAATGGTAAAGGCTGCTTATTCAAGCGGTAAGCCGGCACTCGGCGTTGGCGCCGGTAACACTCCGGCAATCATCGACGACACGGCTGACATTCTTCTTGCCGTTAACTCTATTATTCACTCGAAAACATTTGATAACGGTATGATTTGCGCTTCCGAGCAGTCAGTTATCGTTCTTGAAAGCATTTATGAGGCAGTTAAGGAAGAATTCGCAACAAGAGGTTGTTATTTCCTTAATCCCGAAGAAACCGAAAAGGTTAGAAAGACAATCATCATCAACGGCTCGCTTAATGCCAAGATTGTCGGCCAGTCTGCCGCAAAAATCGCAGAGCTTGCGGGCGTAACCGTTCCCGCGGGAACAAAGATTATTATCGGTGAAGTTGAAAGTGTTGACATCAGCGAAGAATTCGCTCACGAAAAGCTTTCTCCCGTACTCGCTATGTATAAGGCAAAAGATTTCGAAGACGCACTTTCAAAGGCAGAGCATTTGATAGCCGACGGCGGTTACGGTCATACTTCTTCAATATATCTTAACGAAGTAACGGAAACGGAAAAACTCAGCACATTTGCGGCAAGAATGAAAACATGCCGTATTCTTGTAAACACACCTTCATCACACGGCGGTATCGGTGACCTTTATAACTTTAAACTTGCACCGTCACTTACACTCGGTTGCGGTTCTTGGGGCGGCAACTCCGTTTCGGAAAACGTCGGTGTAAAACATCTTATCAATATAAAGACAGTAGCAGAAAGAAGGGAAAATATGCTCTGGTTCCGTGCACCTGAAAAGGTATATATCAAGAAAGGATGCTTACCTGTTGCTCTTGACGAGCTTCGTACAGTTCGCGGTTCTAAGAAAGCATTTATCGTAACAGATACATTCCTTTATCAAAACGGCTATACAAAGCCGATTACAGACAAACTTGACGAAATGGGCATTGCTCACACAACATTTTTCAATGTTCAGCCCGATCCGACACTCTGCAACGCTAAAGAGGGTGCTGCACAAATGGCAGCATTTAAGCCTGACACAATTATCGCACTCGGCGGCGGCTCGGCAATGGACGCAGCAAAGATTATGTGGGTTCTTTATGAACATCCGGAAGCAGACTTTATGGATATGGCAATGAGATTCATTGATATCCGTAAGAGAGTTTACACATTCCCCAAAATGGGCGAAAAAGCATACTTTATCGCAGTTCCCACATCGGCAGGTACAGGCTCTGAGGTTACACCTTTTGCGGTTATTACCGACGAAACAACAGGCGTTAAATATCCTCTTGCCGACTATCAATTACTTCCGAATATGGCAATTATCGACACTGATTTCCATATGTCAGCACCGAAGGGACTTACAGCAGCATCCGGTATTGACGCCGTAACACACGCAGTTGAGGCTTATGCCGCAATGCTCGCAACGGACTATACAGACGGTCTTGCACTTCAGGCACTCAAGAACATTTTCAAATATCTTCCCCGTGCTTATGACAACGGTCAAACAGATATCGAAGCAAGAGAAAAAATGGCAAATGCCGCTACAATGGCCGGTATGGCATTCGCAAATGCGTTCCTCGGCGTTTGTCACTCAATGGCTCATAAACTCGGTGCTTTCCATCACCTTCCTCACGGTGTGGCAAACGCACTTATGATTGAAGAAGTTCTTCGCTTCAATGCAAGTGAAGCTCCGGCAAAGATGGGTACATTCTCTCAATATGACCATCCTCATACACTTGCCCGTTATGCCGAAATCGCAGACTATCTCGGACTCGGCGGTAAAAACGACGAAGAAAAGCTTGAAAATCTCATCAAAGCTATCAACGACCTTAAGGCAAGAGTCGGAATTAAAGAAACAATCAAGGATTACAATGTTGACGAGAAAGTCTTCCTCGATACTCTTGACGAAATGGTTGAGCAAGCATTTGACGACCAGTGCACAGGTGCCAATCCGAGATATCCTCTTATGAGCGAAATTAAGCAAATGTATCTCAACGCTTATTACGGCAGACACTTTGTAGAAGCAGAAATGCCGACAGCGGACACTCTTAACGGTACATTAAAAAACGATAAAGTTAAGTCAGCTTACCGTAAGGGTAAGAAAGCTTAAGTATAAGGAGGAAACACAAATGAAACTCGACAGAGTAATAGCAGTAAGAAACAACAAGACTATCTACCGTGACGGAGATAAGTGTGTTAAGGTTTTTAACGACGATTATTCAAAGGCAGACGTTCTTAATGAAGCTCTCAACCAAGCTCGTATCGAAGAAACGGGGCTCAACATTCCGAAAGTTTTGGAAGTAACAATGGTTGACGGCAAATGGGCAATCGTTTCGGAATACATCAAGGGCAAGACACTTGCTATGCTTATGGAAGAAAACGAAGACAAAAAGAGCGAATATCTTGAACTCCTCGTTGATCTTCAACTTGAGGTTCAGTCAAAGACTTGTCCTCTCCTTAATAAACTTAAGGATAAGATGAACCGAAAAATCAGTATGTCGGTACTTGAAGATACAATAAAGTACGACCTTCATACACGACTTGAAGGTATGCCTAAGCACAATAAAGTTTGCCACGGCGACTTTAACCCTTCAAACATTATCATTGCGGAAGACGGAACTCCTTATATACTCGACTGGTCACACGCAACTCAAGGAAACGCTTCTGCCGATGCCGCAAGAACATACCTTCTTTTCTGGCTTAACGGAGATATCAACGGTGCTAAAGAGTATCTTGATTTGTTCTGTAAAAAGAGCAACACAGCTATGCAGTACGTTCAAAAATGGATGCCTATCGTTGCCGCTTCACAGTCCGTTAAGGGCAATGAAAAAGAGAGAGAATTTCTTATTTCTTGGGCACACGTTGTAGATTACGAATAAAGTATAAGGAGAGTTTAGAGATGAAAATTACAGTTTGTATTGGTAGTTCATGCCATATTAAAGGTTCACGTCAGGTTGTAGAACAACTTCAATATCTCATCAGCGAAAACAAACTCGGTGACAAGGTCGAGCTTGGCGGTACTTTCTGTATGGGAAAATGTCAGCAAGGTGTTTGCGTTACTGTAGACGATACGTTCTTCTCGGTAACTCCCGATACGGTAAACGAATTCTTCGAAAAAGAAGTAGTTGCAAAGGTTTAAAACGATATGATTATTCAGGTTTGTGTCGGAAGCTCATGCCATCTGAAAGGTTCGCCGGAGATAGTTGAGCTTCTTCAAGAAGCCGTTGAACAAAATCATTTACAAGACGAAATTACACTTGCCGGTAGCTTTTGCATCGGCAGGTGTAATCGTGTAGGTGTAACAATTCAAGTAGATGATGATGTTCACACAGGTGTTACAAAAGAGAACTTTAAGGAATTTTTCCGAGAAAATGTACTGAGTAAATTTGAAAATGAAAGGAAGTAGCAGTATATGTCTAATTGTTTGACCCTTAAAAAATCAAACTGTAAAAACTGCTATAAATGTATTCGCCACTGTCCCGTAAAGGCAATACGTTTTTCGGGTAATCAGGCACATATTATCGGTAACGAATGTATTTTGTGCGGTCAGTGTTTCGTTGTTTGCCCGCAAAATGCAAAAGAAATCGTAAATGAAGTCGAAAAAGTAAAAGTTCTTCTTCAAAGCGGTGACCCGGTTGTTGTAAGTATTGCGCCTTCGTTTATCGCTAACTATGACGGTGCGGGTATCGAGGCTATGCGTACAGCACTTAAAAAACTCGGATTTTATGATGCCGAAGAAACGGCGATAGGTGCTACAATAGTAAAAAAAGAATATGAAAGAATGTTGGATCAAGAAGAAAGAGATATAATTATTTCTTCTTGCTGTCATTCGATTAACTTGTTAATTCAGAAACATTATCCGTCGGCTCTTGAGTATCTTGCGGACGTTATATCGCCGATGCAAGCTCATTGCCGTGATATAAAAAAGAGAATTCCAAACGCAAAAACAGTATTCGTAGGTCCTTGTGTTGCAAAAAAAGACGAGGCAGAGTATTATGAAGGTATTGTTGATGCGGTTTTGACTTTCGAAGAGCTTACAGGATGGCTCAAAGAAGAAAAAATTGAAATAGAAAATATTCAGGACAGCAATGACAACAGTCGTGCACGCTTTTTCCCGACAACCGGAGGCGTGCTTAAAACGATGAATGAGGTCAGTGAGTATACTTATGTTGCCGTTGACGGTGTTGAAAACTGTATTCAAGTTTTAAAGGACATCGAAAAAGGCAAAATACATAAATGCTTTATTGAAATGTCGGCTTGTGTCGGCAGTTGTGTCGGCGGTCCTGTTATCGAAAAATATCATCATACTTCAAATATAAAGGATTATATTGAAGTGTCGAATTATGCGGGCGAGAACGATTTTGAGGTTGAACAGCCGAAGTCGGTCGAGCTGAAAAAGACGTTTACATACATTGAACAGAGAAATGCTACTCCGTCCGAAACGGAAATCAGTAACATTCTCAGACAAATGGGTAAATTTAAGCCCGCACACGAGCTGAATTGCGGCTCTTGCGGATATAATACTTGCCGTGAAAAAGCAATAGCAATCATTCAAGGTAAGGCGGAAATTTCCATGTGCCTTCCTTATCTTAAAGATAAAGCGGAAAGCTTTTCCGATACAATCGTTAATAATTCGCCCAACGGTCTTATAGTTCTTAACGAACAGCTTGAGGTTCAGCAGATAAATAAAGCGGCGAGAAAGATAATGAATATTCGTTCGGCATCCGATATTTTGGGTGATCAAGTAATACGAATTCTCGATCCCAGCGCATTTATGCAAGTTCTGTCGACGGGCAGAGAAATTCGTGACGAGCGAGTATATCTTGCGGAATATAAGCGCTATGTTGAACAAACCGTTGTGCACGACAAAGATTCACATCTTTTAATCGGTATTATGCGTGACGTTACAGACGAAGAAAACGAACGCGAAAAGAAAGAAAATATCAGCCGTCAGACCATTGAGGTCGCAGACAAGGTTGTAGATAAGCAAATGCGTATTGTTCAGGAAATCGCATCGCTTCTCGGTGAAACCGCCGCCGAAACGAAAATAGCACTTGCGAAACTTAAGGAGTCAATTACTGATGAATGATTTGTGTGCAGATATCGGATACAAAAGTATAAATCATTACGGTGAACAGCTCTGCGGCGATCACGTCGATATTGTCGAAGATAAAGAAAATTCAACGGTAATTGTTCTTGCGGACGGTTTGGGAAGCGGAGTAAAGGCAAGCATTTTGTCAACGCTCACTTCGAAAATCATTTCAACTATGATGTCGGAGGGGCTTCCCATCGAAGAATGTGTGTCGACGATTGCGGCAACGCTTCCGGTGTGTTCCGTGCGTGGCGTTGCGTATTCTACGTTTACGATTATTCATTTAATGAACAATCAGACTGCCGAAATTATTCAATATGATAATCCGCAAGCTATTTTAATACGTGACGGCAGTAATTACGATTATCCGAAAACGGAAATGAATATCGGCGGCAAAAAGATTTATAAATCCGTAATCCCGCTTCGTGAAAATGACATTTTCGTTGCTATGAGTGACGGATGTCCTCACGCCGGTATAGGTATGCTTTATAATTTCGGTTGGAAACGCGAAGATATAATATCTTTTATCGAAACGGTTGCACCGGCGGGCTATACGGCAAAAACACTTTCTACAATGCTTGTCGATGAGTGTAACAGACTTTACGGCAACAAGCCGGGTGACGATGCTACCGCTTGTGTTGTAAGAATTCGTAAAAGAGAACCTATGAATCTGCTTTTCGGCCCGCCGTTTAACAGAGATGACGGCGAACGTATGATGTCGCTGTTTTTCTCAAAAGAAGGCAAACACATTATCTGCGGAGGAACAACATCTTCAATAGCGGCAAAATATCTCAATAAACCGCTTAAGCCGACATTAAATTTCGAACAGTCGGATGTTCCGCCGATAGCGGAACTTGAGGGCGTTGACCTTGTTACAGAGGGCGTTATTACCGTTAACAAAGTCGTTGAATACGCCAAGGATTATCTCGGTGAAAATAAGTATTACGAGCATTGGAGCATAAAACGTGACGGTGCTTCGCTTATCAGCCGTTTGCTTTTCGAAGAAGCAACCGATATAAATTTCTATGTAGGCAGAGCCATAAATCCTGCTCATCAGAACCCCGATTTGCCTATCAATTTCAGCATTAAAATGAATCTTGTCGAGGAACTTTCGACTTGTCTGAAAAAAATGGGTAAACGCATAAAGGTAAGTTACTTTTAAGGAGGAAAAAATGCGTAAATTTGATACTAAAGTTCAGCATCTTAAATACAAAGTCTTGCGTGAAGTGGCAAAACAAGCGTGGAACGACACTTTGTATGATAATATTTTAGATATTCCGAAAACCCTTGTCCCCGGTAATGAACCTACTATGCGTTGTTGCGTCTATAAAGAAAGAGCGATTCTCGCAGAACGCGTAAAAATCGCAATGGGCGGCGATAAGAAAAATTCCAACGTGATTGAAGTTATTGATATTGCTTGCGACGAATGTCCCGTCGGCGGCTATGAAGTAACAAATGCTTGTCGCGGATGTCTTGCCCACAGATGTGAAGATGTCTGTAAAAAAGGTGCGATTTCTTTTGACAATAATCACGTGGCACATATTGACAAGTCAAAATGTGTTGAGTGCGGTGCGTGTGCAAAAGTTTGTCCGTATACTGCAATCGTCAGCAGAAAAAGACCGTGCCAAGTTGCTTGTAAAATCAAGGCAATTTCAATGAATGAACAAAAATCGGCTACAATAGACGACGAAAAGTGTACCTCATGCGGTGCTTGTGTTTATCAATGTCCGTTTGGTGCGATTATGGATAAATCGTATATTGTAGACGTTATCGACCTTTTGAAAAAAAGTGAAAATAACGAAAAATACAAGGTGTATGCGATTGTCGCTCCGTCAATTTCAAGTCAGTTTACCTATGCGAAATTAGGTCAGGTAATCAGCGGACTTAAAGAGGTTGGATTCTTTACTGTTGTTGAGGCGGCTCTCGGTGCGGATATGGTTGCAATGTCCGAGTCGAAAGAGTTGGCTGAAAAAGGATTTCTTACAAGCTCGTGCTGTCCTGCATTCGTGTCTTATGTAAAATCCGCATTTCCTTCGCTCGCTTCTCATATTTCGCATAATCTTTCACCGATGGCTACGCTTGCAAAATACATAAAAGAAACAAGTGAAAACGCAAAAATCGTATTTATAGGGCCGTGTACCGCCAAAAAAGCCGAGGCACAGCTTGAAACTGTTAAGCCTTATGTTGACAGCGTAATGACGTTTGAAGAACTTCAGGCACTTTTTGACAGTAAAGATATTGATATTACGACTCTCGCTGAAGACGTGCTTGACAACGCTTCCTATTACGGTAGAATTTTCGCACGTTCGGGCGGCCTTTCGGATGCGGTAAATCAAGCGTTGAAAGAACAGAATATTGATTTTGAACTCAAACCCGCTGTTTGCGACGGCATTGAGGCTTGTAAAATAGCACTTCTCAAAAAGACGAAAAATGTTCTTGACGCCAATTTTATTGAGGGTATGGCTTGTACGGGCGGTTGCATAGGCGGTGCCGGTTGCCTTACTCACGGAGATAAAAACAAAGCTCAAGTTGACAAGTACGGAAACGAAGCTTTTGAAAAAACAATTTCCGATGCCGTTTCGGTTTTGAAATAATTTGTAAAAAGTCTGCTTTTGTGTTGTAAAAAAGCAGACTTTTTAAACCACCTATGTTTTCGGCAAATGTTATTGAAATTAAAAGGACATAGTGGTAAAATATAAAAAAGTTAATATTGATATGGAAGATACGGTTTGAAAAGTTGTTAACCGAGTAGAAGTAAAAGGGAATCCGGTTTGAATCCGGAACAACCGCCATTACTGTATTTGACAGGAAAAAAGTACACTGTGCCATTGGCTTTGCCGAGAAGGCGTGCTTTTGAGTGATATATCACTGAATCATAAGTCAGGAGACCTGCCGTATCTTTTTAGGTTTAACACAACTTTGGTGTGAAGAGTGCAACCGATTTATCGTAAATTTTGATTTCGGCGGCACTTTTTGTGTTTCGCCAAAGTCTTGTTTGTGTTGCGAAAATCCGTTGTACTCCCAAACCTTTCGGTTGTGGGAGTATTTTTTATTTTTCGGAGGTATGGCTATGACGTCGGAAGAAAAGAAAGCCTGGGCAGTCGGTGAATTGCGAAAAAAAGCAGCGGAAATAAACAGAATACCGAAAAAAGAAGATTTTGATACGGTCACACGTTCACGGATAAAAGCTTTTTTAGGGCCGTGGCCGAGGGCGTTGGAAACTTCGGGTTTGAAGGAATCGACGAAAACCGCCGCTAACGAGAAAAAGCGTTTTAATAAAGGAGAACACAAATGAGACGTTTTGACTCTTATCATCCATTTACGGCAACGGTTTACTTCTTATCCGTTTTCGTAATCGTAATGTTTTCCGCCAATCCCGTTTTTTCGGGTGCCGCACTTGTCGGCGGAACACTGTTCTTTGTAAAATACAAACCGAACATAAAATTTTTTGAAGAATTCGGCTTTAATATTTTACTGTTTGTTTTGATTTCGCTCACAAATCCGTTGTTTTCGCATAGAGGCGTTACCGTTTTGTTCTTTCTTAACGGTAATCCCGTAACTTTGGAGTCACTTTTATACGGCATAAATGCCTCGATAATGCTTATTGCCGTTATTCAGTGGTTTAAGTGTTTTAATCTTGTTATGACCGATGACAAACTTTTGTATTTGTTCGGGAAAATATCGCCGAAAACGGCTTTGCTTATTTCGTCCTCGTTACGTTTTGTACCGCTGTTAAAAGCTCAATCAAAAAAAATCAGAGATTCGCAAAGGGCAATGGGACTTTTTTCGTCGGAGGCTTGGTCGGATAAAATAAAAAGCACAGTGAGAGTGTACTCGGTGCTTATAACTTGGGCGCTTGAGAATGCCATTGATACGGGTATTTCAATGAAAGCACGCGGCTACGGACTTAAAGGAAGAAGTTCGTTTTCCGTTTTCACGTTCGGAAAGTCAGACATTTTGCTACTGTCGACTGTTGCTTTGCTTGACATTTCGATACTTGTTATTACCGCAACGGGAAACATCAACTTTACCTTTTATCCGCAAATTTCGTTTGATTTTTCCGGTGTGCCGAGCGTTATTGTTTTTTCAGCCTTTTCGGTTTTGTGTTTTATTCCGTTTATTATTGAAGTAAAGGAGGAGTTGCAGTGGAAATATTACAAATCAAAGATTTAACTTTTAGTTATCCGGAAGCAAATAAAAATGCCGTTGACCACGTGAGCTTCTCTTTTAACGAAGGCGATTTTGCCGTTATTTGCGGCGAATCGGGATGCGGAAAGTCTACACTGTTAAAACTTATAAAAAAAGAAATTTCGCTTTACGGAGAGCAAAGCGGTGAAATAATTTATAACGGGCAAAACATTTCTCACATTGACCGCCGTGTTGCCGCGTCCGAAATCGGTTTTGTTTTACAAAATCCCGAAAGTCAGATTGTAACGGATACCGTTTGGCACGAATTGTCATTCGGACTTGAAAATCTCGGATTATCAACACAAAACATTCGTCGACGTGTTGCCGAAATGGCGAGTTATTTCGGAATTGAAGAATGGTTTCACAAAAAAACGGCAGAGCTTTCCGGAGGTCAAAAACAGTTGCTTAACCTCGCTTCCGTTATGGCTATGCAGCCGAAAATTTTGTTGCTTGACGAACCGACAGCTCAGCTTGATCCCATTGCCGCATCCGATTTTATCGGAACTCTGCAAAAACTTAATCGAGAATTAGGCCTTACCGTGTTGCTCGTCGAACACCGCCTTGAAGAAGTTCTTCCCATAGCGGATAAAGTTTTGATTATGGAGGAAGGTTCTCTTGTGTTTGCCGACAGACCGCAGTGTATAAATAAATTTTTCAAGGAAAATCCGTCGCATCCGATGATGGCGGGACTGCCCGCCGCAATGAGAATTTTCGGTGAGCTTGATGAAAAAGGTGACAGTCCCATATCCGTACGCGAAGGAAGAAAATACGTTACGTCGACGTTTAAAAATGAAATTGACAAATTGGAACGTGACGACTTTCATCATGACGAAAACTGTGCCGTTGAATTAAAGAATGTTTATTTCAGATATGAAAAAAATTTGCCGGACGTAATGAAAAATGTTTCGTTGAAAATTTATAAAGGGGAGCATTTTTGTATTTTAGGAGGAAACGGAACGGGAAAAACAACGGCTTTGGGCGTGATTTCGGGACTTCTTAAGGCTTATCGCGGAAAAATATATATTAACGGCAAAAAAATTTCCGACTTCAAGGGCAATTCGCTTTATGTGAATAATATTGCATTGCTTCCTCAAAATCCGCAAACGGTATTTCTTGAAAAAACTCTCCGAGAAGATTTGCTCGAAGTGTGCAAAGCTATGAAATATAAGACGGCGGAAGCCGAAAGGGAAATTAACGGCATTGCGGAAAAACTCGGAATAACGCATCTGTTACAAATGCATCCGTATGATTTAAGCGGCGGAGAACAGCAAAAAGCGGCACTTGCTAAAATGCTTTTGCTCAAGCCCGAAATTTTGTTGCTTGACGAACCGACAAAGGCGATTGACGCTTTTTCAAAGAAAACTTTTTCCGATATCATCAAGAAACTGAAAAGTGAGGGGATTACGGTAATTACGGTAACTCACGATGTTGAGTTTGCCGCCGCAAATGCAGACCGTTGCGGAATGTTTTTCGACGGTGAAATTATATCCGTTGACGTTCCTTATGAATTCTTTTCCGAAAACAGTTTTTACACAACCGCGGCTAACAGAATAACGAGAGGTTTTTACAAAAACGCGATTATTTGCGAAGACGTTGTAAAACTCTGTCGGATAAACGGCAGAAAGGACGTGACGGATAATGCTTAAAAGAAAAAGTTTTATTACCGCGTGCGTTCTTTTGCTGGCTGTTCCCGTGACGGTAATTTCCGGAGCTTTGATTTTTAAAGAAAAATACTACGCATGGGTGTCGTTCGGCGTTGCGATTTTGTCTTGTCTGCCGTTGATTTATTGCTTTGAACGAAAAGAAAATTCTTCAAAGGAATTGACCGTATTGGCTGTAATAATCGCAATTTCCGTTGTGGGCAGATTCGTTTTTGCTTGGCTGCCCGGATTTAAGCCCGTTACGGCTATAACGGTAGTTGCCGCAATACACCTCGGTAGAGAGTCGGGATTTGTCATAGGCTCACTGTCGGCGGTGGTGTCAAACTTCTATTTCGGACAAGGCCCGTGGACGCCGTTTCAAATGTTTGCGTGGGGATTTCTCGGATTTCTTGCGGGTGTCATGGCAAAGCCCTTGAAGAAAAATAAAATAATTCTTTGCGTGTTCGGTGCGGTGGCAGGTGTTCTTTATTCGCTTACAATGGATGTTTGGACAACCCTGTGGATTGACGGCGGTTTTAACATTACGAGATATTGGGCATCTGTTTTGTCTTCAATACCGGTTACCGTCGAATATGCGGCTTCCAACGTGATTTTTATACTTTTGCTTTCAAAACCGATTGGTGAAAAACTTGAGCGCATAAAGAAAAAATACGGACTTTTTGTAACAAGCTAAACATAGGGAAAACCTATTAAATAAATAAAAAAAGAAAGAGGTAATCAAAATGAAAAAATTTCTTGCTGTAATTATTACGGCTCTTTTGCTGATAGGAGCAACACCTTTTGCGGCGTTTGCAACGGACAACAACACGATGTCTGTTTATGTAACTATTGCCGACAAGGACGGAAAATTGGTTCTCGTTCAAGAAAAAATCGACGTTGTCGACCTTGACGAAGACGGCAAATTTACAATCGACGAAGCACTTTATTCGGCTCACGAATCAAAGTATGAGGGCGGAGCCGCCGAAGGTTATGAGTCGGTAAACACAGAATACGGTCAGTCACTTAACAAACTTTGGGGTACAGCAAACGGCGGTGCCTACGGATATTATGTAAACAACGTGTCGGCTTGGAGCCTTCTGGATGAGGTTAAAGAAGGCGACTATGTAAACGCCTTCGTTTATACGGATACGACAAGCTGGTCGGATACATATTGCTGGTTTAATATGAATACCGCAACCGTTGATGCAGGTCAAAAAATCGACCTTACACTTACGACAAGCGTTTACGACGTGGCATCGGGAAACTTTGTTACAACACCCGTGGCAAACGCCGTTATTACCGTTGACGGTATTAAAACCGAGGTTAAGACCGATGACAACGGTAACGCGTCAATTATCATCAACAATGGCGGAAACCACATAATCAGTGCCGTATCCGATTCGCAAAATCTTGTTCCTCCCGTTTGCACCGTAACGGTTAATGCCGTAGAAACACCGAACAATCAGCAACCGGTTATTCCGAATACATCGTATGATAACACTGTAGTTTTTGTAGGCGTGTTTGCTATGATTTCTCTTTGCGGTGCGGCAATTCTTACGGGCAAAAAAGTTTATGAAAAATAAGCTTATAAAGTCAGTAACTTTTATAATTATTGCCGTAATTCTGCTGACAAGCGTGTTTCCCGTAACAGCTCTGGAAAACACGCGAAATGTAAGTGACGCACAAGGTATCGTTGACGGTATTGTGAATTATAAGCTTAACAAATCGTCGGCGGAGAATATTCAACAATGGATAAACGGCTCGCTTACAAGTAATGCGGGAACGTCGTCGGAGTGGTACGTAATCGCATTGAGCCAATACGGTAAGTACGATTTTTCATCATATAAACAAGCGCTTTTGAAATATCTTTCAAATAACGAGATTTATTCTGCGTCGTCACGTCAAAAATATGCACTTACTCTTATAGCTGTCGGCAGCGGTGATAAGTATATTTACGAAACGTTGAATAATTCCATCGGCAAACAAGGTGTGATGAGCTGGATTTACGGCTTGCATTTGCTGAATAACGGATACAAAAGTAATGACTGCTCAATTTCAGCGGTAAAAGACAAACTGCTGTCGCTTCAGCTGTCCGACGGCGGCTGGGCTGTTTCCGGTGCGGTGAGCGATGTGGACGTAACCGCCATGGCGGTTCAAGCTTTAGCACCTCATTATAAAGAGGCAAAGGTTAAAACCGCCGTGGATAAAGCGATAACTTTACTTTCCGACAGTCAAAAGCCGGACGGCGATTACGCAAGCTACGGAGTGAATTGCCCCGAAAGTACGGCACAGGTTTTGGCAGCTGTTTCTTCTCTCGGAATAGATTGCAAAAAGGACAGCCGTTTTATAAAAAACGGAAATACGTTGTTGGACGGGATTAAAAAATATCAGCTTTCCAACGGAGCTTTTTGCCATAAAGTCGGCGGTGAAGCAAGCGAAACGGCAACGGTTCAAGTTTTGTATTCGACGGTATCATATCTGAGAATGATAAACGGAAAGACAAGTTTGTACATCTTTGACGGCAGAAATCCGTCTGTACTCGAAATTCCCGAATCTTCGGGAAAAGAAAACACAACGTCTGCCGCTGCCGAACCGAATGAAAACGTGTCACAAAAGCCGTCGGCGGATAAAAGTAACGGCGAGTCGATAAAAGACGAACCCGAAACGGCAGAACAAAGCGAAAACGAGTCTTTGACAGAAACATTAAACACTCTTGATAAAGCGGAAGAAACGGTACAGTCCGATTCTTACGGCACCGTTGAAAATAATCGTGCCGAAAACAAAGAAAAAAAAGTAAGCGTCAAGTTGTGGATATGTCTTGCCGTTTTTATCGTCGCGGTTTCGGTTTGTATAGTACTTTATGTGAAGAAAAACAGAAACATAAAGAATTATCTTCTTGTTTTTGGCGTTGCCGTAGGACTGTCTGCGGCGGTACTTGCCGTAAACATTACTTCAACCGAAGACCATTATAATTCAACGGTTGACAAAAACGTTTTGGGAACGGTTACAATATCAATACGCTGTGACACGATAGCAAACGAAAACGATAATCAATATATAAATTCAAACGGCATAATTCTCGGTGAAACGAAATGCGAAATCGAACAAGGTGATACGGTTTACGACGTCTTGGCGGAAATAACGGCTGAAAAGAAGATTCACCTTGAAACAAGCGGAACAAACGATTCCGTTTATGTTGAGGGAATAAACAATATATATGAGTTCGATTACGGTGACTTGTCCGGTTGGATGTACTACGTGAATGGCGAAGCCGCATCGGTAAGCTGCGGAAAATATGTTTTGTCGGACGGTGATACTGTTGAGTGGACATACACTCGCGATATGGGAAAAGATACGGCAAAAAAAATAAAGAAAGCAGAGTGAATACTCTGCTTTTTTGCATTGTTGTTGACTTTGGTGCGTTTTTAAATTTTCCACTTCACAGTCAAAGAATTGTCGGGATAAACGAGTATTTTATCAATCAGTAATTGTACCGTTTTCTTTTTCTGTATCGGTGACATTTCGGCATATATGGGCTTTGTTGCGGACAAACCCGTTTTCGCCGAAAAATCAAACTGCATAAGTGATGCCTTACACGTTTCAAGTTCAAGTTCCAAAGTGCTTTTTTTGTTTTCCAAATCTTGAATTTTTTTTGCCACCGACTTCGGTTCGGCTCCGTCAATAACAAGCTGAAGAAGGTTGTCGATTGCATCATCAATACTTGCAATTATATTTTCTTTTTTACATATAATTTCTTTTTCTCCTTTCGCAAGACTTTCAAGGTTGTCTATTTGCCGTTGTATTTTTATCCCGATTTCTTTTTGTATCTCGGTAAAATCCAAACCGCGAAAACTAAGCTTGCACTTCTTTTGAGATTTGTTCCCGTAGCAATATAAATAGGGAATTTTTGATGTGCTTTTATATCCGTACGCTTTTATGGCATAGCCGCAGCTTGAACATTTCAGCTTCCCGGAAAGTTCTTGCAATGCCGTGGCGTCACGCCCACTGCCCGCAATTTGTTTGTTTTCTCTTAAAAGTGCTTGTGCCGAAATGTACTGACCGCTGTTTAAAACACCTTTCACTTTGGTAATATAAGCCGTTTGCCCGTTTAATATCGAAGGCTCCGATTTTTCCTTGCTCTTTACGGAATTCTTGCCCAAAAGACAACAACTGTACTCGCCCGTGAATTCCTTTTCCGCATTAACAATATCGGCACCGTTGTTTTTTAAGTACATATAAAGCGTTTTGTCGGCTTTCACGTAAATGGGGTTTTTCAGTATTCTTCTTACGGACACGTTGGTAAAGAGTATTCCGTTTCGTGTCCTGTATCCTTGCGAATTCAGTTTGTCTGCGACTTTATACAGAGTTTCATATTCCGCGGTGTACAGACGAAAAAGCTTTTTTACAACGTCAAGTTCATCTTCGACGGGCTCCAACGTCGGAAAACCGTCAAGTTTTATATTTTTAAAGCCGAAAGGAGCCGGACCGCCCGCCCAACGTCCGTCGTGAATTCTGTAATAATAATTGTCTTTGACTCTCTGCTGAATATTTTCGCGTTCCATTTCGGCAAAAACGGCAAGCAGTCCCATCATTCCTCTGCCCGCCGTAGTTGATGTATCAAAGTTTTCGGTGGCTGAAGCAAATTCGCAACGGCTTTTTTGCATTTGCTCGTAAAGTTTGAAAAAATCCGTAATATTACGACTGATTCTGTCCAACTTGTAGACAAGAACCTTTTGAATTTTCCCCAAGTTTATATCAGTAATAAGCTTTTGCAGTTGCGGACGGTTTGTGTTCTTGCCCGAAAAACCGCGGTCTTCATATACCGTAACAACCTCAGACTGCTTGCACAACCGTTTACATTCATCAATCTGTGTTTCTATGCTGACGCTGTCCTTCTTGTCTATGCTCTGCCTTGCGTATATCGCCGTCTTGCCCGACATTTTCACCGCACTCCCAAATACTTAATAGTTGATAATATTTAAGCAACAATTCTTCTTTTGACAACTCCGAAAAAATATCACTGACTGTCATACCGACTCACTTTCCCAAAACATAAATTTATCTTTGTGTCGGGTGTATCCACATTCCACTGTATCATAGTCATATTAAGATTTTCGGTTACGTCAAGGCTTCTGTCGGTGTAATCGCCCGACGGAGCGCGTACAAGAGTAACCTCTTTTCCGGTTATGGCGGTAAGCTTTTCGTTGCAACTTAAAATTTCTTGCTTTATTTGTTCGTAATCACATTTTGAAAACGATTTGTGCGTGTCGGAATGATTGGCGATTTCGTGACCGGCGTTAAAAAAAGCAGACACACTTTCGGGAAATTTTTCCGCCCAATCACCGACAATAAAAAAGGTTGCGACGGCGTTGTGCTTTTTCAAAATATCCACAATTTCCTCTGTGTCTTGGTTTGTCCACGCGGCGTCAAATGTAATCGCTATCTTTTTTTCGTCGGTTTCAACTGAATAAACGGGTAATTTTCGGCTTGCGGCACCGGTAACGGCGGAAATTCCCGTAACGCCCACAAGAATTCCCACAATAACTAAAAAGCAAAAGAAAACCGTCAGCAAATGATGTCTTTTGATTATCCAGACCTTCATATAAAAAATCCCTCCCGTAAATTATACGGAAGGGATTTCGCTTTTAGTATTTAATTATTTTCCTTGACGAAGCTCTGTGATTTCGTTTTCGATAAACTCGTCCATAGACGGTTGTTCTTTGTATTGTTTTTTAAGTCCTTTTCCGACGATAATATTAAGAATTACATTTACAAAGAAAAGTACACAACCGACAATAAAGCCGTAGCTTAAAGAACAATCGGTAATGATTCCGCCGCCGAGCTCAACGCAAGCTTTTGTGAACAACGAAAATACAAATGCTGCCGCACCGAATGAAACGGTACTTAAAACGTTGAGAACAATGTTAAAAACATATTTCATTTTAATGCCCGCAATCAAAAGAACAAAGAAGTTAAGCACTCCGCAAACAACCGAAAACAAAAGAAGAACACACGCTATTACCAATATCGTTACCGCAGAACCGAGAACTTCGCCGCCCATAAGTTTAAGTACGCTTCCGATGTCATATTCAAGAAGATAGTCAAGAATAAAACTCAAGAATGAAAGTGATTTCGATTCTTGATAGAACGGTAATGTTATTGTAAATTTATAAAGCGGAAGTACGAGAGCGATAAGCGGAGCGAATGTCATAATAAGACGAACTATACGAAGCTTTGAACCTATCACGGAACTCTTAAAATTGTTCAGTTTGTAGTGGAATTTAGCAAAAGCGTTTTCCGCAAAATCGGCATCGGCTTCCAATCTTTCTTCCCAGTTGTGATTCGGAATATTTGTTCCGCAATGCGGACATTCCGCCTTGATATTCCAAATTTTTAAAGGTTTGTCACAATTAGAGCATTTTGTCGCCATATAATCACTCTTTCTGTGTTGTTTAAAGATACTTTTAATATTCTACTACAATTATTTATTTTTTGCAAGCCTGATTACATTCCAAGAAAGAGGCTTAAGGTTTACGCTGAGATTTTTGCCGTCAAGAACGGGTTTTTCCGCTTTAAACGGCTTAACGGGTGTGGCAACGGCACTGTTTTCCGCCTTAATGTCATAACCGCTCATTTCAATGTGTTCAATAACTTCAAAGTTTTCAAAGTCAAGCAGAGAAATGTCAAAAAGGATATCTTCATCCATATTTCTGTTAACCGCAAAGATTGTAAGACTTTCACGGTCTTCGCTGATTGTGGCGATTGATTCGATATCCGGAACATCGGTAAATTCTTTTGTGTCGTGCTTTGGAGAAATCACTCTTGAGTCGAGAGTATAGCCGCGGCCGTAATTTGAAAGGTGCATAAAGGGATAAAAAATCGTTTGTTCCCAACAAGCACCGCCGTTTTCGGTCATAATGGGAGCGATAACATTTACAAGCTGTGCAAGACAGCCGATTTTTACTCTGTCGGCGTGCTTTAAAAGAGTCATAAGCATAAGAGCAACCAAAAGAGCATCTTCAAAATTGTAAATGTCCTCAAGCTGATGCGGTGCCATACTCCATTTTTCATACGGAGCACCGTTTGAATGATACCAAACATTCCACTCGTCAAAAGAAAGGTTTACAACGTGCTTTGAACGTTTTTTGGCTTTTATATAGTCACATATACATATAACCGAATGTATGAATTCATCCATTTTGAGATTTTTGGCAAGAAAAGACGGTGTATCGTTGTCACGGTTGCCGAAATAAATATGTAACGAAAGATAATCAACCTTGTCATAAGCTAAGTCCAAGGTTGTCGCTTCCCAGTCGCCGAATGTTGCCATATCACGACTTGCACTGCCGCAAAGCACGGTTTCGATAGTGGGATCCGTCCACTTCATAACCTTTGAAGCTTCGCTTGCCGTTCTGCCGTATTCGACTGCCGTTTTGTGTCCTATTTGCCAATCGCCGTCCATTTCGTTTCCGAGGCACCAAAGTTTTATGTTGTGAGGTTCTTCATAACCGTGCGAACGTCGAAGGTCACTCCAATAGCTGCCGCTTTTGTGATTGCAATATTCAACGAGATTTCTTGCTTCTTCGGGACCTCTGAGACCGAGATTTACCGCCATCATGGGTGACGTTCCCGCTTTTTTGCACCACTTTGCGAATTCATTAGTGCCGAACAGATTAGGTTCTGTAACGCCCCACGCAAGTTCAAGCTTTTTCGGTCTGCTTTCAACGGGGCCGACGCCGTCCTCCCAGTTGTATCCGGAAACAAAGTTGCCGCCGGGGTAACGAACGATTGGAACGTTGAGCTTTTTAACTTTTTCGATAACGTCGGTTCTGAAACCGTCTTTGTCGGCGGTGGGGTGGTCGGGTTCGTAAATACCGCCGTAAACGGCTCTGCCTAAATGCTCAATAAACGAGCCGTAAATTCTGTCGTCGATTTTTGCACTTGTAAATTCGGCTACAAGTGACATTTTAGCTTTTTTCATATATTTCCTCCCGTGAAGCACGTCTATTTTTCGTAAGATTGTTTTTCTTTAAGGAAGCTTTGCAAAATTTCGGTGTTTTGTTCAAGGTCCATAACAAGACTGTCACCGACACCCGAAATGCTTTTGCTTGTCCAAGTATCCGGAGCCGGTATTTGCTGTTGGACAATTTGATATTCCCAAGCTTTGTTTTTAAGCGAAGTAAAACCTATTTCCCAAATATCGTTTTTCGGTAAGTTTGTTGTAATAAGCGGAGCGATTTTTTCCGACAAATCCAAAAGCTCGCTTATTTCCTGCTGCTTGAGCTTGTCGATTATTGCGGTAATAACCTTCCTTTGACGTTTTGTTCTCATAAAGTCGGAATCAAGGTAACGAATTCGGCTGTACCAAAGAGCTTGCTCGCCGTTAAGCAGAACACTTTCTCCGGCTTCGATGCGGACGGGAACGTTCACTTTTCCGGAATTATATGTATAATCGCTTTCTTTTTGTGTGACCTCTACGGAAATTCCGCCAAGCTCGTCCACGATAGTTTCGAAAATTTCAAAGTCAACAAGAATGTAATAGGGAATGTTAACCTTAAAATTCAACTCCAAAGTGTCAATAAGCCCTTGAATTCCGAATCTTGCATAGGCGGCATTGAGTTTTTCTTTTCTTCCGCCGGCAATTTGAACGTAAGAGTCACGTAAAAACGATGTAAGTTTTATTTGACCGTTTTCGTGGTCAACGGTTAAAAGCATCATCGTGTCCGAACGCGACACCGTGTCGCCCTCACGCGCATCAATACCCACAAGCAGTATGTTGGTTTGATTTTCATTGCTGTAAAGCAGTGATTCGTCAATATACTCGTTTTCTTTAAGAGGTTCTTGCGTGTTGATTGAAGATAAAAGTGTGTCTGCGGTTGAATAAGCAAAATATCCGGCAGTACCCGTAAAAACCAAAACGACGACGAGAAGAAGAACAATGAAATTTCTGACGTGATGCCTTTTTTTCTTCTTTTTCTTTTTTTCGGGTTCGGGAGCCATATTTTCATAAACCTGATTTATGTCGGAATATTCGATTTGCTGGCGAACACGCTCGATTGTCGGAGCGGACTTTGAAGCAAAGTCGTCTGAAAAGCTTGAAACATCTTCATATTCGTCGTCTTTTGCACCACTGTAAAAGTCTTCAAATTCATCCGGTGACGAATTACTGAAAATATCCTCATAATCACTGCTTTTGTTGTCGAAACGGTCGCGTGACAAAGCTTTCACTCCTCAAGATAATATCAAGTACATTTTACAACAAATGCACATAAATCACAATATGATTTTAATAAAAATGTGAAATATTTTATTAAAAAAGTGAGGCAATACTCTTGCAACACAAATTATTTTTATGTATAATTAGAGGCAGTTACAGCTTGACCGATTAAGTCGGTCGTATATTCGGGAGTAGATATACAATGTTAGGTAAGTATGTACGGGTTAGAGTGACTAATCCAATGAACTCCCTTGACAGAGAGAAAAATGTTTTTTACAAATTGAACTACGGAACTGTTGAGAGTGGTCTTGATCCACGTTCTCTTGTTAAGGGCGCATATATTATGGGGGTAACTCACCGTGTCCGCGTTTTTGAGGGACGGGTTATCGCAACCGTAAAAAGAAAAAACGATAACGGCATTATCTTGGTGGTTGCACCGAAAAGCAAGCGTTATATTGTTCATCAAATCGAAGACGCCGTCGAACCTATGGAAAATAAAGGAGAGTTTACGCTTAACTGCCTTTATGAATTTTCCTGCGGCGCTATCGTATACAGAATTATAAACGGCGAGGTGCGTTTTCTTCTTATAAAAAATAAGCGAAGTCTTAATTGGGGCTTCCCGAAAGGGCACATGGAACGAGGCGAGAACGAACACGAAACGGCTTACCGCGAAGTTCTTGAGGAAGCCGGAATTAAAGTTGAATTTATGCCCGATTTCAGATACAAGTCGGAGTATTCGATTCAAGGAAAAATCGAAAAAAGGGTTGTTATATTTTTAGGTACCACTAAAGATACCAACACCGTTATTCAGCGTGAAGAAATCGAAGAATATCTGTGGCTCGGCTTTGAAAAGGCAATGAATTCGCTTAAATTTCCGAATGATAAATTTTTGCTGAAAAAAGCTAACGAATATCTTGAAAAAACAAATGTGTTAAACAACAAATGTGCTGAATAAAAGAAGAACCGTTGAGTGTCGACTCAACGGTTTTTGCTATTTATTTACGTTGTAATGGTCTTTGACCTTAATGACCTTGCCGTTTTTTATATAAACTCTCGGCACGCGGTCACTTATAAGGCAACAGAACTCATAATTGAATCTGTAATTTTCATCGGAAACATCTTCGATTGTGATTGTTTCATTTCCGTCGGTACCGATAAGAGTAACCTCATCGCCGATTTCAAGGTCGGATATGTGCGACACGTCAACCATAAATTGATCCATACACACTCTGCCCAATATTTTACACCGTGTTCCCTTTATAAGCACTTCGCCCTTGTTTGACAAATATCTCGGATATCCGTCACCGTAGCCGACCGGGATAGTTGCGATTTTCATTTCCTTTTCCGTTACATAAGTGCAACCGTAACTCACGGTAAAATCTTTTGGAACGTCTTTGATAAAGGCAACACTGCTTTTAAGTTCCATAGCCGGATAAAGCTTGTATTCTTTGTTCATTTCGCTTGACGGATAAAGACCGTAGGTCATAATTCCGCTTCTTACCATTTCACCGCAATAACCGGTAAGTTCCAAAATGGAAGCACTGTTAAACATATGACGGACGGGGAGAGCAAAACCTTCTTTTATAAGTTTATCCGTAAAGTTTACAAATAAGTCACGCTGATGAAGTGTAAATGTTTTGTCGTGACAGTCAGCCGAAGAAAAATGAGTAAATGCTCCCGTAATATTGAGCCCGCCGAGAGCGAAAATTTCTTTTATTTGACTGTATCCTTCGTCGTTTGTTCTAAAACCGATTCTGCCCATACCGGTATCTATTTTAATATGAACGTTAACATTCTTTTTTAAGCTGAGGGCAATCTGTGAAAGCTCTTTTGCAGATTCCGAATCGAAAACGGTAAGTGAAATGTTATTCTCGACGGCAAGACGGAAATTTTCTTTGAATATTTGCCCTAAAACGAGAATAGGGGACGTTATACCGTTGTTGCGAAGTTCAACCGCTTCACCGATTGTCGCAACGCCGAAAGCACCGACGCCGACCTCGTTGAGTGCGTTTGCGACTTCGACCGCACCGTGACCGTAGCCGTCTGCTTTGACAATACCCATAACCGTAACATTCGGACTGAGTTTTTCAACTAACGGGCCGACGTTTTTTTGAATGTTGTCGAGATTGATTTTTGCGTAAACTCTTTTTGGTAACATAATAAAAAGCCTTTCTATACACTCTTTTTCCAAGTCGACGGAGTAAAGAGCAAAAGAATTGGAATAATTTCAAGTCTGCCTAAAAGCATATCGGCAGTAAGGATAAGTTTTGAAAGAACCGAAAAATCGGCAAAATTCTCGATAAGTGCCGTGTTGCTCAATCCGGGACCGATATTGTTAATACAGGAAATAACGGATGTTACAACGGCGGTCATATCAAACTTGTCGAACGAAACGGCAAAGCACGAAAATGCAATGACAATCATATAAAGAATAAAATATGTACTTGTCGCCTTAACGGTTTCCTTATCAAGAACGGCACCGTCAAGTTTAATACATTTGACACGCCTCGGATTAAGTGCGTGACGAAGTTCGCGGAAACAAGTTTTGAAAAGAATCATTACACGGCCTACTTTAAGTCCGCCGCCCGTAGAACCGGCACAAGCGCCTATCATCATTAAAAGCACAATGACGAATTGCGAAAGAGTGGGCCAGGTTGAAAAATCCGCGGTTATAAATCCCGTTGTCGTGATTATCGACGAAACGGTGAATCCGGACTGCCTTAATGCCGTGGTAAACGAACCGACATCACCCATAATGTTGAGCGCGATTATAATTATCGACGCACCTACGATGCCGAAGTATACCCAAAGTTCCTCGCTTTTAAAGGCACGTTTGAATTGCTTGATAAGTATAAGATAAAATATATTGAAGTTAACGCCGAAAAGCAGCATAAAAACGGAAAGAATTATTTCACAAGCTACATTATCGTAATATGCGATACTTGCGTTTTTAGAACAAAAACCGCCCGTTCCCGCAGTTGAAAGTGCGTTTGTTACGCTGTCGAATATAGGCATATCGAAAGCTATAAGCAAGATTATCAAAATGACGGTCATAACCGCATAGATAAGGTAAAGTATTCTCGCCGTGACTTGAGTTTTGGAAACGAGTTTGCCCACGGTGGGACCGGGCACTTCGGCACGCATAATGTGCATGGTTTGAGTGTCCATTCGAGGTAAAAAAGCAAGAACGAAAACAAGCACACCCATACCGCCTATCCAGTGAGTAAAGGAACGCCAAAAAAGAATACTTTTCGGTAACGATTCTATTTCGGAAAGAATCGTGGCACCGGTGGTTGTAAATCCCGAAACGGTTTCAAAAAAAGCATCGACCATAGACGGAATTGCACCGGAAAGCACAAAGGGGAGGGCTCCGAAAAAAGAAATGAGAATCCAAGAAAGAGCAACTATTATAAATCCTTCACGTGCATAAATTCTTTTCGTGGTAAGCTTCGGCAAGGTGAAAATTGTGCTGACGATAAGCAAGAGCGCCATCACAATTGCGTAAGCCAAAGAAGTGCTTTCGTTATAGTAAAAGGAAACAGCCAAAGGCAAAAGCATAAAAATCGCTTCAACTCTGAGAAGTTGTCCTATGGTGTTTAATACCATTTTAATGTTCATATTATCGCCTGTTTATTTAAAAATTTCGTTAATGCTTCTGAATTGACGGCTTTTCGATACGATGATAACATTATCGCCGATTTCAATAGCATCGTTACCGCCGGGGAAAATAACCTGATTGTTGTGAATTATAGCGGCGATAAGCGTGTCACCGTTAATGTTGAGGTCTTTAAGCGGAATACCGGCACCGCGGAATTCGTCCGAAATGTTAAATTCCAAAGCTTCGACTTGACCGCCTACTAATTTGTAAAGACGTTGAACACTTGATTCTCCCGAATTTTCAAGAGCGCGTATATAACCGACAATTCGGTTTGCCGCAACATCTTTTGACGAAAAAGCACTGTCCACGCCTATGCTTTCAAGAACTTCGTAAGATACACGGTTTACCTTCGCAACGGCTTTTCTTATACCGAGGGATGCCGCGTACATAGAAGAAATTATATTTTCTTCGTCGATTTTCGTGAGTGCGACAAAAGCATCTTGCTTTTCAAGACCTTGTTCCAAAAGGACGGCTTTGTCGGTACCGTCGCCGTTGATAATGTCGACATCGGGTAAAAGTTCGCAAAGCTTTTCACAGCGATCTTTATCAATTTCTATAACTTTAATGTTGTAACCGCCTGTTTCGGAAAGCTGACGGGCAAGATAAAAGCCCATTTTTCCTCCGCCGACAATCATAATATTTCTTGTGCTGTGCTTGTAGATACCAAGCTCTTTCATAAATTTTACAAGAATACCGCGTGGGGCGGTTACATATATTTTGTCTTCGGCTTTGAGCATAAAATCGCCGCGTGGTATACTGACTTCACCGTCACGGCTTACGGCACAGATGATTACCTTTACCTTAAAGCTCTTGAAAATATCCATAAGTTTCATATTACACAGAGGGTTGTTGCTTTCAAGCTTCAACTCCGCAAGGTCAACTTGACCTCCGTAGAACGAGTCAATGTTAATTGCGTTCGGAAAACGAAGAACCTTTGCGATTTCGTTGGCTGCGTCAAATTCGGGATTTACAACCATACTTAAGCCAAGCTCGTTTTTAAAGAAACGAACTTGCGATAAATAATCGGGATTGCCGATACGCGCAATGGTGTCTGCCGCACCCGACTTTTTGGCAACAAGGCACGAAAGAATGTTAAGCTCGTCGGTACTTGTAACGGCGATAAAAAGGTCTGCGTTATGCACACCGGCTTCTTTTTGTACGTCATAGCTCGCACCGTTGCCGCAAATTCCCAAAACATCATAAGTGTTAACTAACTGTTCAACAAGTCTTTGGTTACGGTCGATGACAATTATGTCGTGTCCTTCGTTTGACAAATGTTCAACGAGAGCACTGCCAACCTTACCGTCACCTACAATAACAATTTTCATAATTACACTCCGTCATAATATTATTATGCAAATTTCAACAAATACTATATTAGCACAATACTTTTCAATTTACAATAATTGACCGATAAAAATAATTGTGCTAAAGTTAGTAATATGGAGGGTGAGTTTATGAAAAAAACAAAAAAATACATAATAATAGCAACCGTATCCGTTTTTCTCGTTGCGGTAATTACCGCATCTGTCTTTTTTGCCGTTTTCCCTTTAAAACCTAAGGTGGAAATAAAATCCTCCGAAGAAAGAATAAATAATACGGACAGTTTGCTTGTGGCATCTTATAACACCGCGGCACCGTGGGGGAATTTCTTTGAAGGAACATACACCTTGCGCAGAGCTTATCTTTTTGCGGAACAGTTAAACGACGTTATGCCGGATTCGATAGGATTGCAGGAATTCAATCGAAATTGGGAATCGGTTTTAAGTGAAGGGGCGTTGCCGCAATATGAATATTACGGTGTTGAACGTGGCGGTGACAGCAGCGAAAAAACGTCCGAAATGAACGGGATTTTGTATTTGAAGGATAAGTACAGCCTTCTTGAAAGCGATACGTTTTGGATTTCGTTAACTCCGAATAAAGAGTCGAGATTCGAAAATGCCGGGTGCAACCGTACCGTTTCTTTTGTCGTGCTTGAAAACAAGCAAACGGGATTTGTCTATGCACACATAAACACTCATCTCGACAACGTGAGCGAAGACGCTCAAAACCTCGGTGCAGAGCTTATTGTGAAAAAATCAGCGGAAATTACGCAAGCCTACGGGGATATTCCGATTATTGTTACGGGCGATTTTAATCAGTACGAAAGCGGAAAAGCGTGTACATGCCTTAAACAAAACGGATTTAAAAATGTAAATACCGAGAACAAAGAAGCGACATATCACGCTTGGGGCGAATATCCGCACACCGAACCCATTGATTTTATATTTACAAACGAAAAACTTACACCGTCGGAATATAAAGTACATAACACAAAGATAAACGGAAGTTTTGTGTCCGACCACTTTATGATTACCGCCGAACTGTATAAAGTTTCGTGAAAAGCATAAACTATAAAAAACGGAAAGGGTGTTTTTATGGTTTATGTTTGCGGCGTGTGCGGTTGGTCTTATGACGAAGAAGCCGGCTGTCCGGAAGCGGATATAACTCCGGGTACGAAATTCGACGAGTTGCCCGACAGCTTCGAGTGTCCCGTTTGTCATGTCGGTAAAGATATGTTTCAAGAGGGATAATTTGGCAAATTGAATAGAAAAAGCCGTTCATTTTTTCCATAATGCGAACGGCTTTTTTGTTGTTTTTGTCTGTCGATTATGATATACTGAATTATACATATAAAAAAGAGGTGTTTTTATGAATAAACATTGGTATAAGGAAATGGCTGTTTATCAGATCTGGCCACGCAGCTTCCGCGATACAAACGGGGATGGTATCGGTGACTTGGGCGGCGTGCTTGAAAAACTCGATTACATAAAAAGTCTGAATGTCGACGCTATTTGGTTTTCACCGCTTTATCCGTCGCCCAACAAAGACTACGGATATGACATAGCCGACTATAAAGACATAAATTCCGAATACGGTGATTTGGAATTATTCAAAAAGGTTCTTGACGGGGCTCACGAACGCGGTATGAAAGTGTTTATGGACCTTGTTGTCAACCATACCTCGACCGAACACTACTGGTTTCAAGAAAGTTTGAAGGGACCCGACAACCCGTATCACGATTATTATTTTTGGCGAAAGGGTAAAGGTAAAGACGGCAAACAGCCGCCGAACAACTGGCGCTCTCAATTTGAAGGCGGTGCTTGGGAATATAACGAGCAGCTCGACGAATTTTACCTTCACGTTTTCACAAAAGGACAGGCCGATCTCAATATGGACAATCCTAAAGTCCGTGAAGAAGTAAAGAGCATTATGAGGTTCTGGCTTGATATGGGTGTTGACGGCTTCCGTGAGGATGTTATCAACTACATTTCAAAGCGTGAAGGACTTCCGGACGGTTTCCCGCCTATTCCGATAGCTTGCGGTATGGAACATTATACAAACGGCCCTCATTTATATGAGTACCTTGCCGAATTCCGTCACGATGTTCTTGACCACTACGACTGCTTTACCGTCGGCGAAGGACCTATGATTAAGCCGGATACCATACTGAATTTTGTTACGGAGGGCGACGGTCAAGTTCTCAATACAATGTTCAGTTTTGACCACATGGAAGCCGACTGCTTTATTACGGATTGGATAAAACGACCTTTCAGCTTGAAAAAACTTAAAAAATGTTATTCCGAATGGGTGGAACGTCTTGACGGTAAGGGTTGGAACACACTTTACCTTGAAAATCACGACCATCCGAGAGTTATCGAACGTTACGGTAGCTTGAAATACAGAGTCGAGAGTGCAAAAATGCTTGCGGCAATGTGCTATCTTCGTCCCGGTACCCCGTTTATTTATCAGGGACAGGAAATCGGTATGACAAACATCACTCTTGACAGCATTGACGAATTTAAAGATATGATTACCTTTAACAATCAAAAGCTCTTTAAACTTATCGGTGTTAAGGGCGATAAATTCCTTAAAGTCGCAAACAGTGCGTCACGTGAAAACGCGAGAACGCCTGTTCAGTGGGACAGCAGTAAATATGCGGGATTTTCAACTGCTGAGCCGTGGTTTAAACTTAACCCGAACTATACCGAAATCAACGTTGAAGCTGCCGAGAATGACCCCGATTCGATTTTGAATTTCTACCGTGCATTGCTCAAATTCCGTAAGGAACATGAGGTTGCCGTTTACGGTAATTACAAGGAACATTACAAAAACAGCGATAAGCTTTATGTCTATGAGAGAGGGCTCGACAACGAAAAGCTTCTCATTGTGGCTTCATTCAGCGAAAAGTGTGTTCAGTTTAACGCACCGGAAGGATTCGAATTGTCAAAGGGTGAGCTTGTGCTTTCAAACTATAAGCTTAATCCCGTTACAAAGAATTCTTTCGTAACAAGACCTTACGAAGTAAGAGTTTATTATTTCAAATAATAGGGGTGTTGAAATGGAAAAAAGTAACGGACAACTGACAAAACGTGTCTGGGCGGGAATTCTTCTTTTTATGTTTATGGGTTCTCTTGCGTGGAATGTGGAAAATATGTATTTTAATACATTCTTGAACGACTGTATTTTTAACGAAGGTTCAATGGGCTCCTCACTCACGCTTACCGATGCCGTAAACATTATGGTTACGTTTTCGGCCATAGCCGCAGTAGTTACCACATTTATTATGGGTACTCTCAGCGAAAAGATGAAAAACCGCAAAGCGTTTATTTCTTTCGGTTATATTGCATGGGGTATCGTGACCGCACTGTTCGGCTTCATCACAAAGGATAATGTTGCGAAAATATTCGGTTTGACCGACAAAGCGGAAATTGTTACGGTAACGGCTTGGGTAGTAGTCATTATGGACATAGTGATGACTTTTATGGGCTCAACGAGTAACGACTCTGCTTTTAATGCGTGGGTTACGGACGTGACAACGCCCGAATCCACACCGAAGGTTGAAACGGCGTTTACGTTTATGGGCTTTATAGCCATGGGTATAATTATGGCGATCGGCTCATTGGCTCAAAGCGGTAAAATCTCATACAGTGCATTCTTTATAGGTTTGGGATTTTTCGTTTCGGTTGTAGGTGTAATCGGTATTTTTCTTCTTGAAAATCCGAAAAAGTTTGACCGTGCCGAAAAAGAAGAGAAAAAAACAAGCTATTGGGCAGATCTTTTTTACGGCTTTAGACCCAGTGTTATAAAAGAAAACAGCAATCTTTATTTGATTTTGGCATCAACTTGCACATTTAACAGCGCATTCCAGGTTTTCTTTCCGTATCTGTTCATTTATCTCGGTTCGGTAGTTATTCCGGAAAATAAAGACGTGTCTTTGAGCGTCCCCGTGATAATTGTTCTCGGAATCGTTGCGGTTGCGGTTATAGTATTCGGTATTGTCGCTTTAATGCGTGTTGCCAAGAAAAATAAAGCGGCTTCGTTTATTCCGAGTGTTATTTGTCTTGCCGTGGGACTTTTAATACTTTCAATGACAAAACACATTTTGGGAATTGTTGCGGGAGCTGTGCCGGTTCTTATCGGTTATGTTGTACTTATGATTCAGTTCGGTGCAACGGTTCGTGATAATATTCCGCAAGATAAGGTAGGACTTTTCCAAGGAATAAGAATGATTTTCTATGTGCTTATTCCAATGGTAGTAGGTCCCACTCTCGGCAATATAGCAACAAAGAATTCCAATGTTACATACATTGAGAACGGTATTGAAAAGGTACTTCCGACAGAAGCTATGTTTTTATATGCCGCTATTGTTGCGGTGCTCATCTTTATTCCGATGCTTGCATTCTTGAAAAAAGACGGTAAAAAAGCGAAATAAATCACGTTAACTCCTTAAGATTGAAAAAGTCTTAAGGAGTTTTTTAAAAAACTACTTGATTTATGTGAAAAAATGTATTATAATTCATAAGCACCGAAAAACATAACGCTTATAAATGCGTGAGTAGAGCGAAACGAAGGTTGAGCAATACGACTATGTTTTAAACGTAAGCCACGTAAGTGGCGCGGTACGGAAAACCGCAATTCACAGAAAAAAGACAATTAAATCGAGATGTGGCTCAGTTTGGTAGTTTTGAGCATGACCGCTGCCGGTGGCAGAAAAAGGGAATGCGAAAAGGTGCAAAACAAGGAGTAGGGCGAAACGAAGGTTGAGCAATACGACTATGTTTTAAACGTAAGCCACGTAAGTGGCGCGGTACGGAAAACCGCAATTCACAGAAAAAAAGACAATTAAATCGAGATGTGGCTCAGTTTGGTAGAGCGCCACGTTCGGGACGTGGAGGTCGCAAGTTCGAATCTTGTCATCTCGACCAAAATAGGCGAGTCCGAACTTTTTAGGTTCGGACTCGTTTTCAATTAGTTTGGATATTAAAAGTTTCGCTCGACCAAATTAGTGTGATGATTTTGATACAAAATCATCACACTTTTTCTGTGTTGGTT
>CAZTMZ010000009.1:0-70169 GCA_964615315.1 uncultured Eubacteriales bacterium | reverse complement strand
TTTTTGGTGGAGACGGTCGGGATCGAACCGATGACCTCTTGAATGCCATTCAAGCGCTCTCCCAGCTGAGCTACGCCCCCATAATATTCGCGGTTCACACCGTGTTTTATAATTTTAACACATTTCTTTTTTATTTTCAACTTTAATTTTTTAGACTTTTTCGATAATAATTATATAGATTATTTGTCACAAATGACTAATTTATGTGTTTATTATAGAAAAACGTCAAAATATATGGTAAAATGTTTTATCATTTATTTTTAAGGTGATTTGTTTGGAATTTCTTACTAAAGAATATTCGTTTCCGTCACATTCGGGACTTTGTGACATATACGCTCAAAGTGCCGCACCGATCGACTACGGTTCAATTAAAGGCGTTATTCAAATTTCACACGGAATGGCAGAATATTCAAACCGCTACGCACGGTTTGCTCTTGAGCTTTGTAAAGCCGGCTATGCTGTTTTCGTAAGCGACCACATAGGTCACGGCTCATCAATCAAAAGCAAGGATATGCTCGGATTTTTCGGCGAAACGGACGGCGAAGAACATTTTGTCGAAGATTTAAAATCACTTACCGACATTATTAAAGGCGAATATCCCGACTTGCCGTTTTTTATGCTCGGTCACGGTATGGGTTCACTTATTGCCAGAAAATACACCGCCAAATACGGTTATCTTTTGGACGGCGTTATTTATACCGGTACAAGCGGTGAAAATTCGGCTATCGGCGTCGGCATACAGCTTGCCAATACACTTATAAAGCAAAACGGCCCCATGTACCGTTCGGAGCTTCTTGACACGATGGCTTTCGGCGGATATAACAGAAAAACGGAAAAGAGAACGGAATGTGACTGGGTTTCACGCGACGAAGACGAGGTTGACAAATTTGTCGCCGACGAATATTGCGGTTACACATATACCGTAAGCGGTATGAAAGCTTTATTCAACACGGTAAAACAAGTTTCTTCTCGCCGTTGGTTTAACTCGGTGCCTCTGAGTATGCCCATCTATTTGCTTTCGGGTACAATGGATCCCGTGGGTGATTACGGCAAGGGTGTCAACGAGGTATATAAAAAGCTCAAAAAGACGAGTCATACGAACGTGTCCTTGAAGCTTTACGAAGGCGCACGTCACGAAATCTTAAACGAAACAAACAAGGCGGAAGTTTTCGGTGATATTATCACCTGGCTCAACGAAAGAGTTGCCAAAGCCGAGGAGTCACAGCTCACTCCGATTTTGGTTCCGACTATTGACGAAATTCCGACTTCCGCAGAGCCGGAAAGCGAAAACGCAAAAGACGTGAATGAAGATTGCGACGTTGCGGAATAAAAAATTCGAATACTTATACGCAAGAGAGGTTCACCCTTTAAAGTGAACCTCTTTTTTAAATGCTTTTTTCTTTAAACAGCATAATTATTTTAAAAACGGTAAAGCCTATTATCCCAACGGTCAGTGCCGTTTTCAAATAATTCAAGACCTTCAATATGCTCGTTAAACGAAAAATCATTTGTATATCATTCATTACTATTCACCTGCCGACAAAAGTATTCCGTGTGCTATTGACGGTATGCTTTCCCCTTGCATTGTAGATGTCGGTGAAAGCAAAGCTCCCGTTCCCACAAAAAGAACCTTTTCCAATTCTTTGCTTTTCAGTTTACGCATTATATAAGAATTAACGACAGCTCCGCTGCAACCGCACCCGCTGCCGCCCGCATGAACATCTTGACCTTCAAGGTCATATATCATTAAGCCGCAATCACCGTGTACCGAAGAAATATCAATATTGTAGTCTTTTATCATAAGTTCAAGCAACAAGTCCGTACCGACCTTACCGAGATCGCCCGTCAAAATCAAATCATAATCTTCGGGACTTGTCGACGTATCGTTCAAAAATTCGGAAATGGTATCCGCCGCGGCAGGTGCCATTGCCGCACCCATATTGTTCGCATCCTTTATGCCCAAATCCTTGATTTTTCCGAATATGACGGCTTGTGCATACGGCATACCTTTTCTATTAGCCGAAATGACCGCGGCACCCGAAGCGGTCGCCGTTCTCTGTGCCGCAGGCGGCCTTTGTCCGCCGTATTCAAGAGGAAATCTAAACTGTCTTTCCGCCGACGCAAAATGTGACGACGTTGCGGCGACTGCATTATTCAAAGCTCCGGCGTCGACGAGTACGGATGCCGTTGCCATGGAAAGAGCCATTGTCGAGCAAGCTCCGTACATTCCCATAAACGGCACGTCAAAATCCCTAATGCCGAACGAAGTACCGATGCATTGATTTAAAAGGTCGCCCGCCATTATCAAATCAATATTTTTCGGTGACAGCCCCGCCTTATCGACAGCACGGGTGATTGCATCACGCTGAAGTGCGCTCTCCGCTTTTTCCCAACTCGGACAGCCGTCTATTGAGTCGTCCGTATACGTTTTGTCGAATTCTTCGGCTAAAGGTCCTTCTCCTTCTGTCTTTCCGCCCACGGCGGCATATCCGATAAACGACGGTTTTGACGGTAACAACAATGTATATTTTCCCTGACGCTTTGCCATAAAATCACTCCCGTAATTATTTTTATCAATATTGCTTTAAATATACAAAAACAAAAATAAAAAGCAGCCGTAAGCGTTATGCTTATGACTGCCTTTACACATAATTATATTTTTAAATCAAAAACGAATTGTTTTATCGCAAATATCAAGTGTCGCCGTTCGGTGAGTAATTAAAATCACCGTTCTGTCCGTCATTGTGCGTAAATTTTGAAGAAGTTTTTCTTCTGTTACGCTGTCAAGCGAACTTGTTGCCTCGTCAAACAGAAGTATCGGTCTGCCCGACATTACGGCACGCGCAATGGCAAGCCGTTGCATTTGACCTTCCGAAATACCCGTACCCTGTTCACCCAATCGGCTGTCAATTCCTTCGGATAATTCGTTTACGAACGTGTCCGCGCAAGCAATTTTAAGTGCCCGATAAATTTCATCCTCGTTGTGTGCCGTTTGGGGATTACCGAAGGTGAGAACCTCACGAACCGTTCCGCTGACAAGACAGTTTCCTTGCGGAACATAAGCAAAAAGACCTCGCCATTTAGGTGAAAGTTTAATTGTTTCGCCGTCTTCGGTCTTTAAATAACGTTCGCCGCTGTCAAGAGGATACAAGCACATCATAAGCTTCATCGCCGTACTTTTACCGCAACCGGACTCACCCATAAATGCCACATATTCGCCTTTATTCACGGCAATACTTTTTTTGTTAAGAACGTGAATTTTTCCGTCGCCGCTGTCCTTATATGAAAAATACGCTTCACTGAGTCCCACCGATTTAAATTCGTTTTCGTAAAAGTTTTGAATTTCTTCCTCGGAGAGCATTTCCCCGTCACAGTCGGCGGGCAAATTTTCGATTTCAATCAAGCGTTCGGCACTTGCTATCATTGAATAGTACTGAGGCAAAAAGTTTGAAAGCTGTGCAAACGGAGTTTCGACTTGCGTAACAAGTTGTAAAATCGCCGTCATTGTGCCGTAACTCATTAAACCGCGTACAATGTTTATACTGCAAACGCAAACACCGAGCACGTACGCTCCGCGCATTGCAAGGTGCAACGCCGTCGTACAAAGGTTTACAAAATGAATTCTTTTAATTCTTTTTTTTCCGAATTCATCCATATATTCTTCGGCAATTTCTTCCGTTCTTTTTTCTTGAGTAAACGATTTTATAACAATCAAACTCAAAAGTCGTTCTTGCATAAACGAACGCACCTTGCCGTCGGATTTTTGAATTTCTTTGTGATAAGATTTAAGCTTATTTCTGAAAACCAGCGAAAAAGCGGCAATTACTATGCCCGCAGGCAGCAAAATGGCAATAAACTTCGGCAAAAGCACCGCAATCATTACACCGGCACCGACAAGCCGAACTGCCGTGCCCGTGATTCCGGGGATAATTTGAACGACGGCGGAAACAACGACGTTGGTATCCGACACAATTCTGTTCATCCATTCACCCGAATGAATTTCGGTAACGTTTGCGTAAGAACCGTAAAGCAGATCGGAAAAGCATTTGCAACGAAAATCCTTATCAAGACGGGCGCGCGCTTTTTCGTCGATATATCTGCTCAAGGTTTGCAAAATTATCGAAAGTAACGCAAGGGAACAAAGAATAATAAGCTGTATTGTCAATTCATTCTTGTTCTTTTCCACGGCACAGTCAATTACGTTTCTTAAAGAAAGCGCAAAAGCAACACCCGCAACGCCCTGACAAATTTGTATGAGCGTTAAATAAAGAATCCATATTTTATTTTTGCCTACTACACCGTTTATCCATTTTAAAACAGACCGACTCGGCACAACAGATTTCATTATGTGTCCTCCGAAAATCATTTACCTTTTAGCTTACCGTATAATTATACTTAAAATACCGATTTTTTTCAATACCCTTATACGTTAAAAAAAGTCGATGCCCTTAGGACACCGACCTTTACAGCGATTATTTATTTGCCAATTCGGCACGTGCAAGCTTAATGTTTTCAACAAAACGCTTACCTGTTTCCGTAATCTTCTTGTAATCACCGGTTTTCGCACCCGCCGTAAGTGATGAGCCGGCACCTACAGCAACGGCGCCCGCCTTAATCCACTCGCCTACGTTGTCCGCATCGACACCGCCCGTGGGCATCATCTTAGCATAAGGGATAGGGCCTTTAATATCCTTGATAATCTTAGGCCCGAAAAGGTCTGCCGGGAATACTTTAAGAATATCAGCACCGTTTTCCATAGCGAGAAGTCCCTCACGAACGCTCATAATTCCGGGCATCATAGGAACTCTGTAACGGTTACAAAGTTTAAGTGTTTCAATGTCGAGAGCAGGGCTTACAATGTATTCCGCACCCGAAAGCATTGCGATTCTCGCTGTTGTTGCGTCAAGAACGGTACCCGCACCGAGAATAATTTGGTCGGGTGTATATCTTTTTGCAAGTTCCTCGATTACCTTGTCGGCATGAGGAACCGTAAACGTAAGCTCGATAGCGGCTACACCGCCCTCGATACAAGCGTCGGTAATTCTTATTGCCTTGTCAACAGACTCGGCACGAACAACGGCAACAATACCGCAGTCCTGAATTCGAGTAATAATTTTTTCTTTATCCATAATTACATCTCCCGATAGTTTTACAGCAGTCGGATTAAACCGCCCTGCATTTTTTAGAATTTTCAAATGTTTTCAGCCGTTCGGCAAAAACTTTTTCGCAAAAGCCGTTACTATCTCTGTACTCTCGCACCCGAACCCTTAACGATATTTTCAACTTCCTTGAGAGAAGCCATTGAAGTATCGCCCGGTGTTGTCATTGCAAGTGCACCGTGTGCAACGCCGTAATTCACGGCGGTTTGCGCGTCTTCGGTTGTCATAAGTCCGTAAATAAGTCCCGATGCAAATGAGTCGCCGCCGCCCACACGGTCAAGAATTTCAAGTCCCGGAAGTTCAAGTCCCTTGTGAACCTTGCCGTCTGCATAGCAGATTGCCGACCAGTCGTTTACCGTTGCGGTCTTAACGGTACGGAGAGTTGTTGCGATAACCTTAAAGTTAGGATATACCTTAACAACTTCCTCAAGCATCTTATAATAGCCCTCAATGTTTAATTCCTTGAGGTTTTCGTCATTGCCTTCTATTTCAAAGCCGAGGCAAGCCGTAAAATCTTCTTCGTTACCGATCATAACGTCGATATATTTTGCGATTTCCTTATTAACCTCTTGAGCTTTTTCCTTGCCGCCGATATCATTCCAAAGTGACGGACGGTAATTAAGGTCATAAGAAACTATTGTGCCGTATTTCTTTGCGGTTTTAACAGCTTCTATCGCAACTTCGGCAGTTGATTCCGAAAGAGCCGCAAAAATGCCGCCCGTATGAAGCCAACGAACACCGAGAGTACCGAAAATATAATCCCAGTCGATATCTCCGGCTTTAAGCTGAGAAATTGCCGTATTTCCGCGGTCCGAAACGCCGACGGCTCCGCGAATTCCGTAGCCGCGTTCCGTAAAGTTAAGACCGTTTCTTACCGTTCTTCCGATGCCGTCATATTTTACCCATTTGATGAGCGATGTGTCAACGCCGCCTTGCATAATAAAATCTTCTAAAAGTCTGCCGACTTCATTGTCCGCAAAAGCCGTTACGACGGCTGTTTTCATACCGAAGCATCTGCGAAGTCCACGTGCAACGTTATATTCGCCGCCGCCTTCCCAAGCTCTGAAAGAACGGGCTGTTTTAATTCTGCCCTCACCCGGATCAAGACGAAGCATAATTTCTCCGAGAGAAATCATATCAAATGTACAGTCTTCAGGTTTTCTTAAATTAAGATTCATTTTCTTACCTCCGCTATCTGTTCAATAAAAGAAGAATTTGTGCCGCGATAAAGCACACCGCGACTATTGAAATTCTTATAACATTTGCTTTTGAAAAGGAGTTTTTTTCATCCTTATTTTTTTCTTTTGAAATTTTAACTAAGGTTATTATTGAAATTATAAGTCCGATAATAAATAAAATTATTGCCGGTCCGAGAAGTTTCATAATTATACCCCCGAATATGCGGAAAATCCACCGTCAACGCAAATACTTGTTCCGGTAATAAAGCTTGAATACGCTTCATCGCAAAGGAAAAGAAGCGCGCCGGAAAGTTCATGTGCTTCACCGAAACGTTTCATCGGCGTTGCGTTAAGAATTTTGTTCGTTCTCGCCGTCGGAGTACCGTCATCATTCCAAAGAAGTGACTTGTTTTGATTTGTCGAGAAGAATCCCGGTGCGATAGCGTTTACACGAATACCTACGTCCGCAAAGTGAACAGCCATAAACTCCGTAAAGTTCTTAACCGCTGCTTTTGCCGCCGAATATGCCGGAATTTTCGTGAGAGGACGGTAAGCATTCATTGAAGTTACCATAACAATACAAGTGTTTTCCTTTTCTGCCATATCACGTGCAAAAACTTGTGTGGGAATGAGTGTTCCGAGGAAATTGAGATTAAAAACGAATGAAATACCGCTTGCGTCAAGATCGAAAAATGTTTTTATATCGTCGTTTTTTTCAAGTAAATCTATTTTTTCAAGAGTTTCTTTCGTCGTTGTACCCTTCGGATTGTTACCGCCCGCACCGTTAAGAAGGATATCGCAAGTACCGAGCTTTTCGTTAACAACCTCACGGGCTTTTTCCATACTGTCTTTTTCGAGAACATTGCAGCCGACCGCAATAGCTACGCCGCCGTCCGCGTTGATTTCATCGGCAACCTTTTGTGCCGCCGCTTCGTTGAGGTCGAGTACGGCAACCTTAACGCCTTGCTTTGCGAGAGTTTTCGCAAAATCGCCGCAAAGAACTCCGCCGCCGCCCGTTACTACCGCAACTCTGCCTTTTAAATTTTCGTGTAACATAGGTTATTTATCTCCTTTTTCAACCGCTTCGAAAAGTCCGTTAAGATAAGTTGCACCGAGTGCTCTGTCAAAAAGACCGTAACCGGGACGAGCAACCTCGTTCCAAATCATTCTGCCATGGTCGGGACGGACATAGCCGTCAAATCCGACGTCGTGAAGTGCTTTGACAATTTCATACATATCAAGTGAACCGGAAGTCGAAGTGTGTGCCGTTTCGTTAAAATGTCTACCCTCAACCTTTATGTTTCTAAGGTGAGCAAAGTAAATTCTGTCGCCGAATTCACGAATCATACTCGGCAAGTCGTTGTCAAGGTTAGCTCCGAGTGAGCCGGTACAGAAAGTAAGACCGTTATATTTATTGTCAACCATTGTAAGAAGTCTTTTTAATGAATCACGGCTTGTGATAATTCTCGGAAGTCCGAAAATGTCCCATGGCGGATCATCCGGATGGATAGCCATTTTTACGTCACATTCCTCGCAAACGGGCATAATCGCCTCAAGGAAATATTTAAGGTTGTTCCACAAGTCTTCTTTTGTTACGCCCTTATATTTTTCGAAAAGTTCTTTGATTTCGGGCATTCTTTCCGTTTCCCAGCCCGGCATCGCATATCCGTTTGAATTGTCGTCAATGTCTTTAAACATCTGTTCGGGACTTTTACCCTCAATTTGAAGTCCGTCATAAGCAAGACACGTTGAGCCGTCGCCGAGAGTCATTGAAAGGTCTGTTCTTGTCCAGTCGAAAACGGGCATAAAGTTGTAACAAATTACCTTTACGCCTACTTTTGCGAGATTACGTATACTCGTTTTGTAATTTTCGATATATTTATCTCTTGTGGGAAGACCTATTTTGATATCCTCATGAATATTAACACTTTCTATGCACTCCATAGAAAGTCCCGCATTTTCGATTTCTTTTTTCATATCCATAACCATATCAAGCGGCCACGGTTCACCGGCGGGAAGTGTATGCAATGCGGGTACAACACCGACAACTCCGGGAATTTGCTTTATTTGTTCGAGTGTGACAGTATCCTTTTCACTGCCAAACCAACGAATTGTCATTTGCATAGGATTACCTCCTTTTAAATTCAGCTTTATTTTATCACTGTATAAAAGCCTTTTCAATAGACTATTTTTTGCTTAATCCATAAAATTTTTATCATTTTCCCAATATTCGACGTCAAAGTCATCATCGTCGGGAGCATAGAAGTCCCAAAGTTCTCTTTCTTGGTCTTCGGTCAAAGGCTGTGCGGGACATTCGGCAATCGCCTCGACTTTCATACCCCTTGTCCAGATTGACGGATCAATTCGTATTGTATATCCGCAGCAAGAAGGCGTAAGCCACTCGTGCATAGGTGCTTCCGGCAAGGCATAAGCCGCCATTATCGACATAATCACACCGCCGTGAGTTATTATCGCCGTATTTTTTACACCGGAACGGATTATTCCGTCAACAATTTTTTCAAAGCAAGAGCAAACTCTGTAATTAAATCTTACCTGACTGTCGCCAAAGGGTGCAGCTTTGTTCGGATTTGTTCCAGACAGCCACTCGGCAAAGTCCTCGTCATCCTTGAGTTCTTCGGCGGTTTTTCCCTCGAATTCTCCGAAATCATATTCTTTCAGTTCGTCGATGATAATCGGTTCTTTATCGGGATAAATAACCTTTGACGTTTCAAGGCATCTTTTCAGCGGACTTGAAAAAACGGCATCGACTTCGGGATAATTACCGTAATTTTCCATAATGTCGTGAAGCTGGTCCAAGCCCTCCTTACAAAGTGAAACGTCCGTCTGACCGATATATTTTCCGTCAATGCTTTCTTGAATCAAAGCGTGACGGATTAAATGAATTTGGTAAGTTTTCATACTGTTTCTCCTAAAAATTTGTAAAATAAATCAATATACAAACTGTTTATTAAATTGTATAATTTTTATACTTTAAGTATAAGGATGTTTTTATGAGTACCTCTGTTTCAACAAGGCTTGTCGCCTTAAGAAAAGAAAAAAGTTTAAGCCAGAAAGATGCCGCGGCGGCCCTCGGCGTGTCACAGGCACTTCTTTCACACTACGAAAAAGGAATTCGCGAGTGCGGTCTTGATTTTCTTTGCCGTGCATCTGCGTTTTACGACGTCAGCACCGACTACCTTCTCGGTCTTTCCGAAACGAAAATGATGTCCGACGCACTTTTCGCAGAATATGAAATTCCGCAAGACAGCGAAGTGAGAATGAGTACCGTTTTCCGTTCGTCTGTTTATCTTATGGATAAGCTTTCCGCTTTCGGTAAAAACTACTCGACAAAAATCAGAACAATTTACGTTTTGACGATTTACAGACTTTATCTGTCCGCTTTACGTCAAGGTGCCGTTCCTTCTCACGACTCCGTAAAAAAAGAAGTCGCACCGTTTTTGGCTGAAGGTATAATCGACAACATTGTCGACTCGCTCGTCTTTGACGGCGATGCAAAATCAAAACGCGGCGAACAGCTTCCGAAATCAATGGAAACCATAATTAACGAAGCGTGTGAGATTATCGACAAAGAAATTGCCGCGATTTACAAGGCAACATCAAAATCAAAGTAACTCCTTGTAAATAGAGCTTTTCTTTATTCCCGTTTCCGCGGCGACAGATTTTGACGCTTCGTTCACACTGACGCCTTTTAAAACCAGCTCTTTTGCCATCTTGACAGCTTGTTCCAACGTAACAGGCTGTTTTTCTTTATTTTTTTCAGCCCCGGCGATTATGAGTACATATTCGCCTCTCGGAGCTTCGTTTTCATAAAATTCACACGCCTTTTCAAGCGTTGTCCTCATAACCGTTTCGTGAATTTTCGTAAGTTCTTTAACTATTGCGATATCACGGTCACCCAAGGCTTTAAGCAAATCTTTGAGAGTCGCTTTCAGTTTGTGAGGTGCCTCGTAAAAAATCATTGTTCTCGTTTCGTTTTTTATTTCGTCGAGATGCTCTTTTCGGCTCGGCTTGTTCACACTTAAAAAGCCTTCAAACGTAAATCTTCCGCTTTCCATTCCGCTGACAGCCAAGGCAGTTGCAAATGCCGTCGGGCCCGGAACCGATTCCACTTTAATTCCGTGTTCGTGGCAAAGATACACCAAGTCTTGTCCGGGATCGGAAACGCATGGCATACCCGCGTCTGTAACTATCGCACAGTTTTCACCGTCGAGAATTTTGTTTACTATTATTTCACCGCGTTCACGTCGGTTATGTTCATAATAACTTATCAACGGCTTTTTAATTTCAAATCTGTTCAGCAATTTTGCGGTAACTCTTGTATCCTCGGCGGCAATAAAATCGACCGAATTAAGTGTTTCTATACCGCGTGGAGAGAAATCGGACAAATTGCCGATCGGAGTTCCTACAATATAAAGCTTTCCACTCATTTGTCCGTTTCCTTTCTGTATTTTTCCGTTATTTTTAAAAATTCCTCGGACATTTTCCCGTCCCGATTATACACAACGAGCTGTTTTTCGACCTTAAGTCCGTTTTTTGCTCCGCGTTTTCCCTCAATAAGCACAAGCCACGGCTGTGAGTCGCCGTTTTTCGAAACAAAGCGAAGTCTTTTCGGTTCGATTCCGTTTTCTCTCATTGAAAACATGGCGTCGAATACTCTTTCCGGTCTGTGACAAATGCAGAATTTTCCGCCGAACCGCAACAGCCGTGCCGCACTTTTTGTTATATCATCCATATTGCAAAAAGTTTCGTGACGTGCTATGGTTGCACTTTCCTCTTTGTTTTTTATTCCGCCGTTTTGAATTTTATACGGCGGATTCATCGTCACCAAATCAAAGCCACCTGCGGTGAAGTCGCCGACTTCCTTCAAATCACGGTTATAAAGCTTTATTTTATCCGTTTCGTTTAATTTCAAAGAACGTTCAACTTGCTCGCAAGCATTCTGCTGAATTTCCACGGCATACACACTTTTACACTTGCCGTCACGAAGCCACACAAACGGAATAATACCGCAGCCCGTACCGAAGTCACACGCAATGTCGTTTCTTTTCGGGTCGGCAAAATCGGCAAGCAAAAGTGCGTCTGTTCCGAAAGTGTGCTGTTTTGAAACAATTACGCCGACACCGTCGCCCAAATCTTCTATATGTTCGCCTTCAAAAAGAGAAATATTATCAATCAACATAAATATCTTCTACGTCTTCCATATTTCTTATTGTGCTTACCATAAGCGATAAAGAATCGTTGTTTTTCGGGAAAACAAGCACCTTGATAACGGAAGTATCTTTTTTGTGTTTGAATTTCAAGTCTTTTGCTTCGGTATAAACAACCTCCATTGAATGAATGGTACCGCCGCATTGCTTGATAGTCTTTGTGATTGTCGGTATCTGTGTTCCGACATTCATAATTTCAATGAATAAAAGTTTTCCCGCCGAACCGCGCACGACAAATCTTTTCAATGAGTTAAGTGTTAAGTAAATGACAATAGTTGCCACGAAGGCACCCGCAATATAACCGGAGCCGACCGTAATACCTATACACGAAACAGCCCAAAGCGATGCTGCCGTGGTAAGTCCCTTTACGGAAAAGCCCTCACGCAGAATTGTACCGGCGCCCAAGAAACCGATGCCGCTTATTACCTGTCCGCTCATACGTGTAACATCATTTACTACACCGCGGTTTTCCGATATATAAATGGACGTAAGCATTACAAGAGCAGAGCCGACGGCGACAAGAATATGCGTTCTGAATCCTGCCGGACGGTGAGAATGTTCACGCTCAAATCCGATAAAGCCGCCGAAAACAGCCGCAAGGCTGAGTTTAAAAACGGCATCAAGTATAAGAGCTACCTGATCAAATTGATATACCCACAAAAAAGCTTCTTTAACTGATTCAAAAAACTCTGTCAAAGCAGTCATCTCCTAAAATTATTTTTTTCCGAATTCGGACAGCAACGACAGTGCCGCCGTTCCGAGTACCTGATATATAATTATTTGCCATACGCCGATTTGTGCAAGTCCCGACATAAAACTCAGCAAAATCACAATGGCAATACCCAAAAAACTTAAAACGAACTGTACTGTTCTCAATACATTGACAAACGAATGAACGGCAAACGCACTGTGAAGAGAAGCAAGCATCGTCCTCACCGTTCCGTCGTGAATTATTTTGGCATCGGCACGTTCAGTACTGTTTTTCTTAACCCGTGTGAACATATCACCTGCTACGGGGTTAATCATTTTAACAACGTTTTCGGGCAAACCGAATTCTCTTTCGACGAACGATTCCGTTATGTTGGCGTCCGATGTTCTGAAGAAAATCGTAAGTCCGTCTTTTTCAAGTTCGCGCATATATTTTGCCGTTTCTTCGTTTGCTTTATAGGTAACGACAAACATTGCGGAAATTTTACCTTCAATAGCCAAATAAATTACGTTTCTTCCGTTTGATTTGAATTTTTCTTCAAGTTCTTTGTCGGGCACTTCTACGTTGTGATGAACGAGTAACTCTCTGTTGCCCACAAGAACACGGTGATTATGTATCCAACACGAACAACCGAGTTTTTCCTCATAAGCCAACGTTTCAACGGGGAAAAGAAGTTCTCTTTTTCCTACGATTACTCCGTCAAAGACATCGGAAAGCACGCCACCCGATGCGATAATAACGGTTGCGGTATACTGAATAGCCTCGTCAATTCTCATTTTGTGGTAAAGTTTTATGCCCTCTATGTTACATCCGCCGCTGACAAAAGCGTCACAAGCGTCAATAACGACACCGTTTGAATTCACGGCATCTTCAACGGCACTGTATCCGTTGATAAACGTGTTGTTTTCGTTAAGCTTTTTGTTGGCTGCCGCTATATTCACGGCGGACAAAAGGCTTGCCGCACACGGAAGTCCCATCAAAACAACGCCCGTCATTGTGCTTATTCCCGCAAACAGATTTTGCGAAACGGCGCCGTACACGATTCCGGATATTATTCCCACACCCAAAACCGCCGGGATCGCAATTTTAAGAAGTTTTCCGTTCACCTCGGCAGAACGTGAAATTTCGATAAACTTTGAATAGAACTCGGCTTTACCGGAATATTTGATTTCCGGTTCGGCTATCATAAGTCCGCGTGCGATTTCATTTGCCGTTTCTTCGTCTTTAATGTTTTCCACTGTATAAAGGTCATTTTCTTCATCCGAAAGAATCATAAAATTGTTATAATCGGTTCTGTTGCGTACAAGCTCGCCCAACGCCTTGAAAATCATAGGAACAACTGCGGCGGCAGTGACCATTTTTGCCACCGACTCAACGTTATCGGTAAATAAAAATCCGGCTACGCACTGCAAAAATCCGACTGTTGCGGAAACGACGATTACGCAGTCGATATTCACAATTTTGTTTTTCAAACTTCTGAAAGCACACTTAAAAGCGTTAAGGTTTATAAGGCACGCTATCAGCAAAAGTATTCCTTGAACCGCAACGTAAACAGCTTCGTTGTTACCGTAAATTTCAAAATTTCCGTTGTCGGCGCCCGCCACGGCGGAAAGCACCGCCATAACCGTGCTTATCATTGTCAACGCAACGGTTTTAGCTATGAGCGTAACTTTTTCGCTGTCGTAAATTTTTTCGATAACCGCTTTATCCTTGGCTCCGAAATACTCACGTGCTACCGAAATTTTTTGACGGTCATAACGTCTTCTGTGTTCGGTTTCTTCGACCTCTTGTTTAAACAAAAGCCCGTTATTTACAAATTCGTCAACTTTGCCTTTGCGTGCTTGACGAAGTTCGGCTTCCGTTTCTTCCTCGGATTGTTGAACCGAAATTTCTTCGATATCGTTAAATCCCTCAAACATTATTTGATTATCTTCGGGATCATCCTTCGTTTCCGTTTTAGGTAAATCCAACCTTGTTTTTTCTTGCTCAAGTTCATACTCGGCGGGCACAAGCGTGGGAACGGCTTGAAAACCGTCTGTATTTGCGATTTTCGACTTGTGCTTTATAACTACACCGGGGGTTTCGATAGTTTTTTCGGGCAAGCCTTCAACAGCCTTTCTGTGTTCCTGTGTCTTTTCGAGATTTTGAACGGGTTTATTCATAAAATGTTTTCTGTATTTTTCCTCGCTCATAACGGGTGTTGAAAGCGGCTCTGCCTCACCGGTTGTCGTGCGTGCCACTTTATTTCCTAAATTATGAGAAATCTTAGGATTATATTCGCTGTGAATTTTAACCTCGTTAAACATTCGGGTTTTCTCTATGGAGATTTGACCGCTTACGGATTTAAGTTCTTCCTTCGGTTCTTCGATTTCTTCTTCCTTTTCTTCCGTACCGATTTTATCGCCGTCCGATGTAAGACTTATTTGACCGTTGTCCTCAACCTCCAAAGCAACCGTCGTTTCTTTTTCGCCTTCTTCGGCATCAATGGGATTTTTTGATATGCTGAATGAAAATCTGTTTCGTTTAGCCTTTTCTTCGGCAGGCTGTTCTTTTGTTTTTTGAGGTAAGACGGTTTCCTTTTTTTCTTCCGAAACAACAGAATTTGTCGTTGACTTTTCCGCATTTGAAGTCTTTTTGTCGGAAATATCCTCCAACAGTCTGTCTATTCTGTCACCGGAATATTTTTCGGTTTTTTGTTCTCCCCGGTATTTTTTTGCAGATTCGAGAATCTCGTCAATAAGTGAGTCCGGTATTTTTTGTGCCATAATAAAATCCCCCGAAATTTATTAAAACAAAAATATGTTTACCAACTTTTTATGTTCGTTCCCCTTAACGCTTATAAGAAAATTCATACATAAGTATTCCGCCGGCAACGGAAGCGTTAAGAGAATTGATTTTGCCCTTCATTTTAAGAGAAATGATAAAGTCGCATTTTTCACGTACGATTCTGCTCATTCCGTCACCCTCGGAGCCTATAACAAGAACTGCGGCACCGTCAAGATTTACGGAACGGACATCTTCGCCGTCCATATCGGCACCGTACACCCACAGCCCCTTCTCCTTGAGTTCTTCAAGTGTCGAAGCAAGATTTGAAACGCGTGCGACCTTCATATATTCCAACGCACCGGCACTTGTCTTTCCGACGGTATAATTCAGCGACGCACTTCTTCGTTTCGGAATAATAATTCCGTGAACACCCGCAGCTTCTGCCGTTCGTATAATCGCGCCCAAATTGTGCGGGTCTTCGATTCCGTCGCAAGCCACGATAAAAGGCTTTTCTCCTCTTTCATCCGCAACTTTAAGAATTTCTTCAACCGTTGAATAATCGTGAGCAGCACAAACGGCCGCCACGCCTTGATGATTTGAATGTCCGCACATAAAGTCGAGCTTTTTGCGGTCAACCTCTTTCACTACAGCTCCTTTTTCACGACATTCGCCTATGATTTTACCGACAGAACCTCCCTTTTCGCCACGCACAACATAAAGGGTATCTATCTCTCTGCCTGACTTGATAAGCTCTGTCACGGCATTTCTGCCGATAATTAAATCTTTTTGTCTTTCTTCGTTGTATTTATCAATTTTATTTTCCATTTTCTTACTCCGTTTTGGGCATAGATACGCATAGTATTTTTAATAATTTATTATACCAAATTTTGTTTGATATTACAAGGGTGTTTTTACAATATCTTGTGTTTTGGCGTCGGTTTTTTCATATTTCCGCTAATATTTTGTGCCGACAATAAAAAAAGACGGTACTGTACGGTGATTATCTGCTTTCATTCTCCGTACAAAGCCGTCTTTTTTTCGTTTTTATATTAAATTTTTCTTATTTGCCGAGCAGTTCCGACATTCTGGCGTTAAAGGCTTTTTCTTCGAATTGCAACGGCACGTCGACGTATTCTCCGTCAACAAGCGATATAAGATATTTTGTAAATTCGGGGTTCAAAGGCAAAATCGGGCCCGTATGATACGTTGCGAAAAGGTTGTTTTGATGCACACCCTCAATATCGGTTTCCTTGTTCATTCCGCAGCCTTTTTTCATTTTTAAAAACGGATACGGATTTTCGCCGTAGCTGTGACTCAGCAAATTTTTAAAGCCCGTTATCGCCGTTTCTCCGAACATTCCCACAGAGCAATCGTTATAACGCAAACGAGAAAACTGTTTCGCATAATACGGATAAAAGCCCAAACATTCCGTTTTTTCGCCCTTGGGATTTTCGATATACTGTCCGAAAAGCTCAAAAGCATTCCCCGTAGCGAGAATTACCCCTCCGTTTTCGATTCTGCTTTTAATTTCATTCTTATACTTTTTAAGTTGTTCTATTTCTATAAGCTGATGTTTTTCTTGACACGGGCCTATAACGAGAATGTCGACATTTCCCTTTACAAATTCGGGTTCATCGAAAATTGCCGTTTCGAAAATTTGAACGTCATACTCAGCCAAAGCAAGTTTTTTTCGCAGATATTCAACATTACCTCTGTCACCGTAAAGATTGTTAAATTCGGGATAAAGCACTTCAATTACAAATTTTTTCATAACTGTTTTTCTCCCTTCCGCGAAACAGCATCCTTTACCTTTGACACGACGCCCGTGGCATAAAGTTCAAAATATATAACTACGCTTCGGTCGGCATCCGCATTTTCGGCAACTTCGTCGGCAAGTGCGGAATAATCCGTATAAAGCTTGAATTTTTGAGTGTTAAGCCCTTTAATTTCAAGGCATTGTGCCAAATCGTAGCAACGGCTTCCGCCGATGTAAATGTTCTTGATTTTGTCCGATTTTAACGGGGTAAAGTCCGTGTCATACAGCCACGAAATATCCTCATGTCCGTGTACTCGGTCGTTTGAGTCGGTTATAAGCAAAACAACGTCCTTGTCCTTCTCGGTGCTGTCAAGATATTTCAAGCTCTGTGAACACGAAATCGGATTTTGGTTTTTAGACAGCATGGAAACGACCTCGACGCCGCCGAATTCGGTGTCATCAAAGCGTCCCGTTTTTGCCGAGAGGTCCTCGATACTTCCGCTGACTACATCCATATCTATACCCATAAGCTGACAAATCGCACAAGCGCCCGTAATATTAAATACGTTGAAAAAGTTGCCCTTTTGATACGGCAGCGTCACCTTTGTACCGCCGTCGCCGTTAAACGTAAATGTACCGTTTTCGAAATCAACGTCGGAAGCGAAAAATCGGCTTTCGGGCATTTTAAAACCGCACGCCGAACAAACGGGCACTCCGATATGGTTATAGTGGTAATATTCATAATCGAGTTTATGACTGCATTTGGGACAAGCTATCAAATCGCAAACCGTATCGTTACAGTTTTCGGTGCTTCGCTCGGTCTTATCAACCGAAAAGAAAACACGGTTGCATTTGTTTTCGCCCAAAAGTCCCGATATTCCGTCGTTTCCGTTAAGGACAAGAGTAGTTTTTTCGTTAAGATAATCGTTTATTTTATCGAAAATAAATCCGCTGTGTCCGTTTCTCATTATCGAGTCACGGAAAAGATTGGTACACAAAATATAATCGGGTACGAATTTTGTATAAATGAACTGTGACGAACGCTCGTCCACCTCAAGAACGGCAACGTCCGCCGTTACTTTGCCGCTCAGCGTACATTGAGTTACAAGAGCAGACACAAGGCCGGGCGCCATATTGGAACCTTTTGAGTTGTTGACAACCGTTTTTCCGCTGTTGCGTATAATGTGTGTCAAAAGATTCGACGTTCCCGTTTTTCCGTTTGTTCCCGTAACGCATATTGTTGTTTTCGGCATACCGAATCTTGAAAGTGCGTCGGGACAAATTTTAAGCATAATAATGCCCGGCGTATTTGTACCCCTACCCAATATTTTGTCAAGCAAAAACGCCGACACCTTTCCGACGATTACGGCAATTAAAAATCTTAGTTTTCCCATCTTGCACCTCTGTTGAAAATATATAATAATTATAGAATTGACGCGGATTAAAGTCAATAGAAACAGCCTAAAAAAAGCCCCGATACAGCCGTATCGGAGCTTCCTCTTTATTTTTTCAACTGTTTGAATACCTGATTTCCGTAAACAGCCGCACCCGTTACAAGTACGCCCTGTATTACGCTTTCCGCACTCATACCCAAAATTGCCACCGCACCCAAAATGCCGAAACCGAGTAATATAATCGGAATGTATTTATCCGATATTTTTTCGGTTCCCTTTATCACGGCACCGATGACATTAAGCACGGGTATAAGCAAAAGTGCGTTTTCTATAATATATTCTATCATTTCTCACCTCATCAACATACTTACTATAACACCGCAAATCGCACTGATAACCGATACCAAAACTTTATCCCAAAGCCAACCGGGACGTTTTCTCATAGATTCTATGCTCGACTTAAGTTCGCCCAACGTAATCAGCATACTGTCCAACTTCGTAACGCTTTGTGCTTGCGTCAGCGTTACCTCGTTTACTTTTTTAAAAAGCACGCCGACGTCCTTTTCAAGCTCGTCGAGTCTGTAATTTACAACTTCATTTTCCGGCATTTGCTTTCTCCATATCATACCGGTCAACAAAGCCCGTCACGTATCGGCTGATAGGCTTTCGTTCGACGTTCGCCTTGGAATTTGTTATACGGTACCGTCCTTCAAAATATATTCCGTCGTAAATATAATATGTTCCGGACAAATAATTTGAGACCTTATCCGTCACAGATGAAGAATACAGTTTTGAATTTTTCAAAATAACTTTTTCGCCCGCGTTAAAGCCTCTTTTTGCCGTTTCGACGGTTGTGTCGGCACCGTAACCGTTCAAACCGTTATACTTCATAATCGACGGATAATTTTTATAGCACTCGTCAATATCGACGTTTCCGATAATACCGTCAACGTTTCCTTTTGACGTTTTTTGCCATATACCGTACTGCCGTGCAAACGTCGGCTTTGATGTCCATTGTGCAAGCCAGATATCATATTTGTCAAATATTTCGTCGGTGAAGTAGTTGTTAAGCCAATGAAGATTTGCGTAAATGCACACATAATATCCGTAGCTTTCCATTTTTTCGCAAAACGCCTTAGCTATTTGTGAAATTTTCTCTTTTCCCAGTTTTCCGACCGAAGCCTCCTCCATATCGTATGCAATGGGATATTCGAATTTTTTATTTTTTAACAGCTTATGGCAAAATTCAGCTTCCTTCACAGCTTCCTCCGGTGTTTCGGCATAAGAATAATGATAAACGCCGACTGCGACACCGACCTTTTTCGCACCCTCGTAATTTTTTTCAAAACACAGGTCTTTTTGCGACTCTCCCCAGCCGAAGCTTGAACGGAGCATTGCAAAGTCGATACCGGCGTTTTTCACTTTTGACCAGTTAATTTCGCCCTGCCACTTAGATACGTCGATTCCCTTATATACCGTCATTGTTCTTCCTCCGTATTCATATTGTCGATCACTTTCATCATTTCATTAAGCACATCGGAAATACAGCCGTTTACCGTCAATTCCCAACACGCATTCGTGGGTGCGGGGTTTATTTTTTTGTGAGTTTTGTTAATTGTTCCGTTGACCGAAGTGATTGTTTCCTCTGTCGGTTTTCGCCTTCTGTAATAAACCGCAGGCGTTCTTTCCGCCTCTTTTTCAGACTTCCAAAAAGCCGTCAAATCGCTCACATTCCGTGTTGAATAAAGATAAATCTGTGCGTTTTCTCTGTCGAAATATACGCCCGAACCGTCTGTGGAAACGGCGAGCAATTTGCTCACGTCGTCATTCGAATTGACAAATACATTTACCGTCTTGTAATGCGTTGAAGCTATATTATATCTTTTTTCACTTGACGGAGCCTCCGTAATCGAAAGCCTATAACGGTAAACAGTCTTTCCCGCACCCGTATATGTCGCAATCTTGTCTTCTTCAAAGCTCGTCGGCAGCTCATACGACACAACGTTACGTATAACTTTTCCGTTTGAAATGTCGGCTATGTCGGCGTTGTCATCGGAAAGGGAAATCATCGGCGTGTTCGTTTGAAAAGCCGCCGTTAAAAGAGCAGATGCTTCGTAAACGCCGATGCCCGCAAAAGTGGTTTTAAGAATATTTTCATAAATAAAATTCGCCAGTCCGACTTGAGTGCTTATAATGTAAAAAATTCCGCTTTCACCCGTTGTGAAAACATAGTGGTCTCTCTGCTGAACTTCGTTGTCAACATAAGCGAAGAAAGTCATTGTGCCTTCTTTTGTCTTTACGCCCGAATAAATGTTGTTTATTTTTTTATTCAGTCTTACAAGTACATATTCCGTATTCGGCTTTGCGAAAATAGGCGTAACGAAATAGTTGCTGGTGTAGACGTTGCTGTCGTGATAATACTCCTTATAAGCGTCCGGTGTCAGCAAATGTTCAAGCAGATTTTCTCCGAAATAAGCTTTTCCGTATTCCATTCCCTCCGGCACAACGGGTGAGCTTTCACTTACATTTGAAAAGTCCGGAACGGGACTCATCATTTTGAGCGTTGAAATTTTTCCGTTGTCCGAAACACCGACGAGTTTTTTAATTCCCTGTCCGTGAAATTCTCTCTTATACGGCAGTCCGTAAACATCTTCACTTATTTTTTCGGCTACCTCGACTTTGTCGTTTTCGGTAAGTATGTACGACTCTCCGGTATCGCCTTTTTCACCCTTAAACGCTCCGTTACGTATAGCTTCAAGCAATGAATTTACCGTAAAATCATTTTCCTTAACTATTGAGTTGTCGGTATCCGCCGCAAAATTAAAATCAAGGCAGAACTTTATAGGCTTTATAACCTGAAGTGTGTTTCCGTTTGTGTCAACGGTAATAATATTAAAATGACATTCCACACTTCTCATTGAAGTCATTGCACTCGGTATTGCATAAGAAATCTTTTTATTGGAGAGAGTTAAAAAGTCGGTACGGTCTTTTGTTCCGATAAGCGAACGGTATTCAATATAATATCGGTAATTATCGCCTATATACCTGTCATCTATGTTAAAAACAATGTTTGTCGCATTGTGTTCCCACATAGTGCCGGCTTGTTCGATATATTCCTCACTGAGAGTTTCGGGCGTAACATCAATAGAAATTGTTTTTCTTTCCATTAATTTTCTCCTTTATAATAGTTTTTTAAATACGATGCGGTTTCTTCAAGTTCACTTTTAATTTGATAAAACTTTTTAAGCTTTGTTCTCAGCTCGATTTCCGCATCTACGTCCCCCATACTTTTCGCTCTTTTTAAATCGGCCTTGCATTTGTCAATAAAGTTTTTTTGCAGTTGTGCATGCCTTTCGTATTCCTCACCCAACTCGCAGAGAGTTATTTTTTTGTTTTTCAAAATATTCCCCCTTAACGTAGAGCAATAATTCTTCGGTAGAATTCGGAATTAAATTTTCTTCGTAAAGCAAAACATATTTTAACGCACATTCGATTTTACTTTTAGCAGAATTCAGCGTTCTGTAAACCGTTGAACGACTTGTGCCGTACTTTTCGGCAATTTCCCCGATTGCCAATTCCTTGCACCAACAGTCCGACGCTATATTGCGTTCAAAATCGCTCAATTCGTTTTTCATAATTTTTCGAACAATATCACAAAGATTTTTTCTTCTGTTAAAAATCAAATATTTTACACCTTCCGAAAAATCTTCCGAATTTGTGATTTCCAAATTTTCCGTTAAAAAGAAGTATTCGTCTACCGACAAATTTGCTATTCTTTTATCCTGCAAAAACATAATTTCTCCCCTTTTTGAAAAAAATAAAAGAACACAAAAGTTTTTAAGCCCTTGTGTTCCCGAACATTTGTTCGCCTTGCAATTATTATTGTAGCAGTCAATTATACTCTTGTCAAGAAAAAACATTTAAATTTTCAATTAACAGTCATATTTGCGGTTACATCGGTAAACATAAAAAAGACGGAAATCCGAAAAGATTTCCGTCAAATATATTTTTTATTATGAAAAATTATTCAGCGTCGTCGCTCTTTTTTCTTGTAAGAACAAGTGCTGCACCTGCAACTGCCGCAACTGCCGCAACTGCTACTACTGACATATCACCGAATGAGTTGTCGTTAAAGTCATCACCGCTATCGCCCCAAAGGTCGTCTGTGTCGTCACCGCCGATTGAAGGTGTGTTGCTATCGTCACCGCCGCTGCTGCCGCCACCGAAAATAATATCACCGATTCCGCCGAGAGCACCGAGGATAGTGTCAAGGAAGCTGCTGCCGCCGTCACTGTCGCTGTCGCCGCCGGGAAGTGTAATGTCGCCGATGTCGGGAAGTGTAATGTCATCCAAATCGGGAAGTGTAACGTCGTCCATGTCGGGAATTGTAATACCCATATCTTCGAGCATAGCCGAAACTTCTTCAATAACAGTCACAACTGCTTGAGCGTCTTCAGTTTCTCTAATCATTGTTGTGAAAACAGTTGCCAAATCGCCGGCTTCGATGTCGCCGTTCTCGTAATCCGCAACAATTTCTTCTACAACTGTGGTAACGTCTTCGCCTTCGTTGATAAGAGCTGCGTAATATTCACCGAGTGCTTCGGGTGTCATATCGCTGCCTTCCGGTTTTTCGGCTGCAAAAGCCATAACACTCATTGATAAAACAAGAGCTATAACCGTAACGATTGAAATAATCTTTTTCATAACTTCTATTCCTTTCATAAAAACCGAAATTTAGGTATTTAAACCTTTTGTCCTTGTAATTATACAATGTTAAATTTGAATTGTCAATATTTTTCAACAGTTTTTATTTTAAAAAGCCAAAAATACATATATTGTTTAATGTGTCGTAATTTTCATTGCCGATTCAATTCGAAAAAACAAATAATAATTACTGACGGAGGTGATAAAAAGTGTTTTTAAACTTGAAAAAAAGCGAAAAAAAAGAGGCGGAAAAACGCCGAAACATCGCAAAACTCAGTGAAGAAATTTCAAAAATCTGGAGTGGTGAAAGTTCCGACACAACCTTTGACGTAAACGGAAGTTACACCGGAAATCCCGCCGACAACGGTGTTCCCGTTCAAGATGCGGACGATTTGTAAAAAAACTCTTGATTTTATATAATATATATGGTATTATAACCATCGTAAGAATATTCGTTTTTTTAAAGAGAGTGGGGCGACCCGCTCTCTTGACTTTATAAGATACTTTTCTGTTTAGGAGGTTCTATGAAAAAAAATACTGCAAGCGTGGTGTGGGATATTGCAAAACCCATTGCCGACAGCTTAGGACTTATTCTTTGGGATGTTAAATTTTTAAAAGAAGGTACACGCTGGTATCTTCGCATCACAATAGACAAAGAAGGCGGAGTCGACATTAACGACTGTGTCGATATGCACCATGCAATCGACGGTCCGTTAGATGAAGCGGATCCCATTGAGCAGGCTTACAACCTGCAAGTTCAGTCTCCCGGAGTCGAGCGTGAGCTTACGCGTGATTTCCACTTTGAAGCTTATATGGGCGAAAAAGTTACGGTTAGGCTCATAAAAGCATTTGAGGGAAAGCGTGACTACAACGGTATTCTCACCGGGTTTGACAATGAAGGCGTAACTATTGCTCTTTCTGAAGAAACAGAGCTTAATGTTAAATTTAAAGAAGCTTCTTGGATTAAAGCCGATGATTTCGGCGAATTCGGAGACTTTAAGTAATAGGTGTAAATCGGAGGTTTTAAAAAATGAGTAAAGTCAGTAAGCAAAAGAAGAACGAATTTAAAGATTTTTTTGAAGCTGTCGAATTGATGGCTAACGAAAAAGGCATCGACGTTGATTATCTTTATGAAAAAATCAGCAACGCAATCGTGGTAGCTCTCAGAAAAGACTACAACGGAAAAGACGTTGTTTTTTGCGACATAGATGCCGAAGCACAGACAATTCGTGTTTATGTACGTCTTAACATCGTTGACGAGCTTGACGATTGGGATACAGACATTCTTGTCGAAGACGCTTTGGAATTCCGTGCCGACGCAAAAGCGGGCGAAGTTCTCGAGATCGAAAAAAGCACGAAGGATTTCGGACGAATTGCGGCGCAAACAGCAAAGCACGTTATCCGTCAAGGCATCAAGGAAGCCGAACGCGGTCAGGTTATTAAAGAATTTCAATCAAAGAGCCGTGACCTTGTCACAGCCAAAGTCAGCCGTATCGACCCTATCAACGGCAACATAACTCTCGAAATCGGAAAAGGCTCCGCCGTTCTTCCGAAAAGCGAACAGATCCCCGGCGAAACATTTACCGAGGGTGAGCTTACAAAAGTTTACATTGTCGAAGTTAAAGATACCGAACGCGGTCCGAGAGTTATGATTTCAAGAACACATTCGGGACTTGTGAAACGTCTTTTCGAGCAAGAGGTTCCCGAAATTTACGACGGAATCGTTACTATTCACTCCGTTTCGCGTGAGGCGGGTGCAAGAACGAAAATGGCAGTAAGCAGTTCCGACGAAAACGTTGATCCTATCGGTGCTTGCATAGGTCAACGCGGCGCACGTGTTAACAAAATCGTCGAAGTACTCGGCGGTGAAAAAATCGACATCGTTAAATACAGCGAAGATCCGGCAGAATTCATCGGTGCTTCTCTCGCTCCCGCAGACGTACTCAGTGTAGAAGTTATTGATGAAGAAAAGAAAACCTGTCAAGTAACCGTTCCCGACCACCAGTTGTCACTTGCTATCGGCAACAAAGGTCAAAACGCTCGTCTTGCTGCAAAGCTTACAGGCTGGAACATTGACATTAAGCCCGAAAGCGGTTTCTACGAAGGCTGATCGATTACAAAGGAGATGTAACTGTGAAACAGAAAAAAATTCCTATGCGAAAATGTAACGGTTGCGGTGAGCAAAAGCCGAAAAAAGAGCTTGTCAGAATTGTAAAAAACGCTGACGGCGAAATATTCCTCGATCTTACCGGCAAAGCTTCCGGCAGAGGAGCTTATATCTGTAACAGTTACACTTGTCTGCAAAAAGCGAAAAAGTCCCGTCGAATCGACAGAACATTCGAAACGGTGATTCCGGACAGTGTTTACGAACAAATGGAGGCACAGTTGAAAGAAAATGTTGAATAACGAATTAAGAGGACTTCTCGGTCTTTGCCGAAAAGCCGGCAAGCTGTCTTTGGGGCATGACGCCTCTGTCACGGCAATCAAGCAAAAGAAAACTTATCTTGCCGTTACGTGCAGCGATGCTTCCGACAGACTGAAAAAAGAAATTGCAGACGAATGTTCCTTTAACAACCGCAACGTGAAATATATTGACGCACCTTTTGATATGAAGGAACTTTCCTTCGCTATCGGAACACGTGCCGGAGTTTTCACGGTTGACGACAGCGGCTTTGCGGAAAAGCTTTACAGTATCTTTACAGCAAATTAGGAGGTTATGAGTATGATAAAAAAGTATAAGATTCATGAACTTGCAAAAGATTTTGATATTCAAAGCAAATACATTATAGAAAATCTGACAAAAAACTTTGACGGTGAAAAGAAATCTCAAACGGCACTTGAAGAAAAAGAGCTTGATTTCCTTTTTGACCTTATCACAAAGGAAAATTCCGTAGAAAATTTTGATGCGTATTTTGCCGCTGTTCCGAAAGAAACGGCAAAAACGGAAAAAGCTCCCAAAAGCGAAAAAGCAACGGAAAAGAAGAATGTCAAGAACGGCAAATCTTCAAAAGGAGATCAAAAAGCTTCTTCTCCCGCCGCCAAAACTCCCGCGGCGGAGCCGAAGAAAAAAGAAAAGGACGAAAACCGTCCAATGCAAGCTCGTACAAAAGGTGAAAAACGCACTGTTGATACGAGAGCCAACTCCTTTGACATTGAAAAATACAACGAAAAATACGAAAATATCGCTCCTGCCAATTCGCACCAAAACGACAATATGGTGAAAAAGCAGAAGCTTAAACAAAAGAGCCAGCAATACCGCAGACAAGGTATGCGCAGCGGCAAAAAGGAAACCGAAGCGGAAAGACTCAAGAGAATTGCCGAAGAACGTGCAAAGAAACCGCCCGTTATTACCGTCGGTGACGAAATCACGGTCGGCGAGCTTGCTTCCCGTCTTAAGATGACAGCCGCCGAAGTTATTAAAAAGCTGTTTTCACTCGGTATGATGGCAACAGTTAACGAGGTTATTGATTACGACACCGCCGAAATCGTCGCAACGGAACTCGGTGCAAAAGTAAACCGCGAAGTTGTCGTTACTATTGAGGAAAGAATTATCGACGACTCCGAAGACGACGAAGAAAATCTTGTTACGAGAGATCCCGTTGTCGTTGTTATGGGCCACGTTGACCACGGTAAGACATCACTTCTCGACGCTATAAAAAATACAAACGTTACGGCAACGGAAGCCGGCGGTATTACACAGCACATCGGTGCTTACAGAGTAAATCTTAACGGTCAGTATATCACATTCCTCGACACACCCGGTCACGCCGCTTTTACATCTATGCGTGCTCGCGGTGCTCAAGCTACCGACGTTGCAATTCTTGTTGTTGCCGCCGATGACGGCATTATGCCGCAGACCATTGAAGCTATTAACCACGCAAAAGCCGCGGAGGTTGATATTATCGTAGCAATCAACAAAATGGATAAACCCGGTGCTACCGTTGACAAGATTATGCAACAGCTTACGGAACACGGCCTTGTTCCTGAGGAGTGGGGCGGCGACGTTATCTGCGTTCCCGTTTCGGCAAAAACTCATATGAACATTGATAAACTTCTCGAAAACGTACTTCTCACAGCTGAGATGAGAGAGCTTAAAGCCAATCCGAACAGAGCCGCAAAGGGTATCGTTATCGAAGCTCGCCTTGACAAAGGCAAGGGCCCCGTTGCAACACTTCTTGTTCAAAACGGCACACTTCACGCAGGTGATATCGTCGTTGCCGGCTCGGCAGTCGGCAGAGTACGTGTTATGAACGACGACAAAAACAGAAAAATTTCCGAAGCAGGCCCCTCCGTTCCCGTTGAAATTATGGGACTTGACGAAGTGCCTCAATCGGGCGATGTGTTCAATGCCGTTTCCGACGAACGCCTTGCACGTGAGCTTGTTGAAAAGAGAAAGCAAGAGGCAAAAGAAGAACAGTTCAGTCAGTTCCAAAAGGTTACTCTTGACAACCTTTTCTCATCAATCAATGCAGGTAAAATCAAGACTCTTAACATTATCGTTAAAGCCGACGTTCAAGGTTCGGTTGAAGCGGTTAAGCAAAACCTCGAAAAACTTTCCAATGAAGAAGTTCAGGTTAAAGTCATTCACGGCGGTGTCGGTGCTGTCAGCGAATCCGATATTATGCTTGCAAACGCATCGAACGCCATTATTGTCGGATTTAACGTTCGTCCCGACCCCGTTGCAGCCGAAATTGCGGAACGTGACGGCGTTGATATGAGAATGTACAGAATTATTTATGACTGTATTGAAGAAATCGAAGACGCTATGAAGGGTATGCTTGCTCCCAAATACCGCGAAAATCTTCTCGGTCGTGTTGAAGTACGTAACGTATTTAAACTTTCTTCCGCCGGTACGGTTGCGGGCAGTTATGTTCAAAACGGCAAGGTTACCAAAAACGCACAAATCCGTGTTGTTCGTGACGGTATCGTCATTGCCGAAGATGCTATTTCTTCTCTTAAACGTTTTAAAGATGACGTTAAAGAAGTTGCCGCCGGTTATGAATGCGGTATCGGTCTTAATAAATTCAACGACGTTAAGGAAGGCGACATTTTCGAAGCCTTCATTATGGAAGAATACAGAGATTAAGGTGAATTTATGGCAGGATATAGAACAGACAGAATTTCCGAAGATATTAAACGTGAAATAGTTGCAGTTATACGTGAGCTCAAGGATCCGCGTGTTCGCGACAAAATATTGACCGTTGTACGTGTTGATGTTTCAAGCGACCTTTCCTTTGCAAAGGTTTATGTCAGCTCGATGAACGGTATCGACGACGCGAAAGAAGCGGTTAAAGGGCTCACAAGCGCAACGGGACTTATTCGCCGTGAAATAGGCGGAAATCTTCATCTTCGTAAAACTCCGGAGCTTAAATTTATCGCCGACGATTCAGTACAGCACGGTATTGACATTTTCAAAAAAATAGAGTCGGTTCAAGGTGAGAAAAATGAACAGAATTGATGCAAAAGAATGTGTTGCGCTTTTAAAAGCACACGACAATTATCTTATTCTTACTCACCGCAATCCCGACGGTGACACGCTCGGTTCTGCGTTTGCTTTGCACCGTATACTGTCAAAGCTCGGAAAGAACTCAATGGTTCGTTGCATTGACAGTATTCACGATAAATACAGTTATTTGCAGAACAATATAGGCAACGGCGAAATCGCTTTCGACAAAATAATTACGGTTGACGTCGCCGACACAAAACTTCTCGGTGAAGATTTCGAAACGAAATACGGAAACAACATTTTCCTTTGTATCGACCACCATCTTTCCAACCGTGAATACGCCGAAAACCTTTTTCTCGAAAACAGAGCGGCAACTGCCGAAATGCTTTATGAAATAGCATTGGAAGCCGGTGTCGAAATCTGTCCCGAAATCGCCGATTGCATTTATACCGGCATTGCGACAGACACGGGTTGTTTTCTTTTTTCGAACACTACGCCGACCACACACCGTATAGCCGCCGAAATGATGGAAAAGGGTGCGAATTACGACGACATTAACCGAAAAATGTTCGAAACAAAGACGCTGTCTTATCTACGTCTTGAGCAAATGGCGGTGTCCTCCGTTGAAATGCACTTCGGCGGAACGTGTGCCGTTATGACAATAACGCAGGAAATGTTCGAAAAGAGCAACTCCAACGAAAGCGAATGTGACGGAATAGCCTCCTTACCGCGTAAAATCGAAGGTGTTAAAATCGGTGTCACAATACGTGAAAGAAGCGATAAAACATATAAAGTATCTATTCGCACCGTCGAACCGTTTGATGCCGCAAAAATCTGTTCACGGCTCGGCGGCGGCGGACACAACCGTGCCGCAGGATGCGAATTTACGTGTTCTCTTGATCAGGCTAAAGCGATTTTACTTGAAAATATAAAGGCGGAACTTTAATGACAGGTGTAATTTGTATAGACAAGCCGAAGGATATGTCGTCATTTACGGCGGTCAAACGTGCTTCGAGAATTCTCGGCGTAAAAAAAGCGGGACACACCGGAACACTTGATCCGATGGCAACCGGCGTGCTTGTCGTTATGCTTTCGCATTGTACTCGCTTTATCGAGCTTTTGCCGGAGCATAAAAAAAGCTATACCGCAAGGGTGCGTCTGGGCATTACCACCGACACCCTTGACATAACGGGAAACGTTTTAAGCGAAAGTGCCGTTGACGTTTCAAATGAACAGCTTTTGAAAGTTTGCGAACAGTTTAAAGGCGAAATTTTACAAACTCCGCCTATGTTTTCCGCACTCAAAAAAGACGGCCAACGTCTTTACGATTTAGCACGAAAAGGCGTTGAAATCGAACGCGAACAGCGAAAAATCAATATCGAAAAGCTTGAAATTTATGACTTTGACGGCGTTGAATTTTCAATGGATGTCACTTGCAGTGCGGGTACATATATACGCTCTCTCTGTGACGACATCGGTAAATCGCTTAATTGCGGTGCCGTTATGACAGAGCTTCGTCGTACAGCCGCAAACGGCTTTTCGGTTGACAGTGCCGTCACTTTAGAACAGTTGCAACAGCTTGTCGAACAAAAAAATGCCGACAGCGTTATTATGTCTATCGAGGACGCACTTGCCTTTTATAATGATATTTTTGTTACGGTTGCGCAGGCAAACAGATTTAAAAACGGCGGAAGTTTGGATTATAACAGACTCTCCGGTGACTTTCCGATCGGCGTTTATCGTGTGTATTCTCCCGAAAAAGTATTTTTGGGACTGGGTGAAATTAAAGAAGAAAAGGGTAATCTTGAAGTTAGGCGGGTGCTTGTTTCAGATGAATAAAATTGCTTTGGCACTCGGCACGTTTGACGGGTTGCACAGAGGCCACTTAAATGTTTTAAATGCCGCAAAGTCATTTGCTTTTGAAGGCTTTATTCCCGCGGCTCTGCTTTTTGACACACATCCTCAAAAGACAATTTCGGGATATGTCCCTCCGATGCTTATTACCGCAGAGGAAAAAGAAAAGCGGATACGTGATATGGGGCTTATGCCGATATCAGTCTGCTTTGAAAAAATCAGATCACTGACACCCGAAGAATTTGTAAGAGATTTTCTTATAAACGAGCTTTCCGTCGGAGCCGTCGTAAGCGGCGAAAACTTCCGTTTCGGAAAAAGCGGTTCGGGAAATCACGAAATACTTTGTACATTATGCGAAAAGTATGATATAATCTATAAACAGGCGGACAGTGTGTTTTTTGAAAACGAGCTTATCAGCTCAACACGTATAAGAAAGTTGCTTGAATCGGGCGAAGTTGAAAAAGCCAATCAAATGCTCGGCAGAAATTTTTCTTATGACTTTCTTGTCGTTGAGGGCAATAAGATAGGCAAAAAGTTTTTCGGCTTTCCGACAATTAACCAACACTTTCCGGTTGGCTTTATAAATCTTAAGCACGGCGTTTACGCTTCTCAATCTTTTGTTGACGGTAAAGTTTTTCCGTCGGTTACGAATTTCGGCTGTCACCCCACCGTCGGCGGTGATACCGTTTTAAGCGAAACGTGTATACTCGGTTTTGACGGCAACTTATACAACCGAAGAATAAAGGTTGAACTTATAAGCTTTTTGCGCAGTGAAAAACAATTTGACTCACGCGAAACACTCAAATCTCAAATTGACTTTGACAGTAAACAAGCTATTGAAATTTTCAATAGTAAATATAAAAATCAATAAATTCATTGAAAGGGACGATTTTTTATGACAAAATTTTACAAGGCATATTGCAGAGCTTTTCAAAAAGTAATGTTTGTAATGGAATGCTTCTTGCCGTGGGGTGAGCCTTTTATGCTTACGGGACCTGGCAGCATCAGAAAACTTCCTTCACTCATTAAGGAAAAGGGACTTTCGAAAATTCTTATTGTTACCGATAAGGGCCTTACAAGTCTCGGCCTTCTTAACGGACTTTACGAAGAACTCGAAAATGCCGGCGTTGAGTATGTAGTTTATGACGGAACTCAACCCAACCCCACCTTCCAAAACATTGAAGATGCGAAAAATATGTACGTTTCAAACGGTTGCGAGGGTATTATTGCTTTCGGCGGCGGTTCACCTATGGACTGTGCGAAAATTGCCGCAGCAAGAGTTGTTAAACCGAATCAACCTATTTCGAAAATGCGCGGACTTATGAAAATTCTTCATCCGCTTCCGCCTTTCTTTGCTGTTCCGACAACAGCCGGTACAGGTTCCGAATGTACTCTTGCCGCAGTTGTTTCGAATCCCGAAACACACGAAAAGAATGCTTGCAACGATCCGTTCCTTCGTCCGAGATATGCTGTGTTTGATCCCGAACTTACAGTCGGTCTTCCGCCTCACATCACATCGACAACGGGTATGGATGCTCTCACTCACGCAGTTGAAGCTTACATAGGAAAGAGCAACGTTAAGTCAACATCTCAATATGCCGAAAAAGCAACAAAGATGATTTTCGAAAATCTCGAAACCGCTTACAAAGACGGTAAAAATATCGAAGCCAGAAACCAAATGCTTTTAGCTTCATTCTACGCCGGTATGGCATTTACACGTGCTTACGTAGGTTATGTTCACGCTATTGCTCATAATCTCGGCGGTCAGTACGGTATTCCGCACGGCCTTGCAAATGCGATTATTCTTCCCGTTGTTCTCGAATCATACGGTGAAGCTGTTTATGACTCGCTTGCACGTCTTGCCGACATCGTAGGTATTAAAGGTGACAGCAACGAAGCAAAGGCAAAGGCATTTATTGCCGAAATTTATGCAATGAACGAAAGAATGGGTATTCCGAAGGGATTTGCACAAATCAAGGAAGAAGACATTCCGGTTATCGTTGAACGTGCATTGAAAGAAGGCAACCCCCTCTATCCCGTTCCCGTAATTTACGGCGAAGAAGAAATGACCGCTATTGTTAAGTCTTTGATGATTACCGAATAATTACTTTCAGACAAAAAGGCAAGTCTTATGACTTGCCTTTTTTTTATTTTCAAAACAGACTTAACGGCACGGTATGTTCTTGTTAATAAAAAGTTAACGCATTTACACTAAAATGTTCATTATTTTGTAAGATAATAATTGTATCCGTAAGAAAGGTTTATGAAAATATGAAAAGATTATTAGCGTGTATTCTTATTATCGCTGTTGTTTTTGCAGGTTGTGTCAAGTCGGAACCTCAGACGATTTTTGACGGAGTTCAAATTAAATTGACCGACAGCAAAATTACGGTTGACGGCGAAGAAATCACAACCGACAATGCTCAATCCGTTTATGTTTCAAATGATATTGTTTACTACCCCGAAGGTAAAGATTTCACTTTCGGTGCGGGTACCGCGGAGGACGAGCACGAAAAAAGCGAAGCCGACGGTCATAAGGTTATAAACATTACAAAGGCGGGAACATACGTTTTCAGCGGCACTGTTTCCGCCGGACAAATTGCCGTTGATTTGGGTGATGACGCAAAGGACGATCCCAACGCAGTTGTCACGCTTATTCTCAACGGTGTAAACGTAACTTGTACGGTTGCCCCCGCAATTATATTCTATAATGTATACGAGTGCGGTTCGGATGATACCGAAACGGCGACAAAAGACGTTGACACGTCAAAAGCGGGTGCCAACATTATCATTGCCGACAACACCGAAAACAACGTTAAAGGTTCTTATGTTGCTAAAATATATAAATCGTATGAACTCAGTGAAGACGGCACCGAGGTTATCGATGCCAAAAAGCTTCATAAATATGACGGCGCCGTTTATTCGAAATGCTCAATGAACGTCAGCGGAAGCGATACGGGAAACGGTATTCTTAATATAATCGCCGAAAACGAAGGTCTTGACAGTGAACTTCATCTCACAATAAACAGCGGTGTTATCAATATCACGTCCGGAAACGACGGCATAAATACAAATGAGGACAACGTATCCGTTACCACAATAAACGGCGGCACGGTAAACATTACTTGTGACGGAAGCACCGGCGAAGGTGACGGCATCGACTCAAACGGCTGGCTTGTAATTAACGGCGGTACCGTAACCTCTTACAGTTGTTCTTCGAGTGAAGATTCCGGTCTTGATGCCGATTTGGGAATTTATATAAACGGCGGCAGTATTATAGCAACCGGAAATATGTTTGACAGAATCGCGGACAGCGGTCAAACTTATGCTGTATTCAGCTTTAAAACAAAGCAAGAAAAGTCGGGCGTCTATAAATTAAAAAATTCCGATAACACGGTTGTTTCGGAATATAAAACAGAAAACGAATTCAAATATCTTCTTATTTCGGATTCAACACTCACCGACGGTGATTATACATTTTGGAAGAACGAAACGCAGCTGTCGGCGGTTAAAATGTCAATGGGCGATATGAATAACGGAAAACCCGAAATGCCGAACGGAGAAGTTCCGCAAAAGCCCGACGGCGAAGCTCCCGAAATACCCGACGGTCAAGTTCCGCAAATGCCGAACGGTGAAGCTACCGAAATGCCCGACGGTCAAGCTCCGCAAAAGCCAAGCGGCGAAGTTCCCGAAATGCCCGACGGTCAAGCTCCGCAAATGCCGAATTCCACACCCGACGGCAATGCGGAAATTGTCAGCACTTTCACTATCGCACAAGGCGAAAATATGTTTATGAATGTTACACCTTACGAAGCATAGAAAAACTCTCGGATAAAACCGATTATATACAGCAACGCCCTCTCTTTAAGAGAGGGCGTTTGTTTGTTTATTTGTTTGAAATTTTAGCAATACTTTCTTCAAGCATTTTAAGTTTTTCCGTATACTTGTTAAGTTTTTCTCTTTGTTCGTTAACAAGTGATTCCGGTGCTTTTGCGACAAAGTTTGCATTGTTAAGCTTTGAAGAAACAAAGTTGATTTCCTTTTGAACCGCTTTTTTCTCTTTTTCAAGGCGTTCAAGTTCTGCCTTAAAATCAACAAGTTCATCCATAGGGATAAATATTCTTGCATCCTCCGTGATAATCGCAACGGCATCATCACTGTGGAAGTCCTTGACAATTTCAACCTCGCTTGCGGAAGCAAGTCTTACAAAGAAGTTTGCACCTTCTCTGAATGTCTTTTCATAAGCCGACTCAATGAAAACCTTGGCTTTCTTTGACGGAGGAACGTTCATTTCGGCTCTGCGATTACGAACAGCCTTGATTGCCGTCATAATTTTTTCCATTTCTGCCTCATCGCCGGCAAAAGAAAGTTCGTCACTATATACGGGCCAATTCGAAATCATAATGGACTCGTCGTCGTGAGGAAGTGTAAGCCAAATTTCTTCTGTAATAAACGGCATAAACGGATGCAAAAGTTTAAGCGTGTTTGACATTACATAAACGAGAACTGCCTTGGCGGTTGCTTTTGCCGTTGCACATTCACCGTTAAGACGGATTTTTGCGATTTCGATATACCAATCGCAGAATACGTCCCAGATAAAGTCATAAAGTTTTTGAACAGCAAGTCCGAGCTCATATTTTTCAAGTGAGTCCGTAACATCTTTAATAAGGTTGTTGTACTTGCTTAAAATCCATTTATCTTCTATTGCAAGATTTTTGGGAACATACGGTGCATATTCGTTTTCATCGAGATTCATTAAGATGAAACGTGCGGCGTTCCAAATCTTATTGGCAAAGTTACGGCTTGCCTCGACTCTTTCATCGGAGAAACGCATATCGTTTCCGGGGCTGTTGCCCGTTGCGAGAGTAAATCTGAGTGCATCGGCACCGTATTTGTCGACAATCTCAAGAGGGTCAATACCGTTGCCCAAAGATTTTGACATTTTTCTGCCTTGAGCATCACGTACAAGGCCGTGAATAAGAACAGTGTCAAACGGTACTTTTCCCGTATATTCAAGTGCGGAGAAAATCATACGTGAAACCCAGAAGCCGATAATATCGTAGCCCGTTACAAGCGTATTGGTCGGATAATAATGTTTAAGGTCTTCTGTTTGTTCGGGCCAGCCGAGTGTTGAGAACGGCCATAATGCCGATGAGAACCATGTGTCGAGTGTATCTTCGTCTTGACGGATATTCGAGCTGTTGCACTTCGGACAAGCTGTCAGTTTGTCTTTTGTAACAATCGTTTCGCCGCAATCGTCACAATACCAAGCGGGAATTCTGTGTCCCCACCAAAGCTGACGTGAAATACACCAGTCACGTGTTCCGTTCATCCAGTTAAGATAATTCTTTGTAAATCTTTCGGGAACGAATTTTATTTCGCCTTTTTCAACCGCTTCAATGGCGGGTTTTGCAAGCGGAACCATACGAACGAACCATTGCTTTGAAACCATCGGTTCAATAGTGCTGTGACAACGGTAGCAAGTGCCGACTTCGTGCTTGAGCGGTTCGATTTCTTTAATATAACCGCCGGCCTTGAGGTCTTCGAGAATTGCTTTTCTTGCCTCCATCGTCGTCATACCCGCATACTTACCGCAATCAAGAACTTCGGGCTCGTTTTCCGTTGCTCTGCCGCTTGCGATAAGTTCATCGGCGATTCTCTTGTCCTCGGCACCCGTAAGGTGACCGTCATAAGTAAATGTACGTACAATCGGAAGATTATTTCTTTGACCTACCTCGAAGTCGTTGGGGTCGTGAGCCGGTGTAATTTTAACAACGCCCGTACCCTTTGTCATATCGGCGTGTTCGTCGCAGACAATCGGAATTTCCTTGTTAAGTAACGGCAAAATAACGTGACAGCCGTGAAGATGTTTATATCTCTCATCGTCCGCATTGATAGCGACTGCCGTATCACCGAGCATTGTTTCCGGACGTGTCGTGGCAAGTTCAAGCTGTTCTCCCGTTTCTTTAACGGTATAAAGAATATGCCAGAAATTACCGTCTTTTTCCTCATACTCAACTTCGGCATCGGAAATTGACGTGTTACAGCACGGACACCAGTTAACCATACGGTTGCCTCTGTAAATCAAATCCTTTTCGTAAAGTCTGCAAAATACTTCGTTTACAGCCTTACTGCATCCTTCGTCAAGAGTAAAACGTTCTCTGTCCCAGTCACAAGAAGAACCGAGCTTTTTCAACTGTTCGATAATTCTGCCGCCGTACTGCTTTTTCCAATCCCAAGCACGTTCAAGAAAGCCTTCACGTCCGAGATCTTCTTTTGTAATACCCTCTTTTCTCATTGCCTCAACAATTTTCGCTTCGGTGGCAATAGATGCGTGGTCGGTACCGGGCAGCCAAAGTGTATCATACCCTGCCATTCTGTGATAGCGGATAAGAATATCCTGCAATGTGTTGTCAAGTGCATGTCCCATGTGAAGCTGACCTGTAATATTCGGTGGCGGAATAACTATTGTATAAGTTTTCTTGCCGTCTTCACGTTTTGCGTGAAAGTACTTATTGTCAAGCCAAGACTTATAAATTCTGTCCTCAACATTTTTAGGACTGTACTGTTTTTCAAGTTCTTTTGACATAATGTATCTCCTTATTATTTGCTTACTTTTCTTTAATCGTCAATGCCGCGGTTACACAATAAACCGTTTCGGCACCGCGAATTTTTAACATCTTCGCACACTCGTTAAGAGTTGCGCCGGATGTTTTTATATCATCAACAAGCAAAACCGTTTTTTCGGCAACGTCAACGTCGTTTTTTATATCATAAACGCCGAGAACATTGCCTTTTCTATGGGCTTTTCTTGTACTGTGCTGTGTTTCGTTATCAAATATTTTTATAATCGCATCTTCGAGTTTAAGATTAAGGTGCTTTGAAAGTTCGACCGCCAAAAGTTCACTTGCGTTGTATTTTCTTGTAAACTTCTGTGTTTTTGAAAACGGCACAAAGGTAATAAAATCAAAACAAATGTCCTTATATTTTTCTTTTACAGCCCGTGACATTTCTTCTGAAAAGATTTTTGCGACATACGTTTTGTTGCCGAATTTCAATCTTTTCAAGCCCGTGCTGACACCCTTGTCATAATAATAGGGTGAAATGACGGCGTCGTAAAATTTTCTTCTCTTTTTGCAAGTGCAACGTTTCTTTTCAAAGCCGCAATATGTACATGTTTCACCGTCAATCGTCAAATTCGCATTTTCACACTCACCGCAAAGATCCTTTTCCTTTTCAATCACCCTGCCGCAAAGTTTACACTTTTGCGTAAACAACACCCATTTGGCAATATCACCGATGTCCGTCATACCGTAAGAGATGTGATAATCGTCGAATACACTTTAACGGGATCGTCAATAAAATTCTTTTTTACTTGTTCAAGCTGTAAACTGTCGACAACATAAACGGAAAGTTTCATAAGCTCTGTATCTCTGTCGAAGAGCGTAAAAGTTATTGTGTATCCGCCGTTTTCTTCTTTTTTGACTTCGATTTTATTTTCACGTTCGATTTTCGCACGTGTCGTCAATCTTATTGCCGAATTAACCGCCTTTTCGCGAACGGTTCTGGGAAGACTTGTCTGCAAAAGTTCCGCAGCCTCTCTGCCCTTTGAAGTAACCGAAATGACTTCTTCATCTTCAAGAATATCGGCAGTAATATTGCCCGTTTTCAGCAGTTCCTCAATCGCCTGTCCGACTTCGAAATAGTTTGCGAGTCCGTCCTCTTGCATAGCCTCATTAAGCATCTGTCTTGTCATGGGAGCTTCAACGCTTTTCAATAAATAACAAATGAGAAGTCTTATATCGTCACGGTTACGAAGTCCGCCTAATTCAATTCCCGCATCAAATGCATCGTATTGCATAACGTTTTCTCCTTTAAGCCTTTAAAAGTCCCAATATTTCTTCGATATCACGATATACATAAGTAGGCTTTATTTCACTTTTTTCAATGTCCTCTTTTGTACTTTCGCCGCTTAAAACACAAATCGTATCCACGCCCGCATTAAAACCGGAAGCGATATCCGTATAAAGTCTGTCACCGATTACAACGGTTTCTTCCTTTTTAAACGGAGAACCTTCAACGCAAAAATCAATCATAAATCCGTCCGGCTTTCCTATGTATAACGGACGTCTGCCGGCTGCATAATTTATCGCTTCACACATAGCAAAGCAGTCCGGCACAAGTCCGAATTCCGTGGGACAGCCGCGGTCGGGGTTTGTCGCAATATACGGTATATCCTTTTTTGTCTGCAACAAATACGCAACGTCACACAGCTTTTTGTAAGTGAGTTCCGTATCGTATCCGACACAAACACAGTCTGTATCATCGTCAGGCTCCGTTGTGATTTTTATTCCGTATTTTTCCATTTCGGCAATCATCGAACGTGTTCCCATACAATAGATTTTTTTGCCGGGTAAATGCTTGTTAAGATAAAGCGCCGTCGCTTGAGAGGACGTAAAGAAATTATCTTCCGTCACCTTTATTCCCATGTTCGAAAGCTTTACAACGTAATCTTTGACCGAACGCGAGGAGTTGTTCGTTATAAATATATACTTGCCGCCTATTTCTTCAATGTGTGCCAAAAATTCATTAACACACTTAAAAAGGCGAGCCCCCTCATAAATTGTTCCGTCCATATCAAGTAAAAATAACTTTTTGTCTTTTAAAGACACTTTAACCAATCCTTTTGCTGTTTTCGATAAAACTCTTTATGTATGCCCTTATCTGTTGGCTTTTAATTTCGCAAATAGCTCAACATTTCCGGACTTAACCTTTGAAATAACCGTACTTTCGAGATACACAAGTGACGTTGATTTCATTTTATAAGGAATAAGCATAATTTTCATAACCGTTGAGTTCGGTTTTGCAAGTTTCAAAGCCGTTCTTGTTCTTTCGCTGTTAAGCATAGCTTTAATTTCGGCTTTCTTTTCTTTTTTCGAAAGCGTGCAAGCGGAGTTTGTAACGTTTTCAACACAACCGACAACTCTTTCAATGTAACGTCTTTGAATCATTTCTCGGCTTTGTGCACTGTCAACACCCCAATGCTCATAAAGGTCAAGCATCCAGCCGTGTTCTTCTTCTCTCTTGTCATACATATCGCTTCTGTACTTTGCCGTTTCGCTTTCGGCACGCGCACGCATAAAGTGATAATACTTTTCTTCCATAAGGACAACTCTTTCAACGTCTCTGACAACGTCAAGGTTGAACGGAAAATCATCCCAAAAAGTATTTTTGAAACGAATGTCGTTGTCCATTATATACTTTCTGCTGAAAAGTTTATTCCACGGAGTATAAAGAAGATTCTTGTCAAACATATTGTGAGCATACTCTCTGAATTCTCTTTGTGAAGAAAAAACCTTTGTCGGTAAAGCTTGCTCTTGTGTGTAATATTCCGTGTCAGAATAATATGTGTCAATGTAATAGCCCGCAACAACGAGTTGTGCGTCATGCTCTTTTGCGGCTTTATACATATCTTCGAACATTGTCGGCTCTGCCCAGTCGTCAGAATCGACAAAGTAAAGGTATTCGCCCGTAGCTTTCGGAATAGCCGTGTTTCTTGCGCTCGGCGCACCGCCGTTTTCCTTGTGAATAACGGTTATACGGCTGTCCTTTTTGGCGTATTCGTCACAAATCGCACCCGAATTATCCGGAGAACCGTCGTCAACGGCAAAAAGTTCCCACTCGGTAAGTGTTTGAGCCTGAAGGCTTTCAATACATTTACCTATAAATTTTTCAACCTTATACACGGGCATAATTGCAGAAATTTTTACATCGCTCATAATTATAACTCCTCATCACAAAGATTAAGTGCCGCTTCAATGCACTTATCCATATCATAATACTTATACATACCGAGACGTCCGCCGAACAAAATTCCCTTCTGTTCTTTGGCCAATGACGCATATTTTTCGTAAAGAGCGTTGTTCACGTCATCGTTAATCGGATAATACGGTTCATCACCCTCATGCCAGTCGGCAGGATATTCTCTTGTTATAACCGTCTTAGGCTGTTTGCCGAATTCAAAATGCTTGTGTTCGATTATTCTCGTAAACGGAATTTCACGTTCGTTATAATTCACAACGGCAACGCCTTGATAATTTTCGCAGTCAAGCGTTTCGGTTTCAAAGCGAAGGCTTCTGTAACCCAAATGGCCTAATTTATAATCAAAGAAAGCATCAACCGTTCCTGTGTAAAGGCATTTGTCGGCAAGTGCCAAAAAGCCTTCTTTATCACTGAAAAAGTCGGTGTTAAGACGCACCTCAATGCCGTCGAGCAGTTTTTCGATGATAACATTATAGCTGCCTTCCGGAATACCTTGATAACGGTCGTTGAAATAGTTATTGTCATAAGTGTATCTTACGGGCAGACGTTTTATAATGAACGGCGGCAAATCCTTACAGTCTCTGCCCCACTGCTTTTCGGTATAACCTTTGATAAGTTTCGTGTAAATTTCACGGCCGACAAGACTTATCGCCTGTTCTTCAAGGTTTTTAGGTTCACCCTTTATTTCGGCTCTTTGTTCGGCAATAATCTTTTCGGCTTCTTCCGGAGTCGAAATGCCGAACATCTTTGAAAACGTATTCATATTAAAAGGAAGATTATACATTTCACCCTTGTATTTTCCGACGGGAGAATTTATAAAATTGTTGAATTCGCAAAATTCGTTAACATAGTCCCAAACTCTTTTATTGCTCGTATGGAAAATGTGAGCGCCGTATTTGTGAACGGTAATGCCTTCGATATTTTCGCAATAAATATTACCGCCTATGTGGTCACGTTTTTCAATAACAAGGCACTTTTTACCTTTTTTTGTTGCTTCGTGTGCGAAAACCGCACCGAAAAGTCCACTGCCAACTATAAGATAATCATACTTTTTCATAGCTTTCTCCTATTTTGATCGGTCTTTTTTGATTGATATGTTCGCAATACAATAAACCAACTGTAGCGTAAGGTACAACCTTTTTATTATTTATCCCTTTATTTTTTCGATTATCCACTCAGCTGTTTTTTGCGAAGCGTTACCGCTGTCACAAAATCCGTGGAAATCGGAAAACTCTTTTACTTTTTTACCGTATTCTTCTTCATTGAAAGCCAAAATATTCGATATCATTTCCTCATTTGACTGAGCCAACGGAAAAGGAAGTGAGTCAACCGTAACAAAAAAGTCACGTTCTTTACGGTATTCTTCAACATCGCTCGCATACAAAAGACAAGGTCTTCCCGTAAGCATAAAGTCGAACATAACCGAAGAATAGTCCGTCATACACAAATCGCTTATCATATAAAGCTCTTGTATGTCGTTATACATTGAAGCGTTTAATGTTATTTCACCGTCAAATTTAATGTCGTTTGACAGTTTAAACACATTCGGATGAAGTCTTACGAGAATTACCCATTCTCCGCCGAATCTTTCGCCCAATTTTTGAGCAACGGCCTTATAATCCATATCGTAAACAGTCAGCGTTTTACTGTTTCTGAATGTCGGAGCGTATAAAGCGATTTTTTTGCTTTCGGGAATCGAGAGTTTTTCTCTTATCTTCTTAACATCTTCGTCTGTATACGAAAAAAGCCTGTCGTTTCTCGGAAGTCCGCATTCGAGAACCTCACCTTTTTCAAACCAAAAAGCATCACGGTAAAGTTTTGTAAGAGTTTTGCTGTTTGATATCATAAGGTCGGTTTGTCCGGCATCGAGCGGTGCAAATGCGGCATATACGGGTTCCAACGTATCAAAAGCATCGTTTTCTATTTTTTTAAGTCCGAATCCGCCGTGCCACGTTTGTACATAAATTTGATTTTTTCTTTTATATATATAAGGTTTTCTGATGTTGTCTATCCAAATACGTGCCGTCGCCATGTGATATATGTACCCAATCGACTTGAATTTTACGGCTTTAATGTTTGACGGCAAATCGGCATTTTCAATGTCATTTGCCGCCCAATAAATTTTCAAAGAACCGTCAAGTTCCGAAAGTTTTTGAGCCACGTATTTCGGATTATCCGTAAATCCTCTGCCGTCAAAGGCTTGAACCATTACTTTCTTTTTATCAATAGGCAACAAATTAAAAAGCTTCCATAAAATTTTAAAAACAGTTTTCAAAAGTTTATGCATCGGGAGAAGCCTCCTTAAAAATCTTTCTGTTTTTCAGTACCATGGTAAGTCTGTAAAGCATAATGCAAATTTCCGATATTGATGTCATTCCGGCAAGTGTTACGGCTGTAATATTTTGTGTAAGAGCCAATACAACGAGTCCGATAATATGCACTGTCATACCGAAGAAAATAGAATAGTTTGCGTGTTTTGAAATGCCCATTGCACCAAGTGTCGGAAAGCCCAAGATATAACTCGGCAAAAGCACCGCTATTGCCGGAATAAACGCACGAAGCACATTTGCGACACCTTCAAATTCGGCACCGAAAACAAATACGCAAATCGGCTTTGCCAAAATGCCGACAACGACACAGCCCAAAATGATTACGGGTTCAAGCAACAACAGTACTTTTTTTATCATACTGAAATTACGGTTTTTTATCATATACGGATAAAGGCTGTCAGCCACCGGAGACATTGCGCTTTTTGCGGTAGATACAATTTTATCCGCCGATGTATAATAACCCGTAAACACACCCGTTGTGTCGACAAAGCCCATAATAATTGTATTTGTCGCACTGTAAACGGTTGTTGCGATTCTCGAAAGAAAGAACATTGCCGAACGTTTCAAATCGGAAATAATTTCCTTAAAGGTCACCTTTTGAAAATCGTATTTCAATGTTTTGTAAATATAAAAATATGCCCAAATTACAGCACCGACATTGCCGATAAGCAATAAAATCGGCACTACAAGATAATCCTCCTCCGAACGAAGAAAAACAAATGTCATAACGCAGGAAAAGAACTTAACCGCAACCGTTCTGACGGTTACGGCGGACATCTTTTCGATTCCGCGGAAAAAATAATCGGGCAAAAACGAATTTGCGATATAAGCTAAAACATAAATCAAATATAAGCTTTTATAATTCGAAAAAGGTTCTACAAATACCGTAAGAGCTAAAACAATCAAAACGGAAATAATTGCAAAAGCCGTTTTGATGATTGCAACGGAAGTAAGTTTTTTTGAAACAAAAACTCTGTCGTCACGGTTAAGTGAGATATCCTCTGTTGCCGAAAGCAAAAAGCCGAAATCCATAAACAACTGAAAATAAGCCATTGTTGCCACCGCAACACCGAGTACGCCGTAAACGACGGGGCCCAGCACACGCGTTTGGTACGGCACTGTTATAAAACTGAAAAAATATGTTGAGAACTGTAAAATATACAGCATTACCGTGTTTTTAAAAAGAACCTTGTTTTTGGCATCAATTTTTTTCAAGAAACCGCTTCCCTTCAGCCGATTCGTTTATATAACTTTCTGATTATATAGAAAATATTCATTCCGAATTTCAAAAAAATTACAGTTAATAGGTTTTTCTTTCCGAAATATTTGTTTTGTTTTAATTGCGGCAGCATGGCAAAAATAACACCCGCCATTTTCGTAAACAGCGCTCTGTCCTTATAATTACTGTCAGCCATCGCATTTATAATTGTCAAATAGTTCAAGAATACATAGAAAAAATATTCTTCGTCAAATTTCGGAGAATTCGCTTTTACAAAAGGCTCTATACTTTCAACTGCCTCAATAAGCTGTAATCTTTTCGGATGAAAATTCTGATTTATTATGCTTCCCTCACGCTGAACGTAATAATAACAAGCTTTGTTAACGCACGCAACGTTTTCCGACGCCGCACAAAACCGATATGTTGTGAAAACGTCTTCGTGAAGTTTTCCCTCCGCATACCTAATGCTTTCTTCATCGAAAAGCTCTCTGGCATACAGTTTATTCCAAGCGACAACGTGAACATCGTTTTTCATTGTAAAAATGTCTTTAACCGCATCATCGCCCGTCAAGACATAAGACTTGTCCGACACAAAAGTTTTCATATTGTCATCGGAATAATATTCATAATAACCGCAAGCGGAAAGTTTTACGTTGTTTTCTTTACACGCCGTGAGCAAGACCTCAACATAATCGCTTGTGACAAAATCGTCACCGTCAACAAAAGCGATATAGTCACCTTTTGCCGTATCAATGCCCACATTACGAGCCGATGAAAGTCCGCCGTTTTCTTTGTGAACAACAATAATTCTGTCATCGGTTTCGGCAAGCTTGTCACAGATTGCGGGACAACCGTCGGGCGACCCGTCGTCAACGAGAATTATTTCTATGTTTTTGTATGTCTGTGAAACAAGACTTTCAACGCATCGGCTTATAAAATCGGGAACCTTATAAACCGGCACTATTATGCTGACCAAGTTGTTAGTTTCCATTTTTATTCCCCTTCGACCGTTTCTTGCTTTGCACTGAAAATCACATAGAACAAAATCGGAAGAATTGTATTTATTCCGGCATTAAAAGCAATGGCGTTTGCCTTAATTTGAAAAATCATTATACTTACGGCAAAGAAAATCACCAAGCATTTAATATTCAGTTTTCGTGTAGATTTAAAAGCCTTAATGAAAAGCCATGCGAACGCCGAATACAAGAGCAAAGCACCTATTACGCCGCCCATCCACAAGTCGTTGATATAACCTACATCGGAGTTCGGGTAACCTTCTGCTCCGAAAATAGTATGTCCGCAACCGAAAACGAGGGTCAAGCCTTCGGGCATATTCCAAAAGCGTTCACTGAACAGTATGTCTGCCGTTGTAGAGTCGGAATCGTCTTTCATTCCTTCAAAAATTTCATTTTCCATAATTGATGAACCGTCCGGAACTACGCTTTCGACAACTGAACCGAAATCGCCCAATATCCATTTAATTGTTTTCGGATTTACCACCTGAACAAGAGCAATTAAAAGTGCAAGCACAACCACGGCGACAACGGCCGTCAAAAGAAATTTCTTTCGTGTCTTTTTGTCCGCACTTTTCAGTGCCTTAAAAATAACCGGAACCGAAATTACAAGGCCGACGGCGGCAATAAGCAATCCCGTTCTGACGTTTACCAAAGACACAAAAATAAGAAACGGTACGGTATAAACAATTTTCCATCTGTTTTTATTTATAAAGAAAAGCGGCAACGCACCGATTAAGCCCATACCGAAACCGAAAGAATCCACAAACGAGTTTGAAAAGCCAAAGCCTCTGCGTTCCATAACCCACGGTGTTCCGAGATATGTATCACCGGTGTTATTATACATCACGGCAACAAAAAACGCTTTTATTTGCGGACAAATCAAGGCTAAAAATGCCAATACAAATTGAAACAGCGTAGCATATACAAAGCACATACCGAGATCGTACACGCTGTATTTTAATTCTTTACAACGAATACAAATGTAAAGCGAGCAAATTAAAAGCACGGGTACAATCATAAAGAATCTGTACCAAAGCTTTATGTAGTGCATAAACTGTACGCACTCTTTAAAAACAAAAACGCTGATTACCGTAACAATCGCAAGATACAAAAAGAAAGCGCACATAAGAACAAAATATTTCCATATTTGCGAGTCCTTTACAGTTTGAACAAGCTGACCTCTGTATTTTGTCACAAGAAGTATAAACGCTATTGCCGTTGCGAAAAGTGCCGTGTTTATTTGCGGAACAATCGGCGGTGCAAACAGCAGAAAGAATATAAACACAACTAATGAAAAGTCATATTTCGTTATACCGCTTTTTATCGCCGTCAATGCTTTATTCATACCTTTCACCCCTATCCTCTCACCATATACACAAACTTACCGCACAAAGCGAGAAGTGTCGTGCAACGTTTAAGAATAAAAAACTTAATGAATTTAAAAACAATATTTGTTGAGAATTTTTCCGTGATAAGTTCATTATACAGCGGCTTTTCGTACATTTTTTCAATCCATTCTCTTCTGCTTTTTCTGTCCGTCTCAGCCAATGGGTTATTGTTTCTTGCCAAAGCGGAAAGCGTGTACCGTAATAATCTGCCGCCTAAAATTTCAACAGCTCTGTCTGTCAGTTGATTATTCTCTTTGCAATAATTGTAAAGGCTTTCTATTCTTTCATAGCTTAAATCAAAATAATCCTCCGAAAAGCCTCTGGTTATACTTTGATTCGCCCTTTTGTAATAATGATAGCCGATATAATCGATTACCGCCAAATTTTTACTGCATTTCAAGAAATCCAAATTGAAGAAATAGTCCTCGTAAAAAATGGATTTTCTCATTTTTAAGTTGTTTTCTTTTATTATACTTGTCCTGAAAATTGCGTTCCACAAATATCCGAAAAGAGTCTGTTCTTCCAGTTCAAGCACGGTTTTGCACATTTCCTCCAACGTGTCACAGTTCGCTTTCACGGGCATAATCGGGACCGTCTTGAGAAGCTTTCCGTTATCGTCGTAATGTTCCTCAACGGCGCCCCAAATAACTTTATCGTATTTACCGTTTTGTGTTGCCTCTACCGCTCTTTCAAACATATCCGTCTCAACAGTATCGTCGGCGTCTAAAAAAGCGATATACTCGCCTCTTGCCTCTTTTACGGCAATGTTTCTCGCTTCACCGGCACCGACATTTTCTTTCAAGTCAATACATTTGATTCGCGAATCTTTTTTCTCGAATTCCGAAAGTTTGTCAAGACTTGTATCCTTTGAACAGTCATTAACGCAAATAACTTCAAAATCCGTAAAGGTCTGCTTTAACAAGCTTGAAAGCGTATTTTTGATGTACGCCTCCGCATTATACACCGGAACAACAACACTTAAAAATGGCTTATCCATAAACTTATCCCTTTCACACAAGGCTTATCAGCCTTCGTAATCGTCTTCGTTTTCCCAGTTGTGATATACGTTTTGAACGTCGTCGTTATCCTCAAACATTTCAAGCATTCTTCCCATTGCTTTAATGTCGTCCGGATTTGAAAGTGCCGTGTATGTGCTCGGAACATATTCAACCTCAGCCGAAACGAAAGTGTATCCCTTTGCTTCGAGGTCGTCACGTACAGCACCCATATCCGACGGTTCTGTACGAACGTCATAAATTTCGTCGTCTGTAATGAAGTCAACGGCACCCGCCTCAAGTGCATCTTCCATAAGTTTATCTTCGTCAATGCCTTCTTTTTCGAAAATAATTACACCTTGACGGCTGAACATAAACGAAACGCAACCGCTTTGTCCCATATTTCCGCCGCATTTGTCAAAATAATGGCGAACGTCCGCAGCGGTTCTGTTTCTGTTGTCCGTAAGAGTTTCGACAATAACCGCAATACCCGACGGGCCGTAGCCTTCGTAAACGATTTCTTCGTAATTGTCGGCACTGCCTTCACCGGCTGCCTTCTTGATAATTCTGTCAATATTATCATTCGGCACGTTTGCGGCTTTGGCCTTTGCTATTACGTCCTTAAGTTTTGAGTTACCTGCGGGGTCGGGACCGCCCTCTTTAACGGCAACGGCAATTTCTCTGCCTATTTTCGTAAACACCTTTGCTCTGGCGTTATCTGTTTTTTCTTTTTTTCTTTTGATTGTACTCCATTTTGAATGTCCTGACATAAAAACATACCTCTCGATATTAAAATATTATAAATCAGTTTATTTTACCACGGATTGCTATGTTTTTCAATAGTAATTTCGCTTGTTAAATCTATTATTAAAAACTTTCTTTTCGTTATTACAAGCTCTACCGTCCGTAAAGACGGCAAACGCCGATTTTTTTTCGAAACACCGATGAAAATAATTTATATCCCTTTTTATTGCGGATTTTTATTTTCTTGCAGTTTTATTTCTGCTGTGGTACAATAGCCGTGATATCAAAATCAAAATTGCAGGTGATAAATATATGAAAAAAATAAGTAAAGGTTTTTCAGCTGTTTTATTGTCTTTAGTTCTCACTTTATCTTTTCCTCTATCAGCATTTGCATATGAATACGGAACTCCTAATCTAAATGAAATGGTACAAGTCAAAACAGATGCTTATACTAAAACGTGTTACATTAGCAAAGCTAATGTAAATCGAATAAGAAATTCTCGCTCAAGTAAATATAAAAACAAATCAGACAAACAGAAACTGAAAGAAATTTTTGATGCTCTTGATTTTAATATAAACAATTTGCAGTTTGAAGAAATCAGTAAGTCGTTGGAAATCTCTCATATTTCAGATATTTCAGTGGAAACTCAATATATAAAATTTGACACTTACGGAGTAAATTCATACATAACTGAAGAAGAAGCCATGGAAATAGTTAAAAAAGAAAAGATTTCATCTTCTTTACAAGAGACCCAATCTCTTACTACAACTGCCGCAACTTCAGATACATCTCCAAAAGCTAATCACAGCAGTCCTATTGAAACTGTCGCGGATGGTTGTATGGAAATGCAAATCACCGCAATATATACGCCTAATTATCACGGCAATGAAACAACAATCGGAAGATACTGTTTCTTGGGCACTTGCGTATGGCTTACTACACCGTCGTCTTCCCAAAGGACAACTAATGCAATTTGCTTTTATAGCCCAGATTTCAGATGGCCTGATAAGAGTTTAAATTCCGATGATAATTCTAATTATATTTCAATGTTTTCATATGTAGAGTATATTTATGATGCTAACTATAATTTGGTGAGTTATGAAAACCTTAATCAAGCCAAATATGATAGTGACGCTATTGTTTCAAGTGAAAAAGGTGTATTTTTTGAGTACGACTTACCAAAGAACAAACTTCTAGCACCTATTATTTATGGTGATTTCAGCTTTTTGGTATTCGCAGTTGGAAATGTTCAAGACTATAATAACATCTACCAAAATGTTTCAATTGATTTAAAATATACGTTCTTAGCAAATCCTCTTTCTATATCTCCGTCTTTTTCATGGGGACCTATTGGTGTTTCAGTTAGTGCGATGCATCTTCCTAAAGAATATAGTACTCATCATACTTGGAATTATCAAGATGATTACTACACATAAAAGCTTCTTGGAGGTACTTATGATATGAAAGCAAAAAAAATATTAAAAATATTGTCTGTATTTGTAGCACTTATTATTGTTTTCGGAGTTTTCGGTGCAATTATAAAGCATTGGATAAATATGCAGACGGAAGAACCGTTGATTTTGTTCACGGGAGAGGTCGGTACTGCTTTCTCTAAATATTTCACTTTAATTCAAAACGTTACATCGTATCCCTTTTATTTCCTTTGTTGTGTCCTTTACGGATTCCTTGCGGAAAAGTATTATTCATTGTCAAATGTAAATAATTTTAAAATTGCATACGCCTCGCTTTCTTTTACTATCGGATTGTTAATCGGCATAATCTCTCTGTTAGTTTCAAACTTTTTATCATCACTTCTTGAATTTTTGGTTTTCGGTTTTTTAAATATTGACAGTACACTTCGCATAGTTTGGTTGATACATCCGCTAATAATCATAAGTGTCTCTGTTTTTATCGGTATTCTTACATTTACTATCCTTATAGAAAAAAATATGAAAAAATAGTTTTTGTGCTTTATTTAAATGCTTAAAAATCCGCTTTGCTTTCTGCATTGCGGATTTTTATTTTCTTGCAGTTTTATTTCTGCTGTGGTACAATAGCCGTGATATCAAAATCAAAATTGCAGGTGATAAATATATGAAAAAATTTATGGGTGACGACTTTCTGCTGACGACGGAAACGGCACAAAAGATTTTCGATAACGGAGCAAAAAACACTCCCATATTCGACTGGCACTGCCATCTTTCGCCGAAAGAGATATACGAAAACCGTCAGCCCGCGGACATTGCGGAACTTTGGCTCGGCGGCGACCACTATAAATGGCGTGCTATGCGTGGCTGCGGTATAGATGAAAAATATATCACGGGTGACAGCACCGGTTATGAAAAGTTTGTTAAATATGCGGAGGCTCTCTCCTATTGTATCGGCAATCCGCTTTATCATTGGACTCACCTTGAGCTTCAAAGATATTTCGGAATTTATGAGCCGTTGAGTCCGAAAACCGCTGACGAAATTTGGGAAAAATGCAATGTGCAAATAAAGGCGGGCGGTTTCACCCCGCGTGAGCTTATAGAAAAATCAAACGTTTACTGCGTTTGCACCACAGACGATGCCGCCGACAGTCTTGAATATCACAAACTTTTAGCGGCGGATAAGTCTTTTAAATGTAAGGTTTTGCCCGCATTCCGTCCCGACAAGTCGTTCTTAATCGGAACAAAAGCTTTTACGGATTGGATTTCCGCCATGGAAAAAGCCGCCGATATGAGTATTAAATCATTCAAAGATTTACTTTCGGCACTTGAAAAGAGGATAAATTTCTTTGACGAAATGGGTTGCCGTGCAAGTGACCATGCTCTTGAGTACTGTCCTTTTGAACCCGCCACGGAAAGCGAGCTTGAAGAAATTTTCGCAAAAGCGTTAAAGTGCGAAAGTTTCACCGTAAAAGAGCTTGACCAATACAGAACCGCACTTTTACAGTTCTTCGGTGCCGAATACGCAAAACGCGGTTGGGTAATGGAGCTTCATTTCGGTGCAATGAGAAACAACAACACAAAAATGTTTAACTCTCTCGGTGCCGACACGGGCTTTGACTCCGTCCACGACCATCAATTAGCATACGGTCTTTCACGTTACCTCGACTCACTCGAAGTTAAAAATTCTCTGCCGAAAACCGTCCTTTTCACACTTAATCCCAAAGACAACTATGTTCTCGGTACAATGCTCGGCAACTTCCAAAGCTGTGAGGCAAAATCAAAAATCCAATTCGGCTCTGCTTGGTGGTTCAACGACAACTATGACGGAATGAGAGAGCAGATGAAAACGCTTGCGAATCTCGGTGTTCTCGGTAAATTCGTCGGTATGGTTACCGACTCAAGAAGTTTTCTTTCGTATCCGCGTCACGAATATTTCAGAAGAATCCTTTGTGAAATAATCGGTGATTTGGTTGAAGAAGGAAAATATCCGAACGACGTTGAGTTCCTTTCACAAGTCGTTGAGGACATTTCGTTCAATAACGGTAAAGCATATTTCAATTTAAAATAAACACGAATAAAGAAAAGCAAAAAAGCACTTCAAACGAAGTGCTTTTTATTATTGTTTTTATGAAGAATTTAATCTTTTGTCATCTTTCTTACATAACGCTTAAAGAAAGCGATGGCGTCCTCCGCACAAGCAATCGGAAGTCTTTCATTTGTACCGTGAGTGCAAAGAAGAAGCTTTGTATCTGCCACAAAAGGTGCGAATCTGTAAATGTTTTCGCAAACGGGTTCGTAGTTATAAGCATCTGTTCCGCCCATTACCAAGAACGGTGTAACAAGGTTCTTTTCGTTTGTTGCTTCCGCAAGCTCTCTGATTGCTTCAAACGCTCTTGTATTTGTAGGCGAAACCTTTGAAGATTCTTTACCTACAAGGAATTCCACGTCGATATCCTTATTTTTAACGCTGTCGCGAATATGCTTTTCAACGTCTTTAATTGTACAACCGGGCATTGTACGGAAGTTAATGGTAACCGATGCCTTTTGCGGAAGAACGTTAAATTGCGGACTTCCTTCTGCCATTGTAACGGCAGTACATGTTCTTACAAGTGATGCCGCAACGGGAATTTCGCTCATAACTTTAAGAATTAAAGGTCTGAGAAGTGCCGAGTTAACAAGTACGACCTTTAACGGATATCCCGCACGTTTGCCGACTTTTGTAAGAAGTTCTTTTAAATAATCGGGCATAGTCGCTTTAAACTGATGGTTTTCGATATCCTTAATTACGTCCGCAAGTTTACCTACTGCCGTGTGCTTCGGCGGTTGTGACGAATGACCGCCCTTTGCGTTTACACTTACCTTATAGTTAACGCTGCCCTTTTCGGCAATACCCACACCCGTAAGGTTAATGTCCAAAAGTTTGCCCAACTTAACGGGAAGAATCGCACCGCCTTCATCGAGAACAACTTCAAGATGAACGCCTTTTTCTTTGAGATATGCCGCAATTTGCTTAGCACCGTTATCGGGTGCCGCAACGACTTCCTCGTTATGACCGAGACAGATAAAAACAGAACGTTTCGGCTGATATCCCTCCGAAATAAGTTCCTCCATACATTCCATAACGGCAATAAGGTGGTTTTTCATATCCATAGCACCGCGGCCCCAAATGAATTCACCGTCATTGAATCCGCTGAATGGATCGTGCTCCCAATCTTGCTCTGTGCCGGCAGTAATCGGAACAACATCTTGGTGAGCCAACAAAGCAATACCGTCAAGAGTCGGATCTGTACCCGTCCACTCAAAAACGAGGCTTGCATCGGCAACCTTTGTCTTTGTCATTGTCTTGTGTACAAGCGGGAAGCGTTCCTCTAAAAATGCGTGGAATTTATCAAATTCCGCCCAATCCACAAGATTTGCATCATAGTTGGAAATCGTCTTGATTTTGATTGCATCACTTAAATCGCGACAATATTTTTCCATATTGACGTTTTCCGGTTCAAGCACGCCTTTTTCGGTCTTCGGTTCCTTAAAGAATGCGGCACGTATAAGCGTTACCACAATAAAAAGGCACAAAAGTCCCAAAATAATCCATAAAACCTTCATAATCATCTCTCCTTATCGGGTGTTTGCCGACTTGGTGAACAGCCTCCAAAATCACCCGTTTTATTACTTTTATTAAACCTTATTAAAGGCTGAAAAACGACATTTGCGCGGTTTCGGGCAATCCGTCGAGTGCTCCGACCTCTTTAAGTGCGGTTATAACGGCACTTGACGCACCTGTGCGGCCCTGATAATCGTCGACGGAAACGAATTCGCCGTTGCCGTCGTTTCTGCCTTCGGCAAGTCCTTTTGCGGCGTTTTCACCGACACCGGAAAGTGCCGAAAACGGCATACGTATTTTTCCGTCTTCTATATAGTATTCGGTTGCACGTGATTTATAAATATCAACCGGTAACAGCTCAACTCCGCGTGCGAGCATTTCGTTAACAACCTGAAGTGCTGTAAACTGGTCTTTTTCTTTTGCGGTCAGCACCTTGCGTTCGTTGGGATTTCCACGCAATTCGGCAAGACGTTTTTTAACTGACGCATGGCCTTGAAGCACCGTAACGGCATCAAGGTCGCCGCCGCGAACGGTCAAATAAGCCGTGTAATACTCGATCGGTTTGTATATTTTATACCAGCCGAGACGAAGAGCCGCTATAACATAAGCTGCCGCGTGAGCCTTAGGGAACATATACTTGATTTTCCTACAAGATTCCATATACCATTCCGGCACGTTGCATTTTCTCATTTCTTCCTCGGCACCCTCCGGGAAGCCGAACTTCGCAACCATACCCTTACGTGTTTTTTCCATAATGTTGAAAGCCAGACTTGAATCGAGTCCCTTGTGCATAAGATATGTCATAATGCTGTCACGTGTACCGATAACGTCGGAAATCGTACACGTTCCGTTTTTAATGAGTTCTTGTGCATTGCCGAGCCAAACGTCAGTACCGTGTGAAAGTCCGGAAATCTGTAAAAGGTCGGAAAATGTTTTCGGCTGTGATTCCAAAAGCATTTGGCAAACGAATGATGTGCCCATTTCGGGAATCGAAAGTGTACCCGTTTTCCAACCGATTTCCTCTGCCGTAACGCCCAAAGCCTCAGGACTTGTACAAAGGCTTACTATTTTCGGGTCACACACGTCAACATCCATAACGGGAATTCCCGTCGCATCCTCAAGATGCTTATAAAGTGTGGGAACATCGTGTCCGAGAATATCAAGTTTCAAAATCGTATCGTGCAAGAAGTGGAAATCGAAGTGAGTAGTTTCCATATCCGACGAAGTGTCGTCGGCGGGGAACTGTACCGCGGTAAAATCGTAAACATCGAATTCGTTTGGAACAACAACCATACCGCCGGGGTGCTGACCTGTTGTACGCTTAATCCCGGTACAGCCGCGTGTAAGTCTGTCCTCCTCGGCACGAGTAACCGTTTTTCCGCGTTCCTCAAGATACTTCTTAACGAAGCCGTATGCCGTTTTATCGGCAACGGTCGCAATAGTACCCGCCTTAAACACGTGATCACGTCCGAACAGTTCTTCCGTATATCTGTGAGCGCATCCTTGATAATCACCCGAAAAGTTAAGGTCGATATCCGGAGCCTTGTCACCGTGGAATCCCAAGAATGTTTCAAACGGAATTTCGTGGCCGTCACGTACCATGGGAATATCACAGTGCGGACAGTTTTTGGGAGGCATATCGAATCCCGAACCGTATTCGCCGTTTAAGAAGAATTCACTGTGTTTACATTTGGTACAGCGATAATGCGGCGCCAACGGATTAACTTCGGAAATACCCGCCATTGTAGCGACAAACGAGGAGCCGACAGAACCACGCGAACCGACGTGATAACCGTGTGCTTCCGAATCCCACACAAGTTTCTGTGCGATTATGTAAAGCACGGCAAATCCGTGTGTGATGATTGAATCAAGCTCACGCGAAAGGCGGTCGGCAACGTATTCGGGTACGGGATCGCCGTACCAATCTTTTGCCTTATCCCAACAAATTTGACGAAGCTCATCTTCGGCACCGGGAATTGACGGTTGGAACGTTCCTTTCGGAATAGGCCGTACCTGTTCAATCATATCCGCAATTTTATTTGTATTTTCAATAACTACCTCATAAGCCGTTTCTTCACCGAGATATGCAAATTCATCAAGCATTTCTTCGGTTGTTTTGAAAAACAGAGGTGCTTGTTCGTCGGCATCCTTAAAGCCTTGCCCCGCCATAAGAATTGCTCTGAACTGAGCATCCTTCGGGTCAAGGAAATGGACGTCTCCCGTCGCACAGACAAGTTTGCCCATACTGTCCGCAAGAGCGATAATTTTACGGTTTATATTTTCCAAATCCTCAACCGTTTTTATGTGTGCATATTCTTCTCTTTCGGAACGAATCATAAACTGATTGTTTCCGTTAGGCTGAATTTCAAGATAATCGTAAAATTCGGCAATCTTACGCACTTTTTCTTCCGGCTCGTTAAACACTATACTTCTGTAAAGCTCGCCGGCTTCACAGGCCGAGCCGATTATAAGTCCCTCTCTGTACTTTATAATTTCAGAACGCGGCATAAGAGGTTTTTTATAAAAATATTTTACATTTGAAAGCGAAATCAGTTTATAGAGATTTTTAAGTCCCACGGCATTGCGTACAAGAATAATAATATGATATCTCGGCAAAGATTTATAATCGGCTTCCGGGTTGCCGACATCGTCAATCAAATATCCCTCTACGCCGTAAATAAGCTTAATTTCTTTACCGTCGCCCGCTTTCATAGCATCCGGATATCCTTGTGCTACACCGTGGTCGGTGATTGCAATAGCGGGATGTCCCCATTCCAAAGCACGTTTAACAAGCTTATCCGCCGACGTCATTCCGTCCATCGCCGACATATTTGTATGCAAATGCAGTTCAACACGTTTTTTAGCCGCGTTGTCTTGCTTCGTTTTCCTTATAATTGTGTTAACCGCAGTTGCGTTGATTACGGTTTCACCCGAAAATTTATCATAAGTCATTCGTCCGCGTACAACAACCGTAATTCCGTCCTTCATCGCCTCAAGGAAAGATGCCGATTTATTTACACTTTCGAATATTTTTACTCCGTATGAATATGTTTCGTCGGTAATGTTAAAGGTTATAATATTATTTTTTCCGTCTTTCGTCACACGAACGCCGAATCCGAAAACTTCACCCCACACCGTAACGGCACCGCTTTCGATATTGACGTCACAAAGCTGTTGAAGTTGTGACAGACGGATTACGGAACCGTAAATCGCTTTAAGCGTATCCATTTTAAGCAAAGACGAAAAGTCGGTTTTTTCGCTTTCGTCTTGAAAATCCGGCATTAAATCTCCGACTCCGATTTCGTAAGGCGGAGCATCCGCATCGCTCAACGGTGCATAATAAACTTCGGGGGTGTATTCGTTGTCGTCAAGTCTTTGTTCCTTGACTATTGACTCAGCCTGTGCTCTGCGTACTTTTTCATCGGCTTTTTGCTGCATATTGTCGAGAGCCGTTTCAATGTTAAAATTACCGTCGGTAAAGCTCACATTACAAGCAAAGCCGAAAATTCCGCGTATTATTTTTTCGATTTCTTTATCACATTCGGCAGAAAGAAGAACGTCTTTTCCGCCGTTTTTTAACTTAACGGACAAATTTTCCCCCGAAAGTTCATACTCGGCGTCATTAAAATATCCGTTGGCGATAACCACGCGGTCACGCACGATTTCAATAACCGCGCTCATAAATTCGGTGCGAAAACCGAGTCTTGTTTCATCGCACAAAATCTTTATATTGACATTTACAGCCCTTGAAATTTTATTTTCAAGAGCTTTAATGCGGTCTTCTTCTATTTTTCTGTACGGTTTAATTGTGAGTTCTGCCGTGCCGTCGCTTTGAGAAACCCGAAGTCCCAAGATATCCGCAACTGCAATGTCAAGATTGTTTTCACAGTCAAAATACTCACCGAAAAGTTTTTTTACGATTGCCATTATGTATTACCAGCCACTATAATTTTTCTATTTCATTTAAAAGTTCTCTTACTATATCTTCTTCCGCCACTTTTTTAAGCACTTCGCCGTGTTTGAAAATAACGCCGCAGCCGTCACCGCCGGCAACACCTATATCCGCCTCTTTCGCTTCGCCGGGCCCGTTTACGACACAGCCCATCACGGCAACCTTAATCGGCTTGTTAAAATCGGCAAGTGCCTTTTCGACCTTGTCGGCAAGACCGATTAAGTCGATTTTCGTTCTTCCGCACGTAGGACAGGAAACTATTTGCGCACAGTCGGTTTTTATGCCTGCCGCCTTTAATATGTCATAGCCCGCCTTTACCTCCGTTATCGGATCCGCCGTCATTGAAACACGAATCGTATCACCTATTCCGTCAAGAAGAAGCGAACCGATTCCGATGCTTGATTTTACAAGTGCCATATTATGCGTACCTGCTTCCGTAACGCCCAAGTGCAGCGGATAATCGCACATATCGGCAACCAAGCGATATGCTTTCACCATTTTTTGAACGTCCGAAGATTTTATCGAAACGACTATATCGTTAAAATCGAATTTTTCCAAAAGTCCTATGTGATACATCGCACTTTCGGCCATTGCCTCCGGCGTCGGAGAGCCGTATTTTGCCAGCAAGTGCTTTTCAAGAGAGCCTGAATTTACTCCGATACGAATCGGCACGCCGTGAAGACGGCAAGCGTCGACTACGGCACGTACTTTTTCATCATCTCCGATATTACCGGGATTTATTCTTACCTTGTCCACTCCCGCCGCAACACTTTCAAGTGCACAGCGATAGTCGAAATGAATGTCGGCAACAACGGGAATTTTAACGGCTTCCTTTACGGCGTAAAGGGTTTTAACCGCTTCTTTATTAGGCACTGTAAGACGGATAATCTGACAGCCCGCTTTTTCAAGCTGTACAGCTTGTTTAACGTTTCCCTGTGCATCTTCGGCGGGGACGTTCAACATTGACTGTACGGAAATTTGACTGTTTCCGCCGATTTTAACATTGCCGACTTTTACAACTCTGCTTTTTCTGCGTTCTATCATTTTTATCACCGTCTGATTAAAGTTAAAATATCGTTAAATGTCACCGCTAACATAAGCAGCATAAGTAACACAAGTCCCGCCCCGTGAACATATCCCTCATATTTCGGGTTAATCGGTTTTCTTCTTATGCCCTCAATCAAAAGGAAGAAAAGACGTCCGCCGTCCAATGCTGGAATAGGCAAAAGGTTAAACACGCCTATGTTTACGGAAACAAACGCCATAAGCGTCAATGCCGAAATAAGTCCGTCCTTACTCTGTACGGCGCCTGCGGTCGCATCCGCAATGACGTTTACCGTACCCACGGGGCCCGACAAATCGGTCATTCCGTATCTGCCCGTTAAAATGTCAAAAAGACTCAGCCACACAAGTCTTGCTATCGACGCCGTTTCCTTTACGGCGGTTGTCGCCACGTTTAAAACGTTCGGCTTTTCGCCCACTATAATAAAATCATATTCGATATGAGTATATTCACCGTCTTTTTCGGTCTTGAATTTGACACCGTTAAGTTCAACCTTTTCACCGTCACGGCGAACCACCATATCAAATACACCGTCATCGCTTCGTCCCATAAGGAACGAAACGTCCATATCCGAAAAAAGTCTGTGACCGTCGATTTCTATAATTTCATCGCCTTGCTTCAAGCCCGTTTGTTCGCTCAAGGCGTTCTCGTGAAAGCTGTGAATTTCAGTCGTTCCGATAAGGCTGTCCATTGATAAAATTGTCGCAACGATGATAATGCCCAAAATCAAATTCATCACCGCACCCGCCGCAACAATTATGAACTTCTGCCAAACTTTTTTTCGATTAAAAGCATTTTCGTCGGTACTTTCCGCATCTTCGCCCTCCATACTTACGTATCCCCCGATTGGCAAAAGACGGAGTGCGTAAGTCGTATCACCCTTCTTTTTCTTAAAAAGTGCGGGGCCCATACCGAGTGCAAATTCATTTACCTTTACTTTAAAAAGCTTTGCAAAAGCAAAATGTCCCAATTCATGTATCGAGATTAAAAGCCCGAAGAACAATATTGCGACAAGATACGGCCAAACCTTTGCCCAGATTTCCAAAAAATCACTACTTTCTTGCGTACTTAATTACTGAATTGCGTGCTTCCGTATCGGCACTGTAAACGTCGTCAACCGTATAAGAGTCAACCTTCGGTGCCTCATTCATAACACGTTCTACAAGCTCGCCTATTTCCAAAAAGCCTATTTCACCGTTGCGGAACATAAGATTAGCCTGTTCATTCGCACTGTTGGCGTATGCCGGATAAAGTCCTCCACGGGTTATAGCTTCGCGGCAAACCTCCATACATCTGAAAGTTTCGTAATCGGGCTTGTAAAAAGTCAGTGTAGCAAGCTCTGTCAAATCAAGCTCGCCCGCCAAAGACTCCACTCTTTCGGGATACGTCAGTGCGTACTGAATGGGTATTTTCATATCGGGAAGTCCGAGCTGTGCTATGACGGCATTATCGGTATATTCCACCGCAGAGTGAATTATGCTTTCTCTGTGCACTACAATTTCGATTTTTGACGGATGAACATCAAAAAGCCAAACCGCTTCAATCAATTCAAGTCCTTTATTCATCATTGTCGCCGAATCAACGGTTATCTTTTGTCCCATGCTCCAGTTCGGGTGTTTCAAAGCATCGGCAACGGTAACTCGACTTAATTCTTCTCTTGTTTTTTTGAAAAACGGCCCGCCGCTTGCGGTTAAAATAATCTTTTTAACGGCTCTGTTTACGGGTTGTCCTTGCAAACACTGAAAGATTGCCGAATGTTCGGAATCGACCGGCAAAATCGGAACATTTTTTTCTTTTGCGTTTGTCGTTACCAAAAGTCCGCCCGCAACAAGCGTTTCTTTATTTGCAAGAGCGATTTTTTTGCCGCAGTCGATAGCCGTAAGAGTCGGTCTTAAACCAGCCATACCGACAACGGAGTTTATCACCGTATCGGCATCTTTTTCGGCGGCACATTCGCATACGCCGTCAATACCCGAAAGTATTTTTGTGCCCGTATCGGCAACGCGGAGTTTAAGTTCCGCCGCAGCTTTTTCATCAACAAGCGCTGCCGTTTTCGGCTTAAATTCTCTTATTTGTTTTTCCATCAAGTCGACATTCGAGTGTGCCGAAAGCGCGGAAACGGAATAGCCGCATTTTCTCGCTGTTTCAAGGCTTTGAGTACCGATTGAACCGGTAGAGCCCAATATACTTAAATTTTTTGTAATCATCAAATAACAACTCCAAAGATGTTGAAAATGACATAAAATGCCACAAGTACAAAGACCTCACTGTCAAAGCGGTCCATAACACCGCCGTGACCGGGAACCAAGTTGCTGAAATCCTTAATGTCGTAATTGCGTTTTAGTGCCGAGAAAGTTAAATCTCCGCAAACACTTATAAGCGACAGCGGAATCGACATTAAAATAATCGCAAGATACTTTTTGTGCGATTCGGGGAAAAAGAAATTATCGAAAACGGCATAAAGAATAACGTTCGCAATCACACATCCGAGTACGCCGCTGATTACACCTTCAACCGTTTTTTTCGGGCTGATTTTCGGTGCCAACTTATGCTTGCCGAAAAACCGTCCGCCGAAATATGCCGACGCATCGCTTATCCACGCGCAAAACATAACGAACAAAAGCAAAAACAGTCCGTGATAAGTTGTATAGTTACATTCCGGGAAATGCTTATCTATATCTCTTAAATAAAGGAGAATTGTAACGGCAAGCGGTAATCCAAGTGAACCGAAAATAACCATTACGACATCCGAAAATTTTGTTTTTTCAAAGCCGATAAGCATTAAAATAAACAAAATCAAAACGTAACCGGCAACAAGATATTCGGCGTTTAAGTTCAACGCCGAGTCCTCTAACAAATGCCCGTATTCATAATACACGGGAACAAGCGCGGCAACAATAAGGCTTAAAGCCGCCATCGACTTGTTTTCGAGTTTGATTGCATGATTTATTTCATAAGCAACCATAACGCATACAGCGGCACCGGCTATCAAAAAAAGCGGTGTGTTACGAACGCAAAGTGCAAGCACTCCGCCGCCGGCACACAAAAGTCCAAAAATCAATCGTTGTTTCATTTATAATATCTTCCTTTTAAAGAATATTGTCATACTCCGCCGAAACGTCTGTTGCGTTTCTCAAACTCCCCAAGTGCCTCCAATAAGTCTTCTTCCGAAAAATCGGGCCAAAGCACATTTGAAAACCAAAACTCAGAATAAGCGGACTGCCATGTCAAAAAGTTCGATAATCTGTATTCTCCGCTGGGCCTTATAATCAAGTCGGGATCGGGCATATTTTTAGTATAAAGAGAATCGGAAATCATCTCTTCCGTTATGTCGTCCGACGTTATTTCGCCGCTTGCGACTCTTTGCGCAATCGCCTTTACACCCTCCGTTATTTCGTGACGTCCCCCGTAATTAACGGCAATATTAAGAAGAACCTTGTTCTTCGTACTGCTTTCCTTTTCCGTATTTTCCATCAAAGCCAAGATGTCCGCGGGAATTCCTTTTCTGTCACCTATAAAACGAAGGCAAATTCCTTTTTCTTCATTCTCTTTTTTTCGCTCATCGGCCTCAAGCAGATATTCTCTGAACAACTGCATAATTGCATCGACTTCTTCTTGAGGACGTTTCCAATTCTCCGTCGAAAAAGCGTAAAAGGTCATACATTTAATACCTAAATCAGCCGCAAACTCGCCGATTTTTCTAAATGTTTTAGCCCCTTCGATATGTCCTTTGTAACGCGGTAAATTTCTTTGCTTTGCCCATCTTCCGTTACCGTCCATTATAATTCCGATATGCTTCGGCAACACTGAAAATTCGGGAATGTTTTTCTTATCCATAATCTTAAAATATGCAAAATGGGGCGAAACTATCCGTTTTCAAAAGAGAAACAGACCATTCACCCCAAAACTGCTTATATCTCCATTATTTCTTTTTCTTTTTTGTCTGCCATTACATCAATGTCTTTGATGAATTCGTCGGTAATCTTTTGAATTTTCGTTTCGGCATTCTTTTGATCGTCTTCCGTTATTTCGCTGTTTTTCTTCATTGTCTTGATTTTGTCAATGGCATCACGGCGAATAGAACGAATTGCAACCTTTGAATCCTCGGCAACGCGGCCTACGTCCTTGCAGAGCATTTTTCTGCGTTCCTCGGTAAGAGGCGGGAATGTAAGGCGTATAACCTTTCCGTCGTTCATCGGGTTGATTCCCAAATCCGAAGCCTGAATTGCTTTTGAAATCGGATTTATTGTCGAAACGTCCCACGGTTGAATAACGAGTGTTCTGCCCTCGTTTACCGAAATGGCTGCCATTTGCTGAATCGGTGTCGGCACGCCGTAATAGTCGACCATAATTTTGTCAAGAACCGATGCACTTGCACGTCCGGCACGCATACCGCCGAATTCTCTTTCGAGAGCATCTAAAGTTTTATTCATTTTTTCTTTCATTGTATCGAAAACCGTATTCATATATATTCTCCTTATTCTTTTGTTTCTACAACTACCGTGCCTACTTTTTCGCCCATAACAGCTTTAACCATATTTTCGGGTTGCTGAAGGTTGAAAACAAGAAGCGGAATGTTGTTGTCTCTGCAAAGAGAAGCGGCTGTACTGTCCATAACAGCCAATCCTTTACTTAAAATGTCATTATGAGTAATCACATCATACTTAATCGCATCTGCGAATTTGTTCGGATCCTTATCATAAACGCCGTCAACATTCGTTGCCTTAAAGATAATATCGGCACCGATTTCCGCCGCGCGAAGAGCCGCCGCCGTATCGGTTGAGAAGAACGGGTTACCCGTACCGCATCCGAAAATAACAACTCTGCCCTTTTCAAGATGGCGCTTTGCTCTGTGGCTGATGTACGGTTCGGCAATTTTATTCATTTCGATAGCCGTTTGTACACGGACGATTACACCCATTTGTTCAAGCGAATCGGCTAATGCCAACGAGTTCATAACAGTTGCAAGCATACCGATGTGGTCTGCTCTTGTTCTGTCCATATCGCCGCTGCTTCTTCCTCTCCAGAAGTTACCGCCGCCGACAACAATGCCGATTTCGACTCCCAAATCAGCCATTTTTTTAACGGCTGCACAAACGCTGTTTACAGTATCAAAATCAAATCCGTGCTTCTTATCCCCCGCGAGAACCTCGCCGCTGATTTTCAAAAGCACTCTTTTATACTTAGGTTCCATAGAAAAAACACCTCCGTGATAACGCAATTATGCTATTATCATATTTAGTATATTTTACCTTAAAACTGCATTTATGTAAAGGGTATTTTTCAACAATTTACGCTCTTTATATTGTATATTTTAATCATTGACTTAATTATTTTTTCAAGTTATAATCAATGAGTATAAATTTGTCGTTTTATACGACCTGAGAGGTGTACATTTTGACAACCAAGCCATTCAACGTTGAAATCATATCCGAGATATTTAACATTAACGGCACATATACGGGGTATGAAACCATCAACAACGGCCATATCAACAGTACATTTAAACTGTTTTTTGAAGAAAACGGGAAGTCGAAAAAATATGTTCTGCAAAAAATCAACACAAATATTTTTACCGATCCCGACAAACTTATGAACAACATTGTCGGCGTTACGAATCACATTCGCAACAAGGTACAAGCCAACGGCGAAGACGCTTCGAGAAGGACTCTTTCTTTTCTGCAATGTACCGACGGCAAATATTATTACACCGATGAAAAAGGCTCTTGCTGGCGAGTTTACAATCTTGTCGACGATGTATACACTTGCAATATCATAGACAGTGAAGAAGTTTTTTGCAACGCGGGTATCGCTTTCGGCGATTTTCAAAAAGACCTTGCCGATTACGACAGTTCTTCTCTTTACGAAACCATCGAAAACTTTCACAATACCGTTTCACGCTTTAACGATTTCAAAAAAGCGGTTGACGAAAATCTTTCCGGCAGATTGGAAAACGTCAAAGAGGAAGTCGAGTTCGCCGTCGCACGTGAAAAAGACGCTCACGTGCTTGTGGATTTAATAGAACAGGGTAAACTTCCGTTGCGCGTTACACACAATGACACAAAACTTAACAACATTCTTTTCGATAACACGTCAAACAAAGGCATTTGCATTATCGACCTTGACACAGTTATGCCGGGGTTGTCGCTTTACGATTTCGGTGACAGCATCCGTTTCGGTGCCAACACCGCCGCCGAAGATGAAAAAGACGTTTCGAAGGTATCTTTAAGCCTTCCTCTTTACGAAGCTTATGTTCGGGGATATCTTCAAAGTGCAAAGGATTCTTTAACCGAAACGGAAAAAGAATATCTTCCGTTCTCGGCAAAGCTTATGACTTACGAATGCGGCATCCGTTTTCTTATGGACTATTTAAACGGCGACACGTATTTTAAAACCGATTATGACGACCACAATCTTGTACGTTGCCGTACACAGTTCGCACTCGTTGCGGATATGGAAAAGAAAATGGAACAAATGATTGAAATCACAAAAAAATATTGCTGACATCAAAGAAAGCAGCCGACTCATTCAGTTTGAGTCGGCTGTTATTTTATATTTCCAATGTTGCAAGTCCGCCTTCACTTGTTTCGCGATATTCCGCCGCAATGTCAAGTCCGGTCTTTTTCATTGTTTCGATTACATTGTCAAGCGAAATTCTTCTTGTTTCACTCAAAAAGCTTGCAAGATTAACCGCATTTATCGCTCTCATCGCCGCAACGGCGTTTCTTTCTATACACGGTATTTGAACAAGGCCGCAAATGGGGTCGCACGTAAGTCCCAAGTGATGCTCGATTGCGATTTCCGCCGCATATTCAATCTTGCCGCTTTTAAGTTCGAACAACTCCGCAAGAGCCGCCGACGCCATGGCACAAGCTGTACCGACCTCTGCCTGACAACCGCATTCCGCGCCGGAAATAGACGCATTTGTTTTTATAAGATTTCCTATAAGTCCCGCCGTGGCAAGTGCCTGTAAAATTTGGCGGTTGGAATAACCGTGTTTTAACTGCATATAGTAAAGAACCGCGGGAACCACGCCCGATGCTCCGCAAGTCGGCGCCGTTACTATTCTGTTGCCCGATGCGTTTTGTTCGCTGACGGCAAAGGCATACGAACAAACTTCTCTGTTTTCTCTGGTTTCTGCACTTTCGCCGATATGCTCCATATTGTAAAGATATTTTGCTTTTTTCTGAACCTCAAGTCCGCCGGGCAAAACGCCTTCGTCCTCAAGTCCGCGTTCAATGGCATCTTTCATCGTTGTCCAAACGGTTGCAAGATAATCCCAAATATACTCTCCCTCAACCTCATCGACATATTGCCAAAGTCTGTACTTCTTTTCTTTACAGTAAGCCTTAATATCTTTAAATGTGCTTAATTTATAAACAATCGGTTCCGTCGCGGATTTGCTTCCCTCGAATTCGATTCTTCCGCCGCCGACACTGAACACACGAATAAAGTCAACTTGCTCGCCGTTTTTATACGCATACAAGTCCATTGTGTTCGGGTGTTCGATATCGCTTTTCATCATATCGAATTCAACCTCACACGGTGTCGGTGCCAAAGTGTTTTCAATGACGGTGTCCGTACAGTGTCCCTTGCCAGTTTTTGCAAGTGAACCGTATAAAATCGCCTTGAATTTATCGGCATCTTTGTTTTTTTCTTTAAAAAGAATACAAGCCTTTTCGGGCCCCATTGTATGAGAACTTGACGGACCGCATCCTATTCTGTAAAGTTGATTAAGCGATTCCATACCGTTCATTTTTTCAATAGTCTTTTTCGGCTTGTCGCCTTCAAAAAACACGTCCATTGAAACGCCGAAAACTTTTGCCATTTTGTAAAAATTCTCCGCCGAAGGAACGCTTTCGCCGTTTTCCCAAGAATTAACGGTTTGCTCGTCGGTATTTATTCTGCCGGCAAGCCCCGATTCAGACATATTGTTTTTTTCGCGAAGCTGTTTGATTTTCTTTGAAAATACATCGTTTAGCATAAACCGCACTCCTAAATGTTTGTGTTTATCTTGAATCAAGTTACCGAATGTCGCACATTCAGTCGAAGATATCTATATAACACAGTATACCAAATACAGACTTTAATTGCAATAAAAACCGTTCATAAGAACCGAATTTCACCGAAAACCGATTCCGCAAAAACTCAAATCCGCGTTTCACTGAAAAAGCCCTCTCACTTTGAGAGGGGTATTATATTCTTGACACAAATTCGGTTTTATCTTATCACAAGGCAAATAAAACGAAGCTTAAAGTTATGTTCTTACTTCACCGAGCAGCAACGACAAAGCGATTTTGTTAACTGTTATCACTTATTTAGTGAAAGCAAAGGACAACCGCAAAACAAGGCGTTTATCGTTACTATATTGAGATTCTTTTTGCCAACGCCAACAGGTACATTTTCAAGACTCTTTGTCTTTTTGATTCACTTTGACTTGAAACAAGAGAATGCTTTACAGCAGCACCGTCAAGGTCTGTATAGTTCCGGCAAAGTGGGAAGTTTTACACCTCTATCAGCATCTTCAAAATCACCTGTCAGCCACCGCCGTTATATCCGAACAGCATATAGGTTTTTGGCAAACAAGCCTTGAAAAAGCGATCTTTTTATGGTTTAATAAGTTGGGGATGATATTATGAAATGTCAAAAATGTAATGCGGAGATACCCTCAAATACAAGAATCTGTTTAAACTGTTTTACGGAGATAAACAACGGCGAAAAAGCATTGCCTTGGCGTAAGAAAAAACTTTCCAAAGTTGTCCTGCCGGTTTGCAGTGTTCTTTTTTTTATTGTTCTTTTTGCTTCTTATTCGTTGTATACGAATGATTTTCCCAACGCATTGGCTAACGGCGGGAACTTTGATTACGTTGAAACCGAAAATGCCGTTTTGGAGACAGAAAATGAAAAAAAGACCGGCTTTTTAAACAGTATTTTTCAAAAGCCGAGCCAAAAAGATGATTTAAGTGATACACAAGGTACTACGTCGTCGACAAAACCTTCTGTCGACGAGGACGAAACACACAAAATCGAAAGTGAAAGCTTAACGGAAAGTACGACTGCTTCAGCCGAGTTAACGTCGGACAAGCCTTCGGGTGCAGCGGCTGTCGATTCAGCCTCACCGAGCACAATCGGTCAGATTGCCGATTCTGCCGAAAATCCGGCAAAGGTTTTCGAATATGTTTCTTACGGGAATACCGGTGAGAAAATTTCCATTACAAAATACAACGGCAAAGCATCATGCGTTACCGTTCCGGATTACATAAACGGTCTTATGGTTGTGGAAATTCAAACGGGCGCCTTTTCCGATAATCACAACATCAAAACGATTGATATTGTGAAGGGTAAAAGAAGCAATATTTATCTTAGAAGCCGGTGCTTTGCAAACTGTTCTTCGCTTGAAACAATCAATTTATATGACAACAATCTCGGACTTAGCGGAGATTTTGCTGTTAACTGTCCGATTAAAAATTTTAATATTACATATTGGCAATACAAGTTTGTGAACGGTGCACTTTATTCAAACAATTCACAATACTGGGAATTTAAATATTTTGCAGGAAATTCATGTTATTCCACGCTCACTTTGGAATCGTGGTGCAAACGAATTTCAAACGACAACAACCTTTCTTCAGCGTACAATTTAAAAGTTATCAACGCTCACAAGGATATCACGTATATTCCTTCTTCTTATCACGATTACACAACGAATCTCAAAGCGATAAACGTAGAAGAAGGCAACGGATTGTATTATTCAAAGGACGGCGTGCTGTTTTCAAAAAGCGGTCTTTCTTCAAGTTCTACAAAATACGTCGGTTTTTATCCGTATTCCAAAAAAGACAAAGTTTTTGTTATGCCCGAAAAAGAGGGCTACACCTTCAGCCTTTCGGGAACATACGGTACGGTGATCAATCCGTATGTAGAAGAGATATACTTGCCGAAGAACGCATCAATTTCACTCGGCAGTAACGAGTCTTCATTTCCGTCGCTTAAAAAACTTCATTACAAAAGCGGGCATCCGGATTATGAAAAAGTAAAATTTGAATTTACGGGAGAAACTTCGGTTTATTAGTACTGCTGCGGCGGTGTTGGGGTGAATGAAATGAAAACAGATGATTTGTTAAAGGCTTTATCGCAGGAAAATTGCAAAATCAATGATTTTCTTCGTAAAAACGATGAAGAATTTGTCAACGAAGATATTAAGACTTTTTGGGATAAGCTTATTGATAAAAGCGGATTTTCAAAATCGAACATTATTAACAGATCCGATTTTAATTATCGCCATTTTTATGACTGTACTTGCGGCAGAAAAATGCCTACCAAAGACAAAGTCGTAAGGTTGGCACTTGCTATGAAACTTTCTATTGAAGAATGTCAGGAAGCGCTCAAAATTTCGGGCAGAGCACCGCTGTATCCGAGAATACGTCGCGACAGCATACTGATTTATGCCGTGGAGCATCATTTGACAATTTTAAAATGCAATGAAATGCTCGGTGAATGCGGAGAGGGTGAGTTAAAATAATTCCTACCGGTAATGAGCTTCTTGATTATATAGAATCTTCGTTTGAAAAAAACGCGGTTAAAAAAATCACCTTCAAAAACACAGACGAGTCAAAGGTTGAGCTTTATCAAAATAAAATCAGCGGAAATTATCTGATTAAAAGATACACCACACACCTTAACGACGATGTTTTTCGTATTCTTAAAAATAAACATTTGCCGAACATTGTTCAAATTTATGAGGTGTGTGCCACCGATGACGAAGCTATTATTGTTCTCGAAGAATATGTAGAGGGTGAAACACTTGAGTCGCTTTTGAACAAAGGAAAGATGAAGAAAAGGACTGCTTGTAAAATAGCTATTCAGCTTTGCGATGCACTTTCTCTTCTTCATAGCGAAGGAATAATCCACCGTGACATAAAACCGTCCAACGTAATGGTTAAGCCCGACGGTACGGTTGTACTTATTGATTTTTCTATCGCACGGTTAGTAAGTTCTCATGAAAAAGATACGCAGTTTCTCGGCACACCCGGTTTTGCCGCACCGGAACAGTTCGGTATATCGCAATCGGTAAGCAGTACCGATATTTACAGTCTCGGCGTTCTTTTAAATATGATGCTTACGGGAGTACACCCATCAATATGTTTGGCAAAGGGCACACTTCGTCCGATTATCAAAAAATGTACGGCAATAGAAATAGCAAAACGCTATTCCGATGCCGCACATCTTAAACGTGCAATTCGCTGTGCGTCTTGGATATGAAAAAATTGAATAGCCATAAAAAGCCACCGTTTTGACACGGTGGCTTTTTTACAAGTTAAACTGTTTCATACACCTTTTCAGCGGTTTTGACCGTACAATTTGTCGAATTATGCCTGCCCCCGCGACGCTCAAAAGTGCAACATATACCGACGAATATTTCGGGTCATATTTCAGTATTTGCGTTATATCCTCATCCGCCATAGGATTTCCGGCAAAAAACATATATATGGCAATTACGGAAACAGAAAAAGAAAGCAATGTTATACACTTAATCAAAAGCCATACATACCACATCCAGAAATTTTTCGGTGCGGGAATATTTGTAATAAAATACGGCAGTGCCATACCGCCGAAACCGATCATAACAATTGATGATGTTTTCAAGTTAACCGTTTTGCACAGTACGGACGGCAAAGGGAAAAATGTTATTTCTTCGACTTCCGCACCGCAGATAACCGTCATCAACGAATGTCCGAATTCATGCAATATCGGATACAGAATCACGGCGACAAACAATCCCACTGTGAACAAACCGATTACCTTTGCCATATCTTTCAATTTTTTCACCTCGGTTTTATTTTATACAAATTACAAAAATATATTTGCTTTATATTTCCGCTGCAATCTGTTTAAACCGAAGATATGTCTTACATTACGTAAAGGATAATCCGACGAAGTCGATATGTAATCACACTTAACTCTTTAGATGCTACTTGACATTTTCAGTAACATCAATTATAATAGCTGACGATGAGTTGTGCACTTTTCACAAACAACGCGATAAATTGTCAAATTGTTTAGTGAAAAACACAAAAATAAATAAAATAAACAGCAACGAATTACACAAAACAATTCATCTAAAACGAATGTTCTCGTAAATATTGCATCGGCATAATTGTAAGGATTATATTGATGTAACTAAAATATTAATATATCTGTTCATTCTGCCGATGGCTATTTCAAACGATATGAAAATTGGTTTATTTTTGGTGGCAAATCATATAAACAATATAAGCTTCAAATATTAAATCTTTTTAATAAATAATTATAAAAGGTGGTGATGCACATTGATTGTTATCAAGCAAAAAGAAAAAGTGCCCTGCAAATTGTTGGCGCAATAAGCAAAGCACTTAGTCTTGGATATGATTACTATCC
>CAZTMZ010000008.1:0-70645 GCA_964615315.1 uncultured Eubacteriales bacterium | reverse complement strand
AACGCTGAAAGCATCTAAGCGTGAAGCCATCTCCAAGATAAGATATCCCATAGCATAAGCTAGTAAGACCCCATATGGACTATATGGTTGATAGGCTGGGTGTGTAAGCATGGTGACATGTTTAGCTTGCCAGTACTAATAGGTCGAGGGCTTGACCATTTTTCTTGGTCTCTTTGTTACAATTTCTTTGACACTTCACTCCTTTGTTCAGTTTTCAGGGTACATAATTTAAAGACCTTCAATCGAAGGTCTTATTTTTTTGCTTTAATATTAAAATTAATAATTAAAAAATAATAACTTTACGGGTGTTCAAATGTTTATAAACAGAGTATATTGTTCCATCAATATTTCAGATATCTGTTCAATAGGTTCAACACAATTTCCGGAGAGCCAATCAAAGACAACGGCTTTCAAGCCGGCCATAAAAAAGAGCATATAGTACCTTAATTCAGGAGTAATACTTCTTTGATTTACAGTTATATATTGTTGCATTATATGTTGAGAAATGTGTAAGTTGTTTTCACATTTGAAATAGGCTATGTAAAAATTTTTGTTTTCTTTTATGTAACTCAGATAATTTATAAAATCGTTATTTGTTAACGGATTTGGTTTCGCAAGAATTGTGCTTATATGATATGATTTTTCATATTCCAATTTTATGATTAAATCGTTAATGTCATCATAATGCGAATAGAATGAAGGTCGCGAAATGCGTGCGACACTGCAAATATCTTTTACCGAAATATCGTTTATTTGTTTCCTCTCCAAAAGCGTAAGAAATGCGTCTTGAATGCCGGCTTCTGTTTCTTTATAGCGTTTATTGTTTGTAATATTCATTATCTTTACACTCCTCATTTTTTTGTTGTGTTCATTTTAATACTACTATACTATAATTAGATTATATTTACAAGCGTAAAGTTAATGGAGGTAATTATGAAAGCGGCATTGTATAAAGGAATTAAAAATATAGAAATAGTTAAATTGGATGACTATATATGCGGTGATGACGGAATTGTTTTGAAAAATATTTATTCCAGCATTTGCGGAACAGATGTGGCGGTTTATAATCATGGCTTGGGATTAGGTCATCGCATTACTGTAGGTGGCGAATTTGGTCACGAAACTATATGTCGAGTACATTCTGTCGGAAAGAACATTACGGATATAAAAGTTGGTGATAGAGTTTACCCTTATCCATTATCAGTAACGGGCGACAGCAAAAGGGCAGGAACAATAGGAGCTTTTTCCGAATATATTTATTGTCCGAATCCTAAATGGGAAGAATCCATATATCATGTTGACGAAAGTATTCCGGATAAAGTTGCTGCGTTAATAGAACCTTTTACTGTAGGGTGTCGAGCCGCAAGGCGAGGTTTCCGTAAAAAAGGAGAAAAAGCGGTTGTATTTGGTGCCGGAACTATTGGTATAGCAGCAGCAATTTCGCTTCAATATTTTGGATGCAGTCAAGTTGTAATATGTGATTATTCTGATTTTAGATTAGATAAATGCAAACAGCTTGGGTTTGATGTATATAACAATAAAGAGGACCGTCGGTTATCGGGATTAAAAGAAATATTTGGTATAACAAAGGGAATAAACGGTGAAGCAATAGATTGCGATATTTGGATAGATGCAGCCGGAGCAGATTCGATTTTTACAGCATATGAGCAGTATGGTAAATATAACAGCGGAATGACGATAGTTGCTGTCGGAACGAATAAACGAGAAGTCGATATTTTGGGTTTGACTTTCGGACAAAAATCTATTACGGGGAGCGGCGGCTATACACCGCAAGATGTTGCTGACGTGCTTGAGATTATGAAATCGGGTAAGTGGGATATTGAAAAATTGATTACACACGAATTCAAACTTGATAATTTATCTGAAGCAATCGAGCAAGCAACAGATGTTGAGAATGCTTTAAACGTAATTATAAAATTTGACTAAATACCGGAAATCTCTTATAAATTATGACAAAAACATCGTAGAAATACGGTGTTTTTATTATCTCAAAACCTATAATTTTACACAGAACCATAGGTTACTTCTTCATTTTTGAAGGACTTAGAATGAAAATCTTCCTGAATTTACGCCACAAAAACAACAAAAGTAAGGTTTAAGTGTCAATCAAATAAGTATTCCGATCGAACGGGAAATATTTGCTGTGAAGAATAAACCGTGAAACCTCCGTTTTGCAGCATAAAGACAAAAAAATACGGTGTAACCCATTTTACCGGATTACACCGTATCCTTAAATAACTTTCTTATGTTGCGTTGCCGAACCAAGTGCTTTTATTGAGTGTCAACAATGTTTTTATATCAATAAATACCTTGTGCCATCATAGCTTCGGCAACTTTTTCGAATCCGGCAATGTTCGCACCGGCGATAAGGTCATATCCGAGACCGTAACGTGCAGCTGCATCAACCGATATATCGTAAATGTTTTTCATAGCGTTTTTGAGCATATCGTCAACTTTTTCAGCCGTCCATGCAAGTCTTTGACTGTTTTGGCTCATTTCAAGACCCGAAACACAAACACCACCCGCATTAACTGCCTTTGACGGAGCAACTGTAACGCCGTTTTTGATGAAATAAGCTACTGCGTCCGCTGTTGTCGGCATATTGGCAACTTCAATATAATATTTAGTGCCGTTGGCAACAATCTTTTCGGCTTCTTCAAGTGTTACTTCGTTTTGAGTAGCACAGGGGAGTGCAATGTCAACTTTTACACCCCAAGGCTTTTCGTTCGGGAAAAATTCAGCACCGAATTTGTCGGCGTAATCTTTAGCCTTGTCTCTGCCGGAAGCACGCATTTCAAGAAGATAATCAATCTTTTCGTCTGTAATAATGCCGTCTTTATCGTAAACGTATCCGTCGGGACCGCTGAGTGTAACGGGAATACCGCCAAGTTCGGCAATCTTTTTAATTGCACCCCAAGCAACATTACCGAATCCGGAAACGGCAAATGTTTTTCCTTTAATACTTTCACCGTCGTGTGCGAGAACTTCATTTGTATAATAGATAGCTCCGAAGCCCGTTGCTTCCGGACGAACGAGTGAACCGCCGTAAGTAAGACCTTTACCTGTAAGTACGCCGTTTTCAAATCTGCCCTTGATTCTCTTGTATTGACCGAAAAGATAACCGATTTCTTTACCGCTTACACCGATGTCGCCTGCGGGAACGTCAAGGTTGTCACCGATATGACGTGCAAGCTCAGTCATAAAAGCTTGACAGAAACGCATAATTTCGGCATCGCTTCTGCCGACGGGGTTAAAGTCGGAACCGCCTTTTGCACCGCCCATAGGTAAACCGGTAAGAGCGTTTTTAAATGTTTGTTCAAATCCCAAGAAATAAACGATACTTGTGTTTACACTCGGATGAAAACGAAGACCGCCCTTGTAAGGACCGATAGCGGAGTTGAATTGAACACGGTAACCGCGGTTAACTTGAGTTTGACCGTTATCATCTACCCAAGAAACGCGGAAAGTTATAAGTCTGTCCGGCTCGGCCATTCTGCCTAATATATCATATTTTTCGTATTCGGGGTGAGCATCGACAACTCTTTCGAGCGAGTCGTAAACCTCATTTACGCACTGAATAAATTCGGGCTTATCACCGTCACGATTTTTAACATTTGCAATTACTTTTTCAAGATACTGATTCATAAAAAGAGCCCCCTTATAAATATGCAAGAATAATAACATAAATTGCGGTACTTTTTCAATTCAAAAAATAGAAAAAATATATTTGAATTTAGCACTTTAATTTGTTAAAAATGACAAAAGACGAACGAAAACTTGCAAAATTGAGAAAATTTGCATAAAAAATAAGGCTTTTTTGCAAGTTTGGAGTAATAAAAAGATTATTTATTGTTGAAAATGAAAAAATAAATTTTTAACATTTACTAATAGGCAAAGTTGTGATAAAATATTTGAGAAATAATATTATCGGTGAAGATATGCAGACTTTTATAACCAATAACGAAAACGAAACAACAGAATTAGGAAAAAAACTCGCTGAAAAAATAACGGGCGGCACCGTTGTTGCTTTTTTCGGCGGACTCGGTATGGGAAAAACAGCTTTTACTCGCGGAATGGCAAAACAGCTTTGCGTGAAGGAAGAAGTTTCAAGCCCGACGTTTGCCATTGTCAATGACTACGGCGGAAATCCTCCTCTTTATCATTTCGATATGTACCGTGTTGAAAGTTGGGACGATTTATATGCAAGCGGATTTTTCGACTTTTACGATGCCGGCGGAGTTTTAGCTGTTGAATGGAGCGAAAATATCGAAAACGCACTTCCCGAAAATACGGTTCGTGTTTATATAAAACGCGGAGAAAATGAAAATCAGCGTATAATTACTATTGACGGAGCTGTTGAAATATGACAATTTTATCACTTGATTCCACATCGATAACAGCTTCCGTTGCTGTTACGAAAGACACAATGACTTTAGCCGAAAATTATATAAATAACGGACTTACTCACAGTCAGACTCTTATGCCTCTTGTTGAAAAAACACTCAGTGAGAGCAACATAAACATTGACGATATTGATTTTTTTGCCGTGACGAACGGGCCCGGCTCATTTACGGGTGTAAGAATCGGTATATCCTGTGTTAAGGGAATGGCGGACGTTTTAGACAAAAAGTGTGTAAAAGTTTCGACACTTGAAGCCATAGCCGAGCCTCTCAAAGATACGGACGCCGTTGTTTGTGCCGTTATGGACGCAAGGTGCAATCAAGTTTATACGGCGCTTTTCGACGGGGGACAACGTCTTTGTGAAGATAAATCCGTGTTGATTGATGATTTAGGTGATGAATTAAAAAGTTATAATAAAAAAGTAATTTTTATAGGTGACGGTGCAAGTCTTTGCTACGAAAAGCTGAACGGTTCATTGGATAATTCGGAACTGTGCGATGAAAAAATCAGATTTATTCACGCTTCAAGTATCGGCAGACTTGCGGAGGAAAAAATAAAGAACGGCGAAGAACCGGTAAATTCGGCAAATCTTGTTCCCTTTTATTTGAGATTACCTCAAGCGGAAAGAGAACTGAACAATAAATTAAAAAATAAGGAGAATGTTAAATGATAGCATTAGGAGCAGATCACGGCGGATTTGAACTTAAAGAAGCAATTAAAAAGCATCTTGAAGAAAGAAATATCGAATATACGGATTGCGGAACTTATTCGGCAGAGTCAATAGACTACGCGCCGATTGCGAAGATTACCTGTGAAAAGGTAACAAGCGGCGAGTGTGAAAAAGCAATTCTTTGCTGCGGTACGGGAATAGGCATTTCAATTGCCGCTAATAAAGTTAAGGGTATTCGTGCAGCTTGTTGTTCGGATTATTTCAGTGCAAAGCTTACACGTATGCACAACGATGCAAACGCTCTTTGTATGGGCGGACGTGTTGTCGGTGTCGGTCTTGCACTTGAACTTGTAGATGTTTTTATTGATACCGAATTTGAAGGCGGAAGACATCAAAGAAGAATTGATCAAATTGCCGAAATAGAAAATTTATAAAAAATACCTTGTCAATTATGATTAAAAGGTATATAATGATTTTCAATAATAATTGATAAATTTTGGGGGAAGAAGAAAATGGCTAACGTAACTATAACAAATCATCCGCTTATTCAACATAAGCTTACTCTTTTAAGAGATAAGAACACAGGTTCAAAAGAATTCAGAGCACTTGTTTCGGAAATCGCAACTCTTATGTGCTATGAAGCAACGCGTGACCTTCCGCTTGCCGAAGTTGAAGTTGAAACTCCCGTTGCTATGGCAAAAACAAAGGTTATTTCAGGTAAAACTCTTGCATTTGTTCCGATTTTAAGAGCCGGAACGGGTATGCTTGACGGCGTGCTTTCGCTTGTACCTTCCGCAAAAGTAGGTCATATAGGTATGTATCGTGATCCCGAAACAGCACTTCCTATTCCTTATTATTGCAAGCTTCCGTCGGATATCGAAGAACGTGAGGTAATCGTTCTTGATCCGATGCTCGCAACAGGCGGTTCGGCTATTGACGCCATTACGCAAATTAAAGCTTATAATCCGAAGTCAATTAAATTTATGGGTATTATTGCCGCTCCCGAAGGTCTTGAAGCTCTTACAAAAGCTCACCCCGATGTTGAAGTTTATTGTGCGGCTCTTGACGAAAAACTTGATGCTCACAAGTACATCATTCCCGGACTCGGTGATGCGGGCGACAGAATTTTCGGTACAAAATAATCGAATATCGTTTTGCACGGCTTCCTCTGTAAGAGGGAGCCTTTTTTTTTCCCCGAAATTTAGAAAAAACTTTTAAAAGTCAGTCGTTTGTGTTTCGGAAAATCTCGATTTTCGGCGAAAAATAGAACATTTTTTTGTATGAAATTTTTCAAAATCCGTGGTATAATTTATTTATAGCAAACGCTATCAAGAGAGTGCTTTCAGCATGATATTATGACGGCAGCCGTAATGCTTAACTGTAAGTTTCGCTTAAACATCTCTCTGTATTACCGGTCAAATATTTCTGCCGTAATGTATTGTGACTAAAGGAGGTGCAGCAAGTGAAACGGGTTAAATCCGCATGTATTCTTCAAACGCTGATTTTCTCGCAAAAACCGGAGAACAATTACAGCAAAGAATATGCCGCTAAACTTAACAGAGAAGAAATCGAACACTATAAAGATTCTCTTGAAAAAGCAAAAACAAGATATCAAATTCTCGATACTGTCGAGCAAGAAGACGGTTCCGTTGAGGTTCACGTCAAAAAGCAGTACAGTGATAAAACAGACGTAGCCGAATACTTTGATCAGTGATATGGTGGGGGCTGAAGCCCCCACTCATATCGTTTGCTTAACGGAGGTAACAATGACCGAATTAGATGATATTAAGAGTAAAATTAAGGACTTGTATGAAAACAATCCTGAAATTCATATAAATGCTTTGATAAACCACCCGAAGACAGAAATTAAAAATGACCGCGCAACCGTTAAGGGCGTTTATTCGCACGTTTTCAGAATTGAGGAGTACAGTAAAGGCACACCGCAATGTCATACACTTCAATATACCGATATAATGACGGGCCGAATCGAAATTGCGGAATTAAAAAAGTGACAAAAATAACGGCGATAAGCTAATGCTTATCGCCATTGTTGTTTTAGTTTGTTTTTATAAAATTACTTCTTGCGGCATACCGCCGTTTTCTCTCGATTTATCCGCAAGATAAACGCATAAGTGACCTGCAACGGAATCAAAAATCGAAGTGCATGCAAGACTCGGCTTTTCACCTCGTACAAACGAAACGAAATCAGCGGAAAGACGTTCGTCGCCGCCTCCGTGTCCTCCGTATGCACCGACCATATCGCCCGTGACATTAAGGTCAACTTCTTCAACCGTTTTTTCATCGGTTGTTGTCGGGTGAATTTTCGAAACATAGAATTTCGATTCTTCGAAATTACCGTAAATTTCGCCCTTGGTACCCGTGATATGTATTCTGCGAAGGGATGACGAATTGCCGCCGACAAGGTTGTGCGTACCCGTTGCGCCGTTTGCAAAGTTTACAAGAACGGATTGATGGTCAACCACGTCGTTGTCACACTTATATATACATTTGCCGTAAGGTGAGTCACCCTTAAGAAGATTTATTTTGTCCTCAATAGTCGGGTTTTCAATGTGTTCGAGTTTGTCCCATACATAAAATGCCCAACGTTCAGGCTGGTCAATGTAAAGACGCTTTGCGGAATAACGGCAATCGTCAACAAGGGGACAGTCAACCATACATCTTGTGCCGGCATTTTCGGGAGCATTTTCGGGCTTGAACTGATATTTGCTGCCGAAACTTGAAATCGCAACCGGCTTTGTTTCGCTCATAAGCCACATCATAATGTCAATGTCGTGACAGCATTTTGCAAGAAGCATTGATGTGTGACATTCCTTGCTGTTTGCCCACTTACCGCGAATGTACGAGGTCGAAAGATGGTGATAGCTGACGTGCTCAAGCGTCTGTATGTTTATAATATCTCCGATTTCTCCGCTTACTATTCTTTCCTTTATTCCGTAATAGAACGGGGTGTAACGAAGAACGTGACAAATCATAACTTTTGAATTATTTACTCTCGCACATTCAACAAGCTCACGCATTTCTTCTTCGTTAACGGCAAACGGCTTTTCAAGAAGCATATCATAACCGACATTTAAAAGCGGAACGGCTGTTTCCAAATGCTGATGGTCCATTGTACCGTTAATAACGGCATCGGCAAGTTTGCCTTTTTTTGCTAATTCCTGTGCTGTTTCGAAACACATATCTTCCGAAAAGCCGAACTTTTTCATACACATTTCCCGTCTTACAGGGTTTGGGTCGGCAACACCGACAATTTTTAAAAGTTCGGGATTTGTAATTGCAAGCTCGGAATATATAAGAGCTCTGTGACCGGCACCGACAATAATCGCCGTAATCGGCTTTGACATAATTATCATCTCACTAAAATAATGTTTTTAAATCAAATGAATTATACCATATCAATAAAAAAAGTAAAGCAAAAAAATATAACAATATTTTAAGGAGCTTCGTTTTGAGGCTCGGCTTAAAATATTGTTTAAAATAACTTGCTTAAAAAAATAATGCTTATTTTACAAGGGTTATTACCGTGAGAACCGCGTCTGTGTCGCCGTCAACGGATACCTTGCCTTTTTTATATGCTTCAATCGGATCAAGCTTGCCGTCGATAAGCTTAAAAAGGTTTGTCGGATTTACGGTAACGAGGGCATTTCTGTCATAGTAATCATAAGGTTCAACATTAACCTTGCCGTCCTTAATTTCTATATAAAAAATACCGTTTGCGTTTTTGCCTTCAAGATTGATTTGCAATGCGACAACTCCGTTAATACCCGAAGCATCCGCATTTGAAAACTTATCTTTTACTTTAGCAACAACTTGTTCGTATGTCATAAAAATCACTCCTATGTTTGTTTTCTTGATTTTATCACATCGGTAAAATCTTTGCAAATTTTTATCGCCTTAACAAACAGCCGAAAAAATCCGCGAAATTGAGAAAATACGGAAAAATAATGTACTTTTTATTTACTATTTATATAAAAAATGACTTGTAAAAGAATTTCAAAAGAGCAGTTTTTACAAATTTTATTTTTTTGTTTTTTTTTACATTTTTTTAATGACAAAAACCGCCGAGTGTAGTATAATAAAAACGTTAATATGCATTATTGTGCATAAATACGAAGTTTGGAGGACTATTTATGGCATTGGTAAAAAAGGAAGCTTATTTTAACTCGTCAAACGGCATAAACAAAATCAGAACTTTCGTTTGGGAAGATGATGAATTGACGCATATCGGTATAGTTCAGTTGACACACGGTATGGCAGAGCATATTGACCGTTATGACGCCTTTGCACGTTTTCTTGCGGCTAACGGATTTATAGTTTGCGGTAATGACCATTTGGGACACGGAAAGAGCATCGAAGAACGTGCACAGATAGGTTATATGGGCGATGCAAACGGGGACAAGCGTCTTGTAGATGATATGCACATTCTTACAAAGATTATGAAAAAAAGAAATCCCGAACTTCCGTATTTTCTTTTCGGACATTCAATGGGTTCTTTTTGTGCAAGAGTTTACGCTGCCCATTTCGGAGACGAACTCAGCGGTGTAATCCTTTGCGGTACGGGTAATATGCCCGACCTTATAAACGCGGGCGCTGATTTAATTGACACACTTGTCAATAAATACGGCACGACAAGACGTATCGAAAAAATGTCCGAAATAATGAACAAAGGCTTTTCGATGATGAGTACCGATAAAGAAAATCCGCTTGCATGGCTTTCCGAAAATGCGGAAAACAGACTTAATTATTCAAATGATGAGCTTTGCGGCTTTACATATACGCTTGCGGGCTACCGTGATATTTACAACCTTATGCGTGAGGCTTGTGATTCCGATTGGGTGTACAGAATTCCGAAAGAACTTCCGATTATGATTATTTCCGGTGCGAACGACCCCGTCGGAATGAACGGTAAAGGAGTTCTTGCCGTTGCCGATGCACTCGTCGGTGCGGGCATTGAACCTACAACAATTCTCTATCCGGGTATGCGTCACGAAATACTCAATGAAACGGAAAATCAGTTGGTTTATAACGATATTCTCAATTTCTTACATTCAGTTTACACAAAGGGCGTTTAATCTTGACTAATTTTATAAACAAATCGGAAATCGAAAAACAGTATATAATTGCCGAAGAAGTAGCCGAGCTTTTGACACTTCGTCATAACGATACACCGAAAGCTTTCGTTCATACTTACGGCTGTCAGGGAAACGTAGCTGACAGCGAGAGAATTAAGGGTATGTTGAAACTTATGGGTTATGATATGACAGAGGATAAGGAAGAAGCCGATTTAATTCTTTACAATACGTGTGCAATAAGAGAGCATGCCGAAGACCGTGTTTTCGGTAATGTCGGTGCGATAAAAAGGCTGAAACAGACCAACCCGAACTTGATAATAGCTCTTTGCGGATGTATGATGGAGCAACAGCACATTCGCGACAAAATTTATAACAGCTATCCTTTTGTCGATATAGTGTTCGGTACACACGGTCAGTATTTAATTCCATCGCTTTTTAAAGAGTTTTTAACACACGGCAAACGTGTAGTGTCAAAGCTTGACACCGACGGCGAAATTGCCGAGGGTATGCCCGCACTTCGTGACAGGTCGGCAAAAGCGTGGCTTCCGATTATGTACGGATGCGATAATTTTTGCAGTTATTGTGTAGTGCCCTATGTACGAGGACGTGAACGAAGCCGTCGCTCAGAGGACATTATGAACGAAGTAAAGCAGATTATTGCCGAGGGATACAAGGATATAACGCTTCTCGGTCAAAATGTCAATTCTTACGGTAAGGGCTTGGACGAAGAAATAAACTTTGCCGAACTCATTCGCAGAATTAACGCTCTCGACGGCGAGTTTACCATCCGCTTTATGACCTCACATCCAAAGGACTGCACAAGAGAACTTATAGATACTATCGCAAAATGCGAAAAAGCGTCAAAGCATATTCATCTTCCCTTTCAATCGGGAAACAACCGAGTGTTAAAAGAGATGAACAGACGTTATACACGTGAACAGTATCTTGACCTTGTAAATTACGCAAAAGAAAAAATAGAGGGACTTTCTCTTACAAGCGACGTAATCGTCGGATTCCCCGGTGAAACTTACGAAGAATTTTGCGATACTCTTTCACTTGTCAAAGAGGTCGGTTTTACTTCGCTTTTTACTTTTATTTTTTCTTCGAGAAAAGGCACAAAGGCGTCTTTGATGGATGATCCCGTATCTTATGAAGAAAAGAACAAATGGTTTAAAGAACTGTGCGATTTACAGGAAAGTATCGCCGCAGAACACAACGCTCAAATGCTCGGTAAAACGTTTAGAGTGCTTTGCGAGGGCGAAAGCAAAAACAATCCCGGTCTTATGGCGGGACGTACAGACGGTAATGTCATAATAGAATTTAAGGCGGACGAAAGTCTTGTCGGAAAATTCTGTTATGTAAAAGTTACACAGCCGCTTAATTGGATAGTTAAAGGCGAGCTTGTAAAATAATCAAAAATTTATTTAAAATAAAGGAGCAAAAAACAAATGTCAATCGAAAAACTCACAAGAGAGCTTGGTAAAGCAATTCAACAAGATGAAAGATACCTTGCTATGAAAAAAGCTATTGAAGCTAACGAAAAGGATACGGCTCTTAACGAACTTATGAGCAAAATCCAACTTATTCAAGTTTCATATCAGCACGAAGCTTCAAAGGAAGAACCCAATGAAGAAAAAATGAAGGCTTATGACGAAGAATTCCGCGGCGTTTACACGGAAATTATGGCAAACGAAAATATGAGAAATTACGAAATGGCAAGAAAAGAAGTAGATGACCTTATGAATTATCTTACGGGCATCCTTGCTATGTGTGTAAACGGTGACGATCCCGACACTTGTGATCCGACAGCTCATTCTTGCGGCGGCGACTGCTCAGGCTGTCACTGTGACTGCGGCGACGAAGGCTGCAACCACTAATCTGTTAAAAAAATTATCGAAAAGGAAGCAGTAATATGGCACTTTCACCTATGATGCAACAATATTTTGAAATAAAAAAGAATTATGAAGATACCATATTACTGTTCCGTCTCGGTGATTTTTACGAGATGTTTTTCGACGATGCCAAAATAGCATCGAAAGAGCTTGAATTGGTCCTTACGGGACGTGACTGCGGACTTGAAGAAAGAGCGCCTATGTGCGGCGTTCCGTTTCACAGTGCAGACGGATACATAGCAAAACTTGTTTCACGCGGATATAAGGTCGCAATATGCGAACAAATGGAAGATCCCGCTCTTGCAAAGGGCATAGTAAAGCGTGACGTTATCCGTGTTATCACAGCCGGAACGGTAATCGAAAGCTCAATGCTCGACGAGTCGAAAAACAATTATCTTGCAAGTATTTGTGCAGCCGAAAGCAAGGTCGGACTGTGCTTTATCGATATTTCAACAGGTGAAGTCAATTTAACGGAATTCGAAGAAAAAATCGAACAGCGTGTTATAAATGAAATGGGTAGGTATAACCCTACCGAAATCATTATGAATAAACAGGTTACGTCTTTTAAAACGTTTGCCGACTTCATTTCCAAAAAACTTGAAGCATCTGTTGAGTTATTGATTGATGAATTTGAATATGAGAATGCGGAAAAACTGTGTAAAGAGCATTTCAAAACAAATGACTTGGCAACACTGTCTTTAAATCAAAGAACGTGTGCCGTAAGTGCCTTGGGTGCCGCTTTGTCATATTTGAAATCGACACAAAAACGTGAACTTGACAATATTAAAAGCATAAATTTTTATACCGATGCAAAATATATGAAACTCGGTATTTCGGCAGTCAGAAATCTTGAACTTATCGAAACTATGCGTGACCGTGAAAAACGCGGTTCGCTTCTTTGGGTGCTTGACAAAACAAAAACCGCAATGGGCAAAAGAATGTTGCGTTCGTTTGTCGAACGTCCGCTTTATGACTGTGCCGAAATTTCAAAACGTCTTAATGCCGTTGAGGAACTTTATAACAATACGGAACTTCGTGAAAACGAAATAAGGCTTTTGATAGGTGTTTATGACATTGAACGCCTTATGACAAGAGTTGTTTACAATACCGCAAATGCGAAAGAGCTTTTATCTTTAAAATCGACTCTCGAAAATTTACCGGAAATCAAATCGAACCTTTCGAATACAAATTCAAAACTTTTGAAATACATTTTCGATGAACTTGACGTTCTCAACGATGTGTATTCTCTTATAAGCGTTTCCGTCAATGAGGATGCACCGTTTTCGGTACGTGAAGGCGGAATGATTAAGGACGGCTTTAACAAAGAACTTGACGAACTTCGTGAAATCGTAAGCGGCGGAAAAAACGTTTTGGCAAGGCTTGAGGCGGAAGAACAAGAGAAAACGGGCATTAAAAAGCTTCGTATCGGATATAACAAGGTGTTCGGTTATTACTTTGAAGTGCTTAATTCATACAAAGAGTTAGTGCCCGACACATACATAAGAAAACAAACCCTTTCAAATTGCGAAAGATTTATTACTCAAGAGCTTAAAGACCTTGAAACAAAGGTACTCGGTGCTCAAGAAAGAATTGTCGGTCTTGAATATGAAATTTTTAACTCAATTCGCAAAAAAATTGCAGGGGAGTATTTAAGAACACAACGTACAGCTCACGCAATAGCACTTTTAGACGTGCTTTGTTCAATGGCAACCGTATCTGTTCAAAACAATTATACAAGACCCGACATTAACGATAAGGGAATTATTAAAATCAGCGAGGGCAGACACCCCGTAATCGAAGTGCTGCAAAAGGATTCGCTTTTTGTTCCGAATGATACGGTTCTCGATTGCGAAGACAACAGAATGGCAATTATTACGGGACCGAATATGGCGGGTAAGTCAACGTATATGCGTCAAATTGCGATTATTGTGCTTATGGCTCAAATGGGCTGTTTCGTTCCCGCAAGGTCAGCGGATATAGGTATCGTTGACAGCATTTTCACGCGTGTGGGCGCGTCGGACGATTTAGCCTCCGGTCAGTCGACATTTATGGTGGAAATGAACGAGGTTGCGGAAATACTTAAATATTCCACGAAAAACAGTCTTATAATTCTCGATGAAATCGGACGCGGAACATCAACTTTTGACGGTATGAGTATTGCGCGTGCGGTTGTAGAATATATTTCCGACAAAAAGAAAATAGGGGCGAAAACGCTTTTTGCGACACATTATCACGAATTGTCCGAACTTGAAAAAACGGTTGAAGGCGTTAAGAATTATAATATCGCGGTTAAAAAACGCGGGGATGATATTACATTCCTCAGAAGAATTGTCCGCGGCGGTGCCGACGGCTCATACGGTATTGAGGTTGCGAAACTTGCGGGCGTTCCCGATAATGTAATAAAGCGTGCTAAAACAATTTTGAAAACTCTTGAAAACAATGACTTAATGAAACCGAAATCGGTCAGTGAAATTCCGGAAGCGGAAGAACCCGAAATCCAAATGTCGTTTGAATCGAATTCAAGAGAATATATTATGGACAGGCTCAGAACCGTAGACATTAACACGCTGACTCCCATTGAAGCAATGGGACTTTTGTACGAACTTGCGGATAAGGCAAAAAATTAACGCCGTAATTATAACTTTTTATATGAAAATAAGGTAGGTGATATCAATGGCAAAAATAAATAAGCTTCCGAGATATATGGCGGATTTAATAGCGGCGGGTGAAGTAGTTGAACGTCCCGCTTCCGTTGTTAAAGAGCTTATGGAAAACGCCGTTGATGCCGGAGCCTCCTCTATAACAGTTGAAATTCAACACGGCGGAATTTCTTATATCCGCGTTACCGATAACGGTTGCGGAATCGAACGTGAAGATACAAAAACCGCGTTTGTAAGTCACGCCACAAGTAAAATTAAAACAGCCGAAGATCTTAACGCGATTTTGACATTGGGCTTCAGAGGTGAAGCTTTGCCGTCGATAGCGGCGGTGTCAAAAGTAAATATGATTACGAAAACGCCGAATGAAGAAATGGGCACTTCTCTTAAAATAGAGGGAGGAACCGTAACGGAATTTACCGATGCCGGTTGTGCTGTGGGAACAACCATGATTGTACGTGAGTTGTTTTATAACACTCCGGCAAGAATGAAATTCTTAAAAAAGGATGTCAGCGAAGGCAATTACGTTTCCTCAGCTGTTGAAAAACTTGCACTTTCGCATCCGGAAATCAGTGTACGTTTTATTCGTGACGGCAGACAAGTTTTTACGACCAACGGCGACGGAAACTTGCAAAACGTATGTTTCTCCGCTTTCGGTAAAGACTTTTCCGTCGGACTTTTGAATGTCAATTCATCAGTCGGAAATGTTACTGTCAGCGGACTTGTTACGCCTCCGTTTAATTGCCGAGGCTCACGCGGAATGCAATTTTTCTTTGTGAACGGCAGAAGTGTCAAAAACGGAACAATTACGGCGGCTTTTGAAAATGCTTATAAAAACAGCGTTATGGTAGGAAAATTTCCCGCTTGCGTTCTGTTTGTGAATTTGCCGCCCGAACTTGTTGACGTTAATGTTCATCCGTCCAAGGTCGAAATTCGCTTTTCCGACGAAAGAGCTGTTTTCGATGCTGTTTATCATGCGGTTAAAACCGCTTTGAGCGTTGACACTTCAATAAAGCAAGCCGAATTACCGAACATAAAGACCGTTGACAGAACTCTTTTCGAAAAACCGCGTCAAGAGTTTAAGCAAACAACGGTTCAAGAACATATTTCATATACCGAAAACATTTTGAAGCCTTTGGCAGAAACTCGGTCGGCTGTTCAATTTTTAAACGATGTTACCGATAATTATTCCGTTGATAACGATGAACCGATTAAAATTGAATTTCCCGTCGAGGCTGTAAAACCGCTTACCGTTCCCCCAAAAAATGTCGAAGAACCGAAACTTGACAACGAAATACGTCTTATAGGCGAGATATATAAAACATACATTCTTGTTGAACTTAACGGCACATTGTGTGTAATAGATAAGCACGCCGCACACGAACGGATTATTTTTAACAAGCTTAAAAACAACCGTTTTGACAGCGGCAAGCAGATGCTTTTAACACCCGTTACCGTAACTCTCGGTAAGGAAGAATATACAGCCGTTACCGACAATCTTGAAGCTATTTCCAAAACGGGATTTGACATTGAAGATTTCGGAAACGGAACTGTAATCGTACGTAACTGCCCGATTGATTTAGACAGTTGCGATATTGTGCCGCTTATTGATGAAATTGCGTCTTATCTTGTAAAAAACAGACGTGATATCACAAACGAACATCTTGATTGGATTTATCATAATGTCGCTTGCAGAAGTGCGATAAAAGCGGGTGATAAAAACTCCGACCTTGAACTTTATGAACTTGTGAAGCAAGTAGTTAATGACAGTGAGGTGCGTTTTTGTCCTCACGGCAGACCTGTAATGATACAAATATCGAAATACGAACTCGAAAAACAGTTTGGTAGGGTATAAAATGAAAAAAATTCCTGTTGTTGCGGTTGTCGGCCCGACAGCCTCCGGTAAAACTTCTTTGTCAATAGAAATCGCAAAAAGATTTTCCGGACAAGTTGTGTCGGCGGATTCAATGCAGATTTACGAAAAAATGAATATTGCAACGGCAAAGCCAACCGCCGAGGAAATGCAGGGAATTACACATCATTTAATCGGCTTTCAGCCCATTGAGAAAAAATTCAGTGTTGCGGAATATGTCGATTTGGCGTCGAAGTGTATTGAAAATATTCACACTGAAGGCGATTTGCCCGTTCTTGTCGGCGGAACGGGGCTTTATGTTGACTCGCTTTTAAATAATATTCAGTTTTCAAAAGAGGATAAGGATAATAATGTCCGTGAAGAATTAACATCTCTTTTTGAAAAACGCGGAGCTGAGTATATGCTTGCCGAACTCAATAAAATCGATCCGCAAACAGCTCAAAAACTTCATTTAAGTGATAAAGGACGCATTATTCGTGCCATTGAAATATATAAAGTAACCGGTAAAACCATGTCCGAACAAAAAACACTTTCGCGAACTGTTCCCACACCGTACAGATATTTGATTATCGGCTTAAATTATAAAGACAGAAATATTCTTTATGACAGAATAAACAAGCGTGTCGATATTATGGCGGAAAACGGTCTTTTGGAAGAAGCACGTGAATTTTACGGTACGGACAGTGACACAACCGCTTGCCAAGCTATCGGATATAAGGAATTGGCACCGTATTTTAACGGCGAAAAAACGCTTGATGAATGTCTTGAGTCCTTAAAAATCGAAACAAGACATTATGCCAAGCGTCAGTTGACTTGGTTTAGAAAAAACGAAAAAATAAATTGGATATATCCCGACAGTTACGAAACACAAGACGATATGTACGAAAGTGTTTTCTCGCTGATAGAAAACTTTTTAAGGAGCGATACAGATGGACAAGATTAAGATAAATAAAAACATAGTAAAATATATAGCTTGTTCATTACTCGGCGTATGTATTATTCTTTATTTTGTTTATCAAGTCGTTCAAATGAATTCGTCGCCGTACAAAACCGAGGTTGCACTTGAACGTGAAATACAAGACGTTGTTACGGCAACCGCATTTGTTGTGCGTGACGAAACGTATATTACCGCTTCTAAGACCGACGGAACGGTTGTATCAATAGCGGAAGACGGCAAACGTGTAAGCAGCGGCGATGCCGTTGCCGTTGTTTTCCAAAATGAAGAAAGTGCGGCTGTTTATGCGCGTATTAAGGAACTTAAAAGTGAAATTGAATATTATAAGCAGTTGAAAAACAGAGTGGGTGTGGGAACAAACGCACCGTCGTCTTATAATAACCTTATCGACAATGCTTGCATTAACCTCATTCTCGCTTCACGCGAAGGCATCGACAGTAATTTCGATGAAACGCTTATTGATTTGCGTAATGCCGTAACAGCACGTCAGCTTGCCGTCGGCGAAAAACTTTCCGTAGAAGCAAAACTTTCTTCACTTGAAGCCGAGCTTATTTCTTTAGAAGGTGCGACGGTGACGTATAATACCGTTTCTTCGCCTAATCCGGGATATTACATAGGCTCTGTGGACGGCTATGAAAACGCAATCGGTTATTCCGATGTCGAAGACGTCGACTGTGCGAAAATCGACGAACTGCTCACTTCAAATAAACAGCAAGTGTCCGAAAATGTTATGGGAAAATTAGTTGACAACTTTAACTGGTATCTTCTTTGCAACGTTCCTTATAATATGTCGGGTGATATTGCGGTCGGTAAAACGGTAAGAGTTAACTTGCCGAATACCGCGGTGGGTGAAATAAAATGTACCGTTGTCAGTAAGGGCGATAAGGAAGGCGAGAGGGTTGCGGTTGTTTTAAAGTGCAATACCATGAATCGTGACGTCGCCAACTTGAGAATCGAAGAAATACAAATTATTACGGATGAATATACCGGAATGCGTATAAACAATACCGCAATTCGTGAAAAAGACGGAGAAAAAGGCGTTTACGTAATACGCGGCAATATAGTTGAGTTTAAAAAGATAGAAATTATCAGTTCGTCTGAAGAATATTCGGTTATAAAAGTCGTGGACGATTCGGCTTACGTTAAACGGTTTGACACAATAATTATCGAAGGAGTTGATTTATATGATGGAAAAATCATATCTTGACGCCAAAAAGGCAGACATAGAGTACAACCTTGACGTTATAAGGGAAAAAATTGCGGAAAGTTCAATAAAAAGCGGAAGAACTCCCGAAAGTGTACGTCTTATGGCGGTTACGAAAACAGTTGATCCTTTGTTTATAAATTATGCTCTCGATTACGGCGTGGATCTTATCGGTGAAAATCGGGTACAGGAAATGCTTCGCAAAAAGCCCGATTTACACCTTGACGGCGTCGAAAAACATCTTATAGGCCATTTGCAGACGAATAAGGCGGGACAGATAGTGGGCGAAGTCGATATGATTCAGTCCGTTGACTCGCTTAAAATCGCAAAAGAAATCGCAAAGCAGTCTGTGAAAAAAGGAATTGTAACCGATGTTTTGCTTGAAATAAACGTCGGTGACGAAGAAAGTAAAACAGGCTTTTCAATGTCGGAATTTTACGAAAATCTTTCGGAAATATCGGAAATCGGCGGAATTAAAATCAAAGGGCTTATGACTATACCTCCGATTTGCGAAAACGACACAATACTTTGTAAATATTTTGAAAAAATACACAGTATATATGTTGACATTAAAGGTAAAAAGTTAGATAATATAGACGTGAAAATATTGTCGATGGGTATGTCCGGAGACTATCAACAAGCAATATTAAGCGGTTCAAATCTCGTAAGAATAGGCTCTTCGATTTTTGGACCGAGAATTTATTAAATAGGAGGATTTCCAAATGAGTTTCTTAGACAAAATCAAAAACATTGTAAACGTAGACGAGGACGGTTACTATCCCGATGATGACGTTGATACAGGTTCGTTTATGAACTCCGATCGTTTTGATGAGCAGGAAACGAAATCGTCAAGACAGTCATATAGAGCACAGCGTAATTCCGATCAAGATAAAGTGGTAAATATTCATACAACGGCACAACTTCAAGTTGTTCTTTCAAAGCCCGAAAAATTCGACGAAGCACTCGGCATTGCCGACAACCTTAACGAAAAAAGAACGGTTGTGCTTAACCTTGAATCCGTTAGTAAGGATGTTGCACGTCGTCTTATCGACTTCCTTACAGGTGTTGCTTATGCAAACAACGGTCAAATAAAGCGTGTTGCAAACAGCACTTTTATCATCACTCCTTATAACGTTGACGTAATGGGTGACTTGCTTGACGAACTTGAAAACAACGGTATGTTTTTCTGATTAAAGACATAATATAAAAAAGACTGAGAATAGGAAGGATATTCTAATGCTTACACCGGATAAATTAAAAGAAAAATCATTTCAAACAACAGGTCGAGGTTCATATCGTGCCGAAGACGTTGACTCTTTTTTGAGCGAAGTTTCGGCTTCTTACGAACAGATGTTCAAAGAAAACGGAGACCTTATTAAAAAAATCAGTATTCTCGCAAAAAAAGTCGAAGAATACCGTGCCGACGAAGAAAGTCTTAAAATGGCATTGCTCAATGCACAAAAGCTTGCCGACAAAATAACAGCCGAAGCAAAAGAAGAATCTGACAAGGTTCTTGAAATTGCAAAAGCAGAGGCTGAAAAAATAACTTCCGCCGCAAAGGAAGAAGCAGATGCAACGGTTGAAAATGCAAAAGCCGAAGCGGAAAAAGTTGTTAAAGACGCAAACCGTCAGTCAAACGAAATTCTCGGAAATATTAACCGTAAAGTAACACACGAAAGTTTAGTTTACGATATGATTCAAAAAGAAGCCGCAGAGTTCAAATCAAAGCTTGTGGCTATGTATAAGGAACATATCAACCTTATAAATCAACTTCCCGAAATTGTCGATGAAAAGCTTGACGAGGATGCCGAAAAGCCCGAAGAAACAGCCGAAGAACCCGTTGTTGAGGAAGTTGCTGCCGAGGAAGTTGCCGAAGAACCCGCAACAGAAGAAATTTCGGAAGTTGTCGAGGAACCCGTAATCGAAGAAATCGAAACGGTTGAAGAAGCAACGGAAGACGTTGCCGAAGACGACGTTGAAGAAAATACAATCGAAGAAATCGAAGAAGCCGAACAGGTTGAAGAGGCTCCCGCTCAAAAGAAACCTTTCAAACTCGATTTAAGCAAAATAGATTTTGCGGATGACCTTGACGAAGAAGATGAACCGGCACCTTCGATAACAGAGGAAGTTGAGGTAATCGAGGATGCCGAGGAAGAAGATGATGGCGACGATACACCGTCAATTTCATTTAAAAACTTCTTCAAGAAAAAATAATTTTAATGAGGTACTTGAATGATTCAAGTAATTACTGTAATTTCAATGCTCGTTTTGGTAGCGTTGGACCAAGTAATAAAATTAATTGTACTTAAATATCTTGAACCGATAGGCAGCTTACCTTTGATAGACGGCATTGTAAGGTTGAATTATGCCGAAAACACGGGTGCCGCTTTCGGTTCATTCAGCGGTTATACGGATTTGCTTTCGCTTTTCACCCTAATCGTAATAGTAGCGGGCACGGTTCTTTTGATGACGAAAAAAATCAAGTTCGGTGTTGAATACGTTTGTACCGCAATAATTCTCGCGGGTGGAGCGGGCAATCTTATCGACAGATTTTATCGCGGATTTGTGGTCGATTATATCGAACCGCTGTTTATTGATTTTGCTATTTTTAATTTTGCCGATATACTCGTAACGTGCGGAGCGATTTTTTTGGTCGTTTGGTTAATAATAGATATCGTAAAGGACAGCAAAAAAGAAAAGGAACAAAACAATGGAAGAATTAAGAATTGATGTTCCCGCAAACTTTGAGGGTGAACGAATTGATAAGTTCCTCGCAGTTCTTATTGAAGATTGCTCACGCAGTGCGATACAAAGGCTTATCGAGAACGGAAAAATAACCGTGAACGGTAATGAAGTAAACAAAAAATATCGCGTCTGTGCCGATGATGAAGTTTTAATTCAACCTAATGAATTAAAAGTCTTAGATGCTCAACCGGAAAATATTCCTCTTGATATTGTTTACGAGGACGACGATTTGCTTGTCGTAAATAAGCCGAGAGGTATGGTGGTGCATCCTGCACCGGGTAATTACAGCGGAACATTGGTTAATGCACTTTTATATCACTGCAGAGATTCTCTTTCCGGTATAAACGGAGTTTTGCGTCCCGGTATTGTTCACAGAATAGATAAAGACACAAGCGGCTTGCTCATTGTGGCTAAAAACGATAAGGCACACATAGGGCTTGCCAAACAAATAAAAGATCACAGCTTTACACGTGAATACAACGCGGTGATAGTCGGTCATTTAAAGAATTCCGAAGGGACGGTTGATGCCCCGATAGGAAGAAATCCGAAAGACCGAAAGAAAATGTGTGTAACAAATCAAAACTCTAAAAATGCGGTTACTCATTACAAAGTTTTAGCTGATTACGACGGATATTCTCACATTTCCTTAAAACTTGAAACGGGCAGAACTCATCAAATAAGAGTGCATATGGCTTATTTGGGACATTCCGTTGCCGGAGATACCGTGTACGGTAATGACAAAAAAAGTATGTGCCTTAACGGACAGTGTTTGCATGCAATTAAAATCGGCTTTGTTCACCCGATAACAAATGAATATCTTGAGTTTACAAGTGAATTGCCGGATTATTTTAAGGCGTTCATAAATAAAATCTCAAAAGGAGAAAAAAATGGATAAAAAGGATTTATCAAACTGGCTTGTTGTTTCGGATATTGACGGAACATTAAATAATAAATTAAGACGTTTGCCAAAGAGAAATCTCGAAGCAATAAATAAATTTGTACTTGAATGCGGCGGCCATTTCACACTGGCTTCCGGAAGAAATATAGAGTCAATGAGAAAGCATTACACAAAGCTTCCCATTTCCGGTACACCCGCCGTAATTTTGAACGGCGCCGGTGTTTATGACTACTCGCAGGAAAAAATGGTCTTTTTCGAACCTATCAATGAACATGCAATGGACCTTGTTTTTGAAATAAACAAACGTTTCCCGTTGATTGAAATCGAAATTTTAACCGATAGAAAGATCTATACGCTTAATTCTCACATTTTTGCACCCGTAATGGTGCAAGCGGATAAGCTTCACTATATTAACTGTAAAAGTCCCGACGAAATTCCGAGAAAGAATTGGGGTAAGGTAATTTTCCTCGGTATGCCGAGCGTTATCAAGAGCTTGAGAAAATATGTTGACACATTGACAGATACAAGAGCCAATTTTATGTCGACATCAATTTCTTCATTCGAAATGCTCAATGAAGGCGTACATAAGGGAACGGCTCTTTTGAAAATAGCGGAATTATACGGCATTGACCATGAGCATACGGCAGCAATCGGAGATTACTTTAACGATTACGATATGCTTAAAACCGTGGGACTTCCCGCTTGCTGCGGACAAGCACCGAAAGAAATGCACGAAATCGCAAAATTCCACGCGTGTCATTGCAATAAGGGTGCAGTCGGCGATTTGCTTGAGTTCATTATGAATGACTGTAAAAAATAGAATAATTTATATATAGGGGGATTATGTATGAATACTTTATTAAAGCGTGACCTCGAAGTCTTTGCGACAAAAGAAAGACTTTTGTTGCTTGAGGGCATTTTCAACGCAAAAGCAGGTCATCCGGGCGGTTCACTTTCAATAGCGGAGATAATGGCTTATCTTTACAATGTTGAAATGAATGTTGACCCGAAAAATCCGAAATGGGAAGACCGTGACAGATTTGTTCTTTCAAAAGGACATGCCGCACCTGCACTTTACGCAACACTTGCTCTTAAGGGCTTTTTCCCGACGGAAGATATGAAAACTCTCCGTAAGGCAGATTCGTATCTTCAAGGACATCCGAGTATGAAATGTATACCCGGTGTCGATATGAGTACAGGCTCTTTGGGACAAGGTGTTTCCGCCGCAGTCGGTATGGCTCTTGCGGGTAAGCTTGATAAAAAGGATTTCAGAGTTTATACAATCCTCGGTGACGGTGAAATAGAAGAAGGTCAAGTTTGGGAAGCGGCAATGTTCGCAAACGCCAAAAAGCTTGATAATCTCGTAGTAGTCGTAGATAATAACAATTTGCAAATTGACGGCACCGTCGAAGAAGTTAACTCACCGTATCCGATTCCCGAAAAATTTGCGGCTTTCGGTTTTAATGTAATCGAAATTGACGGTAATGACCTTGACGAAATCGAAAACGCTTTTGAATCTGCCAAAAAATGCAAAGGCAGACCGACCGCTATTATCGCGAAAACGGTTAAGGGCAAGGGCGTTTCTTATATGGAAAATGCTGTTAATTGGCACGGCGCAGCTCCGAACGAAGAACTTTATAACACAGCGGTGGCAGAACTTACCGCTAAACTTAATGAATTGGAGGCAGCAAAATGAGTGAAGTAATTAAAACAGCTACAAGAGATGCTTACGGTAAAGCTTTGGTTGAATTGGGAAATACCGACGCTAAAATTCTTGTTCTCGATGCTGACTTGGCTGCCGCTACAAAGACGGGTATGTTCAAAAAAGAGCATCCGGAAAAATTTATAGACTGCGGTATTGCGGAAGGTAATATGATGGGCGTTGCAGCCGGACTCGCAAGCGCCGGTTATACTGTTTTTGCGTCATCATTTGCAATGTTTGCCGCCGGACGTGCTTTTGAACAAGTAAGAAACTCAATCGGATATCCGCACCTTAATGTTAAAATCGGTGCAACTCATGCGGGTATTTCGGTTGGCGAAGACGGTGCAAGTCACCAATGCTGTGAAGATATCGGTCTTATGAGAACAATTCCCGGAATGGTAATTTTAAATCCGGCTGATGATGTTGAAGCAAGACTTTGTGTGCTTGCCGCGGCAAAGCATGACGGACCCGTTTATATGAGATTCGGTCGTCTTGCAGTACCGAGAGTTTTTGACGAAAATTATAAATTTGAAATAGGCAAGGGCGCTGTGCTTAAAGAGGGCGACGACGTAACAATCATCGCAACCGGTCTTATGGTGAACGAAGCGCTTATGGCTTATGAACAGCTCAAGTCGGAAGGCATTTCGGCAAGGGTAGTTAATATGGCGACAATCAAACCTATTGACCGCGAACTTGTAATTGAATGTGCAAAGAAAACGGGCGTAATCGTTACGGCTGAAGAACATAATATAATCGGCGGACTCGGTTCTGCGGTTGCCGAGGTAGTTTGCGAAACCGTTCCCGTTCCCGTTATCCGTGTGGGTGTCGAAGATACATTCGGTAAGTCGGGCCCCGCGGTTCAACTTCTTCATGAGTTCGGACTTGATGCCGCAAATATCGTCGCAAAATGTAAACAAGCAGTAGCACTTAAAAAGTAATAATGTAACGGACGGTAAGACGTTCCGACATAAAATCAATCTAAAAAAGCTCCCACTTTTTTGTGGGAGCTTAACTTTTACAATTTTTTTATTTCGTATTCTCTTGTCGACAATTCCTCAACCAAAGTCTTATTATCGGTAATTTTTTTGTTAAAATAAATTCCGCCCGTACCGAGATCTTCAAGTTCATGATAATCCGAACCCGACGTGACCTTAAGGTCATATTTTTTTGCCCATATTTCAGCAATATCGTTATTTGAATTGTGCCTTGGATTACCGTTGAAAATTTCAACGCCGTCGAGAAATTTCGGATTTGTAACTTTCATACCTATTCTAAAAGGGTGCGCTTGGAAAACTAAAAATCCGTTCTTTCGGCACAGCTCATAAAACGTTCTGCTGTTCATATTAAGCAATTCCGGTGTGTTGTAAAGAAAATCTTCCGTAATGCCGTAAACAAGATAATCGTTGTCACCCTCACTCGTTCTGAAACGAAGCTCCATACCTAAAAGCACGGGAATTCTGCCGTTTGCCGTTTTCTTTGCGGCTTTATATCCCCGAAGGAAAAAGTCAACTTTTTTCTTCCAAGGCAAACGCTCACGACCGTATTTCATATAAGTTGACGGGCTTAAATGGTCGGTTACCACAATTCCGTCATATCCGGCTTTGATGTATTCTTCAACGGCAATTTCCGCCTTAACATTTGCACAGTTACTTGTGTTCTTTGTGTGAAAGTGCATTTCGTATAAAAATTTATCCAAAAAACTCATCTCCGAAAATAAAAAACAAATATTTTTCATCATTATACACTTATTTTTCGATAAAGTCGATAATTTTATTTATTTTCTTATATTTTCTATTTGAAAAAAACAGTGCTTTGTATTATTATATATAGTGTATGTGTCAAAAAAAGCAGGAGGTATCCCTATGAGTTGTAATTGTCAAAAATCAAATGACTTTTCACTTCTTGAGCCTTGTCTTCAAAAGTATGCGAAAGTTGAAGGCAGTTTAATTACGATTTTGCAAAAAGCTCAGGAAATTTACGGCTATTTGCCGGTGGACGTCATTTTGTATATTTCTCAACGTACAGGCATTAAAGTTACTAAGATTATGGGTGTGGCAACCTTTTATTCTCAATTTAGGCTTAATCCCGTGGGAAAGTATTTAATTATGCTTTGTCAAGGTACTGCGTGTCACGTTAACGGATCGCTTCAAATCGAAAAAACCATCAATGAATATCTCGGAATACACGACGGAGAAACAACACCCGACGGCTTGTTTACATTGAAAAACGTTGCGTGCCTCGGCTGTTGCAGTCTTTCTCCCGTAATGATGATAAACGATGAAACTTACGGTTCTTTGACTCCCGAAAAGGCAATTTCGATATTCGAAGAATTAAAGGCAAGGGAGGAAACGAAATGAAAATAGCGGTCGGACAAGGAAGCTGCGGTATAGCCGCAGGTGCTATGAAGGTCTACAATGCTCTTGAAAAATCTCTTGACTTATCAAAAAACGAATTGACGGTAACGGGCTGCATCGGTATGTGCTACCTTGAACCGATAGTTGACGTTTACGATAACGGTGATCTGCACAGATTTGTAAAGGTAACCGAAGACGGTGCGAAAATCATTTCAACTGCGGTAAACAGTAATGATTTTTCCGTTTCCGAAAAACTTGAAATTTCCGATGACGATAAGCTTTTCCTTGAAAAGCAAACGCGAATAGCACTTCGCCATTGCGGAATTATCAATCCCGAAAAGATTGAGGACTACATAAACGATGACGGTTACAAGGCACTTACAAAAGTGTTAACGTCAATGAACGGTGAAGAAGTAATCGAAGAAATTAAAATTTCCGGTCTTGCGGGCAGAGGCGGTGCCGGATTCCCGACTTGGTTTAAGTGGAATGCCGCACGTCAATCTCAAAACGAAAAGAAATATCTTATTTGTAATGCCGACGAGGGTGACCCCGGTGCATTTATGGACAGAGCCGTTATTGAGGGCGATCCTCATAATCTTATCGAAGGTATGCTTATTGGTGCTTATGCAATCGGTGCGAATGAAGCAATAGTCTATGTTCGTGCGGAATATCCGCTTGCAATAAAGCGTCTTGAAAATGCTATCGAACAGGCTAAGGCAAAGGGATATATCGGCAAAAATATTTTAGGCAGCGACTTTTCCTGCGATTTCAGAATTAAAGCGGGCGCCGGAGCTTTTGTCTGCGGTGAAGAAACGGCACTTATCGAGTCTCTTGAGGGGTCACGCGGAATGCCTCGTTTGAAGCCTCCTTTCCCCGCACAGTCGGGATATTGGAAAAAGCCGTCAAATATCAATAACGTAGAAACTTTCGCGAATGTCGCTTGGATTATCAATAACGGCGGAAATGCCTTTTCCGCTATGGGTACCGAAAACAGCAAGGGTACAAAAGTCTTTGCTCTCACGGGAAAAATCAAGCGCGGCGGACTTGTTGAAATACCGATGGGCAAAACCTTGCGTGACGTTATTTTTGACATCGGCGGCGGAATTAAAAACGACAATAACTTTAAGGCAGTTCAAATGGGCGGTCCGTCCGGTGGCTGTATTCCGTCTGAACTTCTCGATACCGTAATTGATTATAAAGCGTTGTCGGCTACGGGTGCCATTATGGGTTCTGGCGGTATGGTCGTAATGGACGACAGCACTTGTATGGTTGAAATGGCTCGCTTTTTCCTCGACTTTACGGCAAAAGAATCTTGCGGAAAATGTGTTCATTGCCGTCTTGGAACAAAAAGAATGTTGGAAATTCTCGAACGAATTACCGAGGGCAACGGCAAAGAGGACGATATCGAACTTTTAGAGGAACTTTGTCTTACAATTAAAGACGGGGCACTGTGCGGACTCGGACAGACGGCACCGAATCCCGTTCTTACAACGCTTAAATACTTTAAAGACGAATATATTGAGCATATCACGGATAAAAAATGTAAAGCACATGAATGTACAAGTTTGTTAAGTTATGAAATAAATGCGGACAAGTGCCGCGGCTGTACGCTTTGTGCAAAGAAATGTCCCGTAAATGCCATTGAAGGTACGGTTAAAAATCCGCATATCATAGATACGGAAAAATGTATCAAGTGCGGTAACTGTAAAACAGTGTGCAAATTCGGTGCTGTGGAGGTGAAATAATTGAGTATTACATTGACGATTGATAATAAAAAAATTATAGCACAAGAAGGTGTGTCGATACTCAATGCCGCATCGAAACACGGCATTAAAATTCCCAATTTGTGTTATGACGGCAGAGTTGAACTGTACGGCGCATGCGGACTTTGTACAGTTGAAGTCGAGGGCGTCCCGAAACTTCTTCGTGCATGTTCGACAAAAGTGTCGGACGGAATGGTTGTACATACTCAAACGGAAAGAGTAAAAGCTTCGCGTAAAGTTGCACTTGAACTTTTACTTTCGGATCACACCGGCGATTGTGTTGCACCTTGCAGTAAAGCTTGCCCTGCCGGTACCGACTGCCAAGGTTATGTAGGTCTTATTGCGAACGGAGAGTATACCGAAGCAGTCAAACTCATTAAAGAAAAACTTCCTTTACCGGCATCAATCGGCAGAATTTGTCCGCATCCGTGCGAAAAAAACTGTCGCCGTCAGTATGTTGATGAACCGATTTCAATAGCATTCCTTAAAAGCTTTGTTGCCGATATGGACTTGCTCGGCGATACATATAAACCTCAAATCGAACCCGATACAAATAAAAAAGTTGCGATTATCGGCGGAGGACCCGCGGGCTTGACAGCCGCATATTTCCTTCGAAAAAACGGTCATAACGTAACTGTTTTCGAACAAATGGAAAAAATGGGCGGAATGCTTCGTTACGGTATTCCCGAATACCGACTTCCGAAATCCGTACTCGATAAAGAAATCGCGCTTATTGAGGAAATGGGTGTCGAACTTAAAAACAATATAAATATCGGCAAAGATGTTTCGTTTGAACAAATTAAGTCCGATTACGACGCAACGCTTGTGGCAATCGGAGCTTGGAACAGCAGCAAAATGCGTGTTAGCGGCGAAGAACTTGACGGCGTTTGGGGAGGAATTGGTTTTCTCCGCGAAGTTGCACTCGGTAATAAAGTGAATATAGGCAAAAACGTTGCTGTCTGCGGCGGCGGAAACACGGCTATGGATGCTTGCAGAACGGCTGTTCGTCTGGGTGCCGAAAATGTTTATGTTATTTATCGAAGAACAAAGGACGAAATGCCTGCCGACGCACAGGAAATTCTCGAATCCGAAGAGGAAGGCGTTATTTATAAATACCTTACAAATCCTATTGAATTTACGGGCGAAAACGGTAAACTTAACGGCGTAATTCTTCAAAAAATGGAGTTGGGTGAGCCCGACGAAAGCGGCAGAAGACGCCCCGTTGCAATTGAGGGCGAAACGGAAGAAATTAAGCTCGATTCAGTAATAATGGCTATCGGTCAGTATCCGAAACTCGACGGTTTCGAAGCTCTTGAAACTACCCGTAAAAATACAATTTCGGCAGATGAAAACAGATTTACAACATCTCTTGAAAGCGTATTTGCCGTCGGCGATGCAACGAATAAGGGTGCCGATATTGCCATTGCGGCAATAGGTGAGGCTCAAAAGGCGTCGGTTGTTATCGACAGATATTTAAACGGTGAAACAGTGGGCTATAAAAAGCAGTATTTTGTTGAACGCGACAGCGCGTCCGTTGATTATTCGGGCTTTGAAAAGATGCCGCGGGCAAAAATGCCCCACATAAGTCCGAGTGAAAGAAAAAATAACTTTAAAGAGGTTAACTTCGGATTTTCGGAAGAACAGGCAAAGTGTGAAGCAATGCGTTGTCTTGAATGCGGTTGCCACGATTATTTTGAATGTAAACTGATTTCTTATGCAAACGACTACGACGTCAAACCCGTAAGATTCGACGGCGAAAAGCACAGCAGAAATACCGAAAACAAAAATGATTTTATCAGCAGAAACAGTGATAAATGTATTCTTTGCGGACTTTGTGTACGTGTGTGTGACGAGGTTATGGGCAAATCCGCGTTAGGTCTTATAAATCGCGGCTTTAATTCGGTTGTTGAGCCTGAGCTTAACAAAAATCTTGCGGATACGGATTGTATTATGTGCGGTCAGTGTGTTGCACTTTGTCCGACTGGAGCATTACGTGAAAAAACACCGATGAAGAAAAGCGTTCCCGTAAAAGAAAAATCACAAGAAAGCATTTGTACACGCTGCTCAAATGTTTGTCCGGTCGACTACCGCTATATAGGTTCAACCGTAATTCGTGCTTTACCGACTGAAAACGGAATTCTTTGTAAAGGAGGACGCTTCGGTATTTTCGAAAATACCGCAAATCATTTTGCCGATGAAAATGATTATGAAACCGCATTCTCAAATGCAGAAATTATTGTGATCGGCGGAGCCCTTTCGTCCGAAAACGTATATATGCTTAAAAAGTTTGCCGACGAAAACAATATTCTTCTTTACGCAGCGGTAAAAGAAACGGATGCGGACTTCTATGCGGTGTCAAAACTGAAAATTCCTCAGTTGGATAAATTACCGAACGGCAAAAGAGTTCTTGCAATAGGCTGTGATTTAGACAAAGAAGGCGTGACAAAGCTTGCTGTAAATACGCCGTATGCCGAAAACGGAACATTCTTTGATAAATACGGTAATAAAAAAATACAAAAAGCATTTATTAAGACAAATGCCCCCGTCTTATACGACTTTGTCAACGCTCGGTTAAGAGATAAGGCGGAAAACGTTACCGCCGAAGTCGAAAAAGTTGTCAATGCAACGGTAAGCGGAAAAGTTACATTTGAAGAAATCGCGGAAAGCTCAAAGCTTTTTTAAATTTCGGTTGATTACAAAGCCTCTCATCGCAGAGGCTTTTGTTTTGTAAATAAAGTGTTAAATTTTCCGATAATCTTGATAAAAAGTGCTATCTATGGTAATATTTATTCGGTGATTTGTTATGAGGATTACAGAAAAACTTTTGGTTAAGGACAGCCTCGTTTCTTTTGAGGTCTTTCCGCCTAAAACCGATTCCGCTTTTGACAGTATTAAATGGACGGTTCGTGAGCTGGCGGCTTTTAATCCCGATTTTATGAGCGTTACTTACGGGGCGGGCGGCGGTACATCCGAATATACGGTCGAAATTGCCTCAATGATAAAAAATCGGCTTGATACAACGGCGTTGGCGCATCTTACGTGTATTTCCACGAACAAAGGAAAAATCGACGGAATTCTTGACAGACTAAAAGAAAATCACATTGATAATATTTTAGCTATGCGTGGGGATATTCCGACGAATTTCAAAAGGCCCGAAGGGGAGTATTATACTTATGCGAGCGAGCTCATATCTCACATAAAGGAATACGGATATTTCGACATAGGCGGTGCTTGTTATCCGGAGTGCCATCCGGAGTGCGAAAGTTTGGAAAAGGATATTGAAAACTTAAAAATAAAGCACGCTTGCGGTGTCGATTTTTTCATTACTCAGCTTTTTTACGATAACGACGTGTTTTTGTCATTTTTGGACAAGGTACGTAACAAAGGTGTTTCGGCACCTGTTTTTGCGGGCATTATGCCGATTACCAATATAAATCAAATTGACAGAATTATTTCTCTGTCACAGACAAATCTTCCGCACGACCTTAAGGAAATACTCGAAAAATATAAGAATTCTCCCGAAGAACTTCAAAAAGCGGGACTCGACTTTTCAATAAGACAAATAAACGAGTTGCATGAACAAGGTGTTGACGGAATTCATATTTATACCATGAACAAGCCTTTTACGGCGAGGACGATTTTGAAGGGAATTAACAGATAACATGTTTGGCTATGTTACGGTCTATAAGCCCGAATTGAAAATTAAGGATTATGAGGCGTATAAAGGCGTTTACTGTACTCTTTGCAAAGAAATGGGAAAAGAGTACGGATTGCTTTCAAGATTTCTTTTAAGTTACGACGGTGCCTTTTATGTCTTGTACAAGTTGGGCTTGCGAAACGAAAAAACCGATGTGAAAAAATCGAGATGTACTTTTAATCCGTGTAAAAAATGTCTGAAGATTTCTTGTGATACGGACATTTATAAACTTGCGTCCGCAATTACCGTCATTCTCGCATACTTTAAAATTTTGGATGATATTAAAGACAGTAACATATTCAAAAAACTGCTCATTTATATGATTTTCCCTTATTTTGCTTTGTTGAATAAAAAAGCCAAAAAAAGATACGGCGATATTTTCGATACAATAAAGCGTGAAATGAATGAACAGTTCGAAACCGAAAACGATGAAAACGTGTCTTTTGACCGTTCGGCTCATTCAAGCGCTAAAATGCTCGGTCTACTGTTTGCATACGGCGAATGCGGAAAAAATGCCGAAATTTCATATAAATACGGCTATCAGTTGGGCAGAATAGTTTATTTTTTAGATGCTTTTGACGACTTCACGAAGGACGCAAAATCCAAATCGTTTAATCCGTTTAAAAATACGGAGAATTTAGTTGATGAAGCTACATTTTTAATAAATTTATCAATAGGCGAGTTGACCGAAATATCAAAACGGCAAAATTTAAATAATTTTAATTCCGTTGAGAAAAATATAATCTATGACGGCTTGAATTATCAACTGGAAAAAATAACTCAAAAATACAGGGGTGAAACAAATGAATAATCCTTATGACATTCTCGGCGTAAGCCGGAACGCATCCGAACAGCAAATTATGGATGCTTATAAAATAATAGCCGCAAGTATTCAAAATTCATCTTCTTCCGAAAGTGAAAAGCAAAACAGAATGAGAGAGCTTGACGAAGCTTATGATACGGTTATGAACGAAAAACGCGGAACAAGTTCATACGCTTCCAACTCGTCGCAAGGATATTACAATCAATATTCCGATTCGCAGTTTTCCGATGTCCGTCAATGTATAAACAGCGGAAGAATCGATGATGCCGAGACTATTTTGGACGGCGTACCGTCAAATATGAGAACTGCAGAATGGCATTACTTAAAAGGTGTTATTCATCAACGTCGCGGTTGGCTCAACGACGCATACCGTTGCTATCATACCGCCTACACGATTGATCCGTCGAATCCGGAATTTGCGGCTGCGTTTAATGCAATGAATAACAACGCAAACGGCGGATACAGAACCGTTAATCAAAATAACAGCGGTTGCAGTCCGTGTAATGTATGTGCGGGGCTTCTTTGTGCCGATACTTGCTGTGAATGTATGGGTGGAGATTTAATCTCATGTTGTTGATATGATGAACAGAAAAGACAAAAATTTCAAGGTTGCTTTCGGCGGAGTGATTGCCGGACTTTCAATCGTAATTATGTTTTTAACGGGTATTATTCCGACGTTGACATACGCAATGCCCGCTGTCAGCGGAGCACTTTTAATGGCGGTTGTCATTGAGAACGGTCCTAAATTTGCGGGAGTTGTCTATGCTGCGGTTGCCTTTTTGTCATTTATTGTGGTAGGTGATAAGGAAGCTGCTGTAATGTATGCAATGTTTTTCGGATATTATCCGATAATTAAAAGTTTTATCGAAAAAAAGCTGAATAAAACTTTAAGTTGGATAGTAAAATACATTATTTTTAATATTTCTGTAATTTTTTCGTATTTTATCGTAACAAAACTGTTGTGTATAACGTATGATGATATGGGGGCATTCGGTGATTTCTTTTTACCGGTATTGCTTTTGTTGGCAAATATTGTTTTCGCAATATATGATATTGCCCTCACAAGACTCGTCACTGCATATTTAATGCGTTGGCGAAAAAATATTAGAAGGATGTTTAAATAATGGCCAGATCTTCGGATATGTATGCTAAAAAGAATAGGGTTAAGTACGGTGTTGAGGGTAACATATTAAAAACTCCGACCGAGGTTAAACCGCAAAAGGATAATGCAAATGTCCATGCGGGACACAGAGAAAGATTACGTGAAAGATTTTTGAGGGAAGGGCTTGAAAATTTTGAAGAGCATAATGTTTTGGAACTCTTGCTCTTTTACACGATTCCCGTCAAAGATACGAATGAAGAAGCACATAATTTGATTAACACTTTCGGCTCGTTATCCGAAGTGTTTGACGCTAAATACGAAGACCTTTGTAAAGTAAAAGGAATCGGAGAAAGAACAGCAACCTTAATAAAGCTGGTTCCCGAACTTTTCAGAAAATATGAAATAAACAAATTGAATAAAGGCGAAATGGTGTTAAACAGTCCGGAACTTGTAGCAAAATATGTTTCAAAATATTTTAAAGGTCTTACCGAAGAAAGACTTTATGTTCTTTGTCTTGATTCTAATTGTAAAAAACTCGGTTTTGAACTTATCAGTATAGGTATATCGAATACAACTATTTTAGATAACAGACTGATTGCGAAATACGCTTATCTTTATGATGCGGCAAGTATATTGCTTGTACATAATCACCCTTCGGGAATAATGGCACCTTCGAAAAGCGACGTGAACGCCACCATTAAAATTGCTGATGCAATGAGTGCGATAGGCATAAAGTTAAGCGACCACATTATTATCGGCAACGGTGACGATTACTTTTCTTTCAGAGACAGCGATAAATGGAAAGGAATATTTTAATTATTTTCGGTGTATCTATTGACTTTTGAAATTAAATTTCATATAATATCTTAGTCAAATAAATGCCGGTGTGATGGAATTGGCAGACGTGCTGGACTCAAAATCCAGTGGTAGCGATACCGTACCGGTTCGACCCCGGTCACCGGCACCAAAAATCTCGTTTACGAAAGTAAGCGAGATTTTTTTTGAATAGATTTCTAAATTCACATATTACTGAGTTCTATATGAATTTGCGGATAAAATGCTTTGAAAAATGAAAGTATACAGAATTGACTTGACGGTTGTTGCGGAGAGATGTTTAAAATGCTGTTGTGATTTTTTTATAATAATGCTATACTGATTTCGTATTGATGTGAAAAACGTTGAGATTTCGGATTCAAACGTACTGAACGTGAAACAACATTTCAGATAGGAGAAATCAGATGAGAAAATATGTTTATCTATTTGAATTGGATTCGGTCAGAAAAACCGATGCGGAAATCATTACCGGACAGCGTGCAATGTATGATGAAATTGTAAAGAACGGCAATATTGCCGTTTTGACATATAATCAACTGATTGATTCAAGGGCGTTCTTCAGCCTTTTAAATAACAGAGAATATTATGAAAGCATAATCACTCTCTTTGAAAAAGGGTATATTTGCATATCGCAATTCGGGACAATACGAACTCTTGCTCAATATTTACTGAATACCATAGATTCTGAAGAAAATAAATACATATACTCCGCATTGCCGATAAAAAGCTCGCAAAGACGACTGATTGAACTTATTAAACGGAGTATTATGTATTCGGATCTATCTGAGATAAACGGATATATTCAGCACACAGAACGAACCGACGAGGATTTGAAAGACCTCTTTCTTGAAGTAGAGACCGTTTACACCGATGACGGAAAAAAGTTTGTTGAGAAGCCGACTCAACTGTCACTTTCCGATATGAATAATGTATTGGAAAATTTATCTTGTCTGTTGGGTATGGTTTTGAGATTAAGCACTATTCATAACATATTTATACCGCCGAGAGAACCTTCGGAATATTCCCGATATAAGCTTAAGGACTATTTGAATTACGTCAGTGCCGTTACACTTGAAAAAGAGCAAGACACACTTTGGAATGATGCCGTAAACGTTTTAAAGCATCTGAAATGTTGGGGGTCAAATAACAGGTCTGTATATTTTCGTGAAATTAAGAGCTTATCGGAAAAAGGAGTAGAACAGCGCGTCCTACAATACGCCGAGGCAATTGTAAGTATATGCACAAATTACGCTTATGAAATGAGTATTTGTAATATTTCTAAGCATTATAATGCCGAGGATATTATAAAAGAACCTTCTTTGGACTCCAGCTTTTTTAAGGACTTTTCGGCTCGGCTTGAGCAACACTGGAATTTCGGAAATGATGCGGAAAACAGATTCTTACAAGGTGAGTCTAATAACTTCACCGAGTTTAAAGATACGGCAAAAATTCCGTGCTTTGAAGAAGCTGCTCGTATGGTTCCGAAAATCGAAGAAAACGACAATGATGAAAACCTTCCGCGATATGAGTTTAACTTAAAGTCACAGCGACGTTTTCACAAACTGTCTTTATTAAGAAAAGTGCCGGGGCAAATTGTGTCACTGCTGTTTGTCTGCGTTCTTTCGATGTTACTTAATATTATGTTTGAAGTGATTCATAATTTGTATGTCGGTGAGTTTTCTTCTTTAATTTCATTTGAATCTTTTTTTCAGTTCGGAATGGAAACAATTGCGTTTTTTGTCATAGGCGAGGTTGTTACAACAGTCATTTCAAACAAGTTTCCTAAGTTCTTATCTTTGTCGGAAGCGTGTCAAGGAATTATACGTGTTTTTAAAGATGTATTTCACTTGCTTTTCAGTAAAACAAATACGTATGTTTCCGAATATGCGGTCGATAAAACGGAAAAAAGAAGTCAAAGTATACCTATAGATTTTTCGGAATCCGACGCACTGAAAAAATATACGTATTTTTATAAGAATAATCCTACTTTGGTTGCCGAATCGTCAGAATATCAGATTGCCGATGTAACAGACAGAGATGTCTTAAAAGCGATTGTCAGAAATCAGGAATTGTATAAGCAAAAGTATGGCGTCGTTTATGACAGTAAATTTAACACAATGGTCGTTGATCCGATTAAAAACGGTGAAGAATTTTTCTCATACGAACGCATTGTGCCCTCCGACTTAAAAAACGGAGTCGTATTGTTTACGATTTGTAACGGGAAAATTGTTTTGCTGCGTCAGTTTCGCCATGCAATTCGAAAAGAACAGCTGTGTTGTCCGAGAGGCTTCGGAGAATCAAATATAAGTTTGACGGAAAACGCCAAAAAAGAATTGAGTGAAGAATTAGGTGCTGTTGCTATCGAGGAACCTGTCAAATTGGGCGTTATTACAGCAGACAGTGGATTATCAAGCGGAAGCACAACGGTATTTTTAATGAAAATCGAAGATTTTAGTGCTGTGAGTGAAGAAGGTGTTCGTGAAATTATTACGGTTACACCCGAAGAAATGAGGCAGTTGGTAAGAAACGGTGAAATAGATGACGGTTATACATTGGCGGCCTTGTCATTGTATTCGATATATGTTTCTTCCTTAAAATAAATTTCTTGATTTTAGACTTTTACTTAAGGATTGAATTTTTATAAAAACAATGACTGAAATACATTTCTTCAAACGGATTTTTTATTGCAATTTTCTTTTAATTGTGGTAAAGTGATATTATAAAAAATCGAAAGGGGAATTCTTATGGATTTAAGGAAAATTATTGACAAAAAAGATGATGCTGCACAGTATATGATTGATGAAATCACTCATATATGCACAAAGTTTGAAAAAAGAGCTCCCGGTTCAAAGGGAGAACAGCAAGCTTGTGAATATGCGGCAGAGGAAATGAAAAAGTTAGGCTGCGACAGAGTTTATGTCGAGGAATTTAAAGAAAATCCCGGATCGTTTTTCGGCTGGATTTACTTTACCATTACACTGTGCTTTATGGCACTTGCGACATATTTCTTCCTTCCCGCACTTTCAATCGTGTTTATCGGAATCGGACTTTTGATTTGTTTCTTGGAATTCGGCCTTTATAAAAAGGTTGTTGACAAATGCTTCAAAGAAAAAACAGGACACAATGCAACAGGTTTTAAAAAGCCGGTCGGCGAAGTAAAACGCAGAATAATTTTTAACGGACATCCCGACGCCGCTTGGGAGTGGCCGTTTAAATACAAATTTACATATCTCGGATTTGACATTCATATGATAGTCGGCTTTATCGGTGCTTTCTATACACTCGGCATTTCAATTGCACGTGCAGCCGGTGCATTCGACGATAAACTTGCAACGAAGCTCGGTCTTATCGCACTTGTTTTTGTTCCTTTCTGGTTCGGACTTTATTTTATGTGGAACAGCAAGAGAATTGTCGACGGTGCAAACGATAACCTTTCCGGTTGCTATATGGGTATGGCAATCCTCAAGTATCTTCACGATGAAGGCATTGAACTTGAAAATACCGAAATCGGTGTTGTCCTTTCGGGTTCGGAAGAAGCCGGTCTTCGCGGTGCAAAGGCATGGTGTGAGGCTCACAAGGACGAATTTAACGATGTTCCGACATTTATTTATTCTTATGATACAATTACACAGCCCGAATATCTCAGTGTAAATTACCGTGACCTTAACGGTACCGTAAAAGTTGATAAAGACGTTTCCGATTTGTTCTACGAAGCATGTCAAGAACTCAAGATTCCTTGCGGTAAGGGTATGGTACCACCACTCGGCGGTGCAACCGATTCCGCCGCTTTTGCACAAGCCGGATTACGTTCAACGGGTATTACGGCACTTAATCACGCACTTCCCGATTTCTATCACACAAGACTTGATACTCCGGACGCACTTAACAAATCTTGTCTTGCGGATTGCTTTGCGGCAAGTGTTAAGGTGCTTGAAATGTTCGACAACGGCGCAAAACAATAATTTAACCGAAAACTCCCTTGGTTTCAAGGGAGTTTAGTTTTTTTACATTGTGTTCATTTTTTATTAAAATATGATTGAAATCGTAATTTTGTTGTGTTATAATCATACTAATATATTTATGAAAGAGGGATTTTATGAAAATCAATGACCTTTTGCATAAAGTTTACGGCACAAATCCCAATGATCCGAGCAGTCTTCAACCCAAAGAAGCTCTTGCTTACGGTATCGCAGGTTTCGGTCAAAACTTTGTTTGCACAATTATAGGTTCATATCTCACAGTGTTTTTAACAGATGCACTTCTTTTCGGTGCTGACGGCGTTACAGTCGGTTCACTTTCGGGTGCGATGGCTGTTGCATACTTAATGCTCGGCACTCGTATTTTCGATGCCGCAAACGATCCTATTATGGGCTCTATCGTCGACAAGACGAGAACAAAATGGGGCAAATGCCGTCCTTATCTTAAATGGATGGCAATTCCGATTGCTATTATGACAATCGCTTGCTTCTTACCCGTATTCCAGGCAAAAGCAACTTCTACATTTGTTATAATCGGCATTATCTACGTTCTTTGGTCGGTTGCTTATACTATTTCCGACGTTCCTTATTGGGCACTTTCGACTTGTATGACCAACGACACCGTTGTTCGCGGCAACTTGCTTACGGTTACACGTCTTCTTTGCACACTCGGTGCGGGTATCGTAACTGTTTTCGTTCCGATTATCACTGGCGCTGTTACCGCAAAATATAAATATACAGACGCAGATTTAGCTCAAATTGCCATTGATAAAAAAGATGCAATTGCAAATCTTGTTGAAAAACAAGGCCTTACTGCTGAAGAAGCAGCTCAAACTTTTGTCGGTACGGTTATTAACGGTCAAGAGCTTGCAAACGCAGACACTCTTAAGTGGACATACTTTATTTGTGCCGCTGTTCTTACAATCGTTGCAATTCCGATGTTCTTCTATGGCTTCAAACATACAAAAGAACGTTTTACGGCTGACGATAATCCGCCAAGCCTCGGACATAACCTTAAACTCCTCTTTAAGAACAAAGAACTTCTTCTTATCGTTCTTTCAGGTGTTCTCGGCGGTGCGAGAATGGTTTATACATATACCGGCGGTCTTTATTTCGCAAAATATGTTCTTCAAAACGAAGGCTTGTATAGTTTGATTACACTTCTTGTTGTTCCGGGCGGACTTGTAGCTTCGCTTCTTGTTCCGTGGATGTCAAAGAAATTTACAAAGAAATGGTCTTATATCATCGTTCACCTTTTCGGCGGCGTTGTAATGGCTGTTATGTATTTTGTAGGCTATGATGCACAATGGAAACTTATCGTTGCCGCTATCGGACTTGTTCTTCTCGGAATTCCGCAAGGCGTTAACAACATTATCACTTACGCTATGATCGGCGATACTGTTGACTACCTTGAATGGAAAACCGGCGAACGCGGTGAGGGTATCTGTTTCGCAATGCAGACTCTTATCAATAAAATCGGTATGGCTGTCGGAGCTTTCATCGGCGTTATTTCCTTCGCAGCAGCGGGAATCGATGCTGAAACAGGCTACATTTCACAACAAGGTGCAGACACACTTTGGAATATGCTCGTTCTTTCGGGTGTTGTAAGTATGTTCGGTTGCGCAATTCCGATTTTCTTCTACACAATTACTGAAAAACGTCAAGCAGAAATGGTTGCCGAAATCGAAGCAAGAAAAGCAACAGCTAAGAAATAATTTTATTTTTACGTTTTTGACGGTGATAGAACAACTCTATCACCGTCTTTTTGATACTATACCGTATCGGTGAAAAGGTGATAAAATGCAAATTATCAGTGCTTTAAATTTCGGAATATTACCCGAAACAGACATAAGCGAAAAAATAGTTGAGCTGATTTCATATTCGGCAACGGTTTCCGGCGAAAAAACAATTGTGTTTGCCGAGGGGAAATATTATTTTAACAGTGAAAAATGTCGAAAAAAGATGATGTACATTACCAATACGGTTGGTGACGCTGAATTCAAAAACAATGAAACACCTCATCTTAACACGGTTGCGTTTGATTTTGACGGAATTTCCGATTTGACTGTCGACGGCGGAAATTCGATTTTTGTAATCGACGGTAAAGTCACAAATATCGCAATAGAAAATTGTAAAAACGTAACCTTGAAAAACCTTGAAATCCGTCACGCTCATCCCGATATGCAAGAACTCAAGGTTGTGCAAAAATCCATGTTCGGCGTAGTTTTTGAAATTGACCGTGATACACTTTACGAATTCACAAACGGAAAGCTTTACTTTTACGGCAATGATTATCGTATAAGTGCCGATTATTATGCAAAAAACGCAAACTGGATAGGGCTTATAAAAGAAAAAACACCGAACACAGTTGAACGAGTTCGACACCCTCTGTTTTCGGCATCGAAAATTAAAGATTTGGGCAACGGGAAAATACGTGTCACTTATCCCAATACCTCAAGATTTAAAATCGGCGACCGTTTTTACATATATGATGTACGCCGACAATTTGCGGGTATTTTTATAAATAAGTCCGAAAATATCGTGCTGGAAAACATAAAACAGCGTTTTAACTATTCACTTGCATTAGTTGTGCAAGATTCCGAAAACATTACGGCAAACGGTTTGGATTTTTCTCCCGAAAAGGATAGTGCAAGACAGCTTGCTTCCGTTGCCGATTTTGTTCAGCTATGTATGTGCCGAGGCAAAATTACAATTCAAAACAGTAACTTTTGCGGTGCGGGTGATGACTGTCTTAACGTTCACGGTATTCATTTTAAAATCACCGCAAAGAGCGAAAACGACATAACCGTTCGCTTTATGCACCCTCAAACCCACGGCTTTAATCCTTTAAGAGAAGGGGATAGCGTTGCCTTTATTAACCCCGAAACGTTGCTTGAAAGCGGCAGAACGCGAATAATTAAGTCTGTGCTTCTTAATGAATATGAAATAAGACTTACGCTTGAGTCAACCGAAAAGGCGGTTGTCGGTGATGTGATTGAGGATATAAGTGCTTGTCCGAAACTCGACTTTATAAATAATACCGTATCGAGAATAATAACAAGAGGACTGCTTATTACTACAAGAGGGAGCGTTAATGTCGAAGGCAATCGTTTTGTCAGCTCATCAATGAGCGGCATACTTCTTTCCGATGATGCAAAAAATTGGTATGAAAGCGGAATGTGTCGCGATGTGACGGTTAAAAATAATGTTTTCGAATATTGCGGTCAAACACCGATACTTATTAAACCCGAAAACAGAAAGTACGAAGGTGCCGTTCATAAGAATATTAAAATAATCGGCAATACTTTTAAAAAGTATAACGGCGTCTGCATCAAGGCGGAATCTACGGACGGAATTTATATAGAAGGTAATAATTTCGCTGATAAAAAGTCTTTTAAAGCAGTAAATTGCACCCATATAACAAAAAAGTAATCGCTTAAACAACATAAAACGATTACGAAATAAGAGATAAAAGGCCTACTTTGTCCATTGACAATGTAGGCCTTTCCGAACTTTATTTGATTTTAGATAAAACAAAACTCACTAGTGGGACTTCTTCAATTTGTCGAGAAATGATAATGATGCGGATATATATTTTTTTCACTGCCGGTATGCCCATCGGAATGGGTACAGCCGATAGAATGGTGTCCGAGAAAATGTTCTATTCGGCATTTCTCTCCCGAAAATTTCAAAGATAAGGCATCTCCTATTCGAACTTGTTACATCATTGAAAAAACCTCTCTTGTCTTGATAGACAAAAGAGGTTTCTTTTTGGCGGAGAGTTAGGGATTCGAACCCTAGGTTCCTTTGGGGAACACAGCATTTCGAGTGCTGCACCTTCGACCACTCGGACAACTCTCCGTATATGTTAAACTCCGTAAGGAGTGTAACGAACTGTTAAGTTTTCTGTTTTGCAAAACGCATAAAAATTTTGGTTGTTACTCATTGAGCCTATTTATTTTATCAAATCTTATCTTTTTTGTCAATATATTAGTGAAAAAATAAGAACCGTAAATAACGCCGAGTATATGCGAATTTTTGAAATTTTTGTTGAAAAACGATATTGTTGATGGTATAATTAAAATGATAATGTGAATATTCCGTGAATATTATTGATACGAGGGAAAGATATGAAGAAATTTTTGGCTTTATTTTTATCCTTAATTCTCGTGCTGGTGCCGATTTCAAGCAGCTTTGCGGTGCTTGCCGCATCGCCCGACAAGTCATCGGCATCAAACGACAACTTGTACGCGTTTGCTTCCGCGTTGGTGCAAATGCTTCGTACAAACGACCAAAAAAACAGTAATATATCCGACGAATATTTGCCCGTTGAAGATGACGGAACGGCAAACGGTGAGGATATTTCCGATAAATTTCCGATAACTTATTCACAAGGTGAAAATACAGCGGAGTTTTTGTCGGGCGACATAAAAATTACGGCAACCGACGGCAGTAATATACTGCTTGTTAATAACGGCGGAGAAGAATATACAGTCGAAGCAAAGGCTGAAACCGTAATTCAAAACGGCGAAACTTATGTTTCGGCGGAAGAAGTTATTGATGCTATGGAGTTTGACGCATCGGGTTATTCCCTTATTCCGCGTTCTTTCGGTTCCGGCCGTTTGATTGTCAAGACCGACAAGGAATTTGACCATCGAGATGCCATTGACTGCGTAAGCGGTTACAATGATCTTCACGTTTTGCAGTTTAGGTCGATAATCGAAGCGTATGATGCTTATACCTATTACGAAACTTGCGACGATATTATTTACTGTGAACCCGACATTATAAGGGTTATGCAGTCGACCGACGTCAGCACGTACGGTGTTTCAAACATTGTCGGCGGTGCATCGGATTATATTTATCAAGTTCGCGATAAAGCTTTGTCTTGGGTGTCGTCATCAATAGGTTTTGAAGACATTAAAGACGATTTAGGCAAAACGGTTCTCGAAGATGTTGTTGTCGGAGTAATTGACAGTGGCGTTGACACCGACCACGAGTTGCTTGTCGGCAGAATAGAAGAAACAGACGTTAATTTGAGTACAACGGGTGAACCCAACAGTTGTGAGGACGATTACGGCCACGGAACACACGTTGCGGGCATTATAGCGGACAATACGCTTTCTAACGTAAAAATAAGACCGTATAAGGTGCTTAACAATCAGGGAAAATGTTCGACTGTTATTATCTCTGTTGCCATTGATATAGCTGTTGCCGACGGCGTTGATGTTATAAATTTAAGTCTTGCCGCAGAAGGCAACAATCAAGTCTTAAAGGAATCTATTGATGCCGCAACCGAAAGCGGAGTAAACGTTGTTGTTGCCGCGGGTAACGACAGTAAAGATTTGTCTAAGAACGAAGTTGCTCCGGCATGTATAGAGTCGGCTATAACCGTAAGTTCCGTCGGTGACGAGGGTTATATTTCAAAATACTCGAATTATAACGGAACCATCGATATAGCCGCCCCCGGCGAAGACGTAAAGAGCAGTTATCTTAACAATACATACAGACTTTTAAGCGGTACATCCATGGCGGCTCCCGTTGTAACAGCCGCACTTGCAATCGTTCACTCGCTTTATCCGGACAAAAGCGGTGCCGAAGCCGAAGAAATGATTAAAAAATACGCAATCAAGGTCAAAGAGGTTGAGGGCGAAAACCGTTACGGTGCCGGAATTGTTTATTTAAAATACATAATGGATAAGTTACCGAGAACCGCACCGGTCGAATTCAGCGTTAAGGGCGGAATGTTCAACAACACTTTCCAACTGACATTGAAATGTTCCGAGGCGGATTCGACGATTTTATATGTTTTAAATCCGAAAAGCGAAATTTTATCAATCGGTTATTCCAACGGAACGGAGTATAAAGAGCCTTTGACAATTTCAGTTGATACAACGGTTGCCGCCGTTGCTATTGTAAAGGGCAAAATGTTCAGTACCGTTGTGAAAAACGAATATATACGTTCTTCCAGCTCACCCGAAGACTTGTACGACATAAATTCAAGCGGATATATTACCGGCTACGTCGGGACGGAGGTTGACTTGACGGTGCCGGAAACAATTCGAGGTATCACCGTTAAAGGCATAGGCGCGTCGGCTTTCAAAAACAACAACCGTATTCATTCGGTTGCACTGCCGGACACGGCGGAAAAAATTTCGACTTATGCGTTTTACGAGTGCGGCTCATTGGAATCGGTAACGGGCAAGGGAATTACAAAAGTCGATTCAAGTGCCTTCCAGAACAGTACGATTTCCGATTTTCCGTTTTCACAGCTTGAAAAAATCGGCTCGAAGGCGTTTGCCGGCTGTAATAATTTGCATGACATTGACTTGTCAAACGTAAGGACTGTCGAGTCAAGTGCATTTGAATATGCAAGCAGCATATTCGAGTTAAACGGTGACAGTTTGCAATCTGTCGGAAAATATGCTTTCCGCGGTACCGAGTTAAAAAAAGTCAAATTAAATTCGGCTACCGTTTTAAATATGGGCGTTTTTGAGGGATGCTCGTATCTTGATACCATAGACGCACCGAAAGTAATGACAATAGGTGAGGCAGCTTTTAAAAACTGTATTTCACTGCGAAATTTGAATTTACCTAAAGCCGCCAATTTGGGCAAAGAAGCGTTTTTGAACACGCCGATTACTTCGATCGAAATGCCGAATGTTCAAACGGTCGGTGAAAAGTGTTTCGGCGGTTGTTCGGCTTTGAAAAAGGTTATACTCGAAAGTGCTAAAAACATATACGCGTATGCCTTTTATAATTGCGTTTCTTTGGAATTTCTTCATTTGCCGTCCGTAACGGCTCTTAACGACTATATATTTGTCGGATGTAAAAAACTGACGGCTCTTTGGCTTGAATCGGTTACAACCGTTTCGGCAGGTGCTTTTGTCGATTCTTATATCGAATTCCTTCAGCTTGACAGTGTACAAAAATTAGCCTCATTGCCGAATAATCTCAAGGCGGTAATTCTTCCCACAACACTGTCCTCATTTACTGCCAAAGCTCCGGAAACGGACTTCACGGTATACGGATATAAGGATTCTTGTGCCGAGAAATATGCGCTTGAAAACAACAAAAAGTTTGAAGAAGTACCCGCCGTTATATGTGAAATTCCCGAAAATGTTTCCGTCGACGAACAGTATCTTTTTGTTTACTCGTTCGGCTTTGACTGTAAATATCAGTGGTATAAAAACGATACCGATTCCAATGAAAACGGAACCGCCATTGACGGTGCGACAAACTTTTGGTATGAACCGTCACGTGAGGACGGTGCGGTTGCTTATTACTGCGTAATCGAAAGTGACGACGGCTACGAAAAGTCCGTCTTTACGACCGATCCGATTTTGAACGCTCCCGAATACAGAGAAGCCGATTATACCGAATACAATGAATGTATTGAGTCTTTGAAAGAAATCGACCGTTCGCTTTACACCGAAGAATCGCTTTCCGAACTCGACGGAATTGTAAATACGGATATTTCCGGATATTCGCTTGCAGAACAGAATTTAATAACCGAGCATATCGAAAAGATAAAGACGGCAATCGCCGACTTGGTTTACAGATACGTTCTCGGTGACGTTAACGACGACGGCACGATAAATATTATAGATGCGAGAATCGCCTTGACCGCCGTTTCCGGAACAACCGAGCTTTCGCTCTTGCAAACTTTGGCAGCCGACGTAAACGGCGACGGAACGCTTACCATAATCGACGCACGTATTATTTTGCAAGCGGCATCCGGCTTGATAACTATTTCATAAAAAATAAAGGTCTTGTTCATTCGTTCAAGACCTTTTTCTTTGCTCAAATTCAATTAATGCTTCGGTGTTTTCAAAAGAATATTCTATTTCACTCGAATACATACGTGCGTATTCCGTAAGGCTTTCTAATGTAAGCGAGCCGAATTCGGCAATGTGAAAGCGACATAAAGCGTAAATCACTTCAAAGCCGAGTTTTATAAAGAAAAGAACCTTTTCTTTGGCTTTGCCGTCAAGTACCGACGGTAAATGGCGATATGCGAAATACAGTAAGAGCTGTTCAAAGCACGTGTCAAATTCAGGTGGTACGTCAACGTTTACCGTGCCCGCGTAATTGTCAATAAGCTTTTTTAATGTCATCTTCCAGTTATCATCGAGAATTTCCAAATCAAGATAAAATGAAAGAACTGATTTCATATCTTCGATTTCCGTTTCGGTTTTAAGCCTTTCCCTTATGGGTACCGTTCTGTCTTGAATTGAATGAAAAACAGTGTCTCTCCAAGCGAAAAATTCTTTTTCTTCGTCTGTTGGAATTTCGCCGGCACCGTCGTTGAAAATTTCAACAAGCTTTACGGTGCCGACGTCGGAAAGAATGATTTTTGCGGCTTCTTCACAGCAAATACCGAGTCCGACTTCTGTACGTGCTTCGTAAAAGTTTCGAAATCGCGGGTGGTCGGTGCAGATATCACACAGTGCGTCTTCGCCCAATTCGAGTATAATGTCGCATAAATTATGCTCGTTTAAAAACGGGCAACGCTCATCGCAAGACAGTTTAAAACAACTGCATCCGTCACTTTCGGTAATGCTTTCATTAAGCCGCTTTCCGAAATTACCGCCTATGTTTTTGTACATTTCAAGCGTGTCCGCGTCTATGTCGATTTCCCACCCCATACAGCAGTTGTGACGGCATTTGTCGGCGACACAGTGGAATTTTTCATAATAATCAGGTGCGAAAATCTTCATAAAATCACTCAACTTTTCATTCGTTAATCAACAGCTTTGAGGATATCACAAGAAGAAACCGTTGTCAACAATATGAAAATCCGTTAAATATAAATAAAACCGCTTACGGTACATATACTATATCCATAACTACTTGAAAGGACGGGTTATATGTGTACCGCTATTTCTTATAAAACAAAAAACCACTATTTCGGACGGACTCTTGATCTTGAACATTCTTATGACGAAAAAATTGTAATAACTCCGCGTGATTATTGTTTGAAATTTCGACATTTAGGCGAAAATAACAGACATTTTGCTTTTATCGGAACGGCAACGGTATCCGAAAATTACCCTTTGTATTACGATGCCGTAAACGAAAAGGGGCTTTGCATAGCGGGACTCAGCTTTCCGGACTATACGGATTATAAAGAATACGACGAAACCGAAAACAACATAGCCGCTTTTGAACTTATTCCTTATCTTTTATGCCAATGTGAAAACGTGGACCACGCAAGATGTGTATTGAAAGATTTAAATATAACGGGGGAAAGCTTCGGTGAAAATTTTCCCACAACTCCGCTTCATTGGATAATATCCGACAGCGACCAGTCCGTAACGGTCGAATGTGTAAAAGAGGGTATCAAGGTTTATTATAATCCTTTGGGCGTTCTCACAAACAGTCCGCCTTTTCCGATGCAGGTGTTTAATCTCAATAATTATTTAAATTTGACGGCTGAAGAACCCGAAAGCAGATTTTCAAAACAGCTTGATTTATATAAGTACAGTAAGGGAATGGGCGCAATCGGATTGCCTGGGGACGTGTCGTCGCAGTCAAGATTCGTTCGGGCGTCGTTTAATAAGCTGAATTCGAACTGTACGAACAATGACGGCGAAACATTGAGCCAAGTGTTTCATATATTGAATTCGGTTGAACAAATCGACGGTTGCGTAAAAGTAAAAGGGGAGAACAGTAAAACGCTTTATACCTCTTGCTATGACGCCGACAAGTGTATTTATTATTACACTACCTACGAAAACCGCCGAATTTCCGCCGTGAATATGATGAATGAATCACTTGACAAAAGTGAGCTTATTGAGTATAATCTCATAAAAGAACAGCAAGTTTTTTATCATAATTAAATATTTAACTGCCGCCGGGTAGTATGAATCTCAGCATTCGCTTGATATATCATTAGGTCTTTGAAGATATATCAAACGAATGCTTTTTTTTGAAAGGAAAAGAAAAATGAAAAAAGTATTGGCAAAATTTTCAAAAACCGACAAAATTCTTTGGAGTGTGTCCGTCGCCGTAATAGTCGTGTCGTTTTCCGTCTTTGACAGAGAAAATTATTTGACATTGGCGGCATCGCTTGTCGGTGTGACATCGTTGATTTTCAACGCAAAGGCAAATCCGTTCGGTCAGTTTTTAATGATGGTGTTCAGCATTCTCTACGGTATAATATCGTATTCCTTTGCCTATTACGGCGAAATGATTACATATATGGGAATGACGGGACCTATGGCGTTACTTGCTTTAATAGCGTGGCTTAAAAATCCGTATAACGAGGGCGATCATTCACAGGTAAAGGTAAATAAAATCAGTAAACTCGAAGGCGTTTTAATGTTTCTGCTGTCCCTTGCCGTGACAGGTGTGTTTTATTTTATTTTAAAAGCGTTTAACACAACTAATCTTGCGTTGAGTACGGTTTCGGTAACAACAAGCTTTATTGCGGTTTATCTTACCTTCAGACGAACGCCCTTTTTTGCCGCTGCTTATGCCGCCAATGACGTCGTGCTGATTGCACTGTGGATTTTAGCCGCCGCATCCGACGTGTCGTATATATCGGTTGTAATATGCTTTATAATATTTTTAATAAACGATATATACGGTTTTGTAAGTTGGCTTAAGCTTGAAAAAATTCAAAGAAAAGATATGTAAGTCCTAAGTGAAGCTCACTTAGGGCTTTTTTTCAGTTGGTAATATCTTTGATTCCGTCGCCGATTCCTTTGCCGGCATCGGAAACGGCTTCTCCGACGCCTTCGCCTACGTCACCGACGGCATCACCGACGTCACCGACAGCATCGCCGACACCTTCGCCGACATCGGATACCGCATCATCGGCATCGGATACCATATCGTCTGCTTCGTTTCTTGATGCTTGCGGATTTGTACTGCTGTTATCGTTGATTTTACCGTCATCGACATTACCGCAACCGACAAGGAAAACACAAAGCAAAGCTGTAACCAACGTCATAACTATTGCAACTTTTTTCATTTTGTTACCTCCGAATTCTTTTAGTTTATGTGTTTATATTATAGCCGAGGCGTACAAATTTATACTATTTAGTCAGTACGCCGCCGTCACTATAAAGCAAAATTAAAATGTCGTTTTCCGCACCCGTTTCACAGTTTACATACACAAGAATTTCACGATTTCCGTCCGTTTTGCAGTGAACTTCGTAGCAAAAGTTTTCCGTTTTCCATTCGGTCGGAATCATACATTTTTGAATGCCGACAATTTCCAAATCGGTACTTATAATATCTTTGATTTCCGACTCCGTAATTTTTATCTTCGAAAACGTCCGTTCTTCGTGGTTCGATATATATCCCGTCGCATCAAAGGCGGTAATTTGACCGTTTTCGAGATTTACGCTTATTTTAATTAAATCGGCATAAAGTATAACGCCGTCTTGTATTGCCGTAAAATTAACGGTGCAAATTCCGTCGTCGGTAAAGTAATAACTTTCCTTTAAATCACCGTATCCGATTTTTTTAAGATAAGCTTTAGCGAGATTTATCGCTTCGTTATATCCGGTCTTAATTTCGCCCGCATATTGTGAATTTAACATATAAAGCGGTTTTCCGCCGACCTTTGTAATGCCTACCGTACAGTCCTCGCTCTGAAAAACATAGCAAGGAATTGTGCCGTCCTCCTCGTATGCAAAGAAAACGTCCGAATCACAGACTTTTTTCGCAACGGCGGAGGCTCTCTCTTTTGTAACGGTTCCCTTGCCGTCTAAAAACTTCGGCTTTGCGTTTTCGATGTGCGACGAAAACGGACCGTCGTATATGAGTGTCGGAAAATCCGAAAGCGACTGCTCGGCATCGTCGAAGCCGTCACCTATATATACCTTTTCCGCACCGCCTTGGGCGAGCAGTGAGTCCGACTTTTCGAAAGAAAACGAACCGTGTTGCATTTCATAACACATTTGAGCCGTTTTTTCGTTAAGCGAAACACAGTAGTCATATAATTCTTTTAACCGTTCACGTTCTTCACTTGTTATTTTTTCGCCTTTGGCGGCCTTTCTCTCAAGCGACATAATAAATTCACCCACTTGAGATAAAAATTTATATGTGCTTGAAACCGTGGATTCGGTAGTCGGCAAAAGCGACAAACTGTTTTTTGCATTTGACGTTTCTCTGAAAAGCTCTGTCGCAAGCTCGGAAATCATAGGCGATGTTCCGGCGTAGACGGTCTTTTCAAGGTTAACGGAAATGTTGGACAAATATTCGTCAAGACTTATAAGTGCCGCTTGTCTTGTCGCATTCAACTCGTTTTTATAAGCGTTGAGCTTTACCGTCTGTATAACGCCGAATATTCCGAGAATGATAACAGCCGTTAAAATGTACAGAATTATTCGTATTTTTCCTCGGTATGATAAGCTTTTGCTGTCCATTTTTTCACTCCTTTTTATATTTGACATTATTTTTAACAAAAAATTCAAAAATATGCCTATAAAATCGTTATTTTTCATTTGCCAAATAAGTCTTTTTGTTGTATAATGTATGATGATTTATTGTACAGAATGGGGTGAAAGTATCTTGACAGTTTATCTTGATAACAGTGCAACGACAAAACCGTGCGAAAACGCGGTAAAAAAAGCGATTGAAATGTGCACTGAAAATTTCGGTAATCCGTCATCACTTCACGCTTGCGGTTACAGTGCTAAAAAAGAACTTGATAAAGCGCGTGAAACTTTAGCCTCATTTTTATCATGTGATACAAGCGAAATTTATTTCACCTCCGGAGGAACAGCGGCGAACAATACGGCTGTTTTCGGTACGGCGAAAGCCAAAAAGCGTGAGGGCAAAAAGGTTATTACAACGCTTTTCGAACATCCGAGTGTTATGAAACCGTTTGAACAGCTCGGTGAAATGGGATACGAAACAGTGTTTTTAAAGCCGGATAAAAACGGAAAAATCAGTCTTGACGAACTTGACCGTGCCGTCGACGAAAACACCGTTCTCGTCAGCATTATGGCGGTTAATAACGAAGTCGGCTCGATTCAAGACGTTTCACGTGTTAAAAGTATAATAAAAGCCAATAATTCAAAAGCTTATTTTCACTGTGATGCCGTTCAAGGATTCGGCAAAATAACGATTAAGCCCAAAAAAGCGGGAATTGACCTTATGAGTATGAGCGCTCACAAAATTCACGGCTTAAAGGGTGCGGGTGCGTTGTTTGTCGCTAACGGAGTTCGCATTTCACCGTATCTTTTGGGAGGCGGGCAAGAAAACGGAATGGTGTCGGGAACCGAAGCTTTGCCGAATATATGTGCGTTTGCACAAGCTGTCAGTGAAGTCGGCAGTATCGAAAAAAATTTAGAACGTGTAAAATCGGTTAAATCTTATTTCATCAAAAAGCTTAAAGATTTGGACGGCGTATTTGTAAATTCACCGGACGACAGTTTGCCGTACATAATCAACATTTCCGTAAGCGGCGTACCGTCACAGGTGATGCTGAATTCACTTTCGTCAATGGGAATTTACGTTTCGGCGGGTTCGGCTTGCGCAAAAGGACACAGAAGCGACGTGCTTACGGCTATGGGTGTCGAACCTAAACTTATCGACAGTGCGATTCGTATAAGCTTGGCAAAAACTACCGATGAAAATGATATGGATATATTGTATAATGGTTTAAAAGACACAATCAAACGTGTTAGGAGATAGTATGAAGGAAATTATACTCATAAAAAACGGCGAATTGGCTTTAAAGGGGCTCAACCGTTCGACATTTGAAGACATTTTAATTAAAAACATCAGAAGAAGGCTCAAACCTTTGGGTGATTTCGAATATAGAAAAGAGCAGTCAACAGTTTCGGTTATTCCGAATGACGATTACATTGATATGGACGAGGTAAGCGAAAGAATCGGAAGAGTTTTCGGAATTGCCGCTTATTCGAGAGCCTTGCAAGTCGAGAAGGACATTGACGTCATTTTAAAACAAGCACCGATTTATTTGTCCGAACAGCTGCGCGAAGCCAAAACCTTTAAGGTTGAGGGAAAGCGTGCGGACAAAAAATTCCCGCTTACTTCACCGCAACTTTCCGCCGAGGTCGGTGCCGCGATATTAAATAAATTTCCGCATCTTAAGGTGGACGTTAAAAATCCCGATATTCGAGTAACGATTGAGATACGTGAAAAATTCGCATTTATCCGCGGCAATCAGACAAAGGGTGCCGGAGGAATGCCGACCGGTACGGCAGGTAGGGCGGCAATATTGATTTCGGGCGGTATCGACAGTCCGGTTGCGGCTTATATGATGGCAAAACGCGGACTTCAACTTTGCGCCGTTCACTTTGCATCACCGCCGTATACGTCGCCTCAAGCAGAAGAAAAAGTACATAACCTTTTAAGAAAAGTTTCAAAATACAGCGGAAATATCACTCTTTTTACGGTCGGTTTTACCGAAATACAAGAAGCCATTCGCGACAACTGTCCCGAAGAACTTTTTACCCTTGTTATGCGTAGGTTTATGATGCGTATTTCTCAAAGAATTGCCGAAAAAGAAGATTGTAAAGCACTTATAACGGGCGAAAGTCTCGGTCAGGTTGCAAGTCAAACTTTAAATGCTCTTGCGTGCACCGATGCGGCGGTTTCAATGCCGGTTTTCCGTCCCGTAATCGCACTTGATAAAGAAGAAATTATCAAAATCTCAAGACAGATTGACACTTTTGACATTTCCATTGAGCCGTTTGAAGATTGCTGTACGGTTTTCACGCCGAAACATCCGAAAACAAAACCGCAAGTGCACATTCTCGAAGAAGCCGAAAAAACAATGAATGTCGATGAACTTATCGAAAGAGCGTTGAATAATACAACAGTTATGAATATTTGTTTTTAGGAGTTGCTATGTTACTCGAAGAAAAAGTAGTTAAAGTTCTCAGTGAAAAAGGGCTTGTGTTGGCAACTGCCGAGTCTTGTACGGGCGGCTTGATTGCAAAAAGAATAACCGATATAAGCGGCTCGTCGGCTGTCTTTAACTGCGGAATTGTCAGTTACGCCAACGATATCAAAGAACGCGTACTCGGTGTAAAAAAATCAACTCTCGAAAAATACGGTGCCGTCAGCGAACAAACGGTTCGTGAGATGGTGTCGGGCGTTTTGAAAATTTCCGGTGCCGATATATCCGTTGCCGTTTCGGGAATTGCCGGACCTAATTCCGACAATACACAAAAGGCTGTGGGAACAATTTGGATTGCCGTCTCAAACGGGCGTGAAACAGTCGTTAAACTTATTCAAAACAGTTTCACCGACGATGTAAGACGCTCAAACAGAAATTCTGCCGCATACGTTGCCTTGGAAATGATTTTATCTATGGTAGGTGGATAGTTTGAAAAACAGAAAACACGCTGTCGCAAAAATAATTATCATCGTGATTTGTGCTGCCCTTGTTCTTGTTTCTTCCGTTTTTATCGCAAAGCACTTTATCGACAAAAGAAACAGCAAAAAGCTCAACGACTCGATTTCCGAAATGATTGAAACACAGACAGATGACAACGGCGATGTTTCTTACGACTATTCACAGATTAATCGGGAATATCAAAATGTCGTGGGTTGGATAAATGTTCCGAACACGAATATAAACTATCCCGTTGTAAAATATGTCGATAATGATTATTATCTTAAGCACAACGTTTTAAAGGAATATGACAGACGCGGTGCGATTTTTCTCGATTACAGAAACGATGCCGTGAATTTAGATTCAAATACCGTAATTTACGGACACAACTGTTATGACAATACAATGTTTTCCGAACTTTCGCAGTATGACAGCATTGATTTCTATAAAAAAACACCCGTTTTCAGATTTGATACGCTCGAACAAAGCTATACGTGGAAAATCTATGCGGTCTTTATCACAAGTGCCGACGAAACCGAAGATAACGGCTATGTGTTTAATTATATTTATCCTTATATGGACGGCGAAAATTTTGACGGCTTTATAAACGAGGTTAATAAACGTCGGTTGTACGTGACCGATGTTGACATAAACGACGACGATAAAATGCTTGTTTTGTCGACGTGTGTCAGAAATCTTGACACAAGGGGATACAGAGCAGATGCACGCCTTGTTGTGCTTGCACGTGCGGTAAGGGACGGCGAAAGCGAACAAGTTGACGTCGGCAAGGCTTATGTAAACAAAAATCCGAAATATCCTCAACTTTATTACGATAATAAAAAAATAGAAAATCCTTATAAAAATGATGAAAAATGGTATCCTCGGGAGGTAGCACGGTAATGGATAGCAAAGACAACAATGAAATGCTTTCGTTTGAGCAGCTTCGTGAACAGCTTGGAATGAACGAACCGGCAAAAGACGAAACACCAACCGAAAAAGAAAATACTGTCAGCGGCGACATTGTCGACGATATCAACAAAAGCCTTGACAACAGCTTTGCGGAAGTGTCCGAAAAGCAACAGGAAAAAATTATAGTCGAAAACGGAAAAACCTTTATTGATATCACTGATCAGTTCGTAACGAAAAACGAAGAAGTGAGCGACGCTTCGCAAGAGGTTGAACCTAAAACGGAGCCGAAAAAGAAAAAGGTACGTACCTTCAACGAAATCTTTTCTTCATTTTTCCAAAATCTTTTCCCGAATAAGAATGACAGCAAGAAAGAAAAAATCAGAAAAATAATAATGGACATTTCAATAGTCACCATTATCGGCTGTTTGCTTGCTTTCGGTGAGCTTTACCGTGAACGCAGAGCAGAGCTTTCCCTTGAAGGTGAATTGAAAGGACAAATTATAGACGTCGACGCAATGGACGAAAATCAAGTGAATTCCGCTTGGCAAGATGTTTTCGCACAATATCCGGCAATGACTTTCCCGGAAGGGATGAATCTGAAATACGCATATCTGTATGCCTTGAACCAAGACCTTGTCGGTTGGATAAGTATCAACAATACAAACCTCGACGTGCAAGTTGTAAAAAGTTCTGACAACGATTTTTATTTAAGACGTAATTTTTATAAAGAACCGAGTAGATACGGTTGTCCTTATATGGACTATCGCAACAATTCAAAGTATCTTGACGACAATACGGTCGTTTACGGTCACCATATGACCGACGGTTTGATGTTCTCAAACCTTGATAAGTATAAAACTTTGGAAGGATATATCGATTCTCCGATAATTCAGTTCGAAACCTTGTACGAAACATATCAGTTTAAGGTTTTTGCGGCATTTATAACGAATGTTGATGCCGATGACGACAACGGTTATATTTTTAATTATTCCGTAACCGAGTTCTATACCGATACAAGATTTGAAGAATTTATCGAAGAAGTACAAAAAAGAAGTATAATAAATACGGGTGTTTCGGTTCAGCCGGACGACAAAATCTTAACACTTGTAACGTGTTCTTATGAATTCAATAATGCAAGATTGGTCGTAATGGGACGTATGGTTCGTTCAAACGAAGACGCCACCGTTAACACGGATGTTGCAACTTTGAATATGTCACCTAAATATCCGCAAGCTTGGTATGACGTAAAGGGTATGGACAATCCTTATAAGGACGACGAAAAGTGGTCGTAAAATGTGGAAAGCAATATGATATAGGGTTAAAGAGAGGTACAAAAAATGAAGGTAAAATTACTGTCGTTGAACATTGACAAAAATATTCCCTTTGCAAGATTTCAGGCAAGGGTAATAAGCAGTATTAACGCATATACGGACGAAAGCGTCAACTTTGACAATTTTGAAAGTATCCGCGAACTGTTCGGAGCATTGCAAGAGGCTCTGGCGGACGACGGAATTATTATAACAGCCGTTGATACAAAGCATTATTCAAAGCTTAAGGCGGCTTTGTCACAAGCCTTGGAAACCGAGGTTGAATATAATCCGACAATTCTCAATATGCTTGAGTCAAACGAAGAACTCGATGACGAAAAACGCAAAGAGTTTTCATCGTTTCCCGAACCGGCAACCGTTTTTCTTTCAAAGGACGGTATGTATTCGGGATTCGGAATCGAAAACGGTTCACAGTACCTTATCTTAATTCCTATTGACAATGACAGAATAAATTTAATTTTAAGAAACGGCGTGGTACCGTTCCTTTCAAAGCATATAAAAACAACGCAAGCGGAGTCGTTTTTGAGTGAAACAAAACTTTTCGACAACGAAAAAGTTGCCGTCGCCGTAAAACGCTTGCTTGAATCAAATTCCGTTGTAGCCGTAAACGGTACACAAAATGCCGAAATTTTAAAGAGCTGCGGTGACAGTGTCGAAAATTTCGACGAGGTTTTTGTTTTTACACCTCACGTTGAAGATAAAGGCGAAGTCAATGCTACCGAATATGCCGCACAGCTTGCAAAAGTAAGCCTTGACCTTTCGGCTGCGAATATCGGTGCTTCAATCAGTGATATTTATACGGCGGGCGACACAAAATATTTGTGTATCGCAGTTGCCGATGACGAAACAGCCGTTGTAAGAAAGCTTTATATGGCGGAAAACGAGTCGGAAGACGTATTTATTGAAAGTGCCGCCGTTGAACTTATTGAACTTACGGGTGAAAAAGCAATGGGCTTAAGAAGTGTCGGAATCGAAGTTGCCGACGCTCACGTTACACCGACCGAAACGGAACCTAAGAAAAACAGCAAAAAGTCAATGATAATTCTCGCCTCAATACTCGGCGTAATTGTAATTTTATGTGCCGTTGTGGGCATAGTGTATAAGGTACAAGGCGAAAACGGAAGTCTGGCAAGGATGATGCAAAGCGTATTCGGATATGAGGAAAACAGTACCGAAGCGGAAACGTCACCGTCTACAACCGCCGGCTCAGAGGAAAATACGGATAAAGACGTAACTGTCGCAAACAGAAAAATTTCCGAATTTATGGTTGACGACATTATATCCATTGAAAAACTCAGAAAGCTTGAGGAGGATTCCGCCGAGGAACAGACAACGGGTGACGGCGAACAAGAGCCTTCAACCGAAACGGCAAAAGACAAAAACGCTCCCGAATTTATGTATATCAACGGTGAAAAAATCGAGGCAAAAGAAGCACTCAAGCGACTTGTTATGACTGAAATGGACGTAGGATATTACGATGAAGCAATTAAAGCACAGACCGTCGTAATTTATACATATCTCAAATACCGTGACACCGACTTTACCATTGACGGAGTTGAAATTTTAAGCTCCGCATCGGCGGTGAATACACAAGTTTCCGATGCCGTTGATAAGGTTTTCGGTGAGTATTTGGTCGACGAAGACGGTAACGTTGCACTGACACCGTATTTTGAGGTTGCCGCAAGAAAAACTTTCAGCGGTGAAAATTTCTTTGCACGTCCTCACGCTTATTTAAAACAAGTCGAAATCGAAAACGACCCCGACACAAATGCGGAATTCAATAACGGCGAATATTCGAAAACGGTTAAAATCGAAAGCGGCATTATGAAAGGAAAACTTCTTTCGTATAATAAGGACTTTGTTCTTTCCGAAAGCGATCCGTCAAAATGGATAACCGTAAGTAAGCATGACGCATCAATAAGCTCAAGCATCGGATACGTAACCGAGGTTTTAATCGGCGATAAGGCTTATTCGATCAGCGGTTATGATTTTATAAACGAAGTTCTCGGTGAGGATACCGTTAAATCGCATTGCTTCACCGTTAAATATTCAAACGGTGTCTTTGAAATTACGTCATACGGCAGCGGTCACGGTATCGGTATGAGTAAAGTCGGCGCACAGTATCTTGCATCAAACGGCGATAATTATAAAAAGATACTCGGCAAATATTTCAGCGGTACAAAGGTTGTTAAGGAGGAAAATGTATGAGTAAAATTTTAGTTACGGGCGGTGCCGGTTTTATCGGTTCACATACTTGTGTTGAACTTCTTAATGCCGGTTATGAGGTTGTAGTTGTGGACAATCTTTACAATTCAAGCAAAAAGTCGCTTGAAAGAGTTACCGAGCTTACCGGCAAGGAATTTCCGTTCTATCAGTACGACATTCGTGACAAAGAAAATATGCAAAAGATTTTCGATGAGCATAAAATAGATGCGTGTATTCATTTTGCGGGGCTTAAAGCTGTCGGAGAAAGCTGTCAAAAGCCGCTTGAATATTATGATAACAACATAGGCGGCACACTCGCACTTTGTGAGGTTATGAAGAATAACGGATGCAAAAAAATCGTTTTCAGCTCGTCTGCGACGGTTTACGGAACGGAAAACGTTTCACCGCTTAAGGAAGATATGAAAACGGGCGGTACTACAAATCCTTACGGCACAACTAAATATATGATTGAAATTATCCTCGAAGATTTTCATAAGGCGGATGACCAATGGGGTGTTACGCTTCTTCGTTATTTCAATCCCATCGGTGCACATAAAAGCGGGAAAATCGGTGAAAATCCAAACGGAATACCCAATAATCTTATGCCGTACATTACTCAAGTAGCTATCGGCAAATTGCCTTATCTTAATATTTACGGCAATGACTACGATACTCACGACGGCACGGGTGTTCGTGACTACATTCACGTTGTCGATTTGGCAATAGGTCACGTTAAAGCGGTTGAAAGAATCCTTGCCGACAAGCCCAATGTAAATATATACAATCTCGGCACCGGCAACGGATACAGCGTGCTTGATATTGTAAAAGCGTTTGAAAAGGCTTCGGGACAGAAGGTTGAATACAAAATCGCACCTCGTCGTCCGGGCGATTTGGCAACTTGCTATTCCGATGCGTCAAAAGCCTTAGAGGAGTTGGGATGGAAAGCGGAACGCGGTCTTCTCGAAATGTGTGAAGATTCTTGGCGTTGGCAAAGTAATAATCCAAACGGATTTTAAGGAAAGGTGATAAAAAATGGCAATGAATTCAAAGAAAAAGGGTTTGTTTATCGGATTGGGCGTTGTTGCACTTGTAATCGTAATTTTAATCGGAAGTATCATTTCGACATACAACGGACTTGTCGCAAAGCAAGAAGCGGTTGAAAATTCTCAGGGACAGATTCAAAATTATCTTCAACGCCGTGCGGATTTGATACCGAATCTCGTTAATACGGTTAAGGGTTACGCCGAACACGAGGATGAAATTTATACGGCTCTTGCGGAAGCACGTGCTAAGCTTAATTCTGCTTCAAATGCACAGGAATTTACTGAAGCGAACAATGAATACGAATCTGCATTGTCACGTCTTCTTGTCGTTGTTGAGAATTATCCCGAACTTAAAGCAAACGAAAACTTTATCGCACTTCAAGACGAACTTGCGGGAACGGAAAACAGAATTGCTACCGCAAGAAAAGATTATAATGATGCGGTGACCGAATACAATACTGCTATCAAAAAATTCCCCGCTGTGATTTTTGCGGGAATGTTCGGCTTTGAAAAGGCAGATTATTTTGAAGCAAGTACAGAGTCGCAAACGGCACCGAATGTTAACTTTTAATTTGATTTTGAACTTATGAAAAATATTAAAAAAACAGCTTTGCTTACAATATTGCTGTGTGTTTTGTTCTCTGTACAAGCTTTTGCTTACGATTTTCCCGAACCGACACAATTGTTTTTCGTAAATGACTTCGCAAATGTTATTGACAGTGAAGACGAAAGCGAAATGATGTCTATCGGTGCAAATCTTGAACAAAAAACTACCGCGCAAATTGTTGTCGTAACCGTGAATTCACTTGACGGCTATGACGAAAATGAGTATGCGTTACAGCTCGGTCGTGAGTGGGGAGTCGGTGACGACGAAAAAAATAACGGTGTCGTCATACTGCTTTCGGTTTCCGACAGAAAAATTTCAATTCAGGTCGGTTACGGCCTCGAAGGGTGCTTAAACGACAGTAAGGTAGGCAGAATTCTTGACGAATACGCAATACCGTATTTGTCCGAGGACAATTTTTCAAAGGGCTTGACGGAAGCTTTTAAAGCAGTCGCAACAGTCGTTTACGACGAGTACGGCGTAACGCCGGACACCGATTACGGTTATGATAATTACAATACGGATAATACGGAGGACGAAACAGGTGATGTCGTTTCTGCGGCAATTTCGTTTTTCGTTTTCTTGATTGTAGTAGCTGTTATGGTAAAACATCCACTTCTGTTTCTGTTTTACGGAGGTCACAACGGAGGGCACCGCGGAGGCCGTAACGGAGGTTATCACGGCGGCGGATTTTCGGGTGGCGGCGGATTTTCGGGTGGCAGCGGATTTTCGGGCGGCGGCGGTCACAGTGGTGGCGGCGGTTCGTTCGGAGGCGGAGGAGCTTCAAGAGGTTTTTAACGGAGTGTAAAAATGAGAGTATTTGATTTTGACAATACAATTTATGACGGCGAAAGCGGAATGGATATTTTCCTTTATTTTCTGAAAAAAGACCCTAAGGGCTTAATGAAATATTCACCGAAATTTTTTGAGGGCTTTGTGAAATATAAACGCGGAAAAATTTCCATAGCCGAGGTTATGGACGACTACGGCGTAATGTTAAAGGAATATTGCAACAAAATTCCGAACGTCTACGAAGAGTTTGAAAAATTTTGGGATATTCAGCAAGAAAATATTAAGGATTTTTATTACAAGATACAAAAGGAAGACGACGTTATCGTTTCCGCTTGTCCGACTTGTCTGCTTAACATAATCTGCGAAAGAATAGGTATAAAAAATGTTATCGGATCCGACGTTGATCCAATCAACGGCGAAATAAAATTTATTTGTTATAACGACAAAAAAGTCGACGCGTTCCGTGCTGTTTACGGTGACGTTGAGATTGATGAGTTTTATTCCGACTCTATGAGTGATAAACCGTTTATGGATATTTCCAAAAACGCTTTTATGGTAAGCGGTAACAAAATCATTCAAGTAAAAAAAGACGGAGTATATATTTCTAACAAATTCGAATAAAAGAGAATATTGAGTCAGTTGGGCAGTTGCGCAGACTTTTGTCTGTGAGGAAAGTCCGAGCATCATACAGCGGGGTAACGGCTAACGGCCGCCGAGGGTGACCTTAGGGAAAGTGCATAGAAAATTACCGCCACGTTATGTGGTAAGGGTGGAAAGGCGAGGTAAGAGCTCACCGGCGTTGCAGAGATGTAACGGCCGAGCAAACCCTACCCGATGCAACATCGACTGAAGTTGTCAGCTGGGCAGATACTTCGAAGGATGGCTTCAGGCATACAGCAATGTGTGTCGCAGATAGATAATTGCCTTAAACGACAGAACTCGGCTTACAGACTGACTCATATTTATAAAGGACTTGATTTTGAAGTAACATTGTTACATTAAAATTAAGTCCTTTTTTCACCGAAAAATTATCGTTGCGTATGATAAATTGAGGTGATTATATGCTCGAAGCGATTATTTGGTCTGTTTTTATGTGCCTTATAATTTTCGGAACGGTTGCATTTTGTTATGCGATTATGTTAAAATTGTTATTGCCGAAGCATAATGAAGATTATTATATTTTCGTTCCGTGTGACAGTAACTCGAAAAACGTAAGGCAAAAAGCATACGGAATGAGGCTTAAAGTTAACCTTATCGGCGATGACAAAAACTGTAAGGTTGTAATTCTCGACTGCGGCATTGACGGTTCGGAACGTGAAGAATTGTTGAAAATTTGTACGGAATGTAACGGTATATATCTTGTGCCGAATGAATATATAAAGGAATTTATTGATGGAAGATTTTGAAACAAAACTCAAAATAACGGGTAATGTTACTGATATTACTTACCGTAACGACGTTAACGGCTATACTGTGTTTTGGGTTGACAAGGGCGATGAAGAACTGACGGTGGTAGGAACCGCCGCAGACATAAAAATCGGTGATAAAGTTGAACTTGTGGGTGAGTTTACATATCATTCTCTGTACGGAAGACAGTTTAAAGCCGACCTCTGTACCGCAACTCTCCCCGAAACGCTCGATGATTTATATCATTATCTCGCAAGCGGTGCCGTTAAAGGTATAAGAGAGTCGACGGCACGTAAAATTATCGACAAATTCGGAGTAAACTCTTTTAATATTTTGGAAAGCGAACCCGAACGCCTTGCCGAAATCCGCGGAATATCGCTTGAAAAAGCAAAAAAAATCGGATACGAATATAACCGTCAATGCTCTACACGTGCATTGATAATCAATTTGTCGAAATACGGCTTAAAAACAAGCGAGTGTATTACGGCGTTTGAAAAACTCGGCAACGGTGCCGTTGAAATAATCGAAAATAATCCGTATCTGCTTTGCGAAGGGGACGGCAGAATATCGTTTGAACGTGCGGAACAAATAGCAGAAATGTTGCCGAAAAAACCCGACAGTCAACATAGAACGGAAGCGGGCATTTTGTATGTTATTTCATATAATTTCAGAAACGGACATACGTGTTTGCCGCTTGAAAAAATATTTACGCCGTCGTGTGAACTGCTCGGTGAATCACGTGACAACGTCGAAATTGCCATTGACAACCTTGTCGAATCGCGAAAAATAATACTGAAAGAAATAAACGGTAGGCAATTTGTCTTTACGCCCGATGCTTATGCGGCGGAAAAATCAATCGCCAAACGTATAAATGTCCTTTTGAAATTTCCGCCTGAAAATCCGATTGACGTAACGTCTCATATAGAAAAAATCGAAAAGAAATATAATATAAATTATGCCGAAAAGCAGAAAGAGGCAATAGTTACAGCTGTGAACAGAGGCGTCCTTATCTTAACCGGCGGGCCCGGTACGGGTAAAACAACAACCCTCAACGGCATAATAACTATGTTTGAAAAGGATAATCTCGATATAGCGCTTTGCGCTCCGACGGGCAGAGCAGCACAAAGAATGACGGAAGCTACGGGAAGAACGGCTATGACCATACACCGACTTTTAGAAGTCGAATGGAACAGTAACGACAAGCCCGTCTTTAAACGCAACTTGCGAAATCCTTTGGAGTGTCAAGCGGTAATTGTCGACGAAATGTCGATGGTGGATATTTTCCTCTTTTCAAATCTTCTTGATGCTCTGCCGCTTGGATGCCGTCTTGTTATGGTGGGCGACAGTGACCAGCTTCCGCCGGTCAGTGCGGGCAATGTTTTAAAAGACTTGATTGACAGCACTCTTTTGCCGGTGGTTGAACTAAAAGAGATTTTCCGTCAAGCTCTCTCAAGCAATATAGTTTTAAATGCCCACAAAATCGTAAACGGAGAAAAAATCAGTACCGAGTACAAAGACGGCGACTTCTTTTTGCTGCAACGCAAATTTTCGCTTGATGCGGTGCGAACAATAAAAGAACTGTACACAACACGTCTGCCGGGTGCGTATAACTTTGACTCTTTAACGCAAATTCAAATACTATGTCCGTCGAAAATCGGAGACACGGGAACGCAAAACCTAAATTCCGTTTTACAAGAAGCTGTTAATCCGCCGTCGAAGGATAAAAACGAATATAACAGCGGCTACCGACTTTTCAGAGTCGGTGATAAGGTTATGCAGACGAAAAACAATTATAATATCCATTGGGAGTCTTATGACTCGGAGGGAGACGGCATTTTTAACGGTGACATCGGCTTTATCGAAGCTATTGATATTCGGCGTGATGCCATAGTGATCGACTTTTCGGGTAAACGTGCGACTTATTCGAAGGAGCAACTTAACGAAATCGAGCTTGCCTATGCGGTTACCGTACATAAAAGCCAGGGCAGTGAATTTGATGCCGTAATAATGCCCGTAATTTCCGTAACGGATAAGCTTTGTTACAGAAATTTGCTTTATACCGCAGTCACACGTGCGAAAAAGCTGATGATACTCGTCGGAACAACGGAATGTGTAAACAAAATGATTGACAACCGTAAAACGCAACTTCGCTATTCCGCACTTAAACATTTTCTTCTTGACAATGTCGAAAACAGTAGTATAATGTAAATCAAGCCAAGTAAATATTATGGGTGCTGACGGAAGTCGGCTGAGATTAGAGATATTCCTCTCTTGACCATCGAACCTGATACGGATAATGCCGGCGTAGGAAGTTTCATTCAGCCTTGCGGTGTTAAACCCTTGGCTGTATTTTTTTTATTGGAGGAAAAAAGAATGAAAAAGAAAAATCTTTATTGGCTTGCGGAAAGTGCGGTTATGATTGCTTTGGCGGCGGTTCTCGAAATTGTCGCAAAAATGATTATTCCCGAAATGCCGTTCGGTGGGCAGGTTACAATCGTCAGTATGTTACCCGTTGTCCTTGTCGGATGGAAATACGGTATCGGAAAAGGTCTCGTCACCGGTTTTGTTTACTCACTTGTACAAATAGTTCTCGGTGTAAAAACCGTAAGTGCCTTAATTATGCCCGCTTCGGACGGATATCTCGGCAGCTTGAAAAACGTTGTGCTTATGTTTATCCTTGACTATATTGTCGCATATTCGGTTCTCGGACTCGGCGCAATGTATAAAAAGTCCGTTAAAAACGATTCCGCATCGTTGGCTCTCGGTGCTTTTACCTCGTTACTTTTGAGATATATATCCCATATCGCTTCCGGCTACATTTTGTACGGTGCGTGGGCTGAATGGTTCTTTACACAGGACGGCTTTTACTCATGGGGACAAACAATCGTAAACACATTCAGCGGTAATGCACTTTCGTTTGTTTATTCCGTAATTTATAACGGATTCTATATGATTCCGGAAATCATAATTACGACTGCCGTCGCTGTCGTTATCGGCAAAATACCGCAAATTACGAAAACTAAAAACTGATTAATCTATTCGGTTGAAAAATAATCAATTATGATATATAATATTTTTACTATTTAAGTTCAAGGTGAAAATATGAAAAAATATCATAAAATATTGTTGTCGGTTGTTTCCGTGTTCGTTATTCTTTTCTGTTTGACGAGTTGTGACGGTAATGACGGGAACGATGCTTTAACACCGTCATACCAAAGCGGTAATTCGGAAAATGCCCAAACGCAAGCGGGCATCGTGAGTGACCTTGTCGGCAGTTGGAAACACGAGGAAAATATGACGTCCGAAAACGAAGTCTACGGCAGACTGACTATGACGCTAAAACTTAATAACGACGGAACGTATGAAAAAACGAGTGATTTAACCGTCGACAAAGACAAATTCATAAACGCTTTTATCAGTGAGGTCAACTCGAATACCGAAGAAGAAATTAACGCATATTTAAAAATGTACGGATTTTCATCTGTTCGCGAATATGCCGAGGATTATTATACTAACGAGGTTGAAACGCTGATTAAGGAACTGACTTATGAAAAATCGGGTACATGGAAAGCCGACGGTTCTAAAATTTACACCGATTCTTCGTCTTTTGACTATTCCTTTAGCGGTAGCGAACTTATAATCGACAAAAATTCATACATTAAGCAGTAAAAAAACGGGTAAGTGTGAAAACACTTATCCGTTTTATCTTATTCAAATTATTCAAACTTTCTGTCAAAACTTCTGTATTGAATTGCTTCCGTAATGTGCTTGGTGTCAATTACGTCCGCATTGTCAAGATCTGCAATGGTGCGTGCTATTCTTAAAATTTTGTCATAAGCACGTGCCGACAGCGAAAGACGTTCAAATGCGGTTTTTAATATAAGTAAGGCGTTGTCCGTAAGTGTGCAGTATTTTCGTGTGCTTGCCGCATCCATTTTTGCGTTACACGTAATACCCGTACCTTCAAATCTTTTGTGCTGTATGTTGCGAGCCTTGTCGACACGAGCTTTAATTACATGTGACGGTTCGGCTTTATCGTTGCCAGACAGATTCTCAAAGTCAACGGGCGGTACGTTTATATGAATATCAAGACGGTCGATAAGCGGCCCGCTCACTCTGTTTAAATACCGCTGTGCCATTCCGGGTGAGCATGTGCACGGTCTTGTGGGGTGACCGTAATAACCGCACGGACACGGATTCATAGCACAAATCATCATAACCGAACAAGGATACCGAAATTTTGCCGTTGCTCTTGAAATGCTTATTACTCCGTCCTCGATGGGCTGACGCAGAACTTCAAGAGTGCTTCGTGAAAATTCGGGAAGCTCGTCAAGAAAAAGAACGCCGTTGTGTGCGAGCGAAACCTCTCCCGGACGCGGAATTGCACCGCCGCCGGAAAGACCGGCAGGGGAAACGGTGTGGTGAGGTGAACGAAACGGCCTTGAGCGAAGCAGAGAAACACCGGAGGGCAAAGCACCCGCAATTGAATATATGTTTGTTGTTTCTATCGACTCGTCGAAAGTCATATCGGGTAAAATGGACGGCATCCTTTTTGCAAGCATACTTTTGCCCGAACCGGGCGGGCCTATCATCAAAACATTGTGGCCGCCGGCTGCGGCAACCTCCAAAGCACGTTTGACTTCTTCTTGACCTCGAACATCCGCAAAATCCGGTATGTTTTCCGAATTTCTGTATTCCGTATATTCTTCGGCGGAAACGGGAGCAATTTGTTCTGCACCCGTAAGGTGTAAAATAAGCTGTAAAACGTTTTTAACGGGATAGACGTCAATGCCCTTTACAACGGCACCTTCCTTTATGTTGTCCGCGGGAATAAATATCTTTTTTATACCGTTCTTTTTCGCACAAAGAACCATCGGCAAAACTCCGTTTACCTTTCGCAAAACACCGTCGAGGGCAAGCTCACCGATAAACGCCATATCGTTTGTAATGCCGCTTAATTGCTCGTTTGCGATAAGAAGTGCAATGAAAATCGGCAAGTCATACAAAGGACCTTCCTTTTTTATGTCGGCGGGGGCGAGGTTTACCGTAATTCTGCTTACGGGATATTGCAAATTTGAGTTTTTAATAGCCGCACGTACTCGTTCACGGCTTTCGGATACCGCCGTGTCCGGAAGACCGACAATGTCAAACCTCGGCAAACCTCCCGTAATATCCGCTTCGACAATTACCTTGTAGGCTTCCATTCCGAAAAGTCCGAGACTCGTTACCCTTGCGAACAACAAAAATCACCCCTTGAAAATACAAAATCCTCTTTTACAACAAATTATACTCTTATTATATATTTTTTTCAATCTATTTTTATATTTACTTTTAACGCACGGTGGAGTATAATCAAGATAGAAAATTTTGGAGGTTATTGTTATGAATGATATAAATAAACTTTACGAACAATGGCTTGAGCTTGCGGTTGATGACGCCGATCTGCTTCCCGAACTTGAAAGCATAAAAGGGGATGAGGATGCTATTCTCGACCGCTTTTACAAAAATCTTGAATTCGGTACTGCGGGACTTCGCGGTGTAATCGGTGCCGGCACAAACAGAATGAATGTTTATACCGTCAATCAGGCTACACAAGGACTTTCCGATTACCTTAACGAAAACTTTGAAGAACCGTCAATAGCCATAGCTTACGATTCGAGAATTAAATCGAAAGAGTTTGCCGAAAGTGCCGCAGGTGTATTGGCGGCAAACGGAATTAAAGTTTACATATATCCCGAACTCGTACCGACGCCCATGCTCTCTTTTGCCGTAAGAAGACTTAACTGTTCTTCCGGTATTATCATTACGGCAAGCCATAACCCGTCAAAGTATAACGGATATAAGTGTTATGATCCCAACGGCTATCAAATGACAGATGAAGCCGCCGCAAAGACTTATGAATTCATTCAAAAAACCGATATGTTTACGGGCGTCAAAAAAATGAGTTTTGACGAAGCCTTGGCGGAAGATATGGTCGATTATATCGAAGATTGGCTTGTCGATGAGTTTTACAAAGAGGTTCTTTCTTGCAGAATCAATCCCGACGCAACAAAGAAAGCAAACCTCAAGGTTATTTATACTCCGCTTAACGGTACGGGCAATAAACCCGTTCGCAAGGTGCTTAAAAAAGCGGGAATTTCCGACGTTACCGTTGTAAAAGAGCAAGAAAAACCGGATGGCAATTTCCCGACTTGTCCTTATCCGAACCCCGAAATCCGTCAAGCATTTGAATGTGCCGTTGAAACCGCAAAGGGAACGGATGCCGATTTGCTTCTTGCAACCGATCCCGATTGCGACCGTGTCGGTATCGCCGTTCGCGACGGTGATGATTATGTCCTTATGACCGGTAACGAAGTCGGGGCAATGTTCACCGAATATATGCTTTCTTCGTTGAAAGAACAAGGAAAACTTCCTAAAGATCCGATAGTTGTCAAAACCATCGTCACAACGCCTCTTGTCGAAACAATCGCATCTGCCTACGGTGCTCAAACGGCTGATTTGCTTACGGGATTTAAATACATAGGCGAGCTTGTGACAAACCTTGAAAAGACGAATGATGAAGACCGTTTTATTGTCGGTATGGAGGAGTCTTACGGTTATTTGCGCGGCACTCACGCACGTGATAAGGACGCCGTTGTCGCTTCATTGCTTATTTGCGAAATGGCATCTTTTTATAAACTTCGCGGAATTTCACTTAAACAGTTTATGGACAGCATTTACGAAAAGTACGGAATGTATCTTAACACTGTTCTGAATTTTGCTTTTGAAGGTGCAAGCGGAATGCAGAAAATGAGCGAAATGATGACAGCACTGCGTGAAAACGCACCGAAAAAAATCGGTGAGTACGATGTTATTAAAATTGCCGACTATAAATGCAAAGTTATGAATGACCTTGTAAACGGCGAAAAAACGGAAATAAAATTGCCGTCGTCAAACGTCCTTTCGTATTATCTTTCGGATAACAGTAAGGTAATAGTAAGACCTTCCGGCACGGAACCGAAGATTAAAGCTTATATAACGTCGTGCGGCACAACAAAAGACGAAGCCCTGACAAAATCAAAGGCTCTTGAAAACGCAATTTCAAAAATTTTAGGAGTGTAAACAGTGAAAAGACAAAAAATTATCAGTATAGTTGCCATTGTTTTGGCGGCAATTATGATTTTAAGCTCGGCATCGGTTTTAATTCAGCTCTTTATGTGAGCTTTATATGACAAAATCGCACCGTTAGGTACTCTAACGGTGCGATTCTTTTAATTATTTAATGATTATTTATGAAAAATATACAAAAATTTATGTTGACTTATTATTTTTTTATGCTATAATCTATTTGTTATTCAGTATAAATTTATAATGCGTGTTCTTGAGGTGAATCGTTTGAGCGATAATTTGCTCGTCATTAAAGCTAAAAGCGGCGACAGTGTTGCATTAACCGACTTGATAAAAAAATATTCGAATCTTGTTTTGTCAAAGTCACGTTCGTTCTCTCAAAGCGGTGTAATCGACAGCGACGACTTGTATCAAGAGGGAATGATAGGGCTTTTGTCCGCCGTCTATTCTTTCGACGACACGCGTGATACTAAATTTTCGACTTACGCTTCAACCGTTGTCGAAAGGAAAATGCTTTCGGTGTTGAGAAGCATAAACAGTAAAAAAAATCTTCCGCAGTCTTTTTGCGTTCCTTTTGAGGATGAAAAGGATTTACTTGCCTTGACACCCACACCCGAGGAAAGCTTGATTATAAACGAAGAAATTGACACGGTAAACGAATTTGTCAAGAAAAACCTTTCGAAAACCGAACAAAAGGTTTTTAAGTTGAATTTACGGGGAATGTCTTATAAGGAAATTTCCGAAATTCTCGACTGTGACGAAAAATCCGTTGACAATGCACTTCAAAGAATACGAAAAAAGATTAAACAAATCAAATAATGCCCTTTTAAGTGGATCATTGTTTCAATGAATGCGGTGCAATTCCGCATGGGGTAAAAATATATCTATCAAGCGAGGTAGCAAAATGTACGAAGACAAAACACTTACTTGCAAAGATTGTGGAAACGAATTTGTTTTCACTGCAGGTGAACAGGAATTTTATGCAGAGAAAGGATTTGTAAACGAACCGCAAAGATGTAAAGAATGTCGTGCGGCACGTAAAAATGCTATTCGCGGTGCAAAAGAATATCATACAGCTGTATGTGCTTCTTGCGGCGGCGAAGCTAAGGTACCGTTCCTTCCTAAAGATGACAGACCTGTTTATTGCAGCGAATGCTTTGCAAAAACAAAGGGCGAATAATTTATTAAGTAAAAGAGGCACGAAGTCAACTGAACAAGTCCGTAAAAAACGGACAATAGAAAAAAGAGCCCTCTTGATGTATAA
>CAZTMZ010000007.1:0-73576 GCA_964615315.1 uncultured Eubacteriales bacterium | reverse complement strand
AAGCTGACTTCTTCTGCTTCGGTACAAACGACCTTACTCAGATGACATACGGCTTCAGCCGTGACGACGCAGGTAAGTTCCTTACAGCTTACTACGACAGCAAGATTTTTGAAAACGATCCGTTTGCAAAGCTTGACCAAAACGGCGTTGGCGCTCTTATGGAAATGGCAGTTGCAAAGGGTAAGGCAAGCGGCAAGAACCTTCATTACGGTATTTGCGGCGAACACGGTGGCGACCCCGTTTCAGTTGAATTCTGCCACAAGATCGGCCTCAACTATGTATCTTGCTCACCGTTCCGTGTTCCGATTGCACGTCTTGCAGCAGCACAGGCAGCAATCGCTGATATGAAATAAGACTTTCTTATTGATTTGGGGCAAACCCGAATTGTAAAATCATAACAGAAAATCGACCTTGCAGAGAAATCTGCAAGGTCTTTTTTGTGCCGAAAGCTTTGTTTAGACGGTAGCTTTACCGGTTTAAAATTTCGGTAATAAAATACGCCTTGCAATAAAACTTGCAAGGCGTGTCTGCTGTTTTTTAGCCGTTATTTTATTCCGAGTTCTTCGCTGTCAACAAGCTTAATGTTATGCTGACCGAGAAGAGAAATAAATTTTTCTTTTATGTCCTCTTGAATACGGAAAATCATATAGGCGTTTTCAACGTTCGGAGCTAAAAGCGAATACATATAATCAATGGCAATTTCACCTTCGGCAAGAATTTCAAGAAGCTCGTTAAGTCCTGCCGGTTTATCCGGAACGGCGACTGCGAGAACGGGAGTCATCGAAAGAATACAGCCGTTTTCATAAAGAACTTTTGCGGCTGTTTGAGAATCGTTAACAATAACGCGAAGCACACCGTAATCGTCGGTTTCCGCTATGGAAATTGCACGAAGGTTGATGTTGTTCTTTGCAAGAAGTCCCGTAATCTCGGCTAATTGACCTGTGCGGTTTTCAAGAAAGATTGAAATTTGATTAACACTCATTATATTGGCCTCCTTATATCTTTCGCTTATCTATAACACGAACGGCTTTGCCCTCACTACGAGCAATGGTTTTCGGAGCTACAAGTTTAACCTTTGCGGAAATGCCGAGCATTGCGCGAAGAGCTTCAACAAGCTTCTTTTCCATAGCCGTAATTGTACCCAAAGAGTCGGAAAAGTTTTCGGGTGTCATTTCAACCATAACTTCGAACGTGTCCGTATTGTTAACACGGTCGACAATGATTTGATAATTTGCTTGATAGCCTTGCTGAAGAAGAACCGTTTCGATTTGTGACGGGAATACATTTACACCGCGAATAATAAGCATATCGTCGCTTCGTCCCATAGGCTTGCACATTTTTATGAATGTACGTCCGCAAGAACATTTTTCACGTGTAAGAACGCAAATATCACGTGTTCTGTAACGGAGAAGGGGAAATGCCTCTTTCGTAATAGATGTAAATACAAGTTCGCCCTTTTCTCCTTCGGGGAGAACTTCGCCGGTTTCGGGATTGATAATTTCTGCGATAAAGTGGTCCTCGTTTATGTGCATACCCGTTTGTTCTTCACACTCAAAGCTGACGCCGGGACCGGAAATTTCCGTAAGTCCGTAAATGTCATAAGCTTTAATTCCGAGGCTGTTTTCGATTTCGTGACGCATATCCTCACTCCAAGCTTCAGCACCGAAGATGCCCGCTTTGAGCTTGATTTGGTCGCGAAGCCCTTTTTCGCGGATTGATTCGGCGAGATATGCCGCGTAAGACGGTGTACAGCAAAGAATTGTCGAACCGAGGTCAGTCATAAACTGAAGCTGACGGTCGGTGTTGCCCGACGACATAGGCAGCGTAAGGCAGCCTACCTTGTGCGAACCGCCGTGAAGACCTGCACCGCCCGTAAAAAGACCGTATCCGTAAGCAACTTGACAAACATCTTCTTCTGTCGCACCGGCTGCCGTAAGTGCACGTGCACAGCAGTCCTCCCACAAATCTATATCGTGTTGAGTATAAAAAGCAACTACACGTTTACCTGTTGTACCCGACGTTGACTGAATACGAACGCACTCGCTTAAAGGCTTTGCAAGAAGGCCGTTAGGATAACATTCACGTAAATCGTCCTTTTTCATAAAGGGAAGCTTGTGTAAATCATCGGCACTTTTAATGTCGTCCGGAGTAACGCCGATTTCTTCCATCTTTTTGCGGTAATACGGAACATTGTCCCAAACGTGCTTAACTTGTTTAACAAGACGTTCGTCTTGCCAAGCCTTAAGTTGTTCAACTGAGGCGGTTTCGATTTCGGGTTGATAGTATTTGCTCATATATATTTCTCCTTAAGCCTTGCTTTTAAGCGTTTCTGCCTAAAGCAAAGGCTTTTTTGTTCATTTCCAAGAATTTTGCGGGAACACTGTCCTCAATAGCCTTCATCCATTCATCTTCGGTAAAGTCGAAATAGTTTGAAAGTTTACCCATAAGCACAAGGTTAACCGCTTTTGACGAGCCCGCTTCTTCCGCAAGACTTAAAGCGTCTATTGCGTCAACGGAAATTCCGGCGTTTTGCATTTTAGCAACCAAATCTGACGGATATTCGGCGGCACCCGTAATAACGGGCATCGGATTTATCTGCTGCGTATTCGTAACGATTTTACCGTTGGGGTTAAGATATTCGGTGTAACGTGCCGCTTCCAAAAGTTCAAATGACACAATAAAATCAGCTTCACCCATATCAATAATAGGCGAGTAGACTTTGCCGCCGAATCTTACATAAGTAACAACCGAACCGCCGCGCTGACTCATTCCGTGAACCTCGGAAACCTTAATATCATATCCTTTTGTAAGAAGTAAGCGACCGAGCAATTTCGATGCCAATAAGCTGCCTTGACCGCCGACACCTACAATCATAATATTTTTAGTCTTCATAATTATTCCTCCTGAGCCTTTAATGCGTCAAACTTACAAAGCTGTTCACAAACTCCGCAACCGGTACAGAGCGTGTTGTCGATTTTTGCTTTGCCGTCTGCCATACTGATGGCGGGACAACCGATTTTCATACACATTTTACAGCTTCTGCACTTGTCTGTATCCACAGTCAAAGGTTTATTGTGCTTGACATATTTGAGAAGCGCACACGGACGGCGGGAAATAACAACCGACGGCTCGTTAACCGACAGTTCTTCTTTAATTACCGATTCACATTCTTTAAGGTTATACGGATCAACAACTCTGACTCTGTTGATGCCGACAGCTCTGCAAAGCGTTTCAAGGTCAATCTTAGAAGTAACGTCACCCTTGAGGTTGTAGCCCGTTGTCGGATTTTGCTGATGGCCCGTCATACCCGTAATCGAGTTGTCAACGATGATAACCGTTGAGTTTGAGGAGTTGTAAGCGATATTTACAAGACCGGTGATGCCCGAATGCATAAATGTCGAGTCACCGATAACGGCAACGGTTTTGTTGTCGGAAGCACCCTTGTTTGACTTGTTAAAGCCGTGAAGTCCCGAAACCGAAGCACCCATACAAATTGTCGAGTCGAGTGCCGAAAGGGGAGGAACGGCGCCGAGTGTATAACAGCCGATATCACCTAAAACGGTAAGCTTGTTTTTGGCAAGTGTATAGAAAAGTCCACGGTGTGGGCAACCGGCACACATAACGGGCGGACGTGCGGGAATGTTATCCTCAAGCTTTGTGCCGCAAACTGTTTTAATGCCCATATTTTCGGCAACGAGGTTTTGGCTCAATTCACCGATGCAAGAGAAAATTTCCTTGCCGGTAACATCAATTTTTAAGCTGTTGCAGTGTTCTTCGATAAAGCCGTCAAGTTCTTCGATAACAACAACCTTTTTAACCGATGCGGCGAAATTTTTGATTTTTTGAACCGGCATCGGCCAAGCCATACCGAGTTTTAAAACGGGATACTTGTCACCGAAAACTTCTTTAACGTATTGGAAAGAAGTCGAAGAGGTGATTATACCCATTTCATCGCTTTCACCGTCAAAAAGTTTATTGACGTCAGACGTTTCGGCAAACTCGATAAGTGCGTTTGTTCTTTCTTCAACAACGGGATGGCGCTTTTTGGCGTTGCCCGGCATCATTATGTACTTGCCGCCGTTTTTCTCATACGGCTTAACAAATTCAACACGATCGCTTGTTTCCACAATGCTTTGCGAGTGTGCGACACGTGTGCACATTTTTATAATAACGGGTGTGTCGAATTTTTCTGAAATTTCATAAGCAAGCTTTGCGAATGTCAATGCCTCCATTGAGTCGGCGGGCTCAAGCATAGGAATTTTAGATGCCTTTGCATAGTGGCGTGAGTCCTGCTCGTTTTGAGATGAGTGCATTCCGGCGTCGTCGGCAACGCAAATAACCATACCCGCATTGACGCCCGTATAAGAAACGGTGAAAAGCGGGTCGGCGGCAACGTTGAGTCCTACGTGCTTCATACCGCAGAAACTTCTGTGACCTGCAAGACAAGCACCGAAAGCCGATTCCATTGCAACTTTTTCGTTCGGAGCCCATTCGGCATAAAGCTCCTTATATTTTGCGGCAGCTTCAGTTATCTCGGTACTCGGTGTACCGGGATAGCTTGAAACAAAATCACAGCCGGCTTCGTAAAGCCCGCGAGCTAATGCTTCATTGCCGAGCATAAGAGTTTTCATTTAATATCCTCCTTAAAAACCGCACAACAGCCGAACTTGAAAAACGAGTTCGGCCTTGTGTATTACTTTTTTTATATATTATTCGCTATCGCCGATTGAATCCTTAACGGATACCAAAACCTTACGGTCATAGCAAGAAAAAACATTTTCAATGTGTTCCTTGCTCGGTGCCTTTGTCACAAGACTTACGAGCGGAACAATGACAAGCCCCGCAACCATACAAAAGGCGCCTGCGTTTATAGGTGACTTAAGCATTTCGGGAAAGACGTCCTTTGCGAAAACATTCGCAATCATAAATACCGTTGAAAAAACGAAATTCACCGTAACGGCAGCCTTTGTCGTGCGTTTCCAATACAGACCGTATAAGAACGGAGCGAGAAAAGCACCCGCAAGAGCACCCCATGAAACACCCATAAGCTGAGCTATAAACGAGCCGTTGGGGTTCTTGTATTGGTCTATTGCTATTATAACAGAAATCGCGATAAAAACAACTATCAAAATTCTCATGATAAGGAGCTGCGACTTTTCTTTCATATTTTTTGCGAATTTGCCTTTTATGAAGTCAAGAGTGAGCGTAGAGCTTGATGTAAGCACAAGAGAAGACAGCGTTGACATTGACGCGGAAAGCACAAGAATTATAACAACGGCAATGAGAACGTCGGAAAGGCCCGAAAGCATTAAAGGAACGATTGAGTCATATCCGTCTTCGGCAACTGCTTCGGGAGTTGAGAAAAGTCTGCCGAAACCGCCCAAAAAGTAACAGCCGCCGGCGACAACGAGAGCGAAAACGGTAGAAATTACCGTTCCCTTGTTTATAGCCTTTTCGTTCTTGATGGCATAAAACTTTTGTACCATTTGAGGAAGTCCCCAAGTGCCGAGAGATGTAAGAATAACGACACCGAACAGATTGACGGGGTCGGGTCCGAAAATCGACGTGAAAGCACCGTGACTGTTTGAAACGGTTGTATCTACAACGTTGCCGAGTGCTTCAAACGAACCCGAAAAGCCGCCGTTTATTTGTAATACGGAATATATAACGGCAATAATTCCAACAATCATAATAATTCCTTGAATGAAGTCGTTGATTGCGGTTGCCATATAACCGCCGACGATAACGTAAATGCCCGTAAAAACCGCCATGGCGATAACGCAGTATTCGTAAGGAATGTCAAAAGCCATACCGAAAAGTCGGCTTAACCCGTTGTAAAGTGAGGCTGTGTACGGAATAAGAAAAACGAACACGATTGCCGACGAAATAAGTTTAAGTGCTTCGCTGTTGTAACGTGCTTCAAAGAATTGAGGCATTGTCGCACTGCCGAGATGCTGTGTCAGTATGCGTGTGCGTCTGCCGAGTACCACCCAAGCAAGAAGCGAACCCAAAAAGGCATTGCCGACACCCGCCCACGTTGCCGCAACGCCGTATTTCCAACCGAACTGACCCGCATATCCGACGAAAACGACGGCGGAAAAATATGAGGTGCCGTAAGCGAACGCCGTAAGCCACGGGCCGACGTTTCTGCCGCCGAGTACAAATCCGTTTACGTCTGTTGCGTGCTTTTTGGAATAGATGCCGATGGATATCATAACGGCAAAGAAAACAACCAGAAAAGCGACTTTAATTTCCATTTTTTACATCTTCTTTCTGAAATCAGCCTGTAATTTGAGCTTCGACAAGCTTGCCGTGACAGTATTTTTCACGTAAAACAGGCTTTTCGATTTTTCCGGTGGGATTACGCGGAACTTTTTCGAAAATAATCTTTTTCGGACGCTTGTACCTCGGAAGAGCTTCGCAGAATGTGTTGATTTCCGCTTCCGTACAAGACACGCCGTCTTTAATTTCAATGATAGCCGCCGTTATTTCACCGAGACGTGCGTCGGGAAGGCCTATAACGGCAACATCCTTGATTTTGTCGTAAGAACGAAGAAAATCTTCAATTTGAACGGGATAAATATTTTCACCGCCGGAAATAACAACGTCTTTTTTACGGTCAACGAGATATATAAAGCCGTCCTTGTCGGCTTTTGCCATATCGCCCGTGTAAAGCCAGCCGTTTTTAAGCACTTCGTTTGTGGCGGCATCGTTTTTATAATAACATTCCATAACACCGGGACCGCGGACGATAAGCTCACCGACGTCGCCGTCGGAAATTTCGTTGCCGTTTTCATCGACGATTTTTGTTTCCCAAAGATAGCCGGCTTTACCGATAGCGCCGACCTTGTGCGGATTTTCGACACCCAAATGTACACAGCCGGGGCCGATTGATTCCGAAAGTCCGTAATTCGTGTCATACTGATGATGCGGGAAAAGTTTTAACCAACGGTTTATTAAACTCGGCGGAACGGGTTGTGCACCGATGTGCATAAGCCGCCACTGTTCAAGAGTATATTGAGAAAGGTCGATTTTTCCCGTCTCGATGGCATCAAGTAAATCTTGTGCCCACGGAACCAAAAGCCAAACTATTGTGCATTTTTCTTCGGAAACGGCTCTTAAAATCCATTCGGGCTTAACGCCGCGAAGAAGTACCGCTTTACTGCCCGAAAAAAGCGAGCCGAACCAGTGCATTTTAGCACCGGTGTGATAAAGAGGGGGTATGCACAAAAAAACGTCGTCTTTTGATTGAGAGTGATGGTTTTGTTCCGTTCTGCATGAAGAAATGAGGGACAAATGCTTGTGTAAAATGGCTTTCGGGAAACCCGTTGTGCCGGACGAAAAATAAATTGCGGCATCGTCATCCTCGTTCATAAGAACGGGAGGGGCACTCGATGAGCAGTAATTCATAAGCGAAAGGCAGTCCTCGGAATAATCGGGAATGTTTTTGCCGATAAAGAACATATGAACGTTTGAAATGTCATCGGCGATGGCGTCCATACGGCTTATAAATTCTTCTCCGAAAATGAGATACTCGACGTCTGCCAAATCAAGACAATATTTAATTTCGTCGCTTGCGTAACGGAAATTCATCGGCACGGCGATACAGCCCGCCTTGAGAATACCGAAGTAAACGGGAAGCCATTCAAGGCAGTTCATTAAAAGAATAGCGACCTTTGTGCCTTTTTTAATGCCGCGGCTCAAAAGCAGATTGGCAAAGCGGTTTGCACGTCGGTCAAAATCTTTCCATGACATTTCACGGCGATACGGGGCGTCGGGATTGTTGCTTTCTATAAGATTAAAATCTCTCCAAGTTGTAGCCAAATCACGTTCTTCGGACGGGTTGATTTCAACCAAAGCGACATCGGAACCGTAAAGTCTGGCGTTTCGCTCTAATAAATCGGTAATAACCATTTCAAATCTCCTTGTATGCGGATAAAAATTTAAGATATTTAATAGTTTAAAGCTTTTATGTGCTAAAGTCAAGAGCTAATTACAAAAAAATAAAAAAACAGAGAGCAAAATACATACGCTCTCTGTTTTTGTCGGCTGTTATACCTTTAAGCTTTCTTGTTTACAAGCTCTTGCATCGTAACCGTTTCTTTGTCGGCATTTATGTATTTTTCCTGATAGTAGCTTGACGGACAGCAGTCAAATGTACCGTCCGGGTTTACGGTGATAAGTGTACAGCCACGCTGTGAGCCGAGCTTCGAAATTCCGATGTAAGCGAGATAGTCGATACTCATACCGTACGTTAAACGGATTCCCTTATATTCGATGGAATACGTGTTTACGTGGTCGTGTCCGCAGAACACACCTTTTGTACCTCCGATTTCGACCATCGTTTCAAAGAACATATCGTCTTGTTCGGGGTGACACACATTTTCACCTTGATAGCCGTAGTAATATGTGACGTCGCCGCCCTTTTGGTATTCATCCCAAGCGTAAGCGTATTCAACGGGAGGAATGTGCATAAATACAAGCGATTTTATCAAGCCGAAGTTTTCAAGAGCGCTTGTTTTCTTTTCTTCGTCGTCGGCGTAAATCTTTTCAATGTAAGCGGTATTTTCGCCGTTGAGCTTTTTGTAAGTGTTTTTGTACCATTCAATCTGATTTTCGTGAATGTTATCGTATCCGCCGGTAAGTCCCATAAACGAGGTTTCGGGATACGAGTTTGAGTCGATAAGATAAAGTGACTGAGTTATAACGCCGTCGCTGTTTTTAATGTTTATCACGGAATTTCCGTAGCCGTCAACGTTTTCGTCACCGCTTTGGAACAAACAGTATTTCAGCGTGTCGCCGCCGTAAAACAGTGAAAGGTCTTCTCTTGTGCAACGGCTGTAACTTTCGGTGTCGTGATTGCCGTAAATCGGCACCCAATAAACGCCGAGCGACTCCATAAGAGAGGCGAATATTTCGGCAGACGACTTGTTGTCGACGGTTAATGCCAACGGCACGGGATATGAAATATCACCCGTAACAACGACAAGGTCGGGCTTTTCCGCCGTAATCATAGCGGCAACGGCATTCATAGCCATTTTGTCGTTCTTTGCCGACAGCCAGCTGCCCGCAATGTGAACGTCGGTAATCTGCATTATTTTAAGCTCACGGTCGGCGGTGAAAGTCCAATATCCGTTTTCGTCTTTTTCGGGTATAAGCTGATTTTCTACGGCTACTTTTTCAAACGAGGTTGCTATTTTCTTTGCTTTGGAGCTTGCAACGGCGTTGGCAACAAGGTTGGCAACAACCAAAGCAACAATAACACCTATAATTACGGCAAAAATAATAAGCATTTTTTTCTTATCTACTTTCTTTTTTGTTTTTTCTTTCATACATTATCATCTCACAGACATTGTTTTTTGTTGGTAATTCGGTGACCGCATTATAAACGGCAACCGAAAAAACGTAATAAAAAAGCATAACCTCCTTTAATTTTTATCGTTATTATTGATGTTTTTATTGACTTTTGTCGTTTCGACTGCCTCAAAAATTTCCTTCAGCGTTTCCAAAGAACTTTGTGAGGGCAGTTTTTTGACATTTATACTTTTTTTACCTGTCGACGTAACGCTGACACGTCCGCGTAATACGGAAGAAATGTCCAAAACCAAGCCGGCGTCGATTTCGTCGCAATAAAGAACTATAATTTCGCCGCGTTGTCCTATTTCGTAAATGCCCATCGACGAAGCGGTGTTTCTGCAAAGGGAAACCTCGATAAGACCGTCGACCGACGGCGGAATATCACCGAAGCGGTCACGAAGCTCGTCGCGTACGTCTTCCGCATCGGCAAATGTACGGACATCGGCAATTCTGCGGTATACCGTAAGTCTTTGCGAAAGTGCCGAAATATATTTTTCGGGTATATGTGCATTGATTTGCAAGTCGATAAGACATTCCCGTGTCTTTTTCGGCGCATTTCCTTTTTCGTCGCTGATGGCTTCGGACAGAATTTTCATATACATATCATATCCGACTGCGGCAAGGTGACCGTGTTGCTGAGCACCCAAAAGATTACCGGCACCTCTGATTTCCAAATCTCGCATAGCTATTTTAAAGCCGGAGCCGAACTCCGTGTATTCGCGTATGGCTTGAAGACGCTTATAGGCGATTTCGGTAAGGCTCTTGTCTTTTTTATACGTAAGATACGCACTTGCCCTTCTCGCACTTCTGCCCACACGTCCGCGAAGCTGATGAAGTTGTGCAAGTCCCAGCTTATCGGCATCCTCAATGATAAGCGTGTTTGCGTTAGGCACGTCGACACCCGTTTCGATAATGGTGGTGCAGACAAGAATGTCAATATCGCCGTTCATTAAGTCACGCCAAATATCGCTGAGCTGTTCCTCATTCATTTTTCCGTGTGCGGTGGCGATTTTCGCATCGGGCAAATATTCCTTAATGGAAAGTGCCGTTCTGTCGATATCTTCCGTTCTGTTGTGCAGAAAATATACCTGACCGCCGCGGCGAAGCTCTTTTTCCATGGCTTCACAAAGCAAGGGAAGATTATGCTCGACAACGTAAGTCTGTACGGGGAAGCGGTCAGACGGAGCTTCCTCGATAACCGACATATCGCGAATACCGGACATCGCCATATTAAGCGTGCGCGGTATCGGTGTTGCCGAAAGCGTAAGAACGTCGACGCCGGGAAATTTTTCCTTTATTTTTTCTTTTTGAGCAACTCCGAAACGCTGTTCTTCGTCGACAATCAAAAGCCCCAAATCTTTGAACTGCACATCTTTTGAAATGATGCGGTGAGTACCGACGACAATATCTATAAAGCCCGTGTTTACGCCTTTTATTATTTTCTTTTGCTGCGTTGGAGTCCTAAAACGCGAAATCATTTCCGCCTCAATCGGAAAACCGGCAAAACGCTTCATAATCGTTTGATAATGCTGAAGTGCCAATATCGTCGTGGGAACCAAAACGGCACACTGTTTGCCGTCCGCAACACATTTGAACATCGCACGGAGCGCAACTTCTGTTTTTCCGAAACCGACATCACCGCAAAGCAGTCTGTCCATCGGGTACGGCTTTTCCATATCTCTTTTAATTTCATCAATGCAACGAAGTTGGTCACCCGTTTCTTCAAATTCAAAGCGGCGTTCGAAATCCGCTTGCATATCAATGTCGGGCGAGAAGGCGAAACCTTGAGTGTTCATACGTTCGGAATAAAGTTTGATAAGCTGATCCGCCATATCCTTAACCGCAGAGCGAACCTTTGTCCTTGTTTTTTCCCATTCACCGCCGCCGAGTCGGTTAAGCTTTATTGCTTTTCCGTCGTCCTCATGAGGCCCTATATATTTTGAAACAAGGTCAAGCTGCGTAACGGGAACGTATAAAACGTCGCTTTTCGCATATTTGATTTTAATATAATCCTTGATTATCTTGTTTGCTTCAAGTTGAGTTATACCGTCGAAAATACCTATTCCGTGAATTGAATGAACAATATAATCGCCTTTTTTAAGTTCGTCGAGCGAGTGGATGGTATCTTTTGCCTTAAAGCCCGTGTTTTTTCTTTTTTTGCTTGTTGCGTAAACTTTCGAATATGTGAAAACGTAAAATTTTTCACGCGGATACGCAAAACCGGAGGAAAGAGAATTCGGCAATACCGTGACAATACCCTTTGAAAATTCAGCGGGAATTACGGGAAAATACACAGACGGAACATCTTCCATATTAAGCGTTTCCGAAAGATTTTTCGCGCTTTTTTCGGTTCCGGCGAAAATTACAACGGAAGAATCCTTTGACAGTACGGGCTTAATGTCCTCAATAAGAACGTCGATTCTGCCGTTCCAAACAGGCAGCGTGTTGCCGTTAAAGGTTGTAAGACTTTTAACGGGCGTATCAAAGCTTCCGCGTGCGAAATTGTCCATATAAGTAGCTTTGAATTCCTCGTATTTGCCAACTAATTCCTGAAATGTAAGCGTATATTTGTCAAGTCCCTTGCATAAGGTACCGTCCTCAATGCAGGCGTTTATATCCTCAAGCAAAAGCTTTTGTACAGAGGAAACGCGTTCCTTTATTCCGCCGGTTTCGACGGCAAACAAAAGGAAGTCGGACGCATAATCGAAAACAGTGGCGGGGGAATAGACAAGTGACATATATTTGTCCGCCGAGCCTATCTTTACACCGGAAATCAATCTGTCCACGTCGGAAAAAAGTTTTTCTTTAATTATATCCGCTTTTTTTCCTCGCACGGAAGAAGCGAATTTTTCAATTTTTTTTGCCAAATCATCGTTGCTGTCTATAATAATTTCTTTCGACGGAGAAATTATTATTTCGTTTATGTTTACGGTTCGGCGTTGAGATTTAATGTCAAAATGGCACATTGTGTCGACCGTATCGCCCCAAAGCTCAATACGAACCGGTTCGTCGTCATCGGGTGAGAAAAAGTCGATAATTCCGCCACGGTGAGAATACTGTCCCACGCCTTCAACGGCATCAACGTGAGTGTATCCGGCACAGTTTAAAGAAAGAAGTATGCTTTCGAGAGATACTTCTTCGCCTTTTTTCAGCAAAACGGACTTCTGCCGTAAAATTTCGGGCGGCACGGTGTAAGAAATCACCGCTTCCGCCGATGCCACGACAACGTCGCAATTTCCGTCAAGCATACGGCGAAGTACCTTGATTCTTTTTTGTTCATATTCGTACGACTGGGTGTCGGCACCGTAAAAAGAAAAGCTTCTTGCGGGGTAGTGCAGAGCGGCTCTGCCGAATGAGATTAAATCATCGCAAAGTTTTGACGCCGTGCTTTCGTCGGGCACGACAACAAGGGCCTTTTTTTCAAGACCCTCCGATAATGCGGCGATAACGTGAGCTTTTTGTACGGGAATAAGTCCCAAAACGCCCTGTGGAAGAAAACCTTTTTTTATACTGTTTTCAACACCGCTGTATTCTGCCGATAATTTAATTGATTTTTGAAATGCAGACATAAAAATACCTTAAAATACCTTTAGCTGTTAAATTGATTCATAGCCTTGTCTATTTCGCCGTTTACCAATAGCTCAACGGCTTTGCAAGCGTTTTCAATAGCCGAAGCGAGTTCCTTTTGCTCGTCGCTTTTGAATTCGGAAAGAACCCAATCGGCTAAGTCGTAATCGGGATGAGGTTTTTTTCCGCACCCTAATTTTATCCGCGGAAAACGGTCGCTTTGAATATGATAAATAATGCTTTTTATTCCGTTGTGACCGCCGTCGGTACCCTTTCTGCGAATACGAAGTTTGCCGACGTCAAGAGATATATCGTCGTAAATTATTATGATGTTTTCGGGTTTGATTTTGTAAAAAGCGGCACATTCGCGAATAGCCTCGCCGCTGTTGTTCATATAAGTTTGCGGCTTCATTACAATACAGCGGTGACCGCCGATTACGGTGTCGGCGTAAAGCGACTTGAATTTAAGACGGTCAATTTTAAAACCAAACTTTTGAGCGAGCGTATCTACGCACAAAAACCCCGAATTGTGTCGTGTGAGGGTGTACTTTTTATCGGGATTTCCCAGCCCTGCCACGATGAATTCAGGTGTGCCGACAGATACAGCGTTTCTGCTTGTGAATCTGTTAAACATATTTTATTTCACCTTATTTTTTAAGTTTCCATCCTATTTTATTAACTTGCCTTGCACGTGCAATGCCCAAAGCAAGCTCCGGAACGTCCTCCGTGATTGTCGAACCGGCGGCGGTATAAGCTCCGTCACCTATTTTTACGGGAGCGACAAGATTTGTGTTGCATCCGATAAATACGTCGTCACCGATTGTCGTGCGGTATTTGGCTTTGCCCGTATAATTAACGGTAACCGTGCCGCAGCCGAAGTTTACACGCTTGCCGACGTCGGAGTCACCGACATAAGTAAGGTGTGAAACCTTTGTGCCCGTGTCAATGGTTGAATTTTTAACTTCGACAAAATTGCCCAGATGAACGTTTTCTCCAACTACGGAATTTGGACGGATATGAACAAAAGGCCCTATGTCAACGCCGCTTTTAACGGTGGATTGATAACACTGCACGTTGTTGAGCTTTGCGTTGTCACCGATTGTGCTGTCGCTTATAATAGAGTTCGGGCCGATAACACAGTTTTTACCGATTTTTGTGTTGCCTTTAATTATCGTGTTCGGCAAAATACAAGTGTCAACACCGATTTCGACGTTTTGTTCGATAATTACACCGTCGGAAAAAGGAATATCAACACCCAACGAAAGATGATGCTCGATTTCCTGCATTTTCGCATATTCATTGAGTTCCATAAGTTGAAGTTTGTTGTTGGCACCGAGAATTATATCGGAACGCGGAGCGAAAAACGTGTCTGCCTTGGCACCCGATTCGGTGAGAATCGAAACAGCGTCGACAAGATTATACGTTCCGTTTGCTCTCGGAGGAAGTTTTTCGAGAACGCTTACAAGCTTTTCGGCTTTAAACCAGTATGTGCCCGAAGAAATCTCGTTTATTCTTTTTACTTCGCTGTCAGCGTCCTGTTCTTCGACAATTCCGACGAATTTGCGTTCGCCGTTACGAACAATTCTGCCGTATCCGAACGGCTTGTTTGTGATTGCCGAAATAACCGTAACGTCGTTTTCCTGCGAAACGTGACTTGAATAAGCTCCGCGGATTGTGTTCGCATCGAGAAACGGTGTGTCGCCGTTTAAAACGAGAACGTTTCCGCCGCTTTTCGAACAGTCTTTTATCGAAGAAACGGCTTGCAGTACCGCGTGGGCGGTACCTAACGGTGCGGCTTGCTCAACCGCCGTTATGTTTTTGTTCGGAAATTTGCCGACAAGGTAGCTTTGTATTTGCGAATCCTTTAACGGAACAACGGTAATAATAGTGCTTATTCCCGCACCGATAACGGAAGAAGCCACATGCTCGACAAGGGGCTTTCCCAAAACTTTTGCCATAACGGGAGGCACGCTTGAGCCTATGTGTGTGTTTGAACCGGCAGCCATAATAATCGCTATATCGTTTACTGTCATAAAAATCACTCCGCAAAGCAAAATATATTAGAATTATTTTATCATAAACACGCCGAATTTTCAATACTTACTTTATTTGACAAAGCACAACGTAAATGGTATATTTATATGTAACGGCAGTTCATGTGCGAGGTGAAAAAATGCTTTCCGTAATAATACCGTCATACAATGAAGAACAGAATGTCGAGAATACGGCACGGGTCGTTCTCGGCGTACTCAACGACAGTAAAACAGAATGTGAAATTATTTTCATAGACGATGGCTCAAAGGATAAAACCTTTACGAAAATATGCGAGGTTTCTCAAAAATATCCGCAAGTTCGGGGCGTAAGCTTCAGCCGTAACTTCGGTAAAGAGGCGGCAATTTTCGCCGGGCTTGAGGAAGCGACCGGCGACTGTGCGGTGGTTTTCGATTGCGACTTGCAGTTTCCACCCGAAAAAATTCCGGAAATGTATTCACTTTGGCAGCAAGGGTTTGAGGTTGTTGAGGGTGTAAAAGCTTCACGCGGAAGCGAAACGTTCTTTTATAAACTGTTCGCCAAGACGTTTTATAAAATGATGAGTTACTTTGTCGGCGTCGATATGCAGTCGACTTCGGATTTTAAACTTATCGACAGAAAGGTTATAGATTCTCTTTTGGCACTGCCGGAAAGAAATACGTTTTTCAGAGCGTTGTCGTTTTGGTCCGGCTTTAATTCGACACAAATCGAGTTTGACGTGGGGAAAAGGCAAAACGGAAAAAGCAAATGGAGTCTTAAAGGACTTACAAAATACGCGGTGTCAAGCATTACGTCGTTTACGACGGCACCGTTGCAGCTTATAACCGTTTTCGGCAGCATACTGCTTTTGTTTTTGGGCGGAATGTCCGTGCAAACGCTGGTTCGGTTTTTACTCGGTCAGTCTGCCGAAGGGTTTACGACGGTAATACTTTTACTTTTGCTTATCGGCGGAAGTCTTATGATGGCACTCGGAATTATCGGATATTATATCGCGAGGATTTACGAGGAAGTCAAGGGAAGACCGCGTTATATTGTGTCACGGAAAACGAAGAATAAAAGCGACAAATAAAATATCTCTCAAACTGCGGTAAATCAAGGTTTTCACCGCAGTTTTTTTCTTTTGGAAACCTTGAAAAGCAGAGCATTAAGTGATATAATGATAATTTGAAGAATTATTGTTTGACAGGTGAAAGTGAGGACTTTCGGTGAGTCGTAAAAAATGGATAACAGCACATATTGATAAGGAACTGGCTGCACAGGTAGCCGAAATGCACAGTCTTGACCCTTTTACCGCACTGATATTGGTATCTCGCGGAATAACGGAATACGAAGACGTTGAAGAATTTTTCGATTCGGATTTCAGCTTTTGCGATCCGTATCTTATTGCGGATATGGACAAAGCTGTCGAAAGAATCGAAAAAGCGATAGAAAATTTTGAGAAAATCTGTGTCTACGGCGATTACGATGCCGACGGCGTAACGTCGACAGCGCTTATGTATTCGTACTTGAAAAACCGCGGTGCAAACGTAATGTATTATATTCCCGACAGAATTACCGAGGGTTACGGAATGTCTTGCGGCGGAGTGGACGCACTTAAAGAAAAAGGCGTTGAGCTTATTGTTACCGTGGACAACGGCATTTCCGCGACGGAAGAAATCAAATACGCAAAAAGTCTCGGAATAGAAACCGTTGTGACGGATCATCATAAAGTAGGGGATACTTTGCCCGATGCCGTTGCCGTCGTCGACCCTCACAGAACGGACTGCAATCTGCATTTTAAAGAGTGGGCAGGTGTGGGCGTTGCGTTTAAGGTTGTGTGCGCACTTGAAAAAGGCGAATATTCCGGCATACTTGCCGAATATGCCGATATTATCGCGGTCGGAACCGTTGCGGACGTAGTCGACTTAAAAGACGAAAACCGTGCAATCGTAAAATACGGAACGGCAAAAATAAATTCAAATTCATGCAACGGAATAAACGCACTTCGTCAAATGGCGGGAGTCGGTGAAAAAAGAATGAATGCGACGGGTATTACATATTCATTGGCACCGAGAATAAACGCCGCCGGCAGAATCGAGTCGGCGGAAACGGCTCTTAAACTTTTGCTTTGCGAGGATTTAAAAACTGCCCTTGACATTGCCGAACAAGTTGATATATGCAACCGCAAGCGTCACGAATACGAAAACGAGATTATGGAGGCGGCGGTTAAACACATTGAGTCCGACAGCAGATTGAAATATGCACGTGTGATAGTTGTTTGCGGTGAGGGGTGGCACCACGGTGTAATCGGCATCGTCGCCGCAAGAATTACGGAAAAATACGGCAAACCGTCAATCGTTATAACCTTTGACGGTGATGAAGGTACCGGCTCGGCAAGAAGCATTGAGGGCTTTTCGGTCTATGACGCAATTAAATCTTGCGGAGAATATTTAACGCATTTCGGCGGTCATACAATGGCGGCGGGACTCGGCATTAAAAGGGAAAACATCGAAAAATTCTTTGTTGCGATAAACGAATACGCAAAAGCGTCCGATGAAGCTGTTCCGACGCTTACGCTCGACTGTAAATTAAATCCCGCTTATATAAACGTTGAATTGGTGGAGTCTTTGGAAAATTTGGAACCGTTCGGTGCCGGTAATGCTCAGCCGCTTTTCGGAATTTTCGGCGTCCGTGTTTCCGGAATTCAGCCCGTCGGTGACGGAAAACATTTGCGTTTAAGCTTTACAAAGGGAAACGTTCAGTTTTCGGCTATGAAATTCAGTACAAAACTCGACTCTTTCCCGTTCCGTACCGGTGATACGGTTGACCTTGCGGTGAGAATCGAAAAAAACGAGTTCCGCGGAGAAACAAAAGTGACGGTTCAAATTCGTGAAATGCGTTTTTCGGGTACGGACGAAGAAAAGCTCTTTAAATCGGAGGGGCTTTACGAAAAATTTATGCGCGGAGAAGTGCTTTCTTCTCAAGAAGCGAAATTTTTAACACCGTCAAGAGAATTTTTGCTCGGCGTTTATAATTTCATAAAATCTTATCTAACGTGGACATTTGATATAGAAACAATGCTTGTGCGTACAAAATGTCCTACCGAAAATTACTGTAAAATGTTGGTTTCGATTGACATTCTTAACGAACTCGGACTTATAAAACGTGATAACGGAATAATATTATTTGACGGAAACGGCAAAAAAGCCGATTTATCGCAGTCAAAAATCTTAAACAAGCTGAAAGAAATGCAAGGGGAGTGAGAAAAGTGAGTGCTATGTTACCGAATGTAGACGTGAATAAACTGTACGGTGACTTGCGCGAAAGAATAGCGGCGGTTCATTCGGCGGAAGAAATTGCCGTAATCGACAAGGCGTTTGAGGTCGCAAACAAATATCACGGCAGTCAGCTTCGCCGTTCGGGAGAACCGTATATCATTCACCCCATCGCCGTGGCAAATATTCTTGTCGATTTGGGAATGGACTGGCAGTCACTCGTTGCGGCACTTTTGCACGACGTGGTCGAGGACACGGAATACAGCATCGAAGAACTTACAAAAGTTTTCGGTACGGAGGTTTCGACGCTTGTCGACGGAGTGACAAAGCTCGGTCAAGTACAGCTTAACTCAAGCGAAGCCAAAGAAGAACAGCAAGCGGAAAATGTCCGTAAAATGCTTCTTGCCATGTCAAAAGACATTAGGGTTATTATCGTTAAGCTTGCCGACAGACTTCACAATATGCGAACACTTGAGTTTGTCGATCCGCAAAAGCAAAGAGATAAAGCTCTTGAAACGCTTGAAATTTTCGCTCCGATTTCTCACAGATTGGGTATTCGTTCCGTAAAAGAGGAACTTGAGGACAGAGCAATCCGTTTTCTTGATCCGGTGGCGTATGCCGCTATCGAACAGCGTATTCACGATCCCGAAAAAACGGGCGAAGCATTTCTCGAAGAAACAAAAAATCAGATTTACGAAAGAATAACACAAGTAGTACCGAATGCAAGCATAAGCGGAAGAATTAAATCCGTTCACGGCATTTACCGAAAAATGTATATGCAAGGCAAACAGTTTGACGAAATTTACGACATTTACGCCGTAAGAATTATCGTCGACAGCGTCATCGACTGTTATAACTGTCTCGGTATTATTCACGATATGTATAAGCCTTTGCCGGGCAGATTTAAAGATTATATTTCCACGCCGAAGCCGAATATGTATCAATCGCTTCACACGACCGTTCTCGGCAGAAAGGGTGTGCCGTTTGAGGTTCAAATAAGAACTTGGGATATGCACAAAACGGCGGAATACGGTATCGCTGCTCACTGGAAATATAAAATCGGTCTTTCCGGCGGTAAGAAGGGCTTTGACGAAAGACTTCAATGGATTCGCGAGGTTCTCGAAGCACAGCAAGGTACGGGCGACGCCCGTGAAATAGTGTCGTCAATCAAAACGGACTTGATTCCGGACGAGGTGTTTGTTTATACGCCGAAGGGCGACGTTATCAATATTCCGCAAGGTTCCACCGTTATTGACTTTGCCTATGCCATTCACACGGCAGTCGGCAACAAAATGGTGGGTGCAAAGGTCGACGGAAGAATCGTGCCTCTCGAATATGAGGTTAAGACGGGCGAAATTGTCGAAATTCTCACTACCTCTCAGCAAGGAAAAGGGCCGAGTAAAGATTGGCTGAACATCGCAAAATCAAGCCAAGCGAAAAGCAAAATCCGTTCTTGGTTTAAAAACGAACGCCGTGAGGAAAACATTGTCGAGGGTAAGGAAGAAATCGAGCGTGAATTCAAGCGTAACTTTATCCGTCTTGACGACGAAAATTACGAGAAGTTTATAAAAAATCTCGCAACACGTCAAAAAATGAATAATGTCGACGACTTCTATGCGGCTATCGGTTACGGCGGACTTTCCGTTAACCGCCTTATGCCGTATATCAAGGAAGAATACCACCGAAATTACGACAAGAGCCGTGAAGCGATTAAGACGGCTCAGCAAAAAGCACCTTCTCAAAAGAAAAAAGAGGGCGTTACCGTTGAGGGTATCGACAACTGCCTTATCAAGTTTTCACGCTGTTGCAATCCGCTTCCGGGCGATGCGATTGTAGGCTTTATCACTCGCGGACACGGTGTGTCGATTCACAAAAAAGACTGTACCAACGTTCCGAAAGATTTGGAAAACTGTGCGGAGCCGGACAGATGGATAAACGCTCACTGGAATAAGAATATCAAAGAGGAATATAAAGCTACGGTTTCTCTTACGTGCCTTTCGAGAATAGGTCTTATGGCAGATGTCAGTATGCAGGTTGCGAATATGAAGGTTAACATTACGGAAATCAGCACACGTGACACAAAAGACGGCAGATGTATAGTTAATCTTACCGTCAAGGTCAGCGGAATAGAGCATCTTAAAAACCTTATAGCGAGAATCGAAAAGGTTGAGGGCGTTTTAAGTGTCGAACGCTGAACGAAAGCATTAAATAAAAAGGATTTTTAAAATATGAGATTGGTTATACAAAGAGTATCCCACGCAAGCGTTACCGTTGACGGTAAAATATGCGGTCAAATTCAAAAGGGCTTTTTGATTTTGGTCGGCGTTATGGAGGACGACACAACGGAGGACGTTGACATTCTCGCAAGGAAAACCTCGGCACTTCGCATTTTCGAAGACGGTAACGGAAAAATGAATTTGGACATAAAATCCGTTGACGGTGAAATTTTGGCTGTTTCTCAGTTTACTCTTTGCGCCGATTTGAAAAAAGGCAACCGTCCGTCATTTACCGATTCGGCACAGCCCGAAAAGGCAAACGAATATTATGAGCTGTTTTGCGAAAAACTCATCGAAAACGGTGTTCGCAAAGTGGAAAAAGGTGTGTTCGGTGCGGATATGAAGGTTGAACTTTTGAATGACGGCCCCGTAACGATTATTTACGATTCGTCGATTTGGAGAAAGAATAATGGCAATCAATGTTGAAAAATTTGTCTTGGGTGAACTTGAAACGAATACGTACGTCGTAACCGAAGCCGAAAGCGGTGTGTCCGCCGTGGTTGACCCCGCGGCGCAAGACGAAAGTTTTTTGAAAACTCTCGAAAACAAAAACGTCGAGTATATTTTGCTGACTCACGGCCATTTTGACCACATTTTAGGTGTCAAGGCGGTGAAAGAAAGAACAAACGCCAAAACGGTAATTCACAAAGAAGACGCCGACTGTCTGGCAGATGAGGGCAAAAGTCTTTTCAGCTTAATGAATTCCGATTCATACACAAAACAGCCCCCGACAAGTCCCGATATCTTAACCGAAGACGGCACTTTGCTGACTTTCGGTAACACGACGGTAAGGGTGATGCACACTCCGGGGCATACAAAAGGCGGAGTTTGTTATATATTCGAAAAAGAGCGTGTGATTTTTTCCGGAGATACGCTTTTCAAACTTTCGGCGGGCAGAACGGACTTCCCCGGCGGAAATGCAAGAGAGGAACTTATGTCACTTTCGAATATCGCAAAACTTGAGGGCGATTTTAACGTCTATTGCGGTCACGGTGAGGATACGACGCTCGACTTTGAAAGAAAAAACAACAGATACGTAAGAATAAGATAATTATGAAACTTCTTGTTATAAATCATAAATACCATTATGAAATGGAAAAATTGGTAAGGATTTTCCTACCGAACGAAAAAATCGAAGTAATATACGACGAAAGCGTAAAAGACGTCAATTTGCTGACTGCCGTTGGTGAGGAAATAACCGTTTCGGTTAATTTCGACGGATTTTCGAAAACGCTCACCGCACCTCTTTGCGACGACAATGAAATGCAAATGGGCAGAATGGTGTATACGCTTTTCACCGAATATACGGGTTTTTTCGCAAAGTGGGGAGTGCTTACGGGTGTCAGACCGTCTAAACTTCTTATAAATACGGAAAAGACGATGGGCAGAGAAAAAGCGGAGAAATATTTTTACGACGATTTGCTTGTGTCCGAGGAAAAATATAAGCTTGCACGTGACGTTGCCGACCGAGAAGAAAAAATAATAGCTACGTCGCAGCCGTACTCATTCAGCCTTTACGTTTCAATCCCTTTTTGCCCGTCAAGATGCAGTTATTGTTCTTTCGTTTCGCACTCTATCGAAAACGAAAAAGCGAAAAAACTTTTGCCGGAATACGTGAATTTTCTTGCAAAAGAGTTGAAACTTACGGGAAAAACGGCAAGGGAAAACGGCTTGCGTCTTGAAAGCATTTACATAGGAGGCGGAACACCGACAACACTGTCGGCAGAACAGCTGAAATCGGTCATAAATACAATCGGCGAAAATTTCGACTTGTCGACGTGCCGCGAATTTACCGTTGAAGCGGGCAGACCCGACACGGTAACAAAAGAAAAACTTGCGGTGCTTAAAAACAGCCCCGTGGACAGAATAAGCATAAATCCGCAAACGTTCAGCAACGAGGTTCTCGAAGCGGTGGGCAGACGTCACACCGCCGAAGATACGGTGCGAATTTTCAATTTGTCACGTGAGATGGGGTTTGACAATATCAATATGGATTTAATTGCGGGACTGCCGAAAGATACGTTGCAAGGCTTTAAAAATTCACTTGATACGGCGGTGCTGCTTGATCCGGAAAACATAACGGTTCACACGTTGGCGGTAAAGCGTGCGTCGGGAATAGGTGCCGTTTCGCCGCAGATTGCCACGGAAAACGCAAACAGAGCATCGCAAATGCTCGACTATACATATAAAACGTTAAACGGAAAATATCACCCGTACTATATGTACCGCCAGTCAAAATCCGCGGGTGCTTTGGAAAACGTGGGGTGGGCAAAGGAAAACCGCGAATGTATTTATAATATTTTTATGATGGAGGAATGTCATACCATTCTCTCTTGCGGCGGCGGTGCCGTAACTAAACTGAAAGCCCCCACGGGCAGCGAAATAGAAAGGATTTTTAATTTCAAATATCCTTTTGAATACATTTCGGGCTTTGACGAATTGACAGAACGAAAGAAAAGAATAAGCGAATTTTACAATACATATTCTTGAGTGAAAGAAGGTAGAGTAAATGGCAAACATTAAAAATCTAATCGGCTATATCAATGATGCCGCACAGACGTGTCCCGATGAATTCGTGGAAAAATGTGAGGAAAGATATGAAAGTATAATAAACGATATTGCGAATAAGGTCGGCGGGGACGACGGCAGAGAGATTATTATGTTGGCGGGCCCTTCGTCATCGGGAAAGACGACGACGGCGCTCAAACTTTCCGAAGCACTTAAAAAACAAGGTGTGAAAACATACGTTTTAAGCCTTGACGATTTTTATTTGGATCGCAGCGACATACCGTTTTTACCCGACGGAACACAGGATTTCGAAACGGTTTACGCGTTGGACCTTAACTGTTTTGAAAATACGGTCAACGCCTTGCTCAAGGGTGAAACGGTAAGAGTACCGATTTTCGACTTTTTAGCCGGAAAAAGAAGCGACACTCTTTTTAACGAAATCACGTTGGGAGAAAGCGATGCCGTAATTATCGAGGGACTTCACGCACTCAATCCGGAGATTACGGACAAAATAGACGGAAAACTTTTGAAAATATATATAAGCGTTTCATCACGTATTTACGACGAAAAAGGTAATATTATTCTTAATAAAAGAAACCTTCGTTTTGTTCGCAGAATGGTCCGTGATTACAAATTCCGCGGAAGTACGGTCGAGCATACGTGCCGTTTGTGGAAAAACGTTATGGCAGGCGAAGACAAATATCTCTTTCCGTTCCGTGACAATGCGGACATAAGAATAAATACAATTCATCTTTACGAGCCGTGTGTGTTGAAAAATCAAGCGTTGCCGTTGCTTTACGAAAGCGATGTCGACGATGAATATAAAAACGATATGGCAAAGCTTTGCAAGGCTCTTGAAAAATTCGCCGACATTGATGAAAAACTTGTGCCTGCCGATTCTCTTTTAAGAGAATTTTTAGGTGAATAATAATCCAAAAGGTGTGAATAAAGTGGCAAACAAACAAAGAAAAAGTCAAACACTTCTTAACGGTGCGTTGGTATTGAGTATAGCGACGGTGATCGTTAAGGTTATCGGAGTAATTTACAAAATACCGCTTTCAAATATGATAGGAACGGTCGGACGCGGTTATTTCGATTCCGCGTACAGCTTGTATGTCCCGATTTATACGATTTCGATGGCGGGACTTCCCGTTGCCGTGTCCAAAATGGTTTCACAGCAAATGGCATTGGGACGTTTCCGTGACGTAAGACAGATTTACAAGGTGGCAAAACGTCTTTTCTTGATAATGGGTATACTCGGTACGCTTGCCATGTTTATATTGGCTTATCCGTACGCCGCCGTGGCAAAAGCGCCGAATGCGATTCCCGCGATTTTGGTAATAACACCGTCAATATTTTTCTGCTGTGTAATGTCAAGCTATCGCGGATATTACAACGGCCTCAGAAATATGACACCGACGGCTGTGTCGCAAGTGCTTGAAGCGGGCGGAAAGCTTGTTTTCGGGCTTATTTGCGCAAAACTCGTTATTTCATACGGCTATTCGCGTTTTGAACAAGGTTTAACCGTTTTCGGTCAAACGGTTGCCGACGAAACGGAAGCGTTAAGTGCCATTTATCCGTACGCCGCCGCTGCCGCCGCTGTCGGCGTAACGCTCGGCACGGTTGTGGGTATGATTTATTTAATGATACTCAACAAGATCAAAGGCGACAATATTACAAAGGCAGAGCTTGTTTCTTCTCCGGCTCCGCAGAACGCAACGGTTATCGCAAAAAAACTTGTTATGTTTGCAATACCCGTTGTCGCAAGTTCGCTTGTTTTCAGCATCACAAACCTTATTGACGCAATCACCGTACAAAACAGATTGGATTATGTGATTGCAAACAATCTCGACTATATAAGAAGTCTTTATTCGACAGAGCTTGCGAATATAAAAGACGAGGACGTAAAGACTTTCCTCTACGGTGCGTATTCGTTATCGCTCGACTTTAAAAACCTTATACCGTCAATCACAATGCCCTTGGGCGTAAGTGCTATTCCGGCACTTTCGGCGGCTTGGGCGGTAAAAAACAAAAAGCAAATTAAAGTTTCCATAGAATCGGTGCTTCGCGTAACGATGATAATCGCAATGCCGTGCGGTATAGGTATGGGTGTACTTGCACAGCCGATACTTTCCGTGTTCTACGGAAGCGGCGAGGCAGCCTCCGGTGTTTCCGTTGCCGCCCCCGTACTTATGGCTTACGGTTTTACAATCAGCCTTATGTCACTGTCACAGCCTATGACCAATATGCTTCAAGCACTTGATAAGGCAAAACTGCCGCTCATATCTTTGTCACTCGGTGCCGTCGCAAAACTGATTGCGAACTATATTCTTGTGGCAATTCCGAGTATCAACGTAAACGGCGCGGTAATCGGAACGATTATCTGTTATGCGATTATCGTAATTTTCAACCTTATCTCACTTGTGAAAATCGCAAAAATAAGAATCAACTTCCTTTCCGTTTTCATCAAACCTACCGTTTGCGGTATTCTTTGCGGCATCGGTGCATATTCGGCATTCGGAATTTTCAGCCGACTTATTTCGTCCGAGTCGACAATCGCAAGCATTGTTACCTTGGGAATTGCCATCTGTTTCGGCGGCTTGATTTACGCAATTTCGATGCTTTTGATTAAGGGACTGGCAAAAGATGATATAATTATGCTTCCCAAAGGAGAAAAAATCGCAAAAATACTTGCAAAATACGGTTTTATAGAGTAAAATATATCCAAAGAAAAGGGTGACGTGAATGATTGACGGCTTTGAATTCAAAGAAAGCTATGATATAACCGATTTAATCAACATCGTCAGCATACTGCGTTCACCGGACGGCTGCCCTTGGGATAGGGAGCAGGACCACAAGTCAATTCGCCGTGATTTGCTTGAAGAAACGTACGAGGTTATTGAAGCCATCAACAAGGAAAACAGAGAGATGCTTCTCGAAGAACTCGGCGACGTTCTTTTGCAAGTCGTTTTTCACACACAGATTGAGCGTGAAAAGGGCAGTTTCGATTTGAACAACGTGGCTGACGGCATTTGCAAAAAAATGATTGAACGTCATCCGCACGTTTTCGGTTCCGTTTCCGTTGACACAAGTGAGCAGGTGCTTGAAAATTGGGACGTCATCAAAAAGAAGACGAAACAGCAGAAAACTCAAACTGACTCAATGCTTTCCGTTCCGCGTGAATTTCCGGCGTTGATGCGAGCCGATAAAATTCAAAAAAAGGCTTCCAAGGTCGGTTTTGACTGGGACGTCGTCGACGGTGCCTTCGACAAAGTAAGTGAGGAACTTGCCGAGCTGAAAGAGGCGGTTGCAAAGGGCGATAAAGCCGACATCCGCGAGGAACTCGGTGACTTGCTTTTTTCGGTTGTAAATGTGTCACGTTTTGTCGGCGTTGACAGTGAGGAGGCTCTGACGGCCTCAACCGACAAATTTATCGAACGCTTCGGCAAGGTTGAGCAAATGGCAAAGGAAAGAAACCTTGATATGAAAAATACCGAGCTTTCGGAGCTTGATAAGCTTTGGGACTTGGCTAAGGATGTATCGAAAAAGGTATAACCTTTTTATGATAAAAGAGAAAAATTTTATTTGGAGGAAAAGCAAATGAATAAAACAGAACTTGTAGCAGCAGTTGCTGAAAAAGCAGGTATTTCAAAGAAGGACGCTGACGCAGCGGTTGCAGCGGTTTTCGCATCAGTAACAGATGCACTTACAAAGGGTGATAAGGTTCAACTTATCGGCTTCGGCACATTTGAAGTAAGAGCTCGTGCAGAAAAGCAAGCTCGTAACCCGAAGACAGGCGAAACAATGACAGTTCCTGCAACAAAAGTTCCCGCATTCAAAGCAGGTGCAGCACTTAAAGCAGCTGTTAAATAATTTAAGCTTTATTAAAACAAGGCCGCTTATGAATGCGGTCTTGTTTTTTGTAAAAATACGCCTTTTGAAAAAGCCGTGTTCAAAACGGCGGAGGTATTTTCATGAGATTAGACAAATTTTTAAAGGTATCGAGAATAATAAAACGCCGTACAATCGCAAACGAGGTTTGCGATGCGGGTCACGTGTCCGTCGGCGGCAGAACCGTAAAAGCGTCTTATGACGTAAAAGAGGGCGACGTTCTCGAAATAAGATTCGGTGAAAAAACGACAAGGTATAAAGTTCTCGCTGTAACGGAATACGCAACAAAGCAAACAGCAGGTGAAATGTATGAAGAAATAAAGTGACTTTCCCTTTCCGGCGAGTTGATAAAAAACTATGGTATATAAAAAAATTTATGTTTTAATGACACAGTATCGGGGACTTGACGCTAAAATTCTTCGTTTGCGTTCGGGTTATCCGTACACTCACGCCTCAATAGGTTTTGAGGAAGATATGGACACTTTTTACACGTTTGTGAGCAAGGGGTTCCTTGTGGAAAGCATAAGAAAATACGAAAAGCCGGACAGACCGTCTTTTTCGTGTGCTTTGTACGAAATCGAAGTCACCGAAGAAATATACGCTACGCTCAAGAAAAATATTTTGAAATATAAAAATAACAAGACAAACTTAAAATATTCTACGTTGGGGCTTGTTATGTGCTTTGTGAAAATCCCTTACAGACGTAAAAATCATTATTTTTGTTCACAGTTTGTTGCGGAAGTCTTGCAAGAAAGCGGCGTATTGAAATTAAACAAAAAGAGCTGTCTGTATTTTCCGAAAGATATCGCAAAACACTCGCAGTTAAAACTTATTTTCAAAGGCAACCATTTGGAATTTGTGGAAAAATTCGTTGATAAAACAGCATAAAGCAAAAAAATAAAGGGGACATAAAGTCCCCTTTTTGTTATTTTGTTCCCGTCGAACCGAATCCTCCGACACCGCGGTCGGTTTCGTCAAGACTGTCGACTTCAATCAATTCGGGTAAATCAACGGGTTTAATTACCATTTGCGCTATTCTTTCAAACGGTTGAATTTCATAAGGAGTGTCGGTGAGCTTTATTACACCGACGCAAATTTCACCGCGGTAATCACTGTCGATAACACCTACGGAATTCAAAAGACCGATACCGTGTTTTATCGCAAGTCCGCTTCTCGCATAGATGAACGCCGCATGGTGCGGGCTGTCAAGTCCGATTGCGATTCCCGTCGGAATTAAAGCGGTGTCGCCCTTTTGTAAAGTTATGGGCTTGTCAATGCAAGCGTATAAATCAAGACCGGCACTTCCACGTGTGGCTCTTGTCGGTATTTTTGCGTTTTCACGAACTTTTTTAATTTTCAATTCCATTATTCAACACCTCTGTATAAAAGTCCGCGGGTAAATTCTATCTGCGGCTTTTTGTTGTTTTCATAAGCATTTAAAATTTCTTTGACTTCACTTGTGCTTTCCGTTGTGAAATTAAAGAACAAAACATCGGCAGGCGGGATTTCATTCATTCTGTCAGCCATATAAACGGGTCGTGAATTGAGTATTTCCGAATATCCCATAAAGCATTTGACCGGAAATTCTATACCCATTCTGTCGGTAATTTTACTGTTTCGTTTACATTCCGCACAGCTTTTTCCGTTTTTTACGGGGCAGTTTCTTGTGAGCATAAGCGGAATTCTGCCGTAGACGGTAATTCCCTTTGATATGGGTGCGGAAATTTTCGCAAAATTGTCAAGTGTACATTCTTCGGATACAATAACTTCGCTTATTCCCAAAGATTTCGCAACATCCATAGAGTGAGAGTTCAAAATGTTCATCGAAGGTGAGGCGACAATCTTTTTGCCGCATTTTTTCGCAATCGCAACGGCGTCGAGAGTGTGGCAAAGCACGAAATACGCCGAGGATTTTGACAGCAGCTTTTCAACCTTTTTCGAGTTTCCGAACATACCGTGAGGAAGCTCAACACCGTAAGCGTTTTCCTTTATGATTTCGTCGTCGGTACCGAGCGGCACAAAGACGACGTAATCTTTGGCGGATTCGGGAATTTGTCCGACATTGTCAAAACGGCAATATATGTTCTTGTCGTTGTCGCTTTTAATATTTGTGGGTAGGGGAGCTTCGTTTAAAACTCTTTCGCGTGTGCCGAGAATTTGACTTTCAAGTTTTGAAAGGACGTCACGTCTTAATGCGTTGAGTGCCGAAACGGGCAAAGAATAATCAATTTCGCCCGAAAATTTCACGTCTTCGGCGACAAATTGAGTACCGCCGCATTTTGAAATCGATTCGATAACACGTTCTGCTGAAATGGGACGGTTGATAGGTGCTTCGCAAAGGACATCCGTTTTTGCCTCTGCTTTATAAGAACCGTACTCGGCACGCAAAAATGCGGGACTGCCGATTTTACCGCCGAATGTAAATTTCACTTTGTAGCGCGGAAGCTCTTTTTCATAATTCAAAGCGTATTTTGAAAGCAAATCTTTTGTTGCCGACCGAACGTTTTCTTTTTCACGGTAGCCGAACATATCACGTCCCAATTTGCCTTGATAATATCCGTCGGTAAATCCCGAACGTGAAAACAAACTTTGCAAATCTTTTTGATCATCAAAAGTATATCGGTTGTCAAGCGATTTTTTACAAGCCTTAACGGCGGCACTGACATATTCGGGACGTTTCATTCTGCCTTCGATTTTAAACGAGCAAACGCCCGCTTCGGATAAAGTACCGATATATTCGATTAACGATAGGTCTTTAAGACTTAAATCGTGTCCCGTACCGTTTTCAACCTTGAACGGTAAACGGCAAGGCTGGGCACAAAGCCCCCTATTGCCGCTTCGCGAACCCAATACCGCACTCATAAGGCACTGTCCGGAAACACACATACACAAAGCACCGTGAACAAAAACCTCAAGGTCAAGCGGAGCATTTTCGCAAAGTTCCTTAATTTCGTCAAGACTTAATTCCCTCGGCAGAACAGCTCTTGAAAAGCCGAGTTCTTTTAATTGCTTGAGTCCCTCCGGCGTTCCGGTGCTCAGCTGTGTTGAGGCGTGCATTTCAATTTCAGGACAAATTTCGCGTACAAGCCGTGCAATGCCCAAATCCTGAACAATGACGGCGTCGGCACCGCTGCCGCAAACGGTTTTTATAGTGCTGACAGCTTCGGAAATTTCAACATCTTTAATAAGGGTGTTAAGAGTAATATGAACCTTAACACCCCTTGAATGACAGTATTTAATTGCATTTTCTATTTGTCCGTCGGTAAAATTCTGTGCGTTTCTGCGAGCATTAAAGTTGCCCATTCCGAAATACACGGCGTCCGCACCGGAAAGTACAGCCGCCTTTAATGTTTCCTCGCTGCCGACGGGAGCTAAAATTTCGGTTTTATTCATTATTTTCGTCTTTCGCTTTCTTTTCGCTGTTTGCAAAAAGGTTTATCTGGTCGTTTTTAAATTTTGCTTCGGTTTTAAAGCGTTCCAACTCACGCTTGTAATAATCCCTTTCGGACTTTGCCTTTGCCGCATCTTCAAGATAGTCTTTTATTTGACCGCGGTAATTATCTACGCTTTTTTCACTTTTTGAAAGCTCGTTGGCAAAATCAAGAGCGACAAGAACCGCCGCTTGAGTAGTCGTAACAAAAGAAGTACCTTTAAGAATTTCGGACATTTTCGAATCAATTACGGCACCGAGTTCTTCTGTATGCTCAACGGTTTCGTCGGTGCAAATAAAATAATTCACACCGCAAATATTAAGTCTTACTTTGTTTTTTTCCATAATTTTTAACACCCCGATACAAAATATTGTTCGACAAAATAATTGTATCATATAAATTTACATTTTTCAACCTATCTGTTTTTAAAGAACATATCAAAAAAGCCGTTGTTACACCGTTTACATTCGGGCGGGCAGTTAAAATCGACAAGTATTGTGTCATCACCTATGACTTTAATGTCCTGCCAACAGATTTTGATGTCGTCGTATCTGCCCAAAAGTCCGAAAAATCTGCACTTGCCGTAAATGACGATTGAAACAAGACAACCTTTGCAAGTGTCGATTTCGACGTCGCAAACGCAACCGAGTCTGCACCCGTCCGCAAGATTTATGACTTCCTTTTCTCTCATATCGGTAATAAAGCAGTTCACCCAAAGTCCCCATTCTGCCGCTGAATTTCACAAAGTTCGGAACGTTTTAGTAGCGGCAACGAAGTTTTTTCGATTCCGAACGGTTCGCCGACGGCGGAGCAAGGGGCGGTGCAACTGAGGGTTACAAAAAAACCGTCCCCGTTAATTTTATTTCACGGGAACGGCGATTTATGATTTTTTATTCGGCGTCACACTTTGATTTTTTCTTTTTAATGATGATTAAGTTGATTATAAGATAAATTATAAAGTACGCTGCCCATGTTGAAACGGAGTTAACAAGGGTTACCCAAAGGCTTCTGTTTTCGGAAAAGAATAAAGCATCGGGAAATAAGGATGCCACAAAAAACGTTGACGGGAACCAAGAAACAATCAAGCTCGGAATTTTCCATGAAATAACAAAAATAACAATAAAAATACATATTCTTGTCATTATGAGGGTGCCTTTTTCGGCGGAAACGGGAATTAAAGATATAACCGACAGTGAAAGAAGCATTCCGTTAAATGCGATATATACAGCAACGGAGTCACCGAGAGTATGTTGCGGATAAAAGAATAATTCAACCGCAAAAACCACACCGGCAGTTAACAAAGCAATGACGGAAAACAGTAAATAATTTTTTAAAGCTTTTTTAGTTGACATAATATGTATCCCTCTTTCATATAGATAAAATTTATAAGAAAAAACAATTACATTTTCCCCTTCATATATTATAACGTATTATAAACACATTTTGTTACGATATTTTAAAAATTTTTTTATTTTTTTCGAAAAATTTTAACATTACGAAAAAAGACTCTTTTTAAGAGCCTTTAAGATTCCTTAATTTTCTTTATCGCACCTTTTTCAAGACGGCTGACCTGTGCCTGACTTATGCCGATTTCCTGTGCCACCTCGGTTTGAGTTTTCCCTTGCATAAAACGTAGGTTTAAAATTGTCTTTTCACGCTCTCCCAAAGATTTTATAGCCTCTTTAATTGATATTTCATTCAGCCAGTCCTCCGCACTTTCCGAACTTCCCACTTGGTCCATAACGTAAATGGTGTCACCGCCGTCGGAATAAACGGGTTCATAAAGAGAAATGGGTTCGACTATCGCCTCAAGTGCCACGACAACGTCAATCGGCTCAATATTCATTTCCTTTGCGATTTCCTCAACGGTCGCATCACGTCCCAAATTGTTTTGAATACGTTCTTTTATTTGCATGGCGTGATACGCCGTGTCCCTAAGCGAACGGCTTACTCTGATTGCGTTGTAATCACGCAGATAGCGTCTTATTTCACCGATAATCATCGGGACGGCATACGTTGAAAAGCGGACGTTTTGTGAAATGTCAAAGTTGTCAATCGCTTTCATAAGACCTATACAGCCGACTTGAAAAAGGTCGTCGGGGTTTTCGCCGCGGTTTGAAAAACGCTGTATGACCGACAAAACAAGACGAAGACTGCCTTCTATAAGCTCTTGCCGTGCCTTTGTATTTCCCTCTTTAACTTGTTTTAAAAGCTCAATCTTTTCCGCCTCTTTAAGCACTTTAAGTTTTGAAGTGTTTACTCCGCAAATTTCAACTCTTGTATAATGCACGTTCATCTTCCTTTACTCTTTTGAAATATGTACGCGTTTACGAAGTAAAGAACGCAACAAAAAAACTCCCACTCATATTATGAGCAGGAGCTTTAACTTTTATAAAAATTTTTATTCAACCGTAACCGATTTCGCAAGATTTCTCGGCTTGTCAACGTCAAAGCCTTTTTCAACCGTAGCGTGATATGCAATAAGCTGAAGCGGAACCACGGTAACGGACGGAGTTAAGCATCTTGAAACGTCGGGAACGTAAATAACCTTGTCGGCAATTTCTTCTATTCCCTTTGTGCCTTCCTTGACAACGGCGATAACGTAGGCACCGCGGGCGTGAACCTCTTTGATGTTGGAAACCATTTTTCCGTAAAGACTTTCGTCGGTCGCAACGGCAAAAACAACGGTTCCGTTTTCGATAAGCGAAATTGTACCGTGTTTTAATTCGCCGGCACCGTAGCCCTCACAGTGAATATATGAAATTTCCTTGAGCTTTAACGAGCCCTCAAGACAAATCGGATAGTCAATGCCGCGACCGATAAAGAATACGTGTTCCTTATCGGCAACCGTTTTCGCAAGCTCTTTTGTCTGTTCGTCGGAGCCGAGAGAATGCTCGATTTTATCGGAAAGCGTTAAAATTTCATCGGTGAATTTTTTAAGTTCGCAGTCGCTTAAAAGTCCCTTTTCGTGAGCCAAATATGCTGCAAGCACATAGGAAACGCCGAGCTGTGCCGAAAAAGCTTTCGTTGTGGCAACGGCGATTTCCGCACCGGCGTTGGTATATATAACGCCGTCGGACTCACGTGCTATGGTGCTGAAAAGAACGTTTACGACGGAAAGTGTAAACGCACCGCGGGCTTTTGCCTCACGCAGAGAGGCGAGTGTGTCTGCCGTTTCACCCGACTGGCTGACGAAAATACAAAGGTCGCCCTTTTCGATTATGGGATTTCTGTATCTGAATTCACTTGCGATATCAACCGTTACGGGAATTCTTGCCATATCTTCAATAATGTATTTTGCCGTCATACCTACGTGGTAAGCACTGCCGCAGGCAACTATATATATTCTTTTAAGATTTTTCACAAAATCTTCGGGGAATTCAAACGGAAGTTTAATTTCACCGTTTTTTATAAGAGGGGAAACGGTATTCTTTACGGCTTTCGGCTGTTCGTAAATTTCCTTTGCCATAAAGTAGTCGTATCCGCCTTTTTCGGCAGAATCAATGCTCATTTCGATAGTTTTGATTTCCGCATTTTTTTCTTTGCCTTCATTGTCGAAAACGGTAAAACCGCTTTTGCCGATTTCGATAAATTCACCGTCATTTACAATGTAGCAACGGTTTGTGTAGGGAAGAAGTGCCGGGATATCCGAAGCCAAATAGTTTTCGTTTTCGCCTTTGCCGACAATCATCGGACTGTCTTTTTTCATTGCGAAAACTTTGTCGTCAAAGCCCTTAACAAGCATTGCGACGGCATAAGAGCCGACAAGTTTTTTCGCAACCTTAATCATTGTGGAAACGGCGTCGCCGTCAAAAAGAGAGTCGAAAAGCTGAGCAATGACTTCCGTGTCTGTCTGGGACTTGAATTCATAACCTTTTTCGATAAGCTCGTTTTTAAGCTCAATGTAATTTTCGATAATTCCGTTATGCACAAGTGTCACTACGCCGTTTTGCGACGTGTGAGGGTGGGCATTTGTTTTGTCGGGCTTGCCGTGAGTTGCCCAACGTGTGTGACCTATTCCCACTTTGCCGTGAGGTTTTTGAGCATTGACGGATTCTTCTAAATTCGAAATTCTGCCTTGCTCTTTTACAACCCAAACACCGTCACCGCACACGGCAATGCCGGCAGAGTCGTATCCTCTGTATTCAAGTCTGTGTAAACCTTCCAAAAGGATAGGGGCAGCATCGTTTTCACCGATATAACCAACTATTCCGCACATAATATTTTTCTCCTCGGTTTATATTTTATTTTTATGTCAATAATACTGACAAAAAGGGGAACGAAAAATGAGTTTTGCACAAATAAAACTTAATGCTAAAAAGCATTTGATTAAAAATCAGTTTAAATGTTTTTTGATACTTGTTTTGCCGTATATATGTATTGTTTCATTAACGGCTTTGAATTATTATTTATATGTTTTTCTGAAATCGGTATCTTTTGAAAACACACCGTTTGTTTCATTTTATGCCGCACAGCTGAGAGCGACACTGCTGACGGTGTCCGTCTGTATTTCCGTGTGCGTTTGCATAATCGCGAAATTTATAAGCGAAAGATATGTTTTTATAAAAAGCAGAACACAAAACGCAACACTGTACCAAACTTTTAAAAAACTGAGCTTTCGTCAGTGCGTCACGGCAGTGACCGTCGGTATATTGAAGTTTTACCTGTTTTTAATGTGGAGCATGTTTTATCTTTTCCCGTCCGCATTTTCCGGAACGGCACTTTATCTTGCCTTGCACGGAAATTATTCGGATAAGGTGCTTATAACACTTCTTTTGTCTACGGTTATACTGTTTTTGCTCGGTGTTGTGTTTTTATATATAACGCTCAAGCGTTACTCCATGTGCAACGCCGTGCTTTTTACAACGCGTGAAGCCGATGCTTTTAAAATAATCGCACGAAGCTGTGAAATTATGGAGGGAAACACAAAACGCTACGCGCTTTTTTGCGTCTCGTTTTCGGGGTGGATTGCAACGTGTATTACCGTTTTGCCGCTGTTTTATGTTTTGCCGTATATACGGATTTCGAAATATAACTACTATAATTATTTAACGGGCTTTAAGCAATATGAAAGAATAACTCAAAAACCGATAGTTTTTTATGCGTTTCAAAAAGCGTAAGCCCGTTAGAATTTTGTTATATGTAATTAAAGAATTTTGCCCATCGTACCCGGCTTGCAAAGTGTTGCATTGGCTTCGTCCGTGTCAATGTGCATTGCAAGTGCGAAGTTCGGATTTACACGAACGACAACGTCGCCGAAGGTGAGTGTTCTGTCGTCCGACTCAACCTTAACTTCAACGATTTGCTTGTCGACAAGTCCGTATTTTTCGGCATCGTCGGGAGTCATATGAATATGTCTTTTTGCTACGATAACGCCGTTTTCGATTTCGATTTCGCCCTTGGGACCGACAATTTTACAGCCCGGAGTACCCGCAATGTCGCCCGACTCTCTTACAACTGCCGGAACGCCGATGGAACGTGCGTCGGAAGCGGAAATTTCAACCTGAGTCGCAGGTCTTACGGGACCTAAAATGGAAACGCCGGGGAACTGACCTTTGGGGCCGATAACGGCGATTCTTTCTTCACAAGCGAATTGTCCCGGTTGTGAAAGGTCTTTTTTCTTTGTGAGCTCATAACCCTCACCGAAAAGAATTTCAAGATGCTCTTTTGTAACGTGAGCGTGTCTTGCCGATGTTTCAACTAAAACTGTTTTTTCCATATTTCTTCATCCTTCATAAAAAATAATAAAGCGTTTAAGAACATTATATACCTTTTGTACGAAAAGTAAAGAGATTACAATAATTCTTTAAACGATTTTATGTAACGGTCGGCGGTTTGACGTATCAGCTTTTCGTCATTTGCCGAGCTTTTGTCAAAAACGCCGCAGACCGTAAAGTCACCTTTTTTCGCACCGCGTATGCCCTCGATTATATCTTCGTAAACGACACATTCTCTTGCACCGAGTCCGAGTCTTTCGGCGGCAAGAAGATAAATGTCGGGTTCTGTTTTGCCTACGTTAATTTCGCTGACATAGGCGGACGCCGAAAAGAAATCGAAAATTTTATGTTTTTTAAGTGTGCTTTCGCAAACTTGCTTTTCGCTCGCCGTCGCAAAAGCCATTTTTACGCCTTTTTCATGAAGCGAGCTAAGATATTCGAAAACGCCTTCTTTTAGGTCGACGTTGTTTTGATACCCCTTAGCACAAAGGTCAAGCCATTCTTCGACAATTTCGTCAATGCTCTCTTTTATGCCGTACTTTTCCTTTGTGTAAACCGCGGCGGCTTTGAGATGCATATTTTTAATAACTTCAATATATTCGGGTGTGACGGTCAAATTTCTTCTTTTGAAAAATTCCTCATCGACGTCGTGCCAAATGTGCATTGAATCGAGAAGCGTGCCGTCTAAGTCGAATATAGCACCTTTAAAATTTTTAATGTCCATATCATTCTCCGAAAACGTATTTTTGTACGGCTTTCGCAACGCCGCCGTTGTCATTTGTGTCCGTCATAAATTCGGCTGTTTTTTTGGCGTAATCACTTCCGTTTGCCATCGCAAAAGAATATCCCGCAAAAGAAAGCATTGAGCAGTCGTTTTCACCGTCACCGAAACACATAATATTTTCTTTACCGATTTTAAGCGTATCGGCAAGTCGTTTGACGGCAAAGCCTTTTGTAGCACGGATGTCGGTCATTTCGAGATTGCTGTTTTTACCGGTGCCGACGGGGAACGACGAGGCGAACGCAACGTTTGCCACTTTTGAAATTCTGTCCTCAAGCTCGATTCTTTGTTCCGCCGTAAGCGATAAAATGTTAAGCTTTTCCATACCTTTTCCGTCTAAAAGCTTTTCAAGACTCGGTACCTCTTTGATAAAGTTTCTCAAAAGCTTGAAAATATGAGGCGACACGTGATTTTCGTCGAAAAGCTCATAACATTTTGAATTCATAAAGCAGTCGCCGTTAAAATAAATTTCATAGGAAAGTCGGTATTCGTCGAGAATGTCGAAAATTTTTACCGACTGACTGTTGTCGATAAGAGTAGAGCAGACCTCACCGCCGTTTTTCAAATCGTACGTCACCGCACCGTTTGATGTGATAAGATAATCCAAAAAAGGCAGATGCTCCATAAGATAATCGGTTAAAATTTTCGTTCTTCCGCTTGCAATGGCAAGTTTTACGCCGCTTTCGTGAGCCTTTTTAAAAGCGTCGATGTTCTCTTTGGGAATTGTAATGTGATTGCTGTTTAAAAACGTTCCGTCAAGGTCCGTAACAATAAGCTTAACTGACATATATACACCGTCCGATTGTTTGATAAATTTTTATTTTGTTCTGACAAGTTTTTTCGAATAAACCTTTTAATAGGTATCGTTTTTATGATTTTCACTATTCGCCGTTTTATTCAACGGCAAAGGCATTGTTTGACGTCAACCGTTATACGCAGTAAAGATTGGTGTCCCAAAAAGAAATGTGCGGGTGATGACGTAAATAAAATTTGTAATCCGAATTGATTTCGTTAATACTGTTAATAAGATGAAAAAGGTCTTGGCTTTTGTGGTAAACCGCCATACAAAGCTTGGGCTTTTTTTGTAAGCAGGAAAACGCTCCCTTGAGCATTTCGCTCTCACACCCTTCAACATCGGTATTTATATATGTGAAAGGGCCGTACGTGTCGAAAATGCCGTCGACGGTTACGGTGCGGATTTTTGTGCCTTGTCGGTCGGCGGAACCTCCGCGTCCCTTGTCACCGCAAAAATTCAGAACGGTATTTTCACTCCAAACCGCATTGTTGAGCAAAAAGCAGTTGTCAAGATTTTCACAGTGAGATGTAAGTTTTTTGAATGTTTTGACGTCCGGTTCAACGGCAACGATTTTTTCGTAACCGTCTGTACATTTTAAAAATTCGTCCACCGTGTCGCCTCGGTACGCACCGAGGTCGAGAAAACTTTCAAAATTATTAAGTTTGAGCAAGCCGAGGGCTTCGGACTTGTCGCTTTCGCATCCGAAAGTGTATTTAAGCTCACCCGTAATCTGAAAACGTATTATGCTTTCAAACACAAATTTCGACTGTCTGTCCGCAAGCAAACCGTAAGCATGCTCGATTTCATCAAGGTGTTTTACCAAAAAATCTTTATTGAAAATGTCGCTGTCGAAAACGGGAACGGAGGGCATAATGACCTTGTGTCGCAAAGACAGTGCTTTTATATTTTCGATAACCTCCGGCAGCGGACTCGCAAAGCAAAGTGCAACGGCAAAATCACCGGTTTCGCTTTCAAGCTGTGAAATGCTTTTAACCGTAAAGCCGTGAAATTCACGCTTTCTTACGAAGCCGTCACTTGCAACCACGGCAGACACCTTTATTTTGAGTCTGTCAAATTCTTCGAAAACCTTGTCGGCACCGTTACCCGTTCCGTAAACGGCAACGGGCAGAGAGGTACTTTTCAAATATTCCCATGAAGACACGTCGTTTAAAATTTCCGCGAACACTTTTTCACCGCCCGAATACAAGTTACAGTCAAAAATTATACCACATTTTTCGCTTGAGTACAACAGCATATTTCCGCATAAAAAATGCACAAAAAAGCAATATTTAATATATCAAAAAATGTCATTATTATTGTTGATTTAAAAAGTATATAGGAGTATAATTTTATACGGTAAGAAAGGGGGTTAGATAATGGACAAAAAGAAAAAAGTGACGTTTCTCGCAATAATCGGAGTGATAGTTGCTGTTCTTCTTGTTGGAATTTTTCTAACCGATGGCGGTACGGAACACAGCTCAATTAAAGAGGTAATGAAAGACTCGGTTTTGCACGAAAACGATAAAATCAGCTTCTTCGGACTGATTGAAGTAAATCCGGGCTTTATTTCTGCCGTGACCGTAACGGCAATCGTATTTGTTTTTTCTTTGGCGGTAAGAATTTTCGTGATACCGAAATTCAAGATTGTTCCCGGCAAATTTCAAATTGTTCTTGAAAAGGCGGTAGGTATGTTTGACGAGCTCGCAAAATCAAACAGTCCTCATCGCAACAACTTTTTGGGGGCATACGTGTTTGCGGCAGGTGCTTATATATTCGTGAGTACGCTGTTTGAACTTTTGGGATTTCAGGCGGTAACCGTCCATGGACATTCAATTTCGCTCCCGGCACCTTTGGCTGACATAAATGCGGCAATCGCAATGGGTTGTCTTTCGTATTTTATAATTTTGACCGGCGGTATTGCCGGCAACGGCGTCAAGGGTATCGGTAAAACACTTAAAGAGTTTTCACTGCCGATTTCAATGAGCTTCAGAATATTCGGCGCACTTTTAAGCGGCGCTCTCGTGACGGAGCTTGTCTATCACTATTTTGCGCTAAGCTTCGGCGTGCCGATAATCGTAGGTGTTGTGTTTACACTTCTTCACGCACTCATTCAAGCTTACGTTTTGACAATGCTCACGGCGTTGTTCTACGGTGAAGTATCCGAGGTACACCCGAAAGAGAAAAAGGCGAAAAAGCCCAAAAAATCAAAATAAGAAACAATAATGACCGTACAAACGGTAGAACGGAGAAAATAAAAATGAAAAAAACAGTTAAGATTATTTCAGTGATTTTTGCAATCGTATTGATGATTTCGGTTTGCGTTGTTCCGACATTTGCTGCCGAGGACGTTTCGGCGGAAACGGTAACACAGGAAACGGCGGAAACGGAAAACGACGGTTCTACAAGTGCAAAGGCAATAGCCGCGGCAATTACCATTGCGGTGGCATCCGCTGCCGGTGCCGGTGCTATGGGTATGGCTATATCAAAGTCGGTTGACGGCATCGCACGTCAGCCCGAAGCCGAGGGAAAAATCAGAACAAGCCTTATGTTAGGTCTTGTTTTCGTCGAAACAGCCATCATTTACGCACTTATTATCGCAATTCTTATTATATTCGTTCTTTAATAATAGGGAGTCATTCAAATGAAATTACCACTTAATATAGATTTGCAGCAAATTCTTTTGCATCTGCTTAATTTCACGCTTTTGTTTGCAATACTTTATATGCTTCTCTATAAACCGGTTAAAAAGTTTATGGATGAGCGTGAAAAGATGTACAAAGAAATGGACGAAAAGACAAAGCAAAACCTTAAAGATTCCGAGGAAGCCAAGGAAAAGTATATGCAACAGCTTGAAAATATTGATGACGAGCTTGACCGTATGCGTGCCGAGTCACATAAACAGTCCGAAAAGCTGGGCGAGGAAATCGTCGCACAGGCAAGAAAAGATTCGGAGGCAATTCTCTTGCACGCAAAGGAAGAAGCCGCACGTGAACGCAGAAAAATTATAAACGAGGCGTCCGACGAAATTTACGATATGGTGACAAAGGCAACGGCGAAGCTTGTCTTTTCCGATACCGACAAGGCTTACGAAAGTTTTCTTGAAGCTGCCGAGAAGGAAGGAAGTGTAGAAGATGCAGAAGAATGAGCAACAAATTAAAGCAATGCTCTATTCCGCTGATTCTCCTTCAGAAGAACAAAAACAACGGTTTCTTACGTTTTTGCATAAAAAACACGGTGAAAATATTGAACTCGAATGGATTGAGGACTCCGAAATAAACGGGGGCTTTCGTCTTAAAGTAGGCTCGAAAATTTACGACTGGAGTAAAGAAGGCAGATTTTTACAGTTTAAAAACAGCCTTGCGAAAAACGGTGCGTCAACCGAAAATATTATACCGTTGTTGCGAAAATCGGTTGAAAATTGGACGCCCGAAGCAATCGCCGAAGAACGCGGAACGGTTTCGTCGGTAGGCGACGGAATCGCAAATGTCGAAGGCCTTGACAATGCAACCTACGGCGAAATTCTCATTTTCGATTCGGGCATTCGCGGTATGGTTCAAAATCTTAACGAAGACGGTGTCGGCTGTATTCTTTTCGGTGATGACGAGGATATAAGCGAGGGCAGTGTCGTTCGCAGAACGGGAAAAACGGCGGGTATGCCCGTCGGACACGGCTTTTTGGGACGTGTCGTAAATGCACTCGGCTCCGCTATTGACGGCAAGGGTGAAATCGAACCCGAAGATTATTATGCCATCGAGAAGGCGGCACCGAGCATAATCGACCGTCAGCCCGTTGACAAGCCTCTTGAAACGGGAATTCTTGCCATTGACTCTATGTTCCCCATAGGCAGAGGTCAGCGTGAACTTATAATCGGTGACAGACAAACGGGAAAAACGGCTATTGCCGTTGATACAATTATAAATCAAAAAAATAAAGACGTTATTTGCATTTACGTTGCCATAGGACAAAAGGCGAGCTCCGTGGCACAGCTTGCGGAAAATCTTCGCAAGCACGGTGCAATGGATTATACGGTTATCGTAAACGCTTCTGCGGGCGAACCCGATCCGTTCGTTTATTTGGCACCCTATTCGGGCTGTGCTATGGCAGAGTTCTTTATGGATGAGGGTAAAGACGTCCTTATCGTTTACGACGACCTTTCAAAGCACGCCGTGGCATACAGAGCCTTGAGTCTTCTTTTGGAAAGAGCTCCGGGACGTGAGGCTTATCCCGGTGACGTGTTCTATCTTCACTCAAGACTTCTTGAAAGAAGTGCGCACTTGTCAGCGGAAAACGGCGGCGGCAGTATGACGGCGCTTCCCATTGCCGAAACGCAGGGCGGCGATGTGTCGGCGTATATTCCGACTAATATTATTTCAATTACGGACGGTCAGATTTTTCTTGAAAGCGATTTGTTCTTTGCAGGTCAGCGACCGGCTATCAATGTCGGCCTTTCCGTGTCACGTGTCGGCTCTGCCGCGCAGACGAAGGCTATGAAAAAATCAAGCGGTACGCTTCGTCTTGAACTTGCACAGTACAGAGAAATGGAAGTGTTTACTCAGTTTGCGAGTGATCTCGACGATTCTATGAGAAAAACACTTGATTACGGTGCGGGACTTATGCAAATGCTCCGTCAACCGCAGTACAGTCCGTTGGATACAAGCAAACAAGTGATTATTTTGGTTGCGGCACTTAACAAGGTGTTCCTTGACGTGCCGAAAATCAAGATAAGACCTTTTATCGAAAAAATGCTCGAATACTTTGACGAAAATTACGACGCTGTTTGTAAGCACATTGAACTTTCGGGTGAACTGAGCGATGACGACAGAGAAAAAATCGTCGAAGTAGCACGTGAATTTGCGGAAAGCTATCAGTGGTGACGGTATGGCTGGTACAAAGGAAATAAAAAATCATATTGAAAGTGTACGTGATACTCAGAAAATCACGAACGCCATGTATCTCATCGCCTCTACCAAGATGCAAAAGGCAAAGGCGGAACTTGACAAAACACGGCCGTATTTCGACGCCATTCAGTATGAGATAAAGAGAATTTTCAGAACCGTTGACAACGTCGAAAGCCGTTGGTTTTATCCGTCAACCGGTCTGCACAACATTCCGGGTAATTACGGTTATATCGTTATTACGGCGGATAAAGGACTTGCGGGTGCATACAACCAAAACGTAATCAAGCAGACTCTTGAAATGATGGAACGTCATAAGGAAAACAAACTGTTTGTAATCGGTGAGTACGGCAGAAGATTTTTCTCGACGCATAATATACCTATCGAAAAAAGCTTTCTTTATACGGCACAAAACCCTACAATGCAACGTGCGAGAGAGATAAGTTCGATAGTTGTCGATATGTTTAAAAAAGGCGAGCTTGTCAAAGTTTTTGTTATTTATACCGACTTCAGCTCCGGACTCAATAACGAGGCAAAGGTTGTACGTGTTCTGCCGTTCCATCCGGCAAGTTTCGAAATCCCCGAAAACGAAGAAGAAGTTGACAGCGATTTTGAATTCGAGCCGTCGTTTGAAAAGGTTGTGGACAACATAGTACCCGGTTACGTAACGGGATTTATTTACAGCGCCTTGGTTTCAAGCTTTTGCAGTGAGCAAAGCTCACGTATGACGGCTATGGACTCGGCAAATACAAACGCACAAAAGCTTCTCGATGAGCTTTCAATGCAGTTTAACCACTTGCGCCAGAGTGCAATCACTCAGGAAATTACCGAAATTTCATCGGGTGCGAGAGGTCAGAAAAAAGATTAAAGATTTTGGAAGAATTCCTATCGGAAAGGAAGAAAACCGAATATGAATAAAGGCAAAATAATACAAGTGTCCGGTTCGGTGGTTGACGCCGAGTTCGAAGCGGGACACTTGCCTAAAATACGTGAAGCACTTTATGTAAACGTCGACGGTGAAAAGCGTGTTATGGAGGTGGCACAGCATATAGGCAACTCAAGAGTTCGTTCTATAATGCTTGCCGCAAGCGAAGGTTTATCACGCGGAATGACGGTTTTCGCAACCGGTGACGGAATAAAGGTGCCCGTCGGCAAAGTGACATTGGGCAGAATGTTCAACGTTCTCGGCGAAACGATTGACGGCGACGAACCGATTCCCGAAACGGCGGAACACAAAGTTATTCACAGAAAACCGCCCGCATTTGACGAACAAAGTCCGAATGCGGAAATACTCGAAACGGGAATTAAAGTTATAGATTTACTTCAACCGTATTCCAAGGGCGGTAAAATAGGACTTTTCGGCGGTGCCGGTGTCGGTAAAACGGTTCTTATTCAAGAACTTATTCATAATATCGCAACGGAACACGGTGGATATTCCGTGTTTGCCGGTGTCGGTGAACGTTCAAGAGAAGGTAACGACCTTTGGAGCGAAATGAAAGAAAGCGGTGTTTCCGACAAAACGGCACTCGTTTTCGGACAGATGAACGAAACTCCCGGCGTGCGTATGAGAGTCGCACTTTCGGGACTTACAATGGCGGAATATTTCCGTGACGAAGAAAATAAAGACGTCTTGTTGTTTATCGACAATATTTTCCGTTTTGTTCAAGCGGGCAGCGAAGTTTCGACACTTTTGGGACGTATGCCCTCTGCCGTAGGATATCAGCCGACGTTGGCAACGGAAATGGGTGCGTTGCAAGAAAGAATTACTTCAACGAAAAGCGGCTCCGTTACAAGCGTTCAAGCGGTTTATGTGCCCGCCGACGACTTGACCGACCCCGCCCCCGCAACAACGTTCTCTCACCTTGATGCGACAACGGTTTTAAACCGTAAAATTTCCGAACAGGGTATTTACCCCGCCGTTGATCCGCTTGAGTCGACATCGAGAATTTTACAAGCCGACATAGTGGGCGAGGAACATTATAACATTGCAAGACGTGTACAGGAAATTTTGCAAAAATACAATGATTTGCAAGATATCATTGCTATTTTAGGTGTCGATGAATTAAGCGATGAGGATAAACTCACCGTTGCACGTGCGCGTAAAATTCAAAAATTCCTTTCGCAGCCGACACACGTTGCCGAAAAATTTACGGGTATCCCCGGCATTTACGTGCCGCTTAAAGATACACTTCGAAGCTTTAAAGCTATTATCGAGGGCGAAGCCGACCAATATCCCGAACAGGCGTTCTTTAACGTCGGAACTATCGACGATGTTAAGCATAAGGCGGGCGAGATGCAATGAGCAGTACGTTTCATCTTTCCGTGCTTGCCGCCGATAAGGTCTTTTTCGACGGTTATGTTGAGTCACTCGTAGTCCCGATAACAGACGGTGAATACGGCATATTGGCTCATCACAGTAATATGATGTCAGCCGTCAGCACGGGACTTCTTAAATTTCGTCCTAAGGGCGAGGAAGAAAGAATCGCGAGCGTTTCCGACGGGGTTGTTAAGGTTGAACACGGCGAGGTTTTGGTACTCGTAAATACAGCCGAACGTCCCGAAGAAATCGACGCAATCCGCGCTCAGCTTGAGATTGACCACGCAAAAGAAGTCCTTCTTCAAAAAAAGAGCATTGCCGAATATCAGTCGAGCAGAGCGCAAATGGCACGTGCAATGAGCCGACTCAAAGCCAAAAATTATAATAAACGTGTGTAGTATTGATTTTAAAATGAAAATATGATACAATAAAGTTACAAAATACCTAACATTAAGAGAAATCTGCGTGAAAGGTATGGCAAACTGTCTTGTTTTATCAAAGCCATACCTGTCGGTATGGCTTTAATTTTTTATTTCGGAGGTATGACTGTGGAAACAAGAGTTGCTGTCATCAGCATAATCGTGGAAAACAGCGAAACGGTTGAAACGTTAAACGGTATTCTTCATGAGTACGGCGAATACATAATCGGCAGAATGGGAATTCCCTACAAAGCAAAGAAAATCAACATAATCAGTATCGCCGTCGACGCACCGCAGAATATGATTGCGACGCTTTCCGGAAAAATCGGTAATCTTGAAGGCGTAAGTGTAAAAACCGCTTATTCGGGCGTGATTTCAAATGTTTAATTTGATAAACGAGCTTAAAAACACACACGCTCTCTCACTTGACGGATACAAAAGACTTCTTGATGGCTACAGTTCGGAGAATGCCGAGCTTTTAAGAAAATACGCCAACGAAGAACGCGAAAGAATTTACGGCAAGGATATTTTTATCCGCGGACTTATAGAAATTTCCAATATTTGCAAAAACGATTGTCTTTATTGCGGAATACGTAAGTCAAATCGCAACTGTTCACGCTACAGACTCACAAAAGACGAAATTTTAAAGTGCTGTGACGAGGGCTATGAATTGGGCTTTCGCACTTTCGTTTTGCAAGGCGGTGAGGACGGCTTTTTTACCGACGGTGTGCTTTGTGATATCGTCGGGGACATAAAACAAAAATATCCCGACTGTGCCGTGACTCTTTCCGTCGGCGAAAGGTCAAGGGAAAGTTATGAATTGCTGTTTTCGGCGGGTGCGGACAGATATTTGTTAAGACACGAAACCGCAAATAAGGAGCATTATTCAAAACTTCATCCGAACGGTATGTCTTACGAAAACCGTATCAGATGTTTAAACGATTTAAAGGAAATCGGTTATCAAGTCGGGTGCGGCTTTATGGTGGGTTCGCCTTATCAAACGACAGAACATTTGGCACAAGACCTTAAATTCATAGAAAAGTTCAGCCCCGATATGTGCGGCGTGGGACCTTTTATTCCGCACAAAGACACGTGCTTTGCCGACTTTGACACGGGTACGCTTGAAATGACTTGCTATCTGCTTTCGATAATAAGACTTATAAAGCCGTCAATATTGCTGCCGTCGACAACCGCTTTGGGAACGGTGAGCGAAAACGGACGTGAAAAAGGCATTTTGTCGGGTGCAAACGTTGTGATGCCGAATTTGTCACCCTCATCCGTGCGAAAAAAATATATGCTTTACGACAATAAAATCTCCGACGGAGCCGAGTCGGCGCAAAGCAAAAAAATATTAGAAGAAAGAATAAACTCCATAGGCTGCAAAATTGCGGTCGACCGTGGTGATATAAAGAAAGGATAATAAAAATGGCTGTTTACAATCCAAAATCATTAAAGGCTGAAGAATTTATAAACGACGGAGAAATTCTCGAAACGTTGGCTTACGCCGAAGCAAACAAAAACAACGTTGAACTTATTGACAAAATTCTCGATAAGGCACGTCCGCAAAAAACGGAAACGGGATACGTTTGCAAAGGACTGACGCACAGAGAAGCATCTGTTCTTCTCGCTTGCGACATTCCCGAAAAAATCGAAGAAATTTTTAAAATCGCCGAAGAAATAAAGCTTGCTTTTTACGGCAACAGAATAGTAATTTTCGCACCGCTTTATCTTTCGAATTACTGTGTAAACGGCTGTGTTTATTGCCCGTATCATTTGAAAAACAAGCATATCGCACGTAAAAAACTGACTCAAGAGGAAGTAAAAGCGGAGGTTATCGCACTTCAGGATATGGGACATAAGCGACTTGCCATTGAGGCGGGCGAGGATCCCGTAAATAACCCCATTGAGTATATTCTCGAATGTATCAAAACAATTTACGGCGTCCATCACAAAAACGGTGACATTCGCCGTGTAAACGTAAATATTGCCGCAACAACGGTTGAAAACTACCGCAAACTTAAAGAAGCGGGTATAGGAACGTATATTCTGTTCCAAGAAACGTATCATAAGGAAAGTTATGAAAAACTTCATCCGACGGGACCTAAGCACAACTATGCTTATCATACAGAGGCAATGGACAGAGCAATGGAGGGCGGAATCGACGACGTCGGACTCGGCGTGCTTTTCGGACTTGAGCTTTACAAATATGAATTTGCGGGACTTATTATGCACGCGGAACATCTTGAGGCAGTACACGGTGTCGGCCCTCATACAATCAGCGTTCCCAGAATTAAAAAAGCCGACGATATTGATCCCACGGCATTTGACAATTCCATTTCCGATGAAATTTTCGAAAAAATTACGGCTTGTATCCGTCTTGCCGTTCCATATACGGGAATGATAGTTTCGACTCGCGAAACGGAGGCTGTCCGTTCAAAACTTTTGAAATGCGGCGTATCTCAAGTGTCCGGCGGTTCACGTACTTCTGTAGGCGGTTATGCCGGCTATTCAAACGAAGAACGTCCGCATGATACGGAACAGTTTGACGTTTCCGACCAGCGCTCACTTGATGAGGTTGTACGTTGGCTTATGGAAAACGGACACATTCCGTCGTTCTGTACGGCTTGCTACCGTGAGGGCAGAACGGGTGACAGATTTATGAGCCTTTGCAAATCGGGACAAATTCTCAACTGTTGCCATCCGAACGCCTTAATGACACTTACGGAATATCTCGTTGACTATGCTTCCGACGAAACAAAAAAGGTCGGATTTGAGATGATTGAAAAAGAGCTTGCTCGTGTTCCGAAAGAAAAAGTTCGCACAATCGCAAAGCAAAATATCGAAGATATAAAGAATTCAAACCGCAGAGATTTCCGTTTCTGAGAAAGGATTTTGCCAATGAGTTTAAATAATACCGTTTCAGCGGAAAGAATTCATATCGGCTTTTTCGGTATGCGAAACGCCGGAAAATCAAGCCTTGTAAATGCCGTAACAGGTCAACAAATTTCAGTTGTGTCCGATGTTAAGGGGACTACAACCGATCCCGTAAAAAAGGCTATGGAACTTTTACCGTTAGGTCCCGTTGTGATAATCGACACACCGGGACTTGACGACGAGGGCAATTTGGGGCTTCTTCGCGTAAAAAAGGCAAAAGAAATACTTTCGACGGTTGATATCGCCGTGCTTGTCGTGGATTCGACGGTCGGCAAGAATACGCTTGACGGCGAGCTTGTAAAACTTTTTGAAGATAAAAAAATTCCCTACATCGTGGCTTATAATAAAATCGACTTGAGTGAAAAAAACGAAATCAAGGACAACGAGGTTTTCGTCAGCACGCTCACGGGCGAGGGAATTGAAAAAATAAAAGAGCTTCTCGGAAAATTCGCAAGCGGTGAAAAAAGCGAAAAGCGAATAGTTGCCGATTTACTCTCAAAGGACGACATTGCCGTGCTTGTGACACCGATTGACGAATCGGCACCGAAAGGACGTCTTATTTTACCGCAGCAACAGACAATCCGCGACATTCTCGACGGGCATTGTACGGTTGTTGTCTGTCAAGACAGCGACCTTAAAAGAACTTTGTCAATGCTTCGTGTAAAGCCGAAAATTGTCATAACCGATTCGCAGGCTTTCGGCAGAGTTGCGAAAGATACGCCGGACGATATAATGCTGACTTCTTTTTCGATTCTTTTTGCACGGTATAAAGGCAATTTGACCGAGCTTATAAAGGGTGCTTCCGTATTGTCAAAACTTAAAGAAGGCGACACGGTGCTTATTTCCGAGGGATGTACACACCACCGCCAGTGCAACGACATAGGCACGGTAAAAATGCCCACTTGGATTGAAAAATTCGCAAACGCAAAACTTAATTTTAAGTTTACTTCCGGCGGAGAATTCCCCGAAGATTTCGAACAAATCAAACTTATAGTTCATTGCGGAGCTTGTATGCTGACGGAAAAAGAAATGAACTTCAGAATGGAAAAAGCACGAAAATGCGGTATTCCGATGGTGAATTACGGCATTGCCATAGCACAGATGAACGGAATACTCGCACGCAGTCTTGAACCGTTCCCCGATATTTTAAAACTTTTATAAAAAATACGGCTGTATTAACGGACACTCCTTAATGCAGTCGCTTTTTTTGTTTGACTCAACGTGAACGTAAGACTTGGGCGGCGGTGAAAAATGATGTGCAAAATCTCTTGAAAAAAATATGCTTATAGAATATAATGAAATTGTTATACTTTATTTTTTATATGGGGAGTTGGCATTATGGAAAGAACTTATGTTCCGTTCAACGAATGGAAAGAAAAGTCAAAGCAGACGGAATATACCGAAAGCACACCGCTTTTGAATTCCGACGGAACGCTTAACGCAAAGGGCTGGGCAAGAAAAAACGTATTTGAATATGACAGAAATCTTGTAAAATCAAATCTTACCAGCCGCAAGGAGTGGGATTTTTATCAGGCTTCGAACGGCAAGTATATGGTACAGTTGAGCTTTGCAAATATCAATATCGGCGGATATGTCGCCGCAAAGCTTATTGACCTTGTGAACGGTAAAGAGGTTATCGACTGTACTCAACTCTTCCTCGGAGGAAATAAACACGTTCCGCCTAAAAAATCGGACGTTCCGAACAGATACAGAGATAAGGTCGGCAAGGCTGATTTTGACTTTAACACAATGGAAAATTCAAGAACTTTGTGGTTTAGATGTCCCATGAAAGACAAGGTTGTCGAGTGTAATTTCCAAATGGATATTATGCCGGGACTTGAAAATATTACAACCGTTTTGCCTTTTGACGAGGACAGCACAAAATATTTTATGACGACAAAGCAAAACTGTATGCCTTGTGAGGGAACTTTTAAAATAGGCAATAAAGTTTATGAGTTTTCAAAGGAAGATACGTTCGGTTTTCTTGACTGGGGACGCGTAAATACAATTCGCAATATGGTTTGGTATTGGGGTAACGGCTCTACATATCTCACCGATGAAAAAGGCGAAAAGCATCTGTTCGGATTTGAAATCACATGGGCAATCGGTAATGAATCAAACGCTACGGAAACGTGTATTTTCTATGACGGAAAGGCACATAAATTCGGTGCTGTTGACGTAGAAACGTTCCCGAAAGACGATAAATATATGGAACCGTGGAAATTTATTTCCGAAGACGGCAGATTTAATATGACAATGAAGCCGACATTTGACTATCACACGGACTTGAATTTGAAAGTCGGCAGAATGCACGCTCATCAAGTTCACGGAATTTGGAGCGGCGACGTGACGTTGGACGACGGCACGAAACTTGAAATTAAGGATATGTACGCCTTCTGCGAATACGTAGAAAATACTTGGTAAATTATACATTATATTCCGCTTGCGGAAACACATCATTCTGAAAAATGCAGTCGACGAATGTGATATGCACCTCCAAAAGTTAGACACTTTTGGAGGTGCATGTTTTTGTCTCTTCTACCGGGGGAATAAAAAGGCTTTAGTAAAAATAAAACGTGGCGAGCAATAGCAAGTCACGAAAAGTAGTGGGAAAGAAATTAACCTCCAAGTATAATAGAAATGGTTTGACAGCCGCATTACTAAAATATAGGAGGTTAAAAACATAATTTTGGCAAGGTAATTTTTTACGCGTTTGTGTCAAAGAAATCTTCTAAAACAGAGTCTAAATGAATAAGTTCGACTTTGTCGGCGTTTAACCTATTGACAAGGGACAGCACGGCATCGTAATTTTCGGACACGTCAAAAACGGTTCTTTCCGTTTTGCCGCTGTTTCGCACAACTATGCCGTAGGTTTCAATCTGTTTTTCTTCAATTTCGATTATGTGTTTAAAAATGTCGTAAATCACAATTATCCCCACCGTCAAGGATATTGTATAACAACAGTGTCGCTTTGTCAACTTTTTCTTTCAAAATTACAGGAAAATATTAAAAATCTGTGCAAAAAGTCGAATATGAACAGCACCGCCTATTCCAATCGAGTGGAGTACAGGACTTTAAGCGTTATTATGGAAATCTCGTCTTACATAAAAAGAGGGTGGCACATCATCGGTCAAATCCGACACTGTGTCACCCTCTTTATTCATTTTTTCTGCTGCAATCACAAGTAGCGTATGTCGTAGGTTTCAATTCGCTTTTCTTCAATTTCGATTATATGCTTAAAAATGTCATAAATCACAATTATCCCCACCGTCAAGGATATTGTATAACAACAGTGTCGCTTTGTCAACCTTTTTCTTTCGGAATTACGGGAAAATAAAGAAAAAATTTAAAAATGTATGCTGAATTCTGATTTCAGTCAAAAAAGCAGAAAAGTAGAATATATTGACAGAAAAGAAAAAGGTTGTTAAAATGACATTGTAAAGCTCCGGCTAATATTCTGTGTTTTGACATTTATGTCAAGACCGGAGTACACGGGGCTTTTTTGTTTTTTGAGGGTAATTTTTTAAATAGCGGTTTTTGTATGAAAAAGGGTAAATTTGTACTTGTGTTCTTGTGTTAGGAGGGAAATTTTCACAAGGACAAAGCAAAAGACAAATTTAACGAGGGGGGAACAATATGTCAAAAAGACTTAAAATCTTAACTAAAGCATTATCTGTTTTTTTAGCTGTTTTGCTTGTTATACAAATTGCACCTATGCAAGTGTTGGCAAGTTCGGTAAAAGAGCTTGAAGCAGATAGTGAAACGAGTGTCGAAGTTGATTTTTCTTATGAAGATGTCTCGAAGAGAGAAGAATATGTTAAACATTTTCGTCTGTCCGACGGAACGTATCAAGCCGTTCAATACGATGTTCCGGTTCATTATCTGTCAGACGGTGAATGGGTTGAATATGACAATTCATTAGTTGAAGTTGCGGCATCGGATGAAGAAAACGAAGGCAAAATTATTAAGAATAAGGATTTAATAAACACTTCGGCGGATTTTACGGTTCGCTTTTCAAAGAAAACCAACGGTCATAAATTTGTCTGCATTGAAAAAGACGGATATACGATTTCTTGGTATTACGTTAATTCCAAAAAGAAAACAGCTAAAGTTGTCGAAAATGAAGATGATAATGATAACACAACGCCGGAAAAGGTAAATTCGCAAGTTGTTTATGAAAATGTTTTTAAGGATACCGATTTAGAATATATCGTAAATTCAACGGGCGTGAAAGAAAACATTATTCTTAACAGTTCAAAAGCTCCCGTTGAATATGTTGCGGAATATAAAGCAGACGGACTTACACCTGTGCAGATTGACAGTAAGTCTGTTGAATTACAAGATGCAAACGGCAATTCCGTATATACTCTTTACGCACCGTATATGTATGACGCCGTAAACGAGTCTTCGACAGGCGTTTATATAACTTTATCCGATGTAAAAAACGGAAAATTCACAATAACAACAACTCTTGATTCTTCGTGGCTCAATGATGAAGCAAGGGCTTTTCCCGTTGTTGCCGACCCGTTGCTTGAGTCAAGCCGGTTGTGGACAGATGAAACTCACTGCGAAAGTGCCTATATAGCTTCCGAAACACCGAACGCCACTTACGGCAAGGGCGGAGCGAATTATGAGGGAAGTCTTTATGTCGGCAATTTTTCGGGCAGAGGGAAAACAAGAACGCTTATAAAAACACCGACACTTCCCACTCTCAGTGTTGCGGATACAGTCGTATCTGCCGAAATGGCAGTATATGTTTATACTTGCTATCCCGAAACAACGGTTAATCTGTACAGAGTGACATCCGACTGGGAGCAAGACACGGTTTGTTGGAATTCAAATGTTCAATATGACAGCGCGATAGTTGATTATCAGACTGTTCAGCATATAGAAAAAACAACCGAAAACGCAACACGTTGGCAAGTTTTTGAAATAACGGAGCTTGTTCAAGGTTGGTATAGCGGAGAATATGAAAATAACGGCGTTATGTTGTATTCCGACAAAGAAAACAACACTTCGCAAGGCGTTCGAATGTTTTCAAGCGGTTATCCGACGACTGCACAAGCACGCCCCGTTCTTTTGGTTACATATCGCAACGCATCGGGATACGAAAACTATTATTCATATACAAATATGAACGCGGGCCGTAACGGTGCGGCGAGCGTTAATAATTACAACGGTAATCTTGTCTTTTCACAACCGATTACGGTTGATAACGGCGGCAATCTTTCGCCCGTCAGTATTTCGCTTGTGTACAATTCCAACGGAAAGAACGCACCGTACACGTATTTGGCAAAAAATATGCAAACGAATTATCATTTGTATGTGCGTTATGATGTCACAACCGCCGAAAACGGATACAAATATTATTTGAACGATGCCGACGGAACTCGTCATTGGTTTTGGTTTGACGGTGACAGTGTAACCGGCGGTAAAGACGAGGACGGGCTCGGTTATGTCTTTGATGTTATAGAAAAGGGCGCGGATTCTCTTTGCGGTTATGCAGACGGAGATGATTATGCACGATTCAGAATAACGGACAAAGATAAAAACAAAATGTATTTTAATACCGCGGGAAACCTTGTTCAAATAACAAATGCCAACGGTGTTTCTTCGACGGTGCAATATGAAACCGTTCAAAATACATTGAGAATGAAATCCATAACGGACGGAGCCGGACGCGTGTATATGTTCGGATATCATTCTGTTTATCCATATCTTTGCGTGTCCGTTACGGACCCGGCGGGCAGAACCGCATCGTTCGAATACGGCAACGGTTTAATGCAACGGATTACTTTCCCCGACGGCAAAACGTATACATTGTCTTATACAGATTATGAATTGACCTCAATAGGAAGTATTGACGGCACACGGACGGCTGTATCTTATGACAGTACGGCTCAAAAACGTGTTGCGGAGATAAATTGGGGAACAAGCGATACAAATTTACTTGAAAGCTATTCTTTTATATACAAACAAAACGAAACTTCCGTCACGGACATACAAGGAAGAAGTTATACATATCAATTTAACGATTTCGGTCAAAATACCGGAATTGTTTCAAATGCCGACGGTTTGGCACAGTATTTTGAATACAAGCAAGGCAATACTACCGAAGCGACGGCTAATAAACTGATTTCTCAGTCAAAGGTTATCGGCACAACGGTAAACTATGTTAAAAATTCGGGCTTTGTAAATAACTATAACGGTTACCAAACTTATGCACCGGATTCGACCGACTCTCCGACTGTTACGGTTGATACGACAAATGGCAACTTTACAAAGAACTCTTTGAAAGTGTATAAACCGTCAACGAACAGCGGAAACGTTATGGCGGTGCAATATCCGTCTGGAGTTACCGCGGGAACGTACACTCTTTCGGGATATATCAATACCGACGGCGAAACGCTTGCGGGGACGGGAGCGTATTTCGGCGTTGAGTTTCGCAACTCGGACGGCGCGTTGGTTTATACGCAACGGGCAGAAAAAATATATAAAACTGACGGTTGGCAAAGGGTAAGTCTTACGTTCACTTTGCCGGAGAATCATACGCTGTCTTTTGTTTTAGGCTTTGAGGGGTTTGACACGGGCTCTTGCGGTACAGTGTGGTTTGACGACCTTCAGCTTGAAAAAGGCACGGGAATGAGCAGCTGTAATTTGGTCGAAAACGGCGGCTTAACAAACGGTTCGACGTCGTGGAACTGTTCGAATATAACGACAACCGACGTCGTAGAGGGCTTTGACAAAGCTTTGTATTTGAACGGAAGCTCGCAAGAGCATTGGCAAGACATAGGGCAGTACATTTATGTTCAAAGCGGAAAAACAAACGATGTTTTCAGCTTCGGTGCTTGGGTAAAAGCGGATTCCGCACCTATAAACAGTTTGAAATCGGACGACGCGTATATTCCCGAATTTTATCTCGGAATTCATTTTTATGATGCTGACGGCAGATGGCTTCAAACCGAAAAGGTACCTATAAACGAGGACGTTGATGCGTGGCAGTTTGTAGCCGGCAAGGCGTTGGCAAAGCAAGATTACGCAAAAATAATGGTAGACCTTGTTTATTATTATAACGTAAATACGGCTTACCTTACGGGAGCGTTTTGTTACAAAGAAGAATTCGGACAGACTTACGATTACGATGAAAACGGAAATGTTCAGTCTGTTGTCGATTTGACAAATTCGAAGTCGGCGTTTGCATATAAAGGCAACCAAATGGCGAAAATGCTTAATCCGTCGGGCAGCGAATATTTTTACACTTATGCTTACAATGAGAGCGATTTAACCGAAGCCGTGTCGACCGACGGTCAGCGTTATTCATTTACTTATGACAGCAAAGGCAACGTGTTGACATCAACCGTACAGAAAGATAAATTTGTTACTTCTGTTGAGGCGGGCGGAAAATATATAATCCGTAATGCCGAATCGGGAAACGTCATTGACAACGGTAACAACACGGGTACCGTTTGTAATTGGAGATACAGAAACGGTAATCCCAACCAAATTTGGACTCTTGAAGCCACGGGCGAAGATGACGTTTACTGTTTTAAATCAATGTCTTACGGCGGATTGTATATGGGCGTAAAGACGAATGCGAACACCGACAATGCCGACATAATAACAGCATCGAGTCCGTCGGGCGATGCTTTTAAATTCAAGGTACATTCAAACGGCGACGGAACTTTCGAATTGCTCACAAAGTCGAGCAATTACACAAAATGTCTTGACGGTCAGCCGAATTCAAGTAAAAATTATGAAGATAATTCCGCGTTAAAACAATGGACGCGAATTTCAAACGATGAAAGTCAGCATTGGTATTTTTACCCCGACATTACCGCGGCAAGCGGAAACGGTGAACAAGAAAAAATTTCAACCTCCGCAACGTATACGGCAAGCGGAAATTTCGTTTCAAGCCAAACCGACCAAGTCGGAAATACAACGTCGTACGTTTACAATGAAACGACGGGAACGCTTACGTCCGTTACCGATGCCGCAAACCGTACAACGTCGTACACGTACGACGCCGACACAAGCAACTTAAAGTCCGTGACATCCGGCGGAATGACAAACACATATACGTATTCAAACGACCGTTTGTCACATATAAATATAAACGGGGGAACGGGGTATAAATTCCTTTATGACGCTTTCGGAAGAACAACGGGAGTGCAAGTCGGCAACGGCGAAACGTATAACAATCTTTCCGTCAGTGAATATAACGCTTCGGGGCTTTTAAGCAAGTTCACTTACGGCAACGGTTATTACGTGAATTATCAATACGACAGTGTTGACCGAATAACAGAAATCTGTTATAATAATAGCAATAAATACAAAAAGACTTATTATTACGGTACCGACGGAGCTGTTTCGAATACCGTAGATTTTTCAACGGGAACCCGCACGAAATACGTGTACGATTTGGCGGGCAGATTGGTCGGCACAAGGGAGTACGAAGGCACCGACCTTACGGGGACAAAATTAATTTCTTCCGTCGATTACACTTATGCCGATAAAACCGATTATCTGACTGGCATAAAATATTTTTCACCGCTCGGCACACAAACGGTCGGCTTTACTTTCGGTAATTTCGCAACGGGACAAATGCCCGACCAAGTGTATGCGGTTTCTTGGAACGGCAATAATGTTCTCAATTACACTTATGATGATTTAGGCAGACTCACAAACAAAGCGATAAATGGTGTAGATACAACATATTTTTACGTTGATGTTAATGATACCAAAACCACAACTCTGCTTGAATCTGTTTCAACGTTAGGTATTCCTCATAGTTATGAATATGACGAACTCGGTAATATTACGTCAATAGAATTTAACAACAGCCTTGCAAACAGTTATGAATATGACGAATTAAACCAACTTGTAAGAGAAAATAATCATGACCAAGGCAAAACATTTACTTACGAATACGTAAACGGAAATATTAAATACAAGCACGAATACGCTTATACAACGGGTACACTTCCCGAAACGCCTAACAAGACAATACAGTATCATTACGAAAACGATACGTGGGGCGATGTGCTTACAAAAATTACCGAAACGTCTTATTCGGGCAGAAGCTCGGCAAGTGCATATTCGTTTGCAGAGGACGACCTTGACGGCACGTTAAACTCTGTCACCGCCTTTGCACAATCTTTCTTGGGTGACGGTTGCGGAAAAGTCGATTTAACCGCAAATGCGGTTGTAAGCAAAGACACACTTTCAAACGTTTCAACATACTCGGCAACGTCTACCGAAACTCGCTATACAATCGGCAGTGACGAAATCGGTAATATTACAAGTATCGGTGATATTGCACTGAATTGGAACGGCAGAAAACTTGAAAGTGTAAGTCAAGACGAAACAACTCTTGTTTCGTACGGCTACAATATGGACGGTCAGCGTGTGTCCAAAACGGTTTTCGACACTGACACGGACGAATATATAACAACCGAATATTTTTATAACGGCAGTATTCTCGCAGGTCAGAAAAAGGGCGACGATGTTCTCATATTTATGTATGACAACAACGGTGATGTTTTCGGTTTCACTTACAACGGCACACCGTATTATTACGTCAAAAACGCACAGAACGATGTTTACTTAATCATAAACGAAGACGGTGTTGCGGAAGTTCTTTACCAGTACGACGCGTGGGGTGTTGTAACGGCTTGTTATGACATAACCGAAGAAGATATTTCTGCGGTCAACCCGATTACATACAGAAGTTACTATATGGACATAGAACTCGGCTTCTTTATGTATTACCTCAATTCAAGATATTACATTGCCGATTGGGGTAGGTTTGTTAGTGCAGACTCCTATGTGCAGACAGGTCAAGGAGTTCTCGGTAACAATATGTTCGCATATTGTGGGAATAATCCCGTTAATCGTGCAGACAGTGGCGGAGATTTTTGGCATATAGTTGTCGGTGCAACCGCCGGAACGTTAATTAGCGGAGTTGTCAAAGCTGTATCAAATGTTATTGAAGGAAAATCGGTAACTAACGGATTGGCAACAGCAATGTTAGCTGGTGCGGCAAGCGGAGTACTTGCTTCAACAGGTATTGGGGCTGTAGGAATGGCAGTAGGAAATGCGGCAATATCTATAGCAGAAAATACTGTAAACCAAGTTGTTGAGAATAAAGGATTTAATAATTTTGATGTAGTAGATATGCTAATTGATGGTGCCATTGGCGGTGTTTCAGGAGCAATCGGTGGTGTAGGAAAAGGAAACAAGCATTTAAATCAACTTGGAAAGCAAACTGTAAAACGCACTTATAATGCTACCACACACAGCGGTCTAAAAGCGGGATTGAAAGAAGCCGGAAAAGCTTTTGTATACTATGGAAAGAACACTAAAAATTATTATAAAGCCTTTCTTAAAGACCTTCCTTCTGATTGTCTTTACGCGGTAGGAACGACTATCGCAGCGTCGAATTATATGAAACGTAAATATCGCAGTATATTCGGAGGGTAAAAAATGAATTTGAGAGATCAAATTATTGGCATTCTTTGTGCTTATATATATTCTTTTCTATATCAACGAAGCTTTCTGTCTGGCATAAAATCTTATCAGCTTAACAACAGTGCACTTAAGAAACGTAAAAAAGGAGAAACTTTTAGAGAGTGGTTGTTTTACAGTCGATACAAGGAAGAAATACCTAAGATATTTCGCATGCTTTACTATTGTATATTGATAATCCATCCGTTTTGCTTAATCGCTTGTGTATTACTATATCTTTTAACATCGTCATTGAATAAAAGTTATATGCTTGCAAGAAACGTAATGGTTTGGGATTTTGTGTGGATATTAGTAATAAAATTGCTCTTTGCTCACGTTAAACGCGAATTCCCGTATGAACGTTGGATTAAAAAGAACCGCGGACAAAAGAAATAAGAGGTTGTATATCAAATAGACCGAATTTTCGGAAACAGAAGTTATACTGTTGTCGATTTCGGCGAAAACATCTTCACTTCGGGTGTAAGCACGGCTTTCGTGAACAGTTCGACAACCGAAAATATCACCGTCGATTCAATCGGAAATATGCTGACTTACGGCGATACGTCTTTCGCGTGGAACGGCAGACAGCTTTCTTCCGTGTCGAACGAAGAAACGGTAATTTCTTACGAATACAACACGGACGGACAAAGAACAAAGAAAATCTGTTCTTCAACCGACGGCGAAGTGTGGTACACTTTTGAATATTTTTATTGCGGTGACATTCTCGCCGGCGAAAAGTTTATGCCGAACAGCGAATATATCGACGAAGACGCTTTCACCGTAACGTATATGTTCGACGAAAACGGGGAGTATTTCGGATTCATACATAACGGCACACCGTATTATTACGTCAAAAACGCACAGAACGACGTTTACTTAATCATAAACGCAGACGGTGTTGCGGAAGTTCTCTACCAGTACGACGCGTGGGGAAATATTACAAACTGCGTTGACGCAAGCGACAAAAACCTTTCCGCAGCTAACCCGATAACTTACCGTAGTTACCACTACGAATTCGAAACGGGCTATTACTTCCTCTCCACTCGCTACTATTCCCCCGAATTCCATCGGTTCATAAATGCAGACGGTGTTCTCGGTGTCAATCAAGACATGAACGAGTATAATTTATTCGCATACTGCTCAAACGACCCCGTGAACAATTTTGACTTTAACGGTTACGGAAAAATATCTAATTGGTTTAAAGCAGTAGGTCAAAAAATTTCAAATTGGTGGAATTCAATACCGCCGGCTTCTTCCATGACTATTCCGTCTACAAACCAAGTTGTCGGATTAACTTCGGATTTGGTTTTGGGTACAGCTGAGGAAATTACCGGTAATTATTCCACAGTAAATTACTCTAAGAATTCTGCATCATCAACGACAAAACTATTAGACGAAGAAAAAGCAAAGTCATATAGTAGGGCATCAAAAACTGCAAAAGTCGGTAATGCCGTAATAACAGGAACTCGATTAGCTCTTGATTTGGGCAATACATGGACAGAAAATAACAGTAACACTAACGGTGACCGTGTATTAAAATCAGTTGTTCAGGTAACGGGTGTTGCAGCAGGAGTTTTAGTTGGAGTTGCGGTATCTGCTTCTTTTGTCGGTGTTGGGGCCGTGGCTTCTACAGCACTAACTATTGCCGGATGCATAGTTATAGATAGGGTAAGTGATTGGTATTACAGCAAGGTTGGTATAGAATAAAATGAAAATCTTTTATCAAAACAAGAGAAAACTCATTATTAATGTCACGTGTACGATACTTTTTATTCTATTCGGTGTCTTGTTTTTGAAATTTAAAACAAAAAGTCCCGGTAGTCGTTATATTGGACCGATAACTTTATTTTCTATTCTTACAAGGTTAATTAGAGGTACATATAAGGATTACAAATTTCTTGCAAAGGCAAATGATAATTATTTTTTAATTTCTTATCTGGGAACAAAATATGAAATATATTATGAAGATATTGTTTCAATTAGGTTCAATACGTTCATCAGACATTTTTCCGGTGCGGATGCTCTTTCAATCAAGTGTAGTAATGGGATAAGAACAGGTATCGATGTTGCTTATGACAATTATTTAGAATTTTGGCTATTAGTTATTGATAATGCACAAAAGAAAAATCCAAACGTAGAAATACATAAGAATGTTCAAAAAAGAATTAAACGAGAATTAAAAAGAAAAAAAGCAAAGGACATTTCTGTGAATTAACGACGGAGCTGTTTCGAATACCGTAGATTTTTCAACGGGAACCCGCACGAAATACGTGTACGATTTGGCGGGCAGATTGGTCGGCACAAGGGAGTACGAAGGCACCGACCTTACGGGGACAAAATTAATTTCTTCCGTCGATTACACTTATGCCGATAAAACCGATTATCTGACTGGCATAAAATATTTTTCACCGCTCGGCACACAAACGGTCGGCTTTACTTTCGGTAATTTCGCAACGGGACAAATGCCCGACCAAGTGTATGCGGTTTCTTGGAACGGAACCGAGGTTCTTAGCCGTTCTTATGATGATTTAGGACGTCTTTCTTCTGTCAACATCGCAAACTTGGGTGACAACCCGATTTCACCGTATACAACTACAAGTTATTCATACTATACCGTTGACGGCACAAACAACACCACAACGCAAGTTAAAAGTGTCACAACGGCGGGCATAACGCACAGTTATACGTATGACTCAGTCGGCAACATAACCTCGATTTACGACGGCTCGAAAACAACGTCTTATGAGTACGATTCACTTAATCAGCTTGTGCGTGAAAATTTAGGCTATGAAAACGTAACGTAAGTTTTTACAAAAATAAAGGCACAGACGACGGATTTTGTCCGCGGCTGTGCCTTTTTATATTCGCTGAGTTGTTTCGCTGGTTGTTTGTTTTTTACGCGTTTGTGTCAAATTACGCGTTTGTGTCAAAGAAATCTTCTAAAACAGAGTCCAAATGAACAAGTTCGACTTTGCCGGCATTTAACCTATTGACAAGGGACAGCACGGCATCGTGGCTTTCGGACACGTCAAAAACGGTTCTTTCCGTTTTGTCTCCGTTTCGCACAACTATGCCGTAGGTTTCAATCTGTTTTTCTTCAATTTCGATTACGTGTTTGAAAATATCATAAATCACAATTATCCCCACCGTCAAGGATATTGTATAATAACAGTGTCGCTTTGTCAACTTTTTCTTTCGAAATTACGGAAAAATATTAAAAATCTGTGCAAAAAAATCGAATATGAACAGCACCGCCTATTTCGAGCGAGTGGAGTACAGACCTTTAAGCGTTGTCATTTTCACCCCACCTCACATAAGAAGAGGGTGACACATCATCGGTCAAATCCAACACCGTGTCACCCTCTTTATTCATTTTTTCTGCTGTAATCAGAAGTAGCGTATGCCGTAGGTTTCAATTCGTTTTTCTTCAATTTCGATTACGTGTTTGAAAATGTCATAAATCACAATTATCCCCACCGTCAAGGATATTGTATAATAACAGTGTCGCTTTGTCAACTTTTTCTTTCGAATTTGTAGTAAAATAAACATTAATGACATATACCGAAAGTCGTTTGTTACATCGCGGCGGCTTTAATTGACACGGTTATTGAATTGGTATAAAATATAGGCAAACGGCAGACAAAAAAATAACTTTAGTTATGAGTCGTCGGCAAACGAAATCGAAAGTTTGAAGATAAGAAAAACAAGCTTTATAGGTGGTATTATGCAAGATTATCCGAATCCTTTTATACTCGAACGTGCGGATCCAGTTAAAAAAGAAAAAGGCTCTGACTTTTTTACAGTCAAAGTCTGATTTTTTTCATTTGCAATGCTTCGAATGTAATAAACTTTCTATACTGCAACCTGTACCATTTCCTTCGCCGTTTTTATTGACAACTTTAAAAACGATGGTATAATATAAGCATTAAAGTGGGTATTTATTTATATATTCACATTGAAAGGCGGTAACTCCGATGAGCTACACTGTTGAAGACATTCTTCGCATTGCAAAAGAAAAAGAAATAAAATTTATAAGATTGCAATTCACCGATATTTTCGGTCAAATGAAAAATATCGCAATTACCGAAAATATGTTCCGCAAGGTACTTACGGACGGTCAAATGTTTGACGGTTCTTCAATTGAAGGTTTTGTCCGTATTGATGAGTCGGATATGTACTTGAAACCCGACCTTGATACATTTACCGTTTTGCCGTGGAAAGAGGCGACTGCACGTGTAATTTGCGATGTATACGGAGCCGATAAGGTAACTGCGTTTGAGGGCGATCCGAGGCACGTTCTTCGTTCTGTAATTCAACAGGCAGCCGATATGGGCTATACAATCAATGTCGGCCCCGAATGTGAATTTTTCCTTTTCCAGCTTGACGAAAACGGAAAAGCGACAACAAAAACAAACGACGCTGTCGGATATTTCGACATCAGCCCCGCCGATGACGGTGAACAGTGTCGTAACGATATTTGCATAGCTTTGCAGCAGATGGGCTATGAAATCGAGGCTTCTCACCACGAATGTGCTGAAGGTCAGCACGAAATCGACTTTAAATTTGCCGAGGCATTGGAAGCGGCTGATAAGGTTGTTACGTTCAAGCACGTTGTTAAGACTTATGCAAGACGTAACGGACTTCACGCAACGTTTATGCCAAAGCCCGTTTACGGTGCGGCAGGCAACGGTATGCACACAAATCTTTCACTTATGAAGGACGGTAAAAACGCTTTTTACGATGCCGACGACAAGTACGGACTTTCCGATACGGCATATCAGTTTATTGCGGGTGTTCTTCATCATATCAAAGCAATTACGTGTGTTGCGAATCCTCTTGTAAACTCTTACAAACGTCTTGTACCCGGTTTTGAAGCACCGGTTTACATATCTTGGTCGGCGTCAAACCGTTCGGCACTTATTCGTGTTCCGGCAGCACGCGGAATGTCAACAAGAGTTGAACTTCGTTCGGCAGACCCGTCGTGCAACCCGTATCTTGAAATGGCTCTTTGTATTGCGGCGGGACTTGACGGTATCAAAAAAGGAATGAGAGCTCCCGACGGCATTACAACGAACATTTACGATATGACGGGTGACGAAAGAAAAGCCAAGGGAATCGAAAATCTTCCGAGTACTTTGCAAGAGGCGACAAGAGAATTCGAAAAGAGCGATTTCGTAAGAGAGGTTCTCGGCGACCACATCTTTACAAAATATCTTGCCGGTAAGAAACAAGAGTGGAAAAACTATACCACAAGAATTACTCAGTGGGAAATAGACGAATATCTTACAAAATATTGATTGTCTGACAGGTGGACCGTGCAAACGGATTCACCTGTTTTTATTTATTGACTTATAAGGCATATTATGGTATCATTTACTCATAAATTGGCATTAGAAGGAGAAAGGTATTATGGCAAAATTAAACGATATTGATAAGGCGGCTGCTTCAAAGGGAAAGGGCATTGAAACACTTTGGCAGTTTATTAAATTCATTGTGGTAAGTCTCGGAGCATTTGTTATCCAAACGTTTTTACCGCTTCTTATTAAACTTCCGATGAGTGAGGAGTTCCTTTTACAAGAATTCAAATTCTGGATATTTGCTTCAACCGAAACAGTAGGTTTGGGAATTTGGCTTGCGGCTAACGTAAGTAATGTTATCGCACAAATCGTTTCTTTCTTTATCAACAGAGAAAAGACATTTAATTCAAGTGCTAACATTGCCGTAACACTTCCGATTTACATAATTTTCACAATTGCACTTATTTGCTTCTCGGCATGGCTTTCACCGACGCTTATTACATTCTTTACGTCAAAAATAGGTTCGGAAGCGGCTATCGCGGTTTCGGGTGCGGTTTGCGGTGCTATTCAGTTCTTCCTTTATTTCCCGGTCGACAAGATTCTTTTCCATCAAAAGAAAGAAAACAAATAATAATAAAGGCTGAAGCTTTGAACATTGAAAATTTACCCTACACCTTTCGGCGTAGGGTATTCTTTTAGGTGATTTTATGAAAAATAAGCTTTCCGAGAAAATCTTAAAAACAGTAAAATTCATTATATCGGTGTTGCTGTGCGTTACGGCAACGGTATCAATGCTCGGAGCAACGCTTGTTAACGTGGCGAGAGATTATCTTAATTCCGATGAATTTCAAGGGCAAGTCGACGAAGCCGACCTTAATAATTTAAAACTTCAGGTCAACGGGCAAAAGATAACCGTCAATGAATATGTTCGTGAAGTCGCAAAAAACAAAATCGAAAACGAGCTTAAAAAAACAGCGGAAAGCGAGAAAAACAACTTTTATTCCGACGCAAAGGATTTCGTTTTACAACTTATTCCCGGTGCCGATAAATATGCGTCCGATGTTTTGGACAAAGTTGTCGATGACGTTTTAACTTCGGAAGCACTTGACAAATTGATTAAAAGCGAAGTAATGAATTTGGTTGATTACTTTGTAAACAGCGACGTCGACGAAGCAAAAGAGCGACTTAAAAACGGAGAACAGTCAAATTATGACGGCGAACTTAAAGTGAGTGACGGTACAACCACAGAAGAAAAAATAATAAATTATTACCGTTTGTATACACGCTCGCTTGTTATAGAAACCATTGAAAACGCCTCAAATATGAGCGCGGATAATTTTATAGTTTTACTGTCGCGAGATACCGTGGTTCTTTGTACGGTTATATCCGTTGCCGCTTTAATATTACTGCTTTTGATTAACATAACAACAATTTTTAATTGCCTTTTATACGGCGGTTTTATTTCATTCTTATATGCCATTGTTATCAAACTTGCACAGAATAAATTCGACGGTATGAATGAGGGCTTGGAAGACCTTGTGGGATATGTCTTTTTAAAACCGTTGGCAGATTCCTATTCCGCAAACGCCGTCGGCGGTGTCGTTGTCGGAATACTACTTATAGGGCTTTTTGCCGGTGCCGTATTCCTTTTTAAAAATTATGTAAACAAACCCGAAGAAACCGACATATAAACAAAAAATTCCCCTTATCAAATTGATAAGGGGATTGCTTTATCTTTTGAGAAGTTTTCTTAATTTCGAATAGCCCTTTTTGAGTACGGGAAGCCATTTTTCCATAAGTGCGTACTTAAAGTCGTTAACAACAAGGTCAAATTCGCCTGCATATTCAACGATAATGGGGTTAAAAGGATTTTTAAAATCGAATAATCCGTCGTCAAACGTGCCGCTTACACCACCGAGGTCGAGAAAATCACAGCTTCTTTCAACACAAAGCGAACACTGTTGACAAAGACCGCAAAGCGTTGCACAGAAAGATGAAAATACCGTTAAATCGGAACCCGCATACAAATACTCGGCAATTTTAATGCCTTCCTTGTTTGGCGGATAAACCGTCAAAAGTGCCGCAAGCGGAACCGTTTCACCGCGTTCGTTCATAACTTTTGAAGCATCTTCGATTTGCTCTGTAAGTTTTTCTCTGTTTTCCGGTTCTTTTTCATATCTTTTTTTAAGATTTTCAATATAAGCGGGTACGTTGCATTTTTCAAAAGCAAAATACGCATCATCACCGAAGGCATCGGCAAGAAGTGAAAAATACTCCTCGTTTCTCAACGCAATGTTTTGACGTGATTCCGTATTGCTTAAAATTCTTTTGAAAAGTGATATGTTTTCTTCCGTATGCTCAGCTTCTTCATAAAAAAGTCCGCGGGCAGATTGAAATGTACCTAAATATTTTCTTATTTTTGTTTTGTAATTCTTTTTGAACTGAGCAGGGGTGAGGGGATTGCCGTTTCTGTCCTTCAAAGGAATAAGTGCGTTGTAACGCGGTTGCGTTGCGGAGTCAAGACTTTTACCGAACCCCTTGTGCTTAAAGCCGGCACCGACAATGTTGTCAAACTCTGTTTTTCCTTTTTCCAAATCAAAGGGGTCAAAATATTTATCTTCTTCCATATCGGGCAGTGTCTTACCGACAACGACTGTCGGGTCGATTTTTAAAAGATAAATGCCGTTCTTTTTACAGTAATCTCTTGCACCGTCGACAAAAGCCTTTACGGCTTCGCTGTCCGTAAAATCCATAACCGGACCGCGTGGGCAATAAGCGTAAGTGAATTTCGGCAAAAGCGTTCTTGTTAAAATTAAAGCAACGCCTGTGAGAACTTCGTCTTTATAAATACCGCAAAACGTACTGTTCCAGTTGCTTTTTAATTTGCTCCAACTTTCAGTTTGCTGAATTACGGCAAAAGATGTTTTTTCGGTAAAGCCGTTGAATTCATCAACGGAAATATTTGCTTTAAAAGTGTACATAATCATTCGCCTTTACTTTTAATGACTGTTTTTTCTTTAATATGTTTTTTGAGAATAGTGTTTTTTATCTTTTTAACCTTAGGCAGAAGTGTGCGGAATAATGAAAATTGAAGTTTGTTTGCAATCAAATACATATCTCCGACATATTCCGTCGCTTCACCGTTATAACTGAGCTTGTATTTCGCAAGTCCGTAAAGCTGATTGTTTTCATCGTAAGGATTACCCGTAATTCTGCCGAGGTCGTGAATTTCGATTCCGGCATCAATGCTTTTGCAAATTCTTTCCCAGTTAAGATAATGTGTCGGACGAAGCGTGTTACGAAGAACATTTCTCGTTCCGCCGTAAAGACATATTGCCGTTTTACCGAAACGCGACGTAATACCGACGGCAAGGCATAACTTTTGCGGAATGTTTTCGCCGTAAACTTTTTTTAATTCGTCGTCGGCTTTTTCATTGCGCTTGAGCGTGGTGTCGATTTCGTCAAGTTGTTTTTTCACGGAAGCGATTTCTTTTTTGTCCTTTTTTTCGGCACTTTCCAATTCCGAAAGATTTTGCGTAAGTGCTTCTTTCTTTTCGGAAAGCTCTTTGCAATAGTCTGCTCGCTTTTTTTGGTCGCAGTAAATAAAATCCATAACCGCTTTGCCGTTAAGAGCCGTAATTATTGTCTTGTAATAATTTTTGTCACGCTGGATAAATTCGGTTCTGTCAGCGGTTTCGGTCATAACATCGAAAAACTCGTCAAGCTTTTCCGGATGCTCGTTAATTGTAACGTTATCGTAAGTCTCCGCATATAAAAGGCCGTCATTAGCCGCCTTTAAACCGTGACGGACACCTTTTTCGCATTTTTTCAAAAATGCGTCCGCCGTAAAGTCTTTTAAGGGCGAGTTGATTGTGATTGCCGGTTGAACAATGTAAAAATTCTTATCCTTGTTAAGTATAAAGCCACCCTTAATCAAAGAATTTATCGCACTTGTGTCACGAGCTTCACCGTTAATTTTTTCCACGACAAGAGGATCGCAAACCATAGCGCAAATTTTGTGTTTTTTCATTTCGGATTTAATATAAGCACAGAATTCTGTGACAAGTTCTTCGTTGTAAAGGTCGCAAACAAAACCGTCGGGACAGTACCAAAGTTTGCCGACCTTGACATCTCTTTCCAGACAAAGACAAGAAAGAACTTCATTGCCGTTTTCATCGTATCCCATATAAAATGAAGGCTTCCAAGCACTTTTTACCTCTGCCCAATAAGATGTCTGGTAAATCGAACCGCCGTTGTTTTCTGAAAATTCGTTGAATTTATTCAAATCTTTTACTTCGCAAAAAGTATATTTATTCATTTCGACTGACACCTCAAAATCGTTTAAGATATAAATATTATCAACTAAAAATTTTATCATATCCACCATATTTTGTCAATGAAACACGCAGTGTAATATAATCGGTAAAAAGACGATAAGTAATAAGCGAAAAGTTCCCGTTCTTATGAGCGGGAACTTTTATTGCCGAATGTACGGCGTAATTCAGCTTTCGGAAATTTTATTAAAGCTTTTTGCGGGCTTGCTTAACTGCTTATAAGTTTGCGCAATAATTATTGCGGATATCAGTGCCGTTAGAATATCGGATAACGGCATCGAGTAAAGAACACCGTCAAGTCCGAAGAATATAGGCAAAAGAAGGGCAAAGCCGACGCCGAAAACAATTTCACGAATCATAGAGAGCAGTGTGGAAGCGAGCGCTTTTCCCATTGCTTGCAGAAAAATGAACGTTGCTTTGTTGACACAGGCAAAAATTATCATACAAAGATATATACGGAAAGCTTTCACGGCAAAATCGGTATAGTAAACACTTTCGTTTGCGGCACCGAAAATTTGTATCAAAGCTTTCGGGAAAAACTCTACAATAATAAGTGCAACCGCACCGACACAGGATTCCGTTATCAAAAGTCTTGTAAACAAATCTTTGACTCTTTTCGACAGCTTGGCTCCCATATTAAAACCAACGATCGGAATACATCCCGCTACCATACCAATAACGACGGAAATAACAATTTGAAAGAATTTCATAACAATTCCGACAACTGCCATAGGAATTTGTGCGTACTGTTCTTGACCGAAAATCGAATCCATAGCACCGTATTTGTAAATCATATTGTTAATTGCCATCATTGATGCTACAAGCGAGATCTGTGCAAGAAAACTGCACATACCGAGCGAGAGCGTTTTACCGACCGTTTTAATTTTCAATTTAAAATCCTTGACACTCGGCTTGATAATTTTTGCGTGGCAAAGATACCAAATCGCAAGGACAGCGGTTACAATTTGACCGAAAACCGTAGCGACGGCGGCACCCATCATTCCCCACTTAAAACCGAAAATGAATATCGGATCGAGAATGATATTGATAACCGCACCCGTAAGCGTGGAAATCATTGCAAATTTCGGGTTGCCGTCAGCACGAATGACGGGGTTCATCGCTTGACCGAACATGTAAAAAGGAATACCGAGCGTAATCCAAAAGAAGTATTCCTTCGACATTTCAAAAGTTTCAACATTTACGTTGGCACCGAAAGCCGTAAGTATCGGTTCGTCGAAAATAAGATATACGGCTGTTAAAATAATACTGCCTATGATACAAAGAAAAATTGTGTTACCTACACTGCGAGTCGCGTTTTCCGTCTTTTTCTCGCCAAGCGAAATGCTGACGAAGGCACAGCAACCGTCACCGAGCATTACGGCTATGCCCAGAGCGATTACCGTCAGCGGAAATACAACTGTATTAGCCGCATTGCCGTATGAACCGAGATAATCTGCGTTTGCGATAAAAATTTGGTCAACGATATTATACAAAGCACCGACCAAAAGTGAAATTATACACGGTATGGCATATTTCCCCATAAGTTTGCCAAGCTTTTCAGTGGCAAGATACGATTGATTGTTTTTCATTTAATTTCCTCCTTAAAATGCAAAAAAGGTGTAAGTCCGACAAAGTCGGACTTACACCTTTCGGCTACACACTGTTATGTATTATATCAAGTTTAATTCAAAATTTCAAAGGTTTTTTTCACCAAAACGGCAATTTCGGTGAAATGTTTACACAATACTTCTTAACGAACACAATTTAATTTTTCAGATATTCGTTTTACAAGTAATTCAAACCTATTTTGTGTGTCTTTGTTTTTACCGCAGTATTTACGATCTATTTCTTCATTCGGCTCGTAATTTACAGGTATGTTATATAAATCAAACTGTTCTATCGTAAGATCAATATAATGACCGTCTATTTTATTAAAATAGTGTGTTCCGCCGCCGCTTACACGGATTCGGTGTATAGTTCCGCCGAACATATCATGTACAAGCATTGCGGTAATAGCACATTGACCGTAAGAGGAATCGTTAGGAACCCATTCTGCCTGACACGAGGGATACGCTGTTTCCTTGCACCAACATTCACGCAAAATGTTATATAAATCATCAAGCGTTTCCAACGCAGCGTTACCGGGCTTTTTTCTTTTTATGCTGCCATATTCTTCACCGTAATATTTTCTCATATTAACACCTTCTAAAACCGAATTTAACTCATTTTGAAAAATTTTTCATACTTCATATTTTAAATATTTGAGATTTACGATAACACACAATACATTATAGCATAAAAATTTCGGCTTTACAATGAAATTTGTATTGCTATCGAGTTTCACTTACAACGGTACATTGTATTATTACGTCAAGAACGCACAAAAGGATGTTTTATGAGTATGGTTCACTTAATCAGCTTGTGCGTGAAAATATCGTAAATCACAATTATCCCCACCGTCAAGGATGTTGTATAACAATAGTGTCGCCTTGTCAACTTTTTCTTTCGAAAGTGCGATAAATTATTAAAAATCTGTGCAAAAAGTCGAATATGAACAGCACCGCTTGTAAAGAGATACTCACTCGCGTGAGATTACATACAACCCAAAGCGTAATTGAATAAAACAGTAAGGCTTGCTGTTACAAACTTTTTAGATGCCGGTTATATAATATGCCGTAAAAAAATTATGATTATATTGAACGAGAACCATGCTGTTTGTTTACCGTGTTTTGAAAGACAACATTATACAAGTTAAAACGCAAAAAAACCATAAAATACCATAAAATGCAATATATTTGTGAAAAGTTGACAAAATCATAATGGTGTAGTATAATGCTAATTGACAAATGTTACAAAATGGTGTAGTTGTACTGCCTATACATTATGTCTGTCGTAATGTAGAGTTTTTGTGACAATAATAACTATACCAATTACTAATTACGATTACTTCGGCTTTTTGAAGAAGCCGTGTAATATAAAATCAACCGAAAGGACGGTGATGTAAAATGATTGTAAAAAAGCAAAAGAAAAAGCACTTTATAAATTGCTGGAACAATTTACAAAGTGCATTCTCCTCGGATGCAAGCATCCAATATCTTGGTACAAATATTATGCCACATCTGAAGAGAAATTACAAGAACAATTTATCAGTGTTCAAAAAGTTATTTTTTAATAATCAGACAAGGAGGCAATAATATTTGTCAATAAAAAACAGCACTCGAAGTGGGTGCAAAGATGTTTTTCACGCATTTTTAGTAAAAAATGCGACCTATGATAGTTCGCTTGAAATCCCCTGCTTGAAACCGGAACTTAGAAAGCCGAAAAAACTCATAGCTTTTTCCAAGGCTATTCGAAGCACCGATTATGATGCATGGGTACATTTCTATGAAGACGATGTTGCATTTGAAAGATTATGGAACAGACCGAAAACTTATCTGCCTATTCTAAAAAAGTTCAAGGGCATTATCTCTCCCGATTTCAGTATATATCGTGATATGCCTTTGGTAATGCAACATTGGAACATTTATCGCAGCAGAGCGATTGCACATTGGCTGCAAGAAAACGATATTCCCGTTATACCGAATATACGATTTGGCGATGAACGCACATTTGAACTTTCATGTGTCGGAGTTGAAAAACACAGTGTAATTGCTGTGGGATCTCATGGATGCATAAAGTCACTTAATGAGCGCAAATACTTCAACGACGGATTAAACTATGTGATTGACACATTAGAGCCGACAACTATTGTCGTGTACGGAACTACCCCGGATTGTATATTCGCCAAGTATAAGAATATGGGCATAGAAATACTGCAATTCGACAGTGACTATTCGGTTGCTCATCGAAAGGCGGTGAGTGCCTAATGGGAGCAGGATTTTACGGTGGTTTTGGAAACACTCAAGGTAGTAATACTATTAATGGATATCCTAAAATTGTACACGAAGGTAGACAGGGTAAACATATCCCAACTCACAATAATTATCAAAAAGGAAGAAGCATCTTTTTCGGTTCAAAGACAAAAGCCCAAGAACTTATTAACAACTATGCAGGAACAGGTAAATGGATTGGGAAGAACAAGGAACGAGTCGATTTTGGTCAAAATATCGGATTATACGTTGATCCCAAAACAGGCATTTCACATAAGACTACGGTGGGTATTATTCATTATTCTAAAGACGGTGCACATATCGTTCCTGCCGAACCAAAGAATTGGAGGAGAAAATAATGCTTTATTTAAATGACAAGGAAGAAAAGATAATTGGTTCTTTTATTGAAATTGAATCGAATTTTGCGAACAAGATACTACGATTGATATGGAGCGATGGTATCGAAGTTGTAGCCAAGTATGACTCGTTTATTGAAGACGAAAATGAAAACGATTTTGATTCAAAAGAATATGAAGAATATTGGTCTTTTGTGTTCGTTGGGATTGATATGCCCAAAAGAGCGCCGATAGATATAAGTGACGACGGTTTCTTTACAATAAATTATCAGAATTTTCCCGAAAAAATATTATGCGAGGATGAGCTTATTTATAAAAGAACTTAATTTGCCTAATGGGAGCAGGATTTTACGGCGGATTCGGTAAAACACACGGAGATAAAAACAATACTGCAGAAGAACTAATTGCAGATTTGGAAAAAAAGCGGCGTAAAATTCACCAAAGAAAATATCGTATTCATAACGAAAGATGCAACAGGGCAAACGGTTTGGCTTGAAACAGGAAATGAATCTGCGGGTTTAAAGCATATACTTGATGGTAACGGACAATCACCCGGACACGCTGCAGATTTTGAAAGAGCTTTTGGAGTAACGAGAGAGGCTATTCCTGGTTACTTACAGAAGGTAGTTACAGATGGTATAGTCGTAAGTAACGAATTGAAAAAAATAGGGTCTCGCGAAGGATATGAACGTATTTATTACTACGAAGGAAACCATTATGTGATTACAGGTGTTGGAACAAATGGGTTTATTATTTCTGCTTATCCTAAGAGAAGAAAGGATTGATGAATATGATCACAGTAAGAATTATGAGTGAATTTTTGCGCAGTCCGGTGTGGATATACGAAGACGGAATTGTAACAGACGATTTACCTATCGTAAATAACGACGCAATCATTCGAGAACTATGCGACAGAGCGTCAGCAATGTTTACTGATTATTACGAATTCGATACACATGATGTACCGTGTTGGTTTAATCACGAGAAGGAAAAAGCAGATAAAGATATTATGCTTGACTTGATTGCAAAAATTGTTTCTCGTC